>CACPBQ010000079.1 GCA_902632125.1 Paracoccaceae bacterium | reverse complement strand
TTATTGAAGCAATTGATATATCATTAATGTAACCTGAAAATCGATCCGATAAAAGGGAAAAATCTCCAGATATTAAAGCTTTCATAATTTCCTGATCATTAACTAAAAGTTGCGGGATAATTGAGCTTTTTTGCAATTCAGTTAGTATATTGCCGGCATTCTTATTAAGATTTATTTGTCCTTGACGTTTTAAAATCTCACTGAATTTCGAAGTAAAAAATGAGTCGGTAAAAAATAGAACTATCAGTGTGATAATTAGAAAAGAGAGAAAAAATAATCTTGTTTTTGTTCTAATTTTTGATTGTGATTTTTGGTTTTGTTCAATCACAGGCGGAGTTATCTGTTTATCCATAGTCATAATATGGCGCAAATTATACTGTCTGTTAAGAATTTTAGCTTATCTGAAGTAATCCCTCAAAAAAAGGGTAGCCATCTTGACATCCATGTGCTTTTTCAACATGCCGCTCAGGGTGAGGCATCATGCCTAAGACACGATGATTTTTTGATAAAATGCCGGCAATATTATGAGAAGATCCATTAGGGTTATTAATATACTCAAAAGCAATACAATTATTATCATGAAGTTTTTTCAAATCATCCTCTCGTGCAAAATAGTTTCCTTCATGATGTGCTATAGGTATAGAAATTTTACTTTCCGTTGAGTATCGATAGGTAAACGTACTAGTTGTGTTTTTAATACGCAAATCAATAACTTTGGAAATAAATTTAGTATCAATATTTTGTTGCAAAATACCCGGTAAAATTCCGGCTTCAGTGAGAATCTGAAACCCGTTACAAATGCCCAATGCGTAACCGCCACGATTAATATGTCTCCTCACCTCGTAGAAAATAGGTGACTTTGCGGCAATGGCTCCACATCTAAGGTAATCTCCGAAAGAAAAACCTCCCGGAATTGCAATTAGGTCAATATTTTTGGGTAATTCTGTTTCTTTGTGCCAAATTAACCTGGTTTCATGACCTGCCAAACGAAGAGCTGAAAGCATATCTCTATCACAATTAGAGCCAGGAAAAATAATTATTGCTGCATTCATTAATTAATCTCTATTTCGTAATTTTCTACTACGGTATTTGCTAGTAATTTTTTGCACATTTTTTCTACGTTTTTTATTGCTTTTTCTTTCGACGTTTCATCTAAGTCAATTTCTATTACCTTCCCCTGGCGAATTGAATTAACTTGATTATACCCGAGGGAATTCAATGCATTTTTTACAGCTTCACCCTGTGGATCAAGAATGCCGCCCTTGAGCATGACTGTAACTCGTGCTTTCAATTTAAAATTCCTTTTAAACTTTCTTATCTATTTAATTAAAGTTGGTTTTATTTGAGAGTTAGTTCTTGGAAGTAAACCCAACCTATTAGCAATCTCTGAATAGGCATCTATTAGGCTACCTAAATCACGTCTAAAAACATCTTTATCCAGCTTTTCCCCACTTTTAATGTCCCACAAACGACAACTATCTGGACTAATTTCATCTGCAATTATTAATCTTTGATAATCGTCTTCAAAAAAACGGCCAATTTCAATCTTAAAATCAACAAGTTTTATCCCAATACTGAACATAACTCCGGACAAAAAATCATTAACTCTCAAAGCCAAACCTAGAATATCCTCCATATCTTGAATAGAGGCCCAATTGAAAGCTGCAATATGTTCTTCTGATACCATTGGGTCGCCAAGTTTATCGTTTTTATAGTAATATTCGACTACTGGGCGGGGTAATTGACTACCTTCCTCTAAACCTAATCGTTTTGATAGTGAACCTGCAACGTAATTACGAACAACTACCTCTAGAGGGATTATTTCACAATTACGCACAAGTTGCTCTCTCATGTTCAAACGTTTAATGAAGTGGGTCGGTACTCCTATATCATTCAGCCCAGACATAAAAAATTCAGATAAACGATTGTTCAAAACGCCTTTACCCTCAATTATATCTTTCTTTTCGGCATTAAAAGCTGTTGCATCATCTTTGAAATATTGA
>CACPBQ010000078.1 GCA_902632125.1 Paracoccaceae bacterium | reverse complement strand
ACAACATGGGTAATGCGCTCAGAGACCAAGGTAAGTTAGAAGAGGCGATAGAGGCCTACAAAAAGGCACTCTCCATAAAGCCCGATTATGCGGACGCCCATTTCAATCTAAGTCTTATTATAAAATATAAAGAAGACGATGATCAAATAATCCAAGTTCAAGAACTTTATAAGCGTGAAAATTTGAGTAAAGATGCAAGGTGCAGTTTAGCTTTTTCATTAGCTAAAATGTATGAAGACGTTGGTAACCTGGACCTGGCCTTCAGTCTCTTATCTGAAGGAAACGCTCTGCGTAAAAACTTACTGCACTACTCGCTAGATCAAGACATTAAGTTTTTCAATAGTTTGAAAGAAACACAGCCTCATTTTTCAACAAACGCAAATAAAATAAAAGATAGTATGATTAAACCTAAGCCCATTTTTATTCTTGGTATGCCAAGATCAGGAACAAGCCTCGTAGAACAAATAATATCGTCGCATACTAAGGTGGTTGGTGCTGGAGAATTAAAATACATTGCGAAATTTGGAAAAAAATTAGTAGTAGATCCTACATCGATAAACATTGCAGCTATTTCTGAGTTCAGACAGAAGTATCTCTCAGAGGTATCGAAGTTATCAAATGAAAAGAATTTTGTGACAGATAAGATGCCTCAAAACTTTCACTTTATCCCGTTAATCTGTGCCGCTTTCCCCGAGGCTCAAATTGTTCATGTACAACGAAGTGCTGCTGCTACCTGTTGGTCCAATTATACAAAGTATTTCAGTACAAAAGGTTTAGGATATTGTTATGATCTAAAGGACGTGGTTTCATATTATGCGCTCTACAGTGATCTAATGGAGCTTTGGCAATCAGAATACAGTGATAGAATTTACGATTTGAACTATGAGAAACTCACAACTAACCAAGAAATCGAAACCAGGAAGCTTATTGATCATCTAGGACTAGATTGGGAAGAAGCATGTTTATCACCCCATAAAAACAAACGTATTGTGAGAACAGCCTCACAGCAGCAGGTTAGGCAAAAGGTTTATCAAGGCAGCTCTGAAGCATGGCGCAAGTACGAACCATACCTCGATGGTGCATTTAATAGTCTACCTTCTTCATAAGCCGCCAAAAAAACTGGGTGTATAGATGGGTGTATGTTTACTAAGATACAGATACAGATATGCAAGCTATATGTCTCATAAATATAGGCATAATAGCCCTAGAGTTAAACTTACTGGAATTATAAGGTCAAGTATCCCGTCTCCTCTGCCATCAATACACAAGTATAATTGAGGATGTTTTAACGCTAAATAAATCCCAAAAATAAAAAGGGGCGACAGTTTCCAACTATCGCCCCTTTTCTAAAAAGATTTAACCTAAACTATAGGGTCTACCTCATCCGGTGGCGCATTTGGATCTGGTGCGTTCGGATCGTCCATTGGTGCATCGCCCGCATCAGCCGGAACTCCCATATCTGGAGCACCTCCACCTGCTCCCTGATCAGCAGCTTGATCCATTGCCCCACTAAGAGCATCACCTGCCGGATCCATTGGAGCCATATTACCTGGTCCTGGGTCTAGGGCACCGCCCAGAGCTCCCATTCCACCGTCATCTGGCATCATGCCTGCAACGTCAGGCGGCATATTTACCATCTGGTCAGGTGTAATAGCGTTCATCACTGGTGGTGGCATATGTGCCATCATTGGAGCATCCATACTGCCCATGCAATTAGGAGGCATCATTTCCATATGGCCTGGGCTCATACCACCCATACAATGAGGAGGCATCATTTCCATATGACCTGGGCTCATACCGCCCATACAATCATGTGGCATCATTTCCATGTGACCGGGTCCCATACCCCCCATACAATCGGGTGGCATCATTTCCATATGACCTGGGCTCATACCGCCCATACAATCATGTGGCATATTTGCCATATGCCCTGGGCCCATACCGCCCATACAATCATGTGGCATCATTTCCATGTGACCTGGTCCCATACCGCCCATGCAATGAGGATGCATCATTTCCATGTGACCTGGGCTCATGCTGCCCATACA
>CACPBQ010000077.1 GCA_902632125.1 Paracoccaceae bacterium | reverse complement strand
TAATTTATATCTATAAATTTTAATTGGTCATGTGAGCAAATGAGTCCGGTGTTGGATCATCTGCTTGCTTTGATTCTATTGGCAAAAATGTTCCAAGAAAGTAGAAGAATAATATAAATGCTATTGGAATTCCTAGGGCAAGAACAGCGAAGAATGATCCTGCAACCATTTGTCCAAAAACCTGAGCCAAGGACATTTGTTTATCCCACATATTTGCTTCGTTCTGTTTCATTTTATATCCTCACAAATATCAATCTAATGGAGCATAGCCGTGCATTTGAGCCCAGTAATACCAGTTATCGACCACGGTACCTGTTAACAATATTCCGATACCCCCGGTAATTGGGACTAAAACTGCAAACCACCATGCCCATCTATGAATGCCCTCCATTGACGCATTGAACCCCATTGTCCACCGCCAGAATAGAGCCGCACGCTCAGATGCTGTGCCACGGTCGGCAATTTGTTCTAACTCTCTATCTCCTCCAAACCGAGATGTGGCAAGAATAGTTGCACCATGCATAGCGAAGAGGAGTGCAGAGCCATACAAAAAGGCTATCGAGAGTGCATGAAATGGGTTATAGAATAAATTTCCGTATACGACAGAGAAGTTCATTGTCCAATCCAAGTGGGTAAAAATTCCATAAGGTACAGCCTCAGACCAACTTCCCATCAAAACGGGCCTGATTAGTCCTAAAACCAGAAACAACCAAATGGCTGCCCCGAACGCCCAAAATACATGTTTTCCCATTTTTAACTGTCGTGCCAAATCATAGGCTCTCATCCACCAGGACAGAACCGAAATTAGGAGGAAAAAACTTGCAATAAGCCAAAGACCACCTTCCTTCATGGGAGCAAACCCCAAACCATACTGTTCAGCTGGCGGCTCCAATGAAAAGTAAAAAAGATCGCGGACAAAAACAGCTGGGTTATATCCAGCCTGACCCCAATATGCAAATCCCACAATAAGAAACCAAATAAGGCCTGCGGTCAGTCCAAGAACGCCAAAGAAACCTAAATAAACTGGTCCTAACTGTGCATTGCCAAACCATCCTAGTAAGGTTGAGAAAGACGCATTACGTGTTCTTTCATCTAAGTTAACACCTTCTTCGATACCTAATTCAGGAGGACCTTGCACCTGAACTTGCGTAAAAATATTCTGATATTCAGCCATTGACGCCTCCCTCAATATTTACCCAAAAAGGTAAATCAACATACCAAAACCACCACTCAGACCAGACATCGAACCAGACAGTTCCTGATATTACGATACAGATGGCTGACCATAAAACAGCATTTAAAGCTAATAAAAGGCCTAACCTGTGAATTCCTAGTGGCCCTATAGAGTAACCTATAAAATCTCTAAAAAACGTATCCTCATGTTCAGGCACACGCATCTCATTACCCTTCTCAGGGTTAGCGGCAGAAAGTATTAACGATCCATGCAATGCCAAAGCCAATGTAGTGGTGAAAAACAAGGAAACAGCTATCATATGAGCTGGGTTATAGTGAAAATTACCATAAGCGTAACCAACATTATTTACCCAATCTAAGTGGGACCATATTCCATATGGGAAACCATGTCCCCAAGCGCCCATTAAAACTGGCCTAATAACGACTAATGTTGTGTAAGCGAGTATTGCGAAGGAAAACGCGACTGGGACGTGAAAACCCATTCCCAATTTTCTTGAAATTTCTACTTGCCTTAAAGCCCAAGAAAGAAACGCACCATGAGCACATATCGTTACAAGTTGCCAAATCCCGCCCTCATTTAATGGAGCAAAAGAAAGTCCGACGTCTAACTCGGGTGGCTCAATTGAAATCAACCAAGGGTTCCACGTGTTGCCCATAGAAGCACCATAAAAAATAAGGAATGTACCTAAAAGTGCAAAAAAAGCTACTGCGACGCCGAAAAAGCCAACATAAAATGGGCCAATCCAGAAATCAAACAAATTTCCACCTATAAGTGTTCCACCAGGAACTCGATATTTCCTTTCGAAAGATAATAATGCCATCGATTTTTGTATCCTCGTATCTAAAATTCCCCAGAGCAAGCACATGACATTTGCCCTGCCGGC
>CACPBQ010000076.1 GCA_902632125.1 Paracoccaceae bacterium | reverse complement strand
GTCACCAGGGGCGACTATGACCCATGAGGAAAAATTAGAAATCGCAGAGCTTCTGGATGATATGGGAGTTGATATTATTGAAGCAGGGTTTCCTATTGCGTCAGAAGGAGACTTCAAGGCAGTAAGTGAAATTGCTGAGCGAAGTAAAACAGCTGTAATATGTGGCCTAGCAAGAGCTAATTTTGGAGATATTGATCGTTGTTGGGATGCAGTAAAAAACTCGGAGAAGCCAAGAATCCATACATTTATTGGAACTTCGCCATTACACCGCGCGATACCAAATTTGGATAAAGACCAGATGGCGCAAAAAATTCACGATACCGTGACCCATGCCAGAAACTTGTGTGACAATATCCAGTGGTCGCCAATGGACGCAACTAGAACAGAACATGATTATCTATGTCGTGTCGTTGAAATAGCCATAAAGGCTGGAGCAACAACCATAAATATTCCAGATACGGTAGGCTACACGGCGCCACTTGAGTCAGCTGATTTAATCAAAATGTTAATAGATAAAGTGCCAGGAGCAGACGAAGTTGTCTTTGCAACCCACTGTCATAATGATTTAGGCATGGCTACTGCAAATTCCCTAGCTGCTGTAGAAGGCGGTGCCAGACAAATTGAATGTACAATAAACGGATTAGGTGAGCGCGCCGGAAACACCGCGCTCGAAGAAGTAGTTATGGCATTAAAAGTCCGAGGCGACATCATGCCGTTTTATACTAATATTACCACTTCTAAGATTATGAACATATCCAGGCGCGTTGCTTCTGTTTCCGGCTTTCCAGTTCAATTTAATAAAGCAATAGTAGGGAAAAATGCCTTCGCCCATGAAAGTGGCATTCATCAAGATGGAATGTTAAAAAATTCTGAAACTTTTGAAATTATGCGTCCTGAAGATGTTGGGCTTTCAGCTACAAACTTAGTTTTGGGGAAACATTCTGGTCGCGCAGCGCTTCGATCAAAATTGCAAGAGTTAGGATATAATTTAGCTGACAACCAACTGAAGGATGTTTTTGTTAGGTTCAAGGAGTTAGCAGATCGTAAAAAAGAAGTTTATGATGAAGACCTAATTGCTTTAATGCAAGCTGGCGAAGATGCAGCAAATGATCACATTGTTTTAAATGAACTGAAGGTGATTTGTGGTACGACGGGACCACAGGAAGCGTTTATGACATTGACTATAGGCGGGAAAGAGTCATCAACTACCGCTACAGGTGATGGTCCGGTGGATGCAACGTTTAATGCAGTACAATCACTTTATCGGCATACCGCGCATCTTCAATTATACCAAGTTAATGCTGTAACTGAGGGGACAGATGCTCAGGCTACAGTTACCGTTCGAATGGAAGAAGATGGAAATATAGCGACTGGCCAATCTGCTGATACTGATACCGTTGTTGCGAGCGCAAAAGCTTACATAAATGCTCTCAACAGATTATTTATTCGCAGAGGCAGAACTGGACAAAATAAGCGAGAAGTTAATTGGAAAGACGTTTCCTAAAGTAAAGTTGATGATTATATTTAGATAACTTATCTCCAGCTCGACCGTACTCTAGCACGTTGTATCTCAATTAGCCCCATAGCTGTCCAGCCAACAATATTTGTTTCAACAGTGTCTTTTCGAAAGGCAATTCTTAGCGCTTGATCAAAAATTTTTCGATCTTTTTTTGAAATTGGTGCTGGATCTATGATTATTTGACCCCCAATACCACGTAGACGAAGTTGCCGTGGAAGATCATGGGCTGCAGCTAGATTGGCTTTCAGGGCAGCTGCAGGACTTGTATCTGATCCCGTGTTAATATCTACCGTCGCACATGCTTTAGTAGTTTCTACAAAGTAATGACCATCATTCGTTTCAACTCTCGCAGATTTTATTTGTTCTAATAGATCTAAAACTCCAAAAGTTTCGAAGCTTCCACTTTCTGAAAAAACATCCGCATTCTCAGACCATTCACGCCAGGCAAGAGTGTGAGGTTTATCCGCCTCTAAGATCAATTCTTGCTCACTTGAGTGATTAGAATATATTTTTTCAGCCAAGCTAAGCATTTCCTCTGTATCATCTAAGATTTCTTCGTCAGCAGCAT
>CACPBQ010000075.1 GCA_902632125.1 Paracoccaceae bacterium | reverse complement strand
GTACGTTTGCCAGTGGCCTTGTAATTTACTGGATCGCGAACAATACGATAACTTTTATACAACAATATCTAATTATGCGCCGACAAGGATACAAACCAGACGTTTTTGGTAACATTCTAGCCAGTTTTAAAAAGAAAAAGGTGTAGAGTGAATTTAGCCCAGATTTGGAGATACCCAATCAAATCTCATGGCTCCGAATACCTTGACGCTATCGATATATGCAGCGGTAAAACATTGCCCCTGGACCGCACTTGGGCAGTGGTGCACGATCAAAGCGACGCAGATGGCTCCACCTGGGTACCATGTAGAAATTTTTCACGTGTAGCCAAAGCGCCTCAATTGGCTGCGATCTCAGCAAGTTGGACATCAGACGAAAAACTAGAATTAAGTCATCCCTCAATCGGAAAAATTTGCATCAACCCTGATTTTGACTCTGCGGAGTTTATTAATTGGGTGAGCCCTTTAATGCCTAAAAATCGGTCATCATCAGTCAAGTTAGTAAGGTCAATTCAAACAGGAATGACTGATACTGATTTTCCATCCATAAGCATTGGTAACTTATCTAGTCACCAAGAAGTCGAAAAACAGCACGGTCAAGAGTTATCTTTGCTTCGTTGGCGATGCAATCTATGGATAGACGGGTGTGAGCCCTGGGCTGAGAATGAATGGATCGGGAAGACTTTAAAGATAGGGGACGTTACTTTTAGAGTGCAGGAAGAAATCGTTAGATGCCTCGCTACAACAGCAAACCCAATTACAGGTATTCGAGATGTTGATACCCTAGGTATCCTAGAAAGCATGGGGCAGGACGACTTCACTGTAGCAGCGATAGCTACCTCTAGTGGTAGAATAAAATCTGGTGATGCAGTGGAGATTATAAGTTGAAACTTTCATTTCCTGTTTATGAGGAGCTAGACGAAAGCAATAAAGAACTGGGTCGTAAATTATTCTCTAAGGAGACAAACTTTGTTAAAGGTGTTGTCGATATGCAGGGATTACCGACCCCAGATAAAATAGAAGTTTGTTTTTCAGGTCGCTCTAATGTTGGGAAGTCCAGTCTAATCAATGCACTAACCGGCAGAAAAGGACTTGCAAGGGCCTCTAATACTCCTGGACGAACCCAAGAAATAAATTTTTTTTCTATTCCAGAAACACATTATTTGGTCGATCTTCCAGGATATGGATATGCCAACGCACCAATTAAAGTTGTTGAGAAGTGGCAAGTTCTTCTAAAACAATATCTAGCGGGGCGGCAATCCCTGCGTAGAGCGTTCGTATTGATTGATGGAAGACATGGTGTCAAAAAAGTTGACGAAGACATAATGTCTATGCTTGATACCTCAGCTGTCACTTTTCAAGTAGTTTTAACTAAATTAGATAAAGTTAAAGAAGCAGACCGCAAAAACATACTGGGACAGGTCAGAACTAGTTTACAAAAACACCCAGCCGCCTTTCCAGAAATAATTTTGACATCTTCAGAGAAAGGTTGGGGAATTCAAACCCTTAGATCTGTTATTGCTATGTTAGTCTAGTTTGAGCTTGCACCCTTTTATAGTATAGGTGACAAAGCGTTTAGCTTGGAAAGTAAAAATGAAGAAACAAGATATGAACCGTGACTGGATTGCTACTGCGCGTACTCTATCCGAAGCTTTGCCTTATTTACAAAGATATACGGAAGCCATCATTGTAATTAAGCTTGGGGGGCATGCTATGACGAATGATCAGGGTATGGAAACTTTTGCACGGGATGTAGCATTGATGCGCCAAGTAGGGATTAACCCAATTATTGTCCATGGTGGTGGTCCTATGATCAATGCAATGCTGAAAAAGTTAAAAATAGAGTCTAAATTTGTAAATGGGAAAAGGGTTACAGACCAAGCAACTATGGAAGTTGTCGAAATGGTACTTAGCGGGAGCGTTAATAAGAAAATTGTTCAAGCCATTAATGATCAAGGTGGCCGCGCTGTCGGGTTATCTGGAAAAGACGCTAAGCTAATTGAATGCAAACAAGCCGATAAAGATCTGGGAATGGTCGGTTCGCCATCGAAGATCAATCCATCAGTTATAAACACACTTACTGAAAATGATACTATCCCAGTCATCGCCCCTCTAGGATATGGTCCAAAAGGCGAAACGTTTAA
>CACPBQ010000074.1 GCA_902632125.1 Paracoccaceae bacterium | reverse complement strand
AAAGAAATCATTAGTTCTGGGGTAAACCCAAATGTATCAACACTATCTAGGTTAGCCTCTGTCATTGAAGAAAGAAAAAAGATAGAGCATAATAAAATGTAGATGTTCGACTCGTCACAGAGTCTTTGAACCAAATGGTAATTAAGAACAGGCGTATATATGAGAATTTTGATAATTTTACTACTTTATCTCAAATGATGACAAAAGATGAGCTGATTGTTGATCTTGACGGTTTTGAGGGACCATTGGACCTTCTTCTTGCTTTGTCGCGTTCCCAAAAATTGGATTTGATGAAGATTTCTATTCTTCAGCTTGCAGAGCAGTATTTAGAATTTGTTGAAAAAGCGCGTACCCTCAAAATTGAATTGGCGGCTGATTATTTAGTTATGGCTGCATGGCTTGCTTTTTTAAAGTCACGTTTACTTATTCCCGCTGATGTGGACGAGAATGAGCCGAGTGGCGAAGAATTGGCAGCTCATCTAGCATTTCAACTTGAGAGATTACAGGCAATGAGAGATGCGGCAGCTCAGTTAATGGCCAGAGACCAACTTGGCAGGAATTTCTTTGCAAGAGGGATTGAAGAAAAAGTAGAAAAAATCAGGCGTATAAAATATGAGGCTTCTCTTCTAGAGATTATTCAGGGTTATGCGCGAATAAAAACCAAGGACGATTTTCGACCATTTGTTATGGACAGAGATGAAGTTTATACAATTGAGCAGGCATTAGAGCGAATGCGTGGTTTGATTGGCTACTCTATTGGTTGGATAGATATTTTCTCCTTTTTACCGGATGGATGGACTTCTTCAGTAAACCGTATTCGTGCAGCAACGGCCTCAACGTTTGCAGCTACACTGGAATTGGCCAAGAGCGGTGATCTTGAATTGCGTCAGAGTGATAGTTTTGGGCCAATACAATTTAAATCAAAAGGGTCGGGCAAATGATAGAAGAAGAAGAGCTCACCGGTTCTCTATTTGAGGCTCCCAAAATCGATCAACAAGAACGAATGGTGGAAGCTATCCTTTTTGCAAGCGCAGAACCTGTTACACTTAAAGAAATCATTAGCCGTTTACCTCATGGTTGTGAACCAGAGCAGGCGCTCAAAAATTTACAGGAAAAGTATAAGAGTAGTGGTATAAACTTAGTAAAAGTTGGTGAATGTTGGGCATTGCGCACTGCTGCAGATCTTAGTTTTCTTATGCAGAAAGAAACAATTGAAGTAAGGAAACTTTCTCGTGCCGCCGTAGAAACACTTGCAATAATTGCATACCACCAATCTGTCACTCGAGCAGAAATTGAAGAGATACGAGGTGTCAGTGTTTCTCGTGGTACAATCGATCTGTTAATGGAATTGGACTGGATTAAAATAGGGAGAAGACGAATGTCTCCAGGGAGACCGGTTACATTTGCTACTACGCAAAACTTTCTTGATCATTTTGGTCTTGAAAGTGCTCGTGATCTGCCCGGGTTAAAAGAGCTAAAATCCGCAGGACTTCTTGAAAGCCCTCCACCTCCTGGATCAGTTTTGACGGAAAAAATGTTAGAGGATGAAGATCAACAGAATGACCTGTTTAACGAAGAAAAAACTATTTAAAATGTTTTGAGAGTTTTAATCCCTGACCTTGATAGTTTGACTTTATAGTTTCTCCGTATAATTCCTTAGGGACTTCAACCATTTTTTCATACAATAATCTTCCTACAATTTGGCCATGTTCTAAAACGAAAGGTGCTTCATGACATCGGACTTCTAAAACTCCACGCGAGCCTGAGCCACCTGCATTAGCATGACCGAAACCCGGGTCAAAAAATCCAGCATAATGAACTCGAAATTCACCTACCATTGCAAGGTAAGGAGCCATCTCTGCAGCATAAGCGGGTGGAATGTGGACTGCCTCTCTACTCATAAGAATGTAGAATGCATCAGGATCTAAAATAATTTGACTATTAGAGCTATGAACTTCTTGCCAAAAATCCTCGAGATTATAGGTGTTTACTTTATCTAAATCTATTATTCCCGTATGTGGTTTTGCCTGGTAACCAACTAAAGAACCTGCTGCTGGTTGCAAGTCTACCGAAAACGCTAGACCCATATCTATTTTAGGTGAGCCGTCAATTAACTTTTCTTTGTTATGGAGGTTTCGCAGCTCATCGTCATTTAAAATAGCCAAACCCTGTCTGAATCGAATTTGATTTAAACGCATACCTGGCCGAACTAGGACTGAAAAGGACCGAGGGCATATTTCAACAAATAATTTGC
>CACPBQ010000073.1 GCA_902632125.1 Paracoccaceae bacterium | reverse complement strand
CAAATACAAGGAGAGGGGTCCAGTAGGATCGAGATACAAGGGGTGGAAACTTTAAGTGGTACTACTCATGCGGTAGTTGTAGATCGAATTGAACTGGGTACCTATATGATTGCTCCCGCAATTGCTGGAGGTGAAGTTGATTTGATTGGAGGAAAAAAAGAACTATTAGGAGAGTTTTGGGACTGTCTTCAACGCTCTGGTTTAGATATTTCAGAAACATCGAATGGTATAAAAGCAAGAAAGGTAGATGACTTAATTAAACCTGTTAATGTTAAAACAGAAGTTTTCCCTGGTTTTGCAACTGACCTGCAAGCTCAGTTTATGGCATTGATGTGCTTGGCTGACGGCACTAGCCATTTAGAGGAAACTTTATTTGAAAATAGATTTATGCACGCACCAGAATTAATGAGAATGGGTGCAGAAATCGAAGTTCAAGGTGGTGTTGCAAAAGTAAAAGGAGTTTCACGCCTAAAAGGTGCGCCTGTAATGGCTACTGATTTGCGTGCATCTGTTTCTTTGATTTTGGCAGGTTTGGCTGCGGAAGGTGAAACAAAAGTTTCTAGAGTATACCATCTCGATAGAGGCTATGAAAACTTAGTGGGAAAATTGTCCGATGTTGGCGCTAATATAAAAAGGATCTCAGGTTAATGTCTGAAGATGCTCGTTTTGAGGATGGTGAACAAAAACCTCTAAATGTGGGTGCATTCGATACGAGTGATTTAGAAGTAGTATCGTCTCTTATACAAGACTCAATTCTCCCTACGAGTGAAATAAAGTGGCTTGCTAATTCTTATAAATTAGCTCTCTTAATAAACAGGTTTAGGTGGGAAGACAAAAGATCAGCAATGTCACAACGGAGGGGTCCTGAGCGAGTCCAGTCTTTATTGATGATAAGTAATATCAGAGCTATTTCTTCAAGTGGTTTTTCTCCAAAACAAAAAGATAAAATTTTGTCCATTTTATCTATTGCTTTCGATGGTGAGGAAGGCGGGACGGGTAATGTTTTGATTGTATTGTCTGGAAACGGAGGTATCCGAGTTGAAGTGGATGCTTTAGATATAAACTTACGAGATGTTACTATGCCCTACAATGCACCTTCTGGGCTTTCACCAGAGCATGCAATCGATTGATAAAAGCGTAGTTTCTTAGGAAGACTTGAGAAAATGAAGAACAGGCGCTATTCGGAAAGTTGTAGTTAAAGGAAAAAGTAATGCCTGTTTTTTTGAATTCGTTGGATTCTAATTTTGAGAAAGATTTTAGAATGCTGTTGTCTTCCAAAAGAGAAGACAGCATTGATGTTGATATATCCGTTAGAGAAATAATAGGCTTAGTTAAAGAACAAGGTGACCAAGCACTTATTGATTATACCCGAAAATTTGATCGTATTGAACTAACATCAGATAAAATACGGTTAAATAAACCAGAGCTTGCTGAGCAAATTCTGAAAGTACCGGAAAGAGAGCGTAGCGCATTAGAATTGGCAGCAGCACGGATTGAGGCCTATCATAAACGGCAAATGCCAAGCAATGCTTTATGGACAGACGAAAATGGCGTTGAGTTAGGTTGGCGATGGTCTCCCATTGCAGCCGCAGGCTTGTATGTTCCCGGAGGATTAGCTAGCTACCCATCTTCTGTGCTTATGAATGCAATTCCAGCTAAAGTTGCTGGCGTAAGTAGGTTAGCAATAACAGTTCCGACACCAGACGACAAAATCAACCCGTTAGTGTTACTTGCAGCGCAATTGTCTGGAGTAGACGAAATTTATCGAGTAGGCGGAGCTCAAGCTATCGCAGCTTTGGCTTATGGAACTGAAACTATTAAGCCTGTAGATAAAATAACAGGACCAGGCAACGCTTTTGTGGCTGCCGCTAAGCGTCAAGTCTTTGGTAAAGTGGGGATAGATATGATAGCTGGTCCCTCAGAAATTTTAGTCTTAGCCGATGGAACGAGTAGGCCAGATTGGATTGCGTTGGACCTATTAAGCCAAGCAGAGCATGATGAAAATGCTCAATCTATTTTGATAACCGATAGTGATGATATAGTTAAATCGGTTCAGAAAAAAATAGAAGTAAATTTAAAAAATCTTTTTCGGAGTGAAATAGCTAGAAAAAGTTGGAATGATAATGGCGCAATTATAAAAGTACCTGACTTCGATGTAGCAATAGAACTTTCAAATAGAATTGCTCCTGAGCACTTAGAGCTTTGTGTTTATGATCCCGAAAAATTAGCGAAAAGGATAACTAATGCTGGAGCTATTTTTCTGGGCCA
>CACPBQ010000072.1 GCA_902632125.1 Paracoccaceae bacterium | reverse complement strand
CCAGATAATCCTCCCAAAGATAGAATAAAAAGAATAGCTGCGACAACGTAAGCAGCAGTTGTAAAACCTAGATCCATCGTCCTACCCTCCAGTTAAGATTTCTGAAACATGGCAAGCATGCGTCGTGTGACTAAAAATCCACCAAAAATGTTAATGCCTGCCATAAAAACTGATAATGCAGCTAAAATTATAACCAGAAATGATCCTGACCCTATTTGCATTAAGGCTCCAAGAATTATTATGGACGAAATTGCATTAGTTACCGCCATTAAAGGTGTGTGCAGAGAATGACTTACGTTCCAAATAACTTGAAACCCAACAAACACAGACAGTACAAAAACAATAAAGTGCTGCATGAAGCTAACTGGTGCAATTAGACCAAGGCCTAAAGTTAATATCGCACCCGTGGCCAACAGTGTTACCTGTTGTTTTGTTTGCGCTTTGAAAGCTTCCGCTTCTTGGACTCTAATTTCTTCTGGTGTGAGTTCCTTTGGCTTTTCTTGAGATTTAGCTGCAATAGCCTGAACCTTGGGAGGTGGGGGTGGGAAAGTAACTTTCTTTTTATAAGTTACAGTCGCTCCCCGAATGACATCATCTTCCATATTGTGAATAATTTTGCCGTCTTTTTCTGGCGTCAAATCAGCAATCATATGTCGTATGTTAGTGGAATATAGAGATGACGCTTGAGCTGCCATACGGCTCGCAAAGTCGGTGTACCCAACAATAGTCACGCCATTATCGGTAACCACTTTTTCATCTTGGACGGTACCCTCAACATTGCCACCTGCGGGAGCCGCTAAATCAACAATAACAGATCCAGGCTTCATTGCCTCTACCATATCCTTGAGCCAAAGTTTCGGGGCCTCTCTGTTGGGAATTAGAGCAGTCGTAATAACAATATCGATTTCGGGAGCAAGTTCCCGAAATTTTGCGAGTTGCGCCTCTCTAAACTCAGGGCTTGAAACTGCAGCATAACCCCCAGTCTCTGCCCCATCCTTTTGTTCCTCTTTGAAATCTAGGTAGACAAACTCGGCTCCCATCGACTCAACCTGTTCAGCAACTTCCGGACGCACGTCGAATGCGTAAGTAATCGCACCAAGTGATGCAGAAGTTCCAATCGCAGCTAAACCTGCGACGCCTGCGCCAACGATTAGTACTTTTGCTGGTGGAACTTTACCTGCAGCGGTCACCTGACCCGTAAAAAATCGACCAAAATTATTTCCTGCCTCTATAACCGCCCTGTAACCAGCAATATTAGCCATCGATGAAAGCGCATCCATTTTTTGAGCACGGCTTATCCGCGGCACCATTTCCATAGCTATCACGCTGGTACCTTTTTTAGCAGCAGCCTGAAGTCCTTGATCATTTCCCGCCGGATTGAAAAAAGATATTAAAGTATGATCGGCAGTAAGCCGTTTCATTTCGCCATCATCTGGCTCACGCACTTTTGCAATAACATCGACATCTTTCCAAAGTGCGGCTGCTGATTTCTTAATTTCAACGCCAGCATCTGAATAGGCCTTATCGGAAAAGCCAGCCATTAATCCAGCACCGCTTTCGATGGCGCAATCGTATCCAAGTTTCTGTAACTGAAGCGCACTATCGGGGGTCATAGCTACGCGGGCCTCACCATCGAAAACTTCTTTTGGGGTACCTATCTTCAAACTTATTATCCTTTTACATCAAATAAAATTAATCCAGCATAATTAAATACTAAAAACAAATTCACTGATCAGTCGATTTACGCGATTGATAAACGTGGTGCAAGCCTAATTAAACGAGAATATTTGGCTGTTCTCTTCAATTACATTCAAAACGTCCGTTAATTGGTTCATAAAATTTAAATTTCAACCTAATATTTAAACTTTTCCAAATAAATAGATCTAGAAATATAGCTAAGCTTAGTTAGATTTGTGTATGATAATTTTACAATTGCTATCCAATTTTATTCCATTAGTTTCACCAAGTAACGAGGGATGAAATGATAGCCAATAAACATGTACTGATAACTGGCGGTGGAACGGGAATAGGGCGAGCTATTGCCACATTATTTGCTGAAAAGGACGCAAAAGTAACAATTACAGGCCGCAGAAAAGAAGTGCTTGAAGAAGTTGCAAAAACCAGTGCAAATATTTCCACTTGTCAAATGGATATATCGAAAGAACAAGAAGTCATTTCTGTCATATCGAAAGCAACTGCCCAATTCGGCCCGATACAAGTTTGCGTAGCCAACGCTGGGATTGCAGAGGGGAAAAAGCTTCAAAACACCGACTTAGAGTTTTGGA
>CACPBQ010000071.1 GCA_902632125.1 Paracoccaceae bacterium | reverse complement strand
CAAGGAGAAGCAACCATGAAGAAAATTGAGGCAATCATAAAACCATTTAAGCTGGATGAAGTGAAAGAGGCTTTACAAGAAATTGGTATTCAAGGTTTATCCGTTATCGAAGTGAAGGGATTTGGAAGACAGAAAGGTCATACAGAGTTATACCGCGGAGCGGAATATGTGGTAGATTTTTTACCAAAAGTGAAAATTGAGGTTGCGCTTGATGATGACCAAGTAGAGCCAGCCATTGCAGCAATAATTGACGCGGCTAAAACTGATAAAATAGGTGACGGCAAAATTTTTGTCAGCATCATCGAACAAGCGATACGCATAAGAACAGGCGAAAGCGGTTCTGAAGCACTTTAAAGTAAATTTAGGAAGGAAATAGGATGAGCGCAGAAAAATTGCTCAAGTTGATCTCAGACGAAGATGCTGAATACGTAGATATTAGGTTCACCGATCCGCGTGGGAAACTGCAACACGTTACAGTAATGTCTGATCAAGTAGATGCTGATTTTATTGAAGAAGGCTTTATGTTTGATGGTTCATCCATTGCAGGTTGGAAATCAATCGAAGCATCAGACATGAAATTGATGATGGATATCGATAGTGCCTATATTGACCCCTTCTATGCAGAAAAAACGATATGCGTGCATTGTTATGTGGTAGAACCAGATACCGGGGAAGCATACAATAGAGACCCTCGCGGAACTGCCATGAAAGCCGAGGCATATTTGAAGTCATCTGGCATTGGCGATACGTTTTTTGTAGGTCCTGAGGCCGAATTTTTTCTATTTGATGATGTTAGGTTTTCAAACTCAATGAACAAAGTGTCCTTTGAAGTCGACGCGCTGGATGCATCTTGGAATACGGATACTGAATATGAAATAGGCAATACAGGTCATAGACCTGGTGTAAAGGGTGGGTATTTTCCAGTTAATCCTATTGATGATGGTCAGGATATACGGTCTGAAATGCTATCTACGATGAAGAGATTGGGAATGTCTGTTGATAAACATCATCACGAAGTGGCTTCATGCCAACATGAGCTGGGCCTCATCTTTTCAAGTCTGACAAAACAAGGGGATGAATTGCAGAAATATAAATATGTTATCCATAACGTTGCGCAGGCGTATGGTAAGTCAGCAACATTTATGCCGAAACCAATAGCTGGCGATAATGGTACCGGGATGCATTGTAATATGTCGATTTGGAAAGATGGAAAACCTCTTTTTGCTGGCGATAAGTATGCCGATCTATCTGACGAGGCATTGTGGTTTATTGGCGGTATATTGAAACATGCCAAATCACTTAATGCGTTCACCAACCCCTCAACAAATTCATACAAAAGACTTATACCAGGCTTCGAAGCGCCTGTATTGAGGGCTTATTCAGCTAGAAACCGTTCAGGATGCGTACGTATCCCATGGACTGAGTCTCCTAAAGCTAAAAGGGTGGAAGCGCGCTTTCCAGATCCGTCATCCAATCCGTATCTATGCTTCTCTGCTCTATTGATGGCGGGTCTTGATGGTATCAAGAATAAAATCGATCCAGGCGAAGCGATGGATAAAAATCTCTATGATCTGCCAGCAGAAGAGATCGCTGATATTCCTACAGTTTGTGGTAGCCTGCGGGAAGCAATTGATTGCCTTGAAGCCGATCATGAGTATCTTCTTGCAGGAGACGTTTTCACGAAAGATCAAATTGAGGGCTATATTGAACTGAAGATGGAAGAAATTGAGACTTATGAACACACACCCCATCCAGTCGAATATGGAATGTATTACAGCTGCTGAATAAAAACGAAAAAACGCTTCAAAATATCTTGAAGCGTTTTTTTATCATCTGTTCTTTTATGCGTGTACAACAAATGTATGGATGCCAAAAATGATTGCTCCGCTTTTTGGCAATTTAATAAAAGTTTGTCTCTCGGACCTGAAATAATTCACTTTATTAGGTTCTGGCTTTCTTCTTGGCTGATTTTCTCTTCTTGGTTGAAAAAGATTTGGATCTTCATAAAACAGCGCGTTGAACCTCCAGAGTGGCTTGTTTATTTGTAGACCGTCGAAAAGTCGTTGAACTCTTTTAGCAATATTTTCATCATACTCTTTCACTGGAAAGTGTATACCCACAAGAGGCTTAAGAAATTTTTCGTGAAGTGACCAACTAGCGGGAAAACAAAGCGCTGCCGCTGTAAGCACATGTTCCTCGTCAATTTTTTGCAAAATACAAAAGTCGTTTTGAACAAGGCGGCCAAGAAACGTCATTGGCTCACTTAAATCAATTTCAACAGAAATCTCATCCGGTCTGATTACTTTATTGTATTTTATTTGATAACCCAATTTTGAAATACAAAAATCTAATGTCATTTTTGCCAACTCAACCGCTG
>CACPBQ010000070.1 GCA_902632125.1 Paracoccaceae bacterium | reverse complement strand
AGGGTGTCTAGGAAGTATTGGGCCTTTTTTACTTGGGAAATGGCTGACTTACAGCATTCCTATACCAATAAAGATTGGTTTTTATTTTAAACCTATTTTGGAAGCCATTATTTATGGTTTACTTACTTCTATAGCTTTTTCTTTGTGGCCTTTGTCGAATATCGAAAATATCAAATCTTCTGAATTATTCAGAAATGAGACTGAGACTAAATTTAGGCTTCCTCGTTTTAAGTATCTTGCCACTATTTTAGCAATTGTACTTTCTTTGATCATTTTAGCAGCCTATTTTACAGGATCAATTAAGCTGACACTTTGGACTGCTTTTGCAATTATTTCTTCCTTCCTTTGTTTGATATTTGTAGCTGCCGCAGTCCGAGCAGGGACTCAAAAAATTAGAATTAAATTAAGGCGTAATCCAAAAATACGTTGGGCTTTATCGGCAATTACAGGACCAAAAGAGGGTGCAATTATTATTATTTTATCGATAGGTATTGGTTTATCCGTATTATCGAGTATTGGCCAAATCGGTGGAAACATAAGGTTGGCAATTCAAAAAGATTTACCCGATGTAGCACCATCATACTTTTTTATCGATATCCAAAAATCACAAATGCCAGAGTTTCGTAAAATTATGGAGGCAAATAAAGAGGTAACCGCTTTCGATGAAGCTCCAATGATCAGAGGTATAATTTCAAGGATCAATGGTATTCCTGCAAAAGAGTTTGCAGGGGAACATTGGGTTCTTAGTGGGGACCGTGGTATTACTTACTCAACCGCACCGGCAGAACGAAGTAAAATAACTGAAGGTATCTGGTGGGCACCAGATTATAAAGGACCTGCTCAAGTAAGTTTTGCTGATGAAGAGGGAAAAGAAATGGGCTTATCCCTCGGAGATGAATTGACGGTCAACATCATGGGCAGAGATATTAATGCAACCATAACAAGCTTTAGAGATGTTGATTTTTCAACTGCTGGAATAGGCTTCATAATGTCAATGAACCCTCATGCCTTACAAAGTGCACCACATTCATTTATTTCAACTGTTTATGCAAAACCAAAAGCCGAGGCGCAGTTGCTACGGGAAGTAGCGGGGAGATTTCCAAATATTACTGCCGTGAGAATTAAAGAAGCAATAGCGCAAGTTTCTAGTATTCTTACTTCTATTTCTTCCGTGGTTTTATATGGAGCAACAACCACGATACTGACCGGTTTTTTGGTCTTAATTGGGACCGCCGCATCGACCGAAAAAGCAAGGAAATATGAGGCCGCCATTCTAAAGGCAATCGGGGCCAGTGAAGCATCTATATTGTTTAGTTTTGCACTTCGTTCAATTTTACTTGGTGGGGTCGCGGGCGCGATAGCTTTAGCTATTGGTATGATAGGAGCCTGGGCTGTTTGCAATTATATAATGGGAGCAGAATATTCGATAATATGGCTTAATGCATTTTTTGTTATTGTAGGAGGTGTTTTAGCAAATGTTTTTGCAAGTTTATATTTTTCAATTAGAGCTATGCGCGCTAGTACATCATCAGTACTTCGTTCGGAATACTAATGATCAATAAAATCTGCTGGAAGCAGTATCCCCAAATCTATTGATTTTTGGATATCGTTTTTTCTTCTCTCACCTGGCAAACGAACTCCGTCTATCTCTTCAATGTTGGCTATCAATTTTTCTAAGCGATTTAAAAAAAAACCTTGATCTTGTCCTGGATCTATAAACATCAAGAACTGACCCACACCGGGAGGGTCACCATCTGGATTGAGAAATGAACTGGCTTCGTTACTTGGCCTGCTACCAGAAAATGTTGCTGCTAATATCTCAACTATAAGAGCCAATGCACTTCCTTTAGCCTCACCAATAGGCAACATTGATCCTTTTAAGGCTTGATCAGGATCAACCGTTGGTTTTCCTGAACTGTCCAGCGCCCATCCTTCGGGTATTTTAGTATTTACCTTTTTTGCATGCATTATTTTCCCACGGGCAACCTTGGATAAAGAAAAATCAATGACTAATGGATCTTTTGCTATTCGTGGAACTGCAAAAGCTATTGGATTGGTTCCAAAAAATGGCTCCTTACCGCCCCAAGGCGCAATTGCTTTGGGTGTATTTGCCATCATCAAACCAATTAGACCATGATTAGCTATTTTTTCAACTTGTACAGAAAGAGCCCCACAATGATGCGAATTGAAGATTGATACCACAGCACTACCAAATTCTTTTGCGACCAACGCGCCCTCGGAAATACCCTGGTCAAGAGCTGGATATGCAAAGCCATAATCGGCATCTATCGATATAGATGTTGGCTTAGGGTGTTCTATTTTAATTATGGCATCTACATTGATTTTTTTCGATTTAACTTGGGCAATATAATCTTTTACTCGCGAAAACCCATGGCCAACTTGTCCCTCAGCC
>CACPBQ010000069.1 GCA_902632125.1 Paracoccaceae bacterium | reverse complement strand
TGGTAGATTTTATTAAAAAATAGAACATTGGCGTTAAGTTGGCTTTTGAGAAAGGTTGTCAATATGTCAGAAGATGAAGATGAGATAATTTTATCGGAATTGGACGATGACGAGCTTGTTCAGCAAATGTTTGATGACCTTTACGATGGGCTTAAGGAAGAAATTGAGGAAGGGGTAAACATTCTTTTAGAAAGAAAGTGGGCTCCATACAATATTCTGACAGAAGCGCTAGTAGGCGGTATGACTATTGTTGGTAAAGATTTTAGAGACGGTATTTTATTCGTACCGGAGGTTTTGCTTGCGGCCAACGCAATGAAAGGTGGGATGGCAATACTAAAACCTTTACTTGCAGAAACTGGAGCTCCAAGAGTTGGTAAAATGGTGATTGGAACCGTCAAGGGTGACATTCACGATATAGGAAAAAATCTAGTTTCAATGATGATGGAAGGCGCGGGTTTTGAGGTTGTTGATTTAGGCATAAATAATCCCGTGGAGAACTATTTAGAAGCTTTAGAGAAAGAGCAGCCTGATATATTAGGCATGTCTGCTCTTTTGACCACAACTATGCCGTACATGAAGGTTGTAATCGACACGTTGGTAGAAAGTGGAATACGGGATGAATATATCGTTCTGGTGGGAGGTGCTCCTCTAAATGAAGAGTTTGGAAAAGCAATTGGTGCGGATGCTTACTGTCGAGATGCAGCTGTGGCAGTTGAAACGGCCAAAGAGTTTGTTGCACGAAAGCATAATCAGTTAAGTGCATAAAAATTTAGCCGAAGGAATTTATTTTCTCGACCATTGCTTTTATTCCATTTGATCGTTGAGTTGAAAGATGATCATCTAATCCCAATCTTTTTAAGTGTTTAAAAGCACTTACATTTTTTATTTCATCAACTGGCGTGCCGTTATACAGTTTGCGCAGTATGGCTATAAGCCCTTTAACTATTATTGCATCGCTGTCACCGTCAAAATATAGAGTGTCGGAATTAGAAAAATGGAGCCACACTTGAGAAGCACACCCTTGCACTTTATTACTATCAACTTTTAAGGAGACGTCTAACACAGGCATTTTTTTGCCTTCTTCAATAACATATCGATATTTATCTTCCCAATCCTCTAGAAAATCAAAATCATCAACAATTTGCTCAAACTCACTTCTAGTCAATTGAACCCTCTCAAATATTTTTTTAATAATTAAGTTCTAAAGTTCAGATGTCGATCATAATTTTATGATTTTTACCCTATTACCCTGGACAGATAAACCTATTTTACCGTCACAAAGCTCTAGAGCACTTTTCCCAAAAACTTCAAAACGCCAACCATGTAGTGCATCTATACTGCGCTCTCCAGCAGCTAATGAATCTAAATCACTTGCCGAAGCAATTAATTTGCTAGCAACGCCGGTACTTTCAGAGCATGATTTTAAGAGAACTCTAAGAAGGTCTGCTAAAGCGCCGTTTACCAATCCTCTATCAAGTTTATTTTTCTTGTTGGGAAGGTTTTCTTCAGGTAGCTCCAAACCTTTCTCTATAGCTCTTAATAAACCTAATGCGATTTCGCCTTTTCGTGCGTCTCTTTGAATTAATCTTGATTTTGAAAGCTCATCCAGATTCTTGGGTTGATTAGATGCTAACTCCAACAAAGCATCATCTTTAATAACACGATTTCTTGGTATATCCCTAGACTGAGCAAATTTCTCGCGAAATTCTGCTAATGACGCAACTAAACCTAAAAATCTCCGTGAATTTGATTTCGTTTTTATTCTTTGCCAAGAGTTTTTTGGGTCTATATCGTAGGTTTCGGGAGATATTAAATTCTTTAGCTCTTCATTTACCCAGGTTGTTCGCCCATTTTGTCTTAATTGTTTCGAAAGAGCCTCATAGATATCTCGCAAATGAGTAACATCTGAAAGGGCATATTTTTTCTGAGCATCTGTGAGTGGTCGGATAGACCAATTTGTAAAGCGGGAGCTTTTATCCAGCGTTTTTTTTGTAAGTTGCCGGACAAGTGTTTCGTAAGCTACCTGATCTCCAAAACCACAAACCATTGCTGCTATTTGAGTATCAAATAAAGGGTATGGAAAAATACCTGAATCTAAATAAAAAATTTCTAAATCTTGCCTAGCAGCATGAAATACCTTGACTATCTTAATATTTTGGAAAATCTCATACAGTGGAGATAAGTCTAAATCATTTACCAAGGTATCAACAATAATGGCATTTCCGTTCTCATTGCCTGGAATAGCTAATTGCAACAGGCATAATTTTGCAAAATAGGTTTTCTCACGGTGAAATTCGGTATCAATAGTAATATATTTCTCAGTTGCTGCTCGATCACAAAAATATTTAAGTTCTGAACTCTTTGTAACTGTTCTCATTATTTAACTATACCTGGATCATTAAAACAGCATCAATTA
>CACPBQ010000068.1 GCA_902632125.1 Paracoccaceae bacterium | reverse complement strand
CGAGTATTTGGATTTGTGACACAAGGACCAAACCTCATATTTTTTGTATGCTCCATGCACATTGCCATTGCAGGGAAACTCTCACGCCAGAGAATATGGCTGTCGTAAAACCAACAATATGTAAAGCCAGCTTCTTCCGCTTGTGCAACAAGTTTGCGAGCGCGCTCCGGTTCAACAAAGCCTTTAAAAGTAATTCCAAATTCCATTATAATCTCCTTTATATTCAGTTTTCTGGCGCCCAAATCTTGATACCTGCATGACTAAAAGGTACAGCTTTGGAAATATTAATTCTTATTAGTATTGGTGTAATTGCCTCAATACAACGAGCAGCTTCTGCATCGCCTGCATTATAGGTCTTTACTCCAATTTTTTCTATCAGCTCCATAACTTTTTTGCGCGGTTCTAGCCCATTTCCACAAACTAGCACATCGCAGTTAATAGTTGTTTCAATATTATTAAGGGTGTGAGCCGACACATTGTGTAGAGCACCCATCACTGGAATGTTTTCGCCTAGAATAGCTTGAGCCGCTTCAGTAGCTGAGCCTTCTGGAGGCATATCTGTTTTCTTTGGATCTCCATCCTTTAGTGGAACAACAATGTCGATGAGAATTTTATCTGAAAGGTCCTGTTTGAGCGCTTCCAAGGTTTGATTATGACCCGGCCAAGGAACCGCTAAGATCACCATTTCATCTGCAGCCGCTACTGCGCCAGAATTATCATATCCACGTATTAATGCACTATTTGCAGGCAAAACCGCAGCTAACTCATCTGCAACCTCTATTGCGTGCTCTGATCTACGCGATCCAATGGCGACAGGTACTCCAGCAGCAGCAAACCGTTTTGCTAAACCTCGTCCCTGAGGTCCGGTTCCACCAAGAATAGCAATTGTCATTTAAACATATCCTCCGAATTTGAACGCAAAATATTACGTGCGCTAGTTTTGTCTTCTGTAATCCATTTCAAACCTCGAAATAGAACTATTGGTGTTTTTGCAGCCTTTTTAACAATCAAACCTGAGGCTGCTGCAAGTTCATCACAAAAGGCAGGTTCAGTCACGGAAAGATCACGCCCCCAAGCATCTTTTTTTCCAATATCCGAGATTATTGCAGGCACTCTATAAAGACCTATTGCCACATTTACCTGACCTAATCGCCATGGACGACCAAAGGTATCCGTAATTACGATACCAAGTTGTACACCAAATCGATCTTCAAGCTTTCGACCAATCTTTCTTGCACTGGCATCAGGATCATTCGGAAGCGTAATTACCGTACCAGATTCACTATTAGACTCGTCTACACCCGCATTAGCCGAAATGAAACCGAGGTGATGTTCACAAATTAATGTTCCCTCGTTTTGCTTTGGTCGCTTGAAAGCTCTAACGACCCGCTTTGATTGCCTAAGCACAATCTCAACTTTTCTTGGGTTTTTATTTAGCCGTTCCGCGTAATCCAATGCTTCTGTTGAAGGTTCAATTTCTTCTAGTTTAAAAATTGCCCCCTCTGCCTTAGAAACAATCTTGTGTGCAATACACAAAATATCACCATTTTCAAGGCCGTGAGTTTCTAGCGCGTCTCCAATAATTAGAGCCAAGTCATCTTCAGGGCAAATATCTGGTATGGTAGGAATAGTAGATAGAGATACATTTCCAATCATGCACAAACTCCTGCGATCTCTGGCACAACCTGCATAGCCCGAACTAAGCATTTATTAGTATCTATATCGAAGGTAAGGCTATCTAATTTCATTATGCGCGCTCTGATACCCTTTTGATTAGCCTCCTGCAAATGTGATAACGATGATTTAGAACCATATCGAAATGGTATAACATCTGGCGGAGATACCACTAGAGCATTAGTACCCAAGTCATTAGATGGGCAAATAGTTACCGCAGCTTTACTATTTAACATAGCAATCAAATCACTTTCGAGCGGAGCCGCCAAATCAGCTGGAATAATGCACAGCCTTTCAAAACCCATTGCTTTTGCTGTAATTGCTGAATGAAGAACAGCATCGGATAACCCAAGATTGCTAGGTTCCTCAATAATTTGAACTCCCAATTTCTTAGCAATATTTTTTGCATATTTACAATTCGTTACTACAGCAATTTCAACCTTCTCAAGTGCCGCAACAGGAATGAGAAAATTTAAAGTTTTTTGATATAATAAACTTACCAACCTAGTTCTGGCACTATTTGAGAGCGTCCCTGAAAGTCTGGTTTTAGAAGCGGATAGGTCTTTCATTGGAACAACGATCAAGGTCTTTGTCATTTTGAATCCATTCGACTTTCATTTTTGTAAATTGCCAATATTTCATGCGCTAAGCGAACTTTACCTGCAAAATCTGGCATAAGAATATCCGTAGTATAGGGTATCATGCCTAACTTAGAAACCTCACCACTAAGATCCCGATCGCTACAATCCATAAGAAAATAACCTGCAATATCCTCATAAAAATGAGCAACTCCTA
>CACPBQ010000067.1 GCA_902632125.1 Paracoccaceae bacterium | reverse complement strand
AGCTTTACCTGTTTATGTCGGTTCACACCTTGATACCCAGCCTACCGGTGGAAAATATGACGGCGTTTTGGGTGTTCTTGGGGGTTTGGAATTAGTTAGGACGCTCAACGATCTTGATGTGTCTACAAAGCATCCAATTGTAGTTGTTAATTGGACAAATGAAGAAGGAACCAGGTTCGCACCAGCAATGCTTGCTTCAGGTGTGTTTGCAGGTAGGCATGATCAAGATTGGGCCTATGATCGAACTGATAGTGATGGAAAAAAATTTGGGGACGAACTAAAACGGATTGGATGGGTCGGTGATGAAAAGGTTGGATCACGAAAAATGCATGCTATGTTTGAGCTGCATATCGAGCAGGGTCCTATACTTGAAGCGGAAAATAAGGACATAGGCGTTGTAACGCATGGGCAAGGTTTGCGTTGGATAGAATGTAAGATTACAGGCAAGGAAAGTCATACCGGTTCAACACCCATGCACATGCGCAAAAATGCTGGAAGAGGTCTAGCTTTAATTACGGAGCTAGTTCACGAAATTGCTATGAAAAATCAGCCAAATGCGGTTGGTGCGATCGGACACATTGATGTTTATCCTAACTCTAGAAATATAATACCAGGCCAAATTGTTTGTACTATCGATATGCGCACACACTTATTGGACAAGTTACAAGGAATGGTTGCTGAACTTGAGGAGAAAGCACCAAAATTATGTGAAGAGATAGATGTAGAATTTGAATGCTCAATCGTTGGTCAATTTGATCCTCCTGCTTTTGACGAAGATTGTGTTGCGGCAGTTAGAGAAGCGGCAGAAGAACTGGGTTACAGCCATATGGACATTATCTCTGGAGCTGGACATGATGCCTGCTGGATAAACGATCTCGCTCCAACTGCAATGATCATGTGCCCTTGCGAAGATGGCTTAAGTCATAATGAAGCTGAAGAAATATCAAAAGAATGGGCGCAAGCTGGTACTGATGTACTTCTTCATGCAGTTTTAAATACTGCGATCATCCAATAGTTATATTCTTAGGAGTTAAGAAATGTCGAAGGTAATTAAAAATGGAACCGTTGTAACTCACGATTTGACTTACAAAGCCGATGTATTAATCGAAGGTTCAAAAATAACTGAGATTGGACAAAATCTTTCAGGTTCAAACGAACTTGACGCAACTGACTGCTATATCATGCCTGGCGGCATAGATCCTCATACGCATTTAGAAATGCCATTTATGGGAACATATTCAAGTGATGATTTTGAAAGTGGTACCAGAGCAGGCTTAGCAGGTGGCACAACAATGGTAGTTGACTTTGCTCTTCCAAACCAAGGTGAAAGTTTGCTTGATGCGATAAAGCGTTGGGATAATAAATCTACTAGGGCAAATTGTGATTATTCTTTTCATATGGCCGTAACTTGGTGGGGTGAGCAAGTTTTCAATGATATGAAAACGGTAATTGAGGAGCGTGGTATCAGCACTTTTAAGCACTTCCTTGCCTATAAGGGTGCATTGATGGTGAATGACGATGAATTGTATGCATCATTTTCAAGGTTAGCAGAACTTGGTGGGATTGCTATGGTTCATGCCGAAAATGGCGATGTCGTAGCAGAACTGAGCGCAAAACTTTTAGCGGCAGGCAATAACGGTCCGGAAGCTCATGCATATTCAAGGCCCAGCCAGGTCGAAGGTGAGGCAACAAATCGTGCAATTATGATTGCCGATATGGCTGGAGTTCCACTTTATGTCGTCCACACTTCCTGTGAAGAATCTCATGAAGCAATTCGTCGCGCAAGACAAGCTGGAAAGCGCGTCTGGGGAGAACCTTTGATACAACATTTAACTCTTGATGAAAGTGAGTATTTCAATAAGGACTGGGATCACGCTGCCCGTCGGGTCATGTCGCCGCCGTTTAGAAATAAAATGCACCAAGACAGTCTATGGGCTGGTTTGCAATCTGGATCGTTGAGTGTTGTTGCAACCGATCATTGTGCTTTCACAACAGAACAAAAACGATTTGGTGTAGGTGATTTTACTAAAATTCCAAACGGAACAGGAGGGCTTGAAGATAGGTTACCTATGTTGTGGACCCATGGTGTTCGGACTGGTCGACTTACCATGAACGAATTTGTTGCAGTTACTTCTACAAACATAGCCAAAATATTAAATTGCTATCCCAAAAAAGGAGCCATATTAGTTGGAGCGGACGCAGATTTAATTGTTTGGGATCCTGAAAAGTCTAAAACAATTAAGGCATCCTCTCAACAATCAGCAATTGACTATAATGTTTTTGAGGGTCACAAGGTCACTGGTTTGCCAAGATATACCTTAACTAGGGGTTACGTCGCAATTTCTGATGGTGAAATTAATACTAAAGAGGGCCATGGTGAATTTGTTGCAAGAAAAGGTAACACACCAGTAAACCAAGCTCTTTCAAATTGGAAAGAGCTTACATCTCCAACTCCGGTAAAACGCACCGGGATACCTGCT
>CACPBQ010000066.1 GCA_902632125.1 Paracoccaceae bacterium | reverse complement strand
TGCTCACTGTGGTTTTTAACAGTGAGTTTTTTAACAAGGTGGAGAAAGACCGCCGCTTATAATAGGAGGCCATAATGGCAAAGGAAAAATTTGACCGCAGTAAACCACACTGCAACATTGGTACGATTGGCCATGTGGACCATGGTAAGACCACGTTAACAGCGGCGATCACTAAATTCTTTGGTGAATTCCAGGCATACGACCAAATTGATGGCGCACCCGAAGAAAAAGCACGCGGTATCACTATTTCAACGGCGCATGTTGAGTATGAAACAGACGCACGTCATTATGCACACGTGGATTGTCCGGGTCACGCTGATTATGTCAAGAATATGATAACCGGAGCTGCGCAGATGGATGGGGCTATTTTGGTCGTTAACGCGGCCGACGGTCCAATGCCTCAAACCCGGGAGCATATTCTACTTGGCCGCCAAGTTGGCATTCCAGCAATGGTCGTATTTATGAATAAAGTTGATCAGGTTGATGATGATGAACTTCTTGAGCTTGTTGAAATGGAAATTCGTGAACTCTTGTCAGAATACGATTTTCCAGGAGACGATATTCCAATTGTCGCAGGTTCTGCTTTGGCCGCTATGGAAGGTCGTGATGAAAATATTGGTGAGGAAAAGATTAGAGAGTTGATGTCTCAAGTCGACGCTTACATTCCGCAACCTCCAAGAGCTATTGATGAGCCATTTCTTATGCCAATCGAAGATGTCTTTTCTATTTCGGGCCGTGGTACAGTTGTGACAGGTAGAGTTGAGCGTGGCGTGATTAATGTTGGAGACGAAATTGAGATCGTCGGCATTCGTGATACCTCAAAGACGACTTGCACTGGAGTGGAAATGTTCCGTAAGTTGCTTGACTCAGGTGAGGCAGGCGACAACATTGGAGCACTTCTTCGTGGCGTTGATCGCGAAGGTGTTGAGCGAGGTCAAGTTTTGTGTAAGCCGGGTTCAGTTACGCCGCACACAAAATTTGAAGCCGAATGTTATATTTTGACAAAAGAAGAAGGTGGGCGTCATACTCCATTTTTTGCTAATTATCGACCTCAGTTTTATTTCCGAACAACCGATGTAACTGGTACTGTTGTACTCCCGTCAGGGACAGAAATGGTAATGCCTGGTGATAATCTTAAATTTAACGTCGAGCTCATTGCGCCTATTGCGATGGAAGAAAAACTTCGTTTTGCAATCCGAGAGGGTGGTCGCACCGTTGGCTCTGGTGTTGTCTCCAAAATTATAGAGTAAAGAGAATAATTTCTAGGGCAAACAATACGACGTTTGCCCTGAAAACTTGGCGCTTGGCGCCTCACAAGGGTTCGAAGAAGGCATTAGATAATCTGCTGCAGTCCTCTCAACTCTAACGCGCAATATATAAAGGCATAATAAAATGCAAAGCCAAAATATACGCATCCGTCTTAAAGCGTTTGATTATCGTGTACTTGACGCAAGTACCGACGAGATAGTCAACACGGCTAAACGTACCGGTGCATCTGTTCGGGGTCCAATTCCGCTTCCGAATAAAATTGAAAAATTTACTGTATTGCGTGGTCCTCACGTGAACAAGAAATCTCGTGATCAATTCGAAATTCGTACTCATAAACGCCTTTTGGATATAATCGATCCAACACCTCAAACAGTCGATGCTTTAATGAAGCTTGACCTGGCTGCTGGTGTTGATGTTCAGATTTCAGTTTGAGGAGGGCAAAATGCGCTCTGGTATAATAGCTAAAAAGGTCGGGATGACCCGGTTATTTTTGGATAACGGAAGGCAGGTTCCTGTGACTGTTCTTCATATGGAAAATTTGCAAGTAGTGGCACAGCGAACAAATGAAAAGCACGGTTATACTGCTGTTCAGCTAGGGGCTGGGCGTTCAAAAGTAAAAAATGTATCGAAAGCTATGCGGGGCCACTTTTCTATTGCGAAAGTGGAGCCTAAAAGAAAAATTGCTGAATTTCGTGTCGCCCCCGAAAATTTGATAGATGTTGGCGCGGAGATTACTGCCGAGCACTACGTGGAAGGCCAATTTGTAGATGTGTCTGGCACCTCTATTGGTAAAGGTTTTGCAGGCGCTATGAAAAGACATAACTTTGGTGGATTGAGAGCTTCACACGGTGTGTCGATTTCTCACCGTTCTCACGGTTCAACAGGTCAGTGCCAGGGACCAGGTAAAGTGTTCAAAGGAAAGAAAATGGCAGGTCACATGGGCGCCGCACGAGTAACAACTCAGAACTTGCAGATTGTTAAAGTCGACTCGGAGCGGGGTCTCATAATGGTAAAAGGCGCTGTTCCAGGTTCAAAAGGTGGTTGGGTAACAGTTAAAGATGCTGTAAAAAAAGCAGTTGTTGAGGGAGTGCCTTATCCTGCTGCGTTAAGGTCAACTGGAGGAGATATCGCCAAACAGGAAATGAACGAAGCTTCAGTTGAGCCAGTTTCAGAAACGGCGAATGTAGAAGTGCCTGCGAATGGAGGCGAAGAATGAAGCTTAAAGTTATTAAGATGAATGGGGCTTCAGCTGGTTCTATCGAACTAGGAGAAGATATTTTTGGTTTGGATCCACGCATCGATATTCTGCATCGCGTTGTACGGTGGC
>CACPBQ010000065.1 GCA_902632125.1 Paracoccaceae bacterium | reverse complement strand
AACTTTAAGCAAAATTGGCAGTAATGAGAAAATCGATATCGATGTAAGAGTAATAAGTTCAACAAACGTAGATTTAGCAGAAAAAATTAATAAAAAAATATTTCGAGAAGATCTGTTTCACAGATTGAATGTTGTTCCAATAAAAACCCCTAATCTTAGTGATAGAGTGGAAGATATACCAATTTTGGCAGAATATTTTGTAGAAAAGTTAGCATCCGTTAATGGCCTGGCTCACAGAAAATTTTCGGAGGAAGCTTTAACTTTCTTACAGGGAATGAGTTGGCCAGGAAATATTAGACAGCTTAGGAATGTTGTTGAACGAGTTTTGATTTTAGGGGATCCTTCTACTGAAATAACTAGCAATGAGCTAGTTTTGAGTGAGGCAAAATCGAGAGATATAGGTGAAAACAGTAATTTAATATCATCCGACCTGGCCAGTATGTCTCTAAGGGAGGCTCGGGAAGTTTTTGAGCGGGACTACCTCATGTTACAAATTAATCGTTTTGGTGGTAATATTTCAAAAACGGCTGCCTTTATTGAAATGGAGAGAAGTGCATTACATCGAAAACTTAAGTCTTTAGGCATCAATTCAGGTCATAAAAATTAAACAAGCCACACTAAATTGATATTAGTTTTTTTTATAAAAATAATTGGTATATGCTTTTTAAATAAGTGAGGTAAGTCTGAATGAAAGTTATCATTTGCGGAGCAGGTCAAGTAGGCTGGCAAATTGCACGCCATCTTGCCAGCGAAAAAAACGATGTCACAATTGTTGATAGCGATCAAGATTTGGTTAGTAGAGCGACCGATACCTTAGATGTTAAAGGGGTTAGTGGCTTTGCTTCTTATCCTAATGTTTTGAATAATGCAGGTGCAGAAGACGCTGATATGATTATTGCGGCTACTCACTCTGATGAAGTAAACATGGTAACTTGCCAAGTTGCCCATTCAATCTTCAATATTCCTAGAAAAATAGCCAGGTTAAGAAGCCAATCTTACCTTGATGCCATTTATGCTGATTTATACAGGCGAGATCATCTTCCGATAGATGTAGTTATTAGTCCCGAATTAGAGGTAGCAGAGGCAGCCTTGAAGAGGTTGTCGTCTCCCACTGCATTCGAATCTGAAACCTTCTTGAATAACCAGGCTCAGCTTTTAGGTCTTCATATTGAAGAAAATTGTCCCGTTATTAATACTCCGTTAAGACAACTCACTGACCTTTTTTCGTCTTTAAGGGTAATAGTGGTAGGAGTGAGAAGACAAGGTATTCTTTTTGCTCCAAGTGCAGGAGATCAACTTTTTTGTTCAGATGAAGTATATCTTATGTGTCACTCAAATGATGCGAATAGGACACTAGATGTGTTTGGAAAATCGCAGGGTGAACAAAACCGCATTGTTTTGATTGGTGGTGGTAATGTTGGTCTTAGAATAGCCAAAAATCTTGAAGCCAGTGAACACCGAGTTCGTTTAAAAATTATCGAAAAAAATAGGTCGAGGGCTGAGATGGCAGCGAGTTCTTTGGAGAGAACAATTGTTTTGCATGGTGATGGACTAGACTCGGGATTATTAGACGAGGCTAATATAACTAAAACTGACACTATTCTAACTGTTACAGACGATGATAAAACAAATATGCTTGTGGCTGTGCGAGCGAAATCAAGAGGATGTAAAAAAGCAATAGCTTTGATAAACGATCCAACGATGTCCGCTCTTATGGAACCTCTTGGAATTGATGCATATATTAATCCAAGATCTACAACTGTGAGTTCGATACTACGGCATATTAGGCATGGAAAAGTAAAAAACGTTTACTCTATTGGAGATGCCGAGGCGGAGATAATAGAGGCTCAGGTAATGTCAACATCTCCAATAGCTGGCTCTCGTATTGGTGACTTGGACTTTCCCGAGGGCGTAATTGTTGGCGGAATTTTGAAAAATGACGATATGATCAAGCCGAACAGCGATTCAAAAATTGAAGAAGGTGATATAATAGCCCTATTTGTATTATCAAAAGATATTCCAGAGGTTGAAAGACTTTTACAAGTAACAATAGATTATTTTTAGTCAAGAAAAGACGTTTTAGTATTATGTTGCTCCGTTTGAAATTAAGTCGTTACTTTAAGCGCTTACCTCTTTTATTTCAAATTTTTGTCTTTGCTTGCAGTTTAATGTTTGTTGTTTCTGTATATGCCATCGCTATCGAACTTTTTAGAGAAGGGAGAATATTTTTCTATACTAGTCTGAGTGGAATTCTTGTTTTTTCTTTAATTGTTTTAGTCACATCCAACAGAGAATTGAAAGAAACTGGTTTTGGCCAACTGCTTTCACTTATTTTATCTTTCATTATTTTGCCATTATTTTTCGCATTTCCAACTTGGGTTATTCTGCCAAATGTTAGTTGGATAGACGTATATCTTGATATGGTAGGAGCTTTTACCACCACTGGTTTGCCAGTTTTCGAAAAAGAAATTTTGTCAAAACCGCTTCATCTTTGGCGAGCGTTAGTTGCTTGGTTTGGTGGGGGATTGATTTGGACTGCTGCATTTGTAATTTTAGTTCCTGTCAATCTTGGAGGCTTTGACGTTGTTTCAAATAAAATAAATTCGTCTAAATTAAATAGAAAATTAACTCTTGATGAACGATCTACGACTTTAGTTAGGGTTGGGCGTAAGCTCATTCCAGTATACGTTGGATTAACAATTGCTCTTTGGGG
>CACPBQ010000064.1 GCA_902632125.1 Paracoccaceae bacterium | reverse complement strand
GTCGGAATACTCACCCGTCCTAAGATATACCTTATGTCCTCCAACTACTGCCTTCTGGGTATACCCTTTTCGTCTTTCAGGCATACGCTCCCGTGCTTTTGCTACTTCCTTAACAACGATTTTCTCGACAATTTTTTCTGCCAAAACAGTTGCCTTTTCTTGAGTTGAACCCGATTCCAACACCTCAGCAGCATCATCGTCATCCTCAACTAAAGCCGCAGCTAACGGTTGTGACAGTTTAGAACCATCTCTATAAAGCGCATTAGCTTTAGTGCCAAGCGACCAGCTTAACTCATATGCCTTTTGACAGTCTTCAATAGTCGCGTCATTAGGCATATTTATTGTTTTGGAAATAGCTCCGGAAATAAAAGATTGCGCAGCTGCCATCATATAAATGTGGCTATATACCGAAAGATATCGTTTACCTTTCTTTCCACAAGGGTTTGCACAATCAAATATATGAAGGTGCTCTTCTTTAAGATGTGGAGATCCTTCCAAAGTCATAGTTCCGCAAACGTGATCATTGGCGGCGTCAATCTCAGCTTTGCTAAAACCCAAATGCCTGAGTAAATCAAAGGTAGGATCGTTTAACTTTTCTTCCGGTATACCCAAAATTTCTGTACAAAATTCCGCGCCTAACGTCCATTGGTTAAAAACAAATCGAATATCAAATGCTGATCCAAGTGCAGCCTCAACCTTGTCAAGCTCAACTTTACTAAAACCATGACCAGCCAAACTGGTATGATTAATTACTGGAGCATTTCCGATTGTTCCGTGCCCCACTGCATAGGAGATGATCTCCTCAACTTTAGATGAAACATATCCCAACTTTTCGAGAGCTGCTGGAACAGATCTGTTTATAATTTTAAAATATCCTCCTCCTGCGAGCTTTTTAAATTTGACCAAGGCAAAGTCAGGCTCTATCCCAGTAGTGTCACAATCCATCACCAAGCCTATTGTACCCGTAGGGGCTATCACGGAAACCTGAGCATTTCGAAAACCAAACTTTTCACCCATTTCTCGCGCGTCGTCCCAGCATTTCTTTGATAACTTGATAAGGTTATTGTCTGGACAATTTTTGTGGTCTAATGGTACCGGTTTTACGGAAAGTTGCTCGTAACCGTCTACTTTACCGTAAGCTGCGCGCTGATGATTTCTTATGACACGTTGCATGTGTTCCGCGTTCTTTTTATACCCTGGAAAGGGACCAACCTCACTCGCTATTTCAGATGACGTAGCATACGAAGTTCCTGTCATAATTGCTGTCAAAGCACCACACAAAGCCCTTCCAGAATCGCTGTCATAGCCAAGACCCATATTCATAAGAAGGCCACCAATATTCGCATATCCAAGTCCCAGCGTGCGAAAGTCGTAAGATCTTTGAGCTATTTCTTTAGACGGGAATTGTGCCATCAAAACCGACACTTCTAATGTCAAGGTCCACAGGCGTGTGGCATGAATGTAATTTTCAGCATTAAACTTTCCATCTTCGAGAAAGGTTAACAGATTCATTGATGCCAAATTACATGCGGTATCATCCAAGAACATATATTCTGAACAAGGATTCGATCCCCTTATCTCTCCATCCTCAGGACATGTATGCCAGGCATTTACAGTATCGTGAAATTGTATCCCTGGATCTGCGCAAGCCCATGCCGCGTGCCCCACATCAGCCCACAATTTCCTTGCTTTTATTGTTTTAGCGACGGAACCGTCTGTTCTTCGTATTAATTCCCAATCTTCGTCATGCTCTACGGCCCTCAAAAATGCATCTGTCACCCTGATAGAATTATTTGAGTTTTGACCCGATACAGATGCATAAGCTTCCGAGTCCCAATCCGTATCATATGTTGGAAATTCTATGCTGGCATATCCCTGCCTTGCGTAATCCAGCACTCTTTTCACATAAGTTTCCGGTATTGCGACTTTTTTTGCTTCTCTTATAGCTTGTTTCAAAGAAGAATTCTTTGCTGGATCAACTGCATCTTCATTGCTGCCGTCCCATTGCCTTATTGCAGAAAAGATCTCATTTAATCTTTGCTCGTGGATCTTAGATCCAGCTACTATACTTGCAACTTTCTGTTCTTCTTTTACCTTCCAATTTATAAACTCTTCTATATCGGGATGATCGGCGTCACAAATGACCATTTTAGCGGCTCTTCGAGTTGTTCCACCCGACTTTATTGCTCCTGCAGCCCGGTCTCCTATTTTCAAAAAGCCCATAAGGCCAGACGAGGCACCGCCACCTGACAAACTTTCACCATCACCTCTTAGTGAACTAAAATTTGTTCCCGTCCCAGACCCGTACTTAAACAGACGTGCTTCGCGGACCCAAAGGTCCATAATACCACCCTCGTTGACCAAATCATCACTTACCGACTGAATAAAGCAAGCGTGAGGCTGAGGATGCTCATAAGCCGAAGAAGACTTGACCAGCTCACCGCTCTTGTAATCCACGTAATGGTGGCCCTGCCCTGGTCCATCTATCCCATATGCCCAATGTAAGCCTGTATTGAACCACTGTGGGCTGTTTGGCGCCGCCATTTGGGTCGCCAACATATATCGCATTTCATCAAAATAAGCTTGTGCGTCCTCCTCTTGAGTGAAATAGCCGCCCTTCCATCCCCAATACGTCCAAGCACCGGCAAGGCGATCAAAAACTTGTTTAGACGAATTTTCACCCACTAATGAAGTCGATGCCGACGATTTCTTTGACCGCCAAAGAAATTCTGGCACATCTTTCTCTTTTACTTTTTTTAATTCCGACGGA
>CACPBQ010000063.1 GCA_902632125.1 Paracoccaceae bacterium | reverse complement strand
TAAGTGACGCTGAAAAAGCAGCTATATTATCTCGATCAAGCAATTTGACAGCAGATCAATTAGTCAAAGGTTTTCAATTCAAAACTGACCCCGTGGAAGACATTAACCGAGGTGGTGGCTCTATGTCGGTTATTACGGAAAACGCTCCGATAAATAATATAAAAACTTATACTAGAGGAGATAACCGTATTAAATTTGATGCAGACGCAACTTTTCAACAAGCAGGCGATTTTAAAGGCGGTTACTTAGATGTTGAGTTAACAGGAAATAATGAAACTTCTGATACTTTGTCTTTACAAAATACCACTAGGCTCAAAAATGGAAATGCGATCAACAGTATTCGGGTTATAAACGGGGTTGTTTCATACAATGATGATATCCACGGTTTTATAGATATTGGTAAAATTGTTGATGAAACCAATGGAGCTGATGGAAAAAAGCTCAGGATTCAACTATTTGATGATGCCAGTATTCCAGGTACTGGTATTTTAGAGAATGGAAACTTTGAAAAACCTATTGTAAACGAAGGGGCCCAACCAACAAAAGTATTTACTCCCGGTGAGCATAGAACGGGCGTAGTTGACAATTTTACAATTACCAACGGTGGTACAGGCTATACACAGAAAAACGATACTTTAACTACTGGCCTTGCCAGGGGTAGCGATACTTTTAGTTTAAATTTCACAGGGGGTTCTGGCAACGGATTTAGGGCTCATGTAAATGTAGTTGGTGGTAGCGTTCAAATTGTTGAAGTAATTGACAAAGGTTCAGGCTATACTGCTGGTGACGTCTTAACTTTAAATAATGCAATAGAACTTGGTGGTGCGGGAAATGGTTTTCAAGTCACTGTAAATAGTATTGTTAATTCTCTAGGTGATGGAAACGGGACACAGGGTGTGGAGTTGGTCAAAACTCCAAACTTTGTAGATATACCCGCCGTAGTTCGACATAATCAAAACGGAAGATATGCATGGGGAGAACGATATTCAATTAACGACATCGTGAAAGTAGCAGTCCCACAAGGTCAGCAACAGGCTGGTGATCAGGTATCATTTTTCATCCACGATGCTGGTGGTACTTATGCGACTGATCCAAATTGGGTAGGCATAGCAAACACTACGTTTAATCCCGCTTACGCAATAAACTCACGAGTAAAAGAGCAAATCGATATCGGAAATCAACAGGCTGGTGATACTGTTGTTTACGCGACTGATCCAGTTACTGGACAGCGAGTTGTTGATCAAATTGCGGTTGGACAACAACAAGCAGGAGATCGTGCTGTCGTAGTAGGAACCCTAAATATACCGGTGGGTCAACAACAAGCGGGCGACCGACCTGTAATAAGTGGTGTTGTTCAAATACCCGTTGGGCAGCAGCAAGCGGGTGACCGACCTGTAATAAGTGGTGTTGTTCAAATACCAGTTGGTCAACAGCAAGCAGGCGATCGAGCTGTTAATGCGACAAACGCTGCAGGTGGAACATACAGTTGGGGTGAAACTTTTTTAGCGGGCTCTCTCAAAAAGACACTGGTTGGGGGTAACACACCTACGAATGTTTTCCATACCCAGGCCGGAACATATACCTTTGATGCTACAGGGACTAATTTTAATCTCAATTATCAAGTGGGGGATCCAGTACTTGAAAGAATTGAAGTTGGTAACCAAGTGGGGACTGATACCGCCGTTATGGGAGTTGGTGAGGGAGCGGGCGTGGTATTCTACACACGACAGCAAAAGGTACAAACAACGATTGAAGTTAGTCATTATGAGCGTGATAATATTATTCGCTACGAGCGTGATAATATTATTCGCTACGAGCGTGATGACATAAGCCACTATGAACGTGATAGGATTGCTTTCTATACGCGAGAAAAAACCTTATTCACTCGACAGCAAGTAAACGGGACTATTCGCAAATACACTGGTGAAACTGTAGGAAACCAACAAGCTCACACAGGATGGACGCAAGGAAGCAGTCCTTTTATTCAAAATTGGTATACTTCAGATAATAATCGAGTTTTGTTTGGATTAGGAAACGCGAACGGTAGTTTTACAATTACTGATACCGAAAATGGAACATTGATTACTTCAAGTACTGTAGATGGCTCTTATTCAAATAATAGTAAAACTATAACGGTTCCAACACCCTCTCATCAGGATATGGCGAGCCCAGCCTATGAAGATTTTACAGACCAGTTTGGAAGAACAAGAAGTTCGACACCAGCTGTAGAAGATCGTGATAATCATCCTCTTCGATATGGTCCCGGAGTAAAGGCTGGGGTCGCTAATTCCACTGATCCAACAGTTGAGTTGGTTAACTCTAACGGAGGAAAAGCAGTTAAATTAGATACTGGTTATATTGAATTTCAGGACGGAAATGGGTTCGGTATTTATCATGGTCCTGCAATCGTGAGTGATGAATTTACTATTGAAGCAAATAAGCCGAAAATTGTAAGGCTTGACTACACTGCTGCAGGTGTAAATGACGATTTTCATGTCGCAGGATATATTTATGAAGTTAACCCTGCTACGGGTGCTCACATCGTAGATCCTACTACAGGCAAAGCTAAAATAACGATGGCGGTTAATGAAACTGCAAAAGTCGAAACGGCAGGTAGAGCTGGAATTACAGTGACCGATGCTGGTACATATAGATTTGTTTTTATTGTTGGCACACATGATCTTACGGGTGGGCTTGTTGCAGGTGCAGATATGACAGTCGATAATATTGTTGCTGAAGATCCATACGCAATTACTGATGATCCTATCCAGGAATTATTGCGAGCAGTTCATTATGAAAATGCTGCCACAAGTGCTGCTGGAACTAAAACGTTAACGGCATCAGTAGAAAGCGGTGATAAATCTCTGTTTGTGCGAGATAAAGCACTTTTAAACATGCAAGGGTTTGAT
>CACPBQ010000062.1 GCA_902632125.1 Paracoccaceae bacterium | reverse complement strand
TTTGGCTCATTTGGGGCGGCACAATTGTTGGCCCAATTTTGGCTCTATGCGGTTTTGTGGCAGCTTACTACGCATTTCAACAGGTTGAAAAACGCATCAGTTTTGCCGTAGGCTTATTAGCTGCACTGGTGGCTGCTGTTTTTGTGTGGTCTGTTGGGGCACCAGCAAAAGGTTTTTTTGAGGGCTTTGTTGCACTTGAAGCAGTCCCCAGTAGAGATATGGGTGGCTTCATGCTGAACATAATCCTTGGAACGGTTTGCGTTTCTTTATCGTTGCCAATTGGTATTTTACTAGCATTAGGTAGGCAATCGAATATGCCAATAATTAAAGGTATCTGCGTTGTCTTTATAGAGTTTATTAGAGGCGTTCCGCTTATTACGCTACTTTTCGTAGCAAATGTGGTTCTGGCCTACTTTATGCCACCAGGTACTAATTTTGATTTAATACTTCGTGTTATCATTATGATAACGCTATTTAGTTCGGCCTATATTGCTGAAGTAATTAGAGGCGGCTTAGCAGCACTGCCAGTCGGACAATACGAAGCGGCTGGTAGCCTCGGGCTAGATTATGCCCAATCTATGCGTTTAATTATATTGCCACAAGCACTAAAAATATCAATTCCTGGAATTGTCAATGTATCCGTAGGATTGTTTAAAGATACGACGTTAGTCTCTGTTATTTCAATGTTTGACCTAGTCGGTATGATACGTGGACCAATTGTTTCCAGCACCGAATGGAATGGGATCTATTGGGAACTTTTCGGTTTTGCGTCTATTCTATTTTTTATCATTTGCTATGGCATCTCACAATATTCACAATGGCTCGAGCGCCAGCTCGAAACCGATCATCAATAGGGAGTGGGGATATGGCTAAATCTGCACAAATGACAGTTTCAGACGAAGTGGCAATTGAAATTTCAGAAATGAATAAATGGTTTGGTTCGTTCCACGTTTTGATCGATATAAATTTAACAGTAAATCGTGGTGAACGTATTGTGATATGTGGGCCTTCGGGATCTGGAAAATCTACGTTAATACGTTGTATTAACGCATTAGAAGAACACCAAAGGGGTAAAATAATTGTAGACGGAACCGTTCTTTCTTCTGACCTAAAAAATATCGACAAAATTAGATCTGAAGTTGGAATGTGCTTCCAACATTTCAATCTGTTTCCTCATTTAACCATCTTGGAAAATTGTACTCTGGCACCAATTTGGGTTCGAAAAACGCCACAGAAGGAAGCTGAAGAGACGGCAATGCATTTTTTAGAGAAGGTTAAGATACCGGATCAAGCATTAAAATATCCAGGTCAGCTTTCGGGAGGCCAGCAACAACGAGTCGCTATCGCGCGATCACTTTGTATGCGTCCACGTATTATGTTGTTTGATGAGCCAACCTCAGCTCTGGATCCAGAAATGATTAAGGAAGTTTTGGATACTATGATCGAATTGGCTGAAGATGGTATGACAATGATCTGCGTTACGCACGAAATGGGGTTTGCTCGGCAAGTTGCCAATAGGGTAATTTTTATGGACCAGGGACAAATTATTGAACAAAACGAGCCAGCTGAGTTTTTTAATAACCCTAAGTCAGAACGTACTAAACTATTCTTAAGTCAAATACTCGGGCATTAAATTTCACCTAATTCCAAACTATTTTCGAAATCATCAAATCATCTGTAAGTCTTTAGGGATAAGAAAATTACTAATCGAACCGATGCCAAATTTAAGATCTGACCAATCTTGGAGATCAAAATTTATAACACACGTTGAACCAGGCGGGAAGTTTTCAAATTGATAATGTGCTGGCCATGTGGAAAGAATTTCTTGAGAAAATTCTGAAATGCCCGGGTTGTGGCAAATTAACAGTAATTTGTGTACGCTTACTTGCCTGACTTGATGAAAAATTTCTTCTGAAGGCGCTAAGTAAAGTTTTTTCTTTTTTTCTAAAGGGCAACTTAAATTAAGTTCATTAAATGTTTCTACGGTGCGCTTGGCCGCAGAAACCAACGCTAAATCTGGAAGAATATTATTTGTTCTCAGCCAGTTTCCTAAAGCTTGAGATGACAAGTTACCACGCTCATTGAGAGGTCTGTCGAAATCAGATGATCTTCCTGACCAGTTTGCTTCTGCGTGCCTCATTAGCACCAAAGTTTTCATCTTAAAAAGCTCTCCATGTGGAATGCGGATTGTTCGGACAGACGTAAGTTGGATCCGACAGGGCAGGCGCGGCGAGTATTGCACCCCAAACTCTTGCAATTACAGCTGTCTAAACTCGTAATATGGTTTTTACATTTAACCACATCATGTCCGGCATCTGTAAATGCATCTACTGGACAAGCGCTTAAACAGGGTGCGGAGCAACTTGTACAAGGGTTTTCATAGTCGTGGTTAATCTCTGTTTTCTGATTAATTGCCAGAGCACCTCTAAAAGAAACAAAAAGGCCTCTATCTTTGTGGACAGCTAAATGTACAGGTGATGACCAGACCGTACCGGATCTAAGTGCCCAGGAAAAAAAAGGATTATATGGTTTCCTTCCAAACGGATAAAGTGCTGTGCAGTCATTTTGTCTAGCAATATTGTCAATTATGCGTTTTGACCATCGGTCTAAAGGATTTGCTTCTTTCTTTTTAAACTCTTTGCTCTCTTTGAAAATTTTCCAGAAAATTGGTTCGTCAGGTCCAAGCATTAAAATGGTTTTGGCTTCCTTCGGCACTGGATCATTTTTGGTAACTTTTAGTTTACCCAAAATTATTAAACCAGCTGACTGTATATCGCTTTTTAAACTCACATTATTCATTTTTCTTGAATGGTAAACCAAGGCTCCAGCCTAACCGTGCTGGCTTTTCATCTTGCCAGCTTAGTCCAATTTCCATGCCTTTGTGTCCGCGTTCAGGCTCAGATCTATAAGTTCGAAACAAATGATCCCAAATAGATAGGGCAAAACCAAAATTGGTATCATGCTCACAGCGGT
>CACPBQ010000061.1 GCA_902632125.1 Paracoccaceae bacterium | reverse complement strand
ATTCTTTAAACTCAGTATATTGTAAAGTTGGGGCAAGAAATGCAAAAAGCTGTAATAATTTATTCAACAACAGATGGACAAACAAAACGAATTTGCGAATTTCTGATAAAAAAGCTGAAAGCCAGAATAGATATAGATTTGTTCTCAATCGAAGAAATTGATCGGGTAGAGCTTAACTTGTATGATAAAATTATTATTGGCGCCAGTATAAGATATGGCAAGCACAGTCCAAAACTTTATAAATTCGTTGAGAATAATTTAGAAATTCTAAAAGCGAACTTTACAGCATTTTTTACAGTGAATGTAGTTGCACGAAAAGAAGGTAAAAATACTCCTGATACAAATCCCTACATGAAAAAATTTCTCGACTTAACGAACTGGCAGCCAAACTTACTCGGTGTATTTGCTGGAAAAATTGACTATCCCTCGTACAAATTCATAGACAAACAAATGATTAGACTCATAATGTTTATAACAAAAGGGCCCACAGACACTGCGGGCAGCTTTGAATTTACAAATTGGAAGTCTGTCGAAGAATTTAGCGATAGGCTTCTACAGAACTGAAAAAATTATCGAAACTTATTAGACGGTTCAAAATCTGATTTCTGAGGTTTACGAGGGTCACGAACCCATAGTGACCTATTGGGGTGCATACCAGCTCCATAAACCGCAGAAACTGCTGAATTTCGCATTCGATTAAGTAACCTGGTATCTGCATCTCCGACCGACGGGTGCATACCATTATTTTCCTCTACAAGATCTTTCCATCGCGTCTCACGCCCAAGTCTTATTTCCTCCTGGTGGAGTTCACTACAATTCAACTCGTTTTTGTTCAAATCGACAACTATTTCATCACCTGTTTCAATTAAAGCAATAGCGCCACCTGCCGCTGCCTCTGGACCCACGTGGCCAATAACCAAACCAACCGACCCCCCTGAAAACCGGCCATCAGTCATAAGTCCAACTACTATATTTTTTTCACGGCATAATGCGGTAATACGAGAGGTGGAGTCTAGCATCTCGGGCATTCCGGGTGCACCGAATGGGCCTTCATACCGTACAACAATCATGTCAAAATTCTCAAACATATCCGGCTGTCCGTCTAATGCCTTTAAGAGCTCTTGTTCACCGTCAAAAACCTTAGCTTTACCTTTGAAAATATTATTTTCTAATCCACCTTCAACTCCAGCCAATTTTAAAACTGCACTAAATTCCGGCGATAAATTTCCACCCAAAACGCGTAAACCACCAGTTTCTTTGTATGGATTTCTAACGGTATAAATAACATCTTCATCTGGTGTGGGTGGGTTTAAACGCTTGACCTGTTCAGACAATGTCTCACCCGTACATGTCAGAGTTTCACCATTTAATAATCCTGCGTTCATTAATTCTTTAACTATTACTTGCATCCCACCTTTTGCATCAATATCAACCATTGAATATTGCCCAAAAGGTCTCGCATCTATAACCACAGGAATTACATTCCTTGACAAGTGATTAAATTCTTCAGGGCTCATAATTTCGTTTGCAAAGTCTTTATATCCTGCTGCTCTTGCTAATTCGGGCGCATGCAAAAGAACATTAGTGGAGCCACCAACCGCCATAGCCACAATAATTGCGTTTCTCAAAGAGTCTCTAGTAACTATATCCCTCGGAGTTATGTTTTTATTGATCAAATTTTCAAGGTAATTAACCAATTCGTTGGGGAATTCTTCTAGTCGCCTTTCATCCTGAGAAGCAGGTGAGATCATATGCAAAGGTTGCATTCCAACAACACCAATAAAAGTTTGCATGGTGTTATAGGTAAACATACCCCCACAGCTTCCGTAGCCAGGGCAAGCCTCTTTTGCAATTCTACTCTTTAATTTTTCATCATCACTACCAGCCATTTGATAGGCTGTTATTAAATCAATGCTTTCACCAGTTTTTGAATCAGTCCCTGGTCTAATTGAGCCATCAGACATAATAATTGCTGGCCTGTTATGCTCTAATATAGCTGCTAGTGTTCCCACTGGCGGTTTGTCACATGCGACAACTGCAATCACACCTTCAAGGCCAGTAGCGCTAAGATGCTCGGATAAACTATCGTTTGTGACCTCTCTACCAATTAAGGAGTATCGCATCTCTTTAGTTCCATTTCTAATCCCATCCGATGTCGCAACGGTAAACTCGGGCTGAATTAGTCTCATCGGCAATTGCCCAGGTTGTCTTCCTATTTTATTTTTTAAAACTCCATGAATAACACTCACCTTTTGTGAAACGCCTATATAACACTGTGAATCACCCTTATTTCCAACTACGCCAACTGATGGTTCATGTATTAAATCTAAATCTGTGCCCAATTCTCGTGCAATTCCGTACGTTTGAGAATTCCGACCAGGATTTCTATCGATCAAAACCGTATTTGAGTTCTTCATTTCCACTCCAATGAAATTTTTGTCTATCTTTAAATTTGTAGTTTTTGTTTAAGGTTGGTTTCTCTTTCATATGATAAAGCAAGACTGATTTTTTTGTGTGCTGGATCCAAATAGTCTGGCGTTGGACTTATACAATTACTGACCAAGTGTCAAAAATTTGGGTGCAACCTTCCCAAAAATATTCAATGAAATTTGGGAATTTCATTGCGGCATTATAATTCAAATAAAACTCGCGGTAATATACATTGCTACAACCTTATCTTTAACAAATTATGATAAAAATATCACCTGGTACCCGTGGGCGGACTCGAACCGCCACGCCGTAAGGCCACAGATTTTAAGTCTGTTATGTCTACCATTCCATCACACGGGCCAGGTGAGCCGACATTACTTATATTGCTCGGAGTGTCTAGTATAAAGAATATATCATACAAAAATTATAAAAGATTTAGTTCATTTTCATTTTTGAGACAAAAAATTTAGACATAGTGAACTTTGTTTTGACTTGACTGCTATTATTGAAAGAATAAACCCAAGTTATGTTTCCAATCCGCGATCATAACCCCTCCCTGAGGTTCCC
>CACPBQ010000060.1 GCA_902632125.1 Paracoccaceae bacterium | reverse complement strand
GTCAACGACTTCACCGTAAGACATTAAACCAAGATCTGGTGCGCCTATCCTCGAAGCTGATGCTGCAAAACCTGACATGAATGTTAGGCTGAACCCTGCTTGTTCTATCATCTTACCCGAAAGTGCATCAAAACAGCAGGGCATTGGTAAAAATACCCCTGAACTTATTAGTTCGCGTAGTTTGGTTGCTTTTGGATTACTTGTAAGCATTTTCTACCTTTAAAGTTTGAACGGGATATAAAGCACTAAATCACTCCACACATACATTACTGCGACTGTGAAAATCATTAAAAATAAAAATGGTAATACGCCCTTTGCGACATCTCCCAAAGGTGCACCTGAAACAGACTGAATAACGTAAAGATTTAGGCCAACCGGTGGAGTGATTAAGGCACATTCCACCATCACAACCATAAATATCCCAAACCAGATTGGATCAATTCCCATTCCCATTGCGGCAGGCAATAAAACCGGCACCATAATCAAAACCATTGATAGTGTTTCAAAAACAAGGCCCATTGCAACTAAAACCACGCAAACAACTATGACGAAGAGCATTTTGCTATCGACGTAGGTTTGTATCAAAGATGATATATCCTGAGGTATTCTGTATAATGTTATTGCTTTTCCAAAAATTTTTGCGCCAGCAATAATAATTAAAATTGCGGCAGTTGTAATCATAGCTTCAAAAACAGCACGTTTAAAATCTTTGAATGATAACGATCGCATCAAAACAACAGTTAAAATTATAGCTAGTGCAAATCCAACTGCTGCTGCCTCAGTTGGAGTAAATATACCCGTATAGATGCCACCTAATATTAGGGCAGCTAGTGCAATCGTAGGAGCTACTTTTATAGAAGTTTTAATTCTTACATCCCAAGGTGCTTTTTCGCTTGGAGTATAGCCTCCAAATAAGTGAGCATATACTATGGAATAAATTATGAAAAGCGCGATAAGAAAAAGTCCAGGACCAATACCAGCCAAGAAAAGTGAGATCACACTTTCCTCAGTAATAAACCCATAGACTATCATAGGTAAGCTTGGCGGGATGAGAATTCCAAGAGTGCCGCCAGCAGCTAAAAGGCCATAAACAAAATTTTTATTGTAACCTCGCTCAATCATTTCTGGAATTGCAACAACGCCAATGGTCGCTGCGGTTGCTACCGAAACACCTGAGATCGCGGCAAAAATTCCACAAGAAATAATTGTCGCAATAGCCAAACCACCTGGCCAATGTCCCACCCAGGCTTGTACTGCTGCATATAAATCTCTACCACAGCCTCCGTACAAGAGGATGTTACTCATTAAAAGGAACAGCGGCACGGCGAGTAAAATAAACCCATCCAAAGTTGATAAAATAGCTTGTGGCGCCATTAAAGGAGAAAAACCTCCTCCCAAAAGCATACCTAACCCTAAACTGCCGAGTGAAAATGCAACTGGAAGGCTAGCTAATAATAAGGCAAACATTATTCCCAGGATCACAATAAGTTTCATTGAGTTTCTCCCTCAGGAATAGGTTTATCAGTGAGAAGTTTCCAAATTTCAATTATGGCTTGGATTGCTAACATGGCGAAAAAAGTAGGTACAGGTAACTCAGCAATCCATGATGGTAAATCAAGAAGGCTTCCTGTCGTCCGCCCTCTTTCAAATGAATCATAAAAAATTTGCAAGCCAAACACAGTAACATATGCACAAAACCATATAAGAACGAGCATTGTGGCAATACTTGTAGTTTTCTGAAGCTTATTGCTCATAAGTGCGACAACAGCATTAATTTGAATATGTTTTCGATTTTGCAATAACCAACAAAGAGAAAGAAGTGTGCCGTAGATTAAACAAAGTTGGCTGAGCTCCGCGGCCCACTTTGTTGGTGCTAAAAAAAAGTACCGTGCAACAACTTCGTAACTCAGCATGATACCAGATAAGACAAATAGCCAAGCTGCGACCCAAGCCAGTTTGAGTGTTAAATCCTCAAAGTATTTAACAAACGATTGCATCATCTCATGTCCTAAGTGAAAAACCACCCGGATTGGGTGGTTTTTATTTTTAACTTAATAATTTGATGCAGCTTCAAGCAATTGGGCGCCTAAGGATCCCGCTTTTTCTTTATAAGCGTCGTAGACAGAGCCCGATGCTGCTTTGAAAGCAGCGATATCACTTGCAGAAGGTACGACGATATTCATACCATTGCTTTTTGCAATATCATATGCTTCTGCTTCTATACTGGCCATTTTATCTCGAACTGATGTTTCAGCCATCGCTGCAGCATTGCTGATAATGCTTCGCTGGTCATTGTTCAAACTGTTCCACCAATTTGTATTTGCCACCACGATAAATTCGATATCTGCGTGGTTGGTAACGGTAATTGTATCCATAACCTCGTATAGTTTTCGTGATTTTACTCCGGAAACACCTGTCATGCCTACATCTACTGTACCCCGTTGATAAGCTAGGTACTGCTCTGAGCCCGAGATTAAGGTTGGAGCACCTCCGGTTGCTTCAACAAATTGGCCCAAGGTTTTACCAAAAACACGAACTTTTTTGCCCTTCATATCATCTGGGTTTTTAATTGCTCCACCATTAGATAGCATTATAGCGCCGCCATATGCTTGCCACCACAATACAGTTGAGCCCGTATCTTTGATGGCTTCATCAATAGGGCCACGAATCTCTGAACCTTTGGCCACAGCTTTTCTTACTTTTGCTTCTGTATCAAAAAGAAATGGCTGATAAAAAATATCAACAGCCGGGATATCTCCTACATATCTTGTTAATGAAGCTACTCCCGCTTCAATTGACCCCGAGCCTACAGCCGCCGGTACTTCTTTATCCTTGTATAACTGAGCAGAGTCATAGATCTCTACGGCAATATTGCCTCCAGATTTACTTTCCACCTCCTCTTTAAAAAGGAGTAGATTTTGCCCTAAGTGGCTTTTAAGTGGAAGCTGAAGCGATATCCGCATTGTAACGTCCGCACTCCATGCTGGCAGTGCTATACACAAAGATACTGCGGATATTATCCAAAGTTTAATAAATGATTTCATGATTTCCTCCCATTTCGTCACTAAATCCAAATTCATCAACAAGATTAAATCAAGAAAAAAGTTAATTTTTTTGGAATTGACGCTCAGTCAATAACA
>CACPBQ010000059.1 GCA_902632125.1 Paracoccaceae bacterium | reverse complement strand
ATATGAAGCAAAAGACATGAGCATGGCCCGCATTCTAAAGTTAATCCAGCCTGTTTTTTTCAAATACCTCATGCACGCATCAATAAACGGAAAACCAGTTTCACCATTCTCCCAAGCTTGCAGAAGAGTGATATTTGGAGATTTAGGTCGCAAACTTTCGAAAGCTTTATGAAGACATTCTACTTCGATCGAAAAATCGTCTTCTAGTTTTTGCCCAAAATGATCTTTCCAAGCCAAACGAGACTTGAAAGATTTGGTAGAAGATGACATTTTTTCAGGGCTCAAGTGATTATCTTTTACAAAATGTAAAACCTCTCTAACCGATAGATTACCATAAGCTAAATACGGCGAAACTCTTGAGCAAGCAGCTTCTGCCAAAAGTGGCGATGACATCGCTTTTCTATAATTGTTTCCTCGCCCCTCAAAAAAACTTTCTAAATAACTCCAACCGTTTTTAGCACCGCCAGCTTGTCTATTAATCATAACTGAGTTGCCTTTGAAAATCATATCTACTGAAATTTCACCGAGATCGATTTCAACCGGTCTCAAATTTGGTTTTTCTATGATAGGTTTTGACATAAACTTATCGCGAGCGGCTGCCCAATTATCTCTATTTGCTAATCCTCGCACGATGGCATTATTCTGACATTCTATCACTTTAATACCATTCATACGGCTCCAACACCTTACGGCCTTATCCCGTTCATAAGTCCAGGCATTGCCCGTTTCTTGATGGGAATATATGGCATTTATTTGAAAATCTTTCTTTAAACTTTCAAAAACTTCTACAATTTTCCCTCGACGGAAAACCAGCGCCTGCCCTATAGAGGCTAAATCTACTCTCAAAAATTCCAGAGATTGTTTTGTAAACTCCCAATGCCGAAGTGAAACATCTGTTTGTTCCCAATAGTCAGGTTCGAAGACATAAATTGGTAAAACTGGGTATTCACTCAATGCTGCGCGACTCAAAGGTTCATGATCTGAACACCGCAAATCCTTTTTAAACCAAACAATATTAACAATAGATTTTTTTCGTGTTATCTCACACTTCATGTCGCAGTTCGCTCCTGTTGAGGCAAGGCAGATAGTAATTAATTAGAGCGCAAAAGAAAAAGCGCAAAAAGATTCTACGGTACCGATATGAACAAGCTTGAAGATCAAAAAATCTATTTATCAGACTACACCGTTCCCAATTATTTAGTCGACAAGGTAGAGCTGATCTTTAAGTTAGCCGAGGAAAATACACGCGTAATATCAAAAATCTTTTTTCGGGCTAATCCACAAGCATCAGACACCAAATTTCATCTTGATGGCGTAGAATTAGATCTACTATGGGCAAAAATTGATGGAGAAATAATTTCTCCGACTTTAAGCCCAACAGGGCTAACTTTTGACGTCATCAAACAAGAATTCATTTGGGAATGCGAAGTAGTTATTAATCCCAAAACAAATACTGCACTTGAAGGTCTCTACATTTCAAATGGCATGTATTGCACTCAATGTGAGGCAGAGGGATTTCGAAAAATTACTTACTATCCAGACAGACCCGATGTAATGGCTGAGTTTTATGTCCGTTTAGAGGGTGACAAAGGCACCCTTCTTTCAAACGGCAACCCGATTGCTAAGGGAGAAGGTTGGATAGAATGGCATGACCCTTGGCCCAAACCCTCATACTTATTTGCACTTGTTGCAGGCGATTTAGTTTCAGTAACTGATTATTTCAAAACTAATTCAGGGCGTAATGTAGAACTCAATATTTATGTTCGATCCGGCGATGAAGATAAATGTGCTTTTAGTATGAATGCTCTCAAAACTTCTATGAAGTGGGATGAAGAAAATTATCAACGAGAATATGATTTAGATCTATTTAATGTAGTAGCAGTCGATGATTTCAATATGGGCGCCATGGAAAACAAGGGGCTTAATATCTTCAATAGCTCTTATGTTCTAGCAAAACCCGAAACCACTACAGATGACAATTTTGAGATCATAGAGGCGGTCATTGCTCATGAATATTTTCATAACTGGACTGGTAATAGAATTACATGTCGAGATTGGTTCCAACTTTGTCTGAAAGAGGGATTGACAGTCTTTCGCGATGCAGAATTTACAGCTGATCAAAGAAGTTCGGCAGTAAAGCGAATAAGAGATGTAATTTTGCTAAAGAGCCGTCAATTTAGAGAAGATGGAGGGCCGCTAGCCCACCCAGTCAGACCAGAAAGCTTTGTCGAGATAAATAATTTTTATACACTTACTGTATATGAAAAAGGCGCCGAGCTCGTCAGAATGTTAAAGAAGTTGGTTGGAAATAACGCCTACAAAAAAGCGCTCAAATTATATTTTGATACATACGATGGGCAAGCGGTAACTATTGAAGACTGGATTAAGGTATTTGAAGACACAACGAAAACTGATTTAAGTCAATTTATGCTCTGGTATACGCAGGCAGGAACACCAATCCTTAGCGTTTCAGAGAAATGGGAAAATAACTTGTTAAAGCTCACGTTCGAACAGGAAATTCCAGACACTCCTGGGCAAATTGAAAAAAAACCACATCTTTATCCTGTCGACATGGGTCTTTTGGATTCTGTTTCTGGTGAGGTAATCTACTCTGAAAACCTTAAACTGAGCCGGGCTAATGAAACTTTCGTTTTTGGCCCCTTCAGTGAGCGACCAATACCCTCTTTATTAAGAAGTTTCTCGGCACCAGTCATTCTTAAGCAGAAAATGAATAAAGAGCGCTTAGCTTTTATTTTTGAATATGAAAAAGATAATTTTAATCGTTGGGACGCAGGGCGACAACTTTGTGAAGGCTCTTTACTTAGCATAATCTCAGAAGGTGCCCCGGTTGATAGTTTATATCTTCAATCCTTGAATAAATTGATATGCGACAACACTCTAGATCCAGCTTTCAGAGCATTGGCTTTGTCCATGCCAAGCCAAGACGAAATCGCTCAGAGATGTTTAGACAATGGTATTACGCCCGACCCTATGATTATATACAGCGCAATTGAGGCTGTAAATTTTTCCATTTCGGATCATCTAAAAAAAGATCTTCGTGAGATCTACGACAAATACACTATTCACGAGCAATATAAACCTGACGCAACTCAGTCAGCGTATCGGGCTTTTCGAAACCGAGCTCTTTCATTGCTGGCCTATCAAGACAATGCTTTTTTGGCTAAAGAGCAAGCCAAGAGCGCAAAAAATATGACAGACCAACTAAGCGCTTTCTCAACAGTGATTAAACACAATCCAAGCAGTGAACATATCAACTTATTTTATGATCAATGGAAGCACGAAAGACTTGTGATTGATAAATGGTTTAGCGCCCAGGTATTAACGGCTCACCCAAAAACTCTAAATAATGTTGTAAATAATTTAACCAGTCACTCTGATTTCACGATCACCACACCCAACAGAGTAAGATCCATATTGGGAGCCTTTCCTGCCAACACCGCAGGATTTCATCTGGAAACGGGAGAAAATTATAAATTATTTTCCGACTGGATTTTGAAAATTGATCCAGTCAATCCTCAAGTTGGAGCAAAAATGTGTTCAGCATTTGAAACTTGGAAAAGATATGACCCTAAAAGGCAGAAATTGATAAAATCGCAAATCGATAGAGTCTTAAATGCTGGGTCT
>CACPBQ010000058.1 GCA_902632125.1 Paracoccaceae bacterium | reverse complement strand
AGGCTTAGAAGACAGTATATGGGCCGGGAAAGGTGAGCTTGCGACATCAAATGCTGTGCAAGTGACGAAAGTTCGTAAAATTATTGAAAGCCTTGGTTTGCAGGTGGCGACACCCGACGAGGCACGAGAAATTCTTTCACTTAAAGGTGGTGATCAAGTGAACTTTTAGTACTCTGAAAAGAGAATTCGTAAGGGCTAGATGTTAAAGAATGACGTTATAATTTGAAGCTAAATTAAAAGGTATAAAGTAAGTGATAAGTCCAGACTTTTTGATATTTGACGGTCATAATGATGTACTTTCAAAAATTTTCAATGAAGGCGGCACAGTTAGGGCTGCATCATTTCTTGAGGGACGTGAGGGGGCAATTGATCTCGCAAAGGCAAAATTAGGCGGATTTGGAGGTGGTTTTTTTGCAGTTTATGTTCCGTCGCAATTTGATTTGGAATTCAGTTATCAAGAGATGGAAAAGGACAGTTATTGTTTACCTTTACCCGAAGCTATTGAATGGAGCACGGCAGTCTCTGTAGTAGCATCTCAAGTAGCAATTCTACGTGAATTAGAGAGGCTAGGTTGTCTAATTATCTGTCGTAGAGTATCCGATATTTATAGCGCTTTTAAGAAACAAAAAATTGCTGCAATTTTTCATATTGAAGGCGCCGAGGCGATTGATCCAGACCTTCATATGCTTGAGGTTTTACATTCTGCTGGCTTGCGATCTATAGGACCAGTTTGGAGCCGGCCCACGATTTTTGGGGAGGGAGTACCTTTCAGTTTTCCATCAACACCGAATATTGGTGCAGGGCTTACAGAGTTAGGAATTAGACTAGTAAAGCGATGCAATGAATTAAAAATTATGATTGATTTGTCGCATTTAAATGAGGCTGGTTTCTGGGATGTGGCAAGCTATTCAAATGCGCCCCTAGTGGCTACACATTCAAACGCTCATTCAATTACTCAGCATTCGCGCAATCTCACGGATGAACAGTTGCGAGCGATCGCAGATAGCGATGGCATGGTCGGTCTAAACTTTGCAACTGCGTTCTTACGAGAAGATGGGAAAATGTTATCAGATGTTCCATTAACGCAGATGCTCAGGCATTTAGACTATCTTATAGAAATACTTGGTGAAGACAGAGTCGGATTAGGGTCTGACTATGATGGTGCGGTCATGCCTGAAGAATTGACGGATTTATCTGGTCTTCCAAACTTGATAAGGGCCATGAGAGTGCATGGGTATGACGAATTACTGATTAAAAAATTGTGCCATGAAAATTGGCTGGGTGTTCTGCACAAGACTTGGGGTAATTAATTGGAGCTACCAAAATGTTAAAACAAGAAAGAGCTGATTTTATTTCTAAAAGACTAAATGAAATCTACCCTGAAACACCGGTTCCTCTCGATCATAAAGATGGTTATCAACTATTAGTTGCCGTTTTATTAAGCGCTCAGTGTACAGATGCTAGAGTAAATATAGTTACCCCCAATCTATTCGCCAAAGCGAGTACTCCTCATGATATGGCAGTTTTAAATGAAAATGAAATACTGGGAGCGATACGGTCTTGTGGGTTAGCGCCAAAAAAATCTCGCGCTATAAAAAGGTTATCAGAAATTCTTGTTGAGAATTACAACGGAGAAGTCCCAGATGATTTTGCTTCTTTGGAGGCTCTGCCTGGAGTTGGCCATAAAACTGCTTCTGTTGTGATGTCGCAATGGTTTGGCTTTCCCGCTTTTCCCGTTGATACACATATTCATCGGCTTGCGCAGCGATGGGGGCTCACTAAAAAAAATAATAATGTGGTAAAAACAGGGAGGAAAGAACGAATTTACCGTTCGTCCAATCACAAATCTTTATACTGTAACATTATAAAACTGGATTAGTTTATTACGAAATTACTAATTTAGAATTTGCGAAATATATAGATAGGACTTGACCAAGCTTGTGTACCATCTTCCAGCGTAACGCGGACATAGTATGGATTATCACGACCCATATGTGGCTCCAATTTTCGCTCAATACTTACTGAGGTATGAGGATTGAGGTTGGGCAATCGGAATAAGCGGATACGACGAGGCAAACTAGATGAAGCATCAAGAACCTTGTTTTCATAGCCTATATCAGTCAAGTTTACGATTTCATTTATCAAAGGCGTCTTAAGCATAAGGCTCCCTGATTTGCCGTTTTTTAATACTGCAATGAAACCAGCTAAATTTCCAGTTGTCACCGACTGCCAACTAAGATCCGAGCTACCGCACATATCCAATTTTTTATCTCGATTAAAAAAATTTACAGGAACCACTGAAGTAACTTTTGCCCTATCAAAATGCGCTGATCCATCCCATGAGACGGCACGGAAACGGCCGCGGTACTCTGCGCCTTCCCATAAAACAGCAATTCGGTCACCTAGTTCATTTATTTTATAGGGACGATAACATTCCAGATGATCAACACCGTTAAAGATATCAACACTATGAACGGGTGACGCAGCATTAACACTTACTTTCAGATTAGCAGCACCGCTTGGCAACATTACGATATCACCCATCATTGCTTCAGAACATGGCTTAGTTTTGCAATTTTTAACCAGCAACGGATCATCCAAAAATAACGTAGCTGCTCCGTCAAACGACATCAAAACCTGCAGACGTATTCGCCCGCTTGCGCCTCCCGTCGTAGCGTAATGATGGCGTTTATTTATACAATCAATCAAGTTTCTACGTGTTAGGTGGGGCATCAGAAAACAGGTCAAACCGCCAACCGCACCAAACCATCCAGCTCCAGGATAGCTAGCTCCAGGCCTTCCTTTGTGGCCGTCTGAGTTTCCAATAATGCCCACTCTGTAGCCATTTTTAAATGCATCATGCACAATCCACTCAAAGGTACCCCAAGCCGAATGCACCTCTACAGATTTTTCGAACCGCCCGTCATGCGCTTTTGAAATATCTGCGTATCTGCCACCGCAATGGGCAAAAGATATCACGTCCCATTCTTCATTATCAGCAAACGCTTTGAACAACTCACTTGCCGTATGACAATCGGTATCAGCATCACTCTGATCTTCGATAAGCGCATGAGATGAACGGCGAATTATACGTCCCTCGAATGGAAAATAAACATTTCGGTCTCCACCCAAAGCCGTATTGCCAGACCATTCATATCCAGGCAGAGTGATGTATCGACCATCCTCATTAAATAGGGATGTAATACGATTTAAATCTTTCCAGAAAGTATTGGTCATTTGAAAGTCGTTACCCTGGTGAGCACATACGTCTAGAAATGATCTGTCACGTCCAAAAGCAAAGTAATCGGTGGCACTGTTTGTGCCCAAGGTTTCTTCTGATTGGCCATGTAAATCACCCCAATAACTTTTGAGAATAGGGTCATCAGATACGAAAGCAGGATTGCAGGTGGCAACAAGTGATCCGTCTGGTGCATAAAGCAAAATCTCCAATGGCCCTGTTATGTTGACAACAATACCTGATATTATGGTTGCAAAGTCACCTGTTTTGACTTCAACGAAATCGGGTAAATTTTTAATTTTTCGATTACACTTTACTGAAAGCGTAGTAGTAGCTTGGTTTGTTGGATTACCCCAATAATCCTCCGCTTTTATCTTGAGCGAAAAGGGTTCTCCGCTCTTAATCGTGGAAGGTACAATAGCAACCCAAGTCTTTGGCAGACCTGGAACAATCGTTATAAATGGCTGG
>CACPBQ010000057.1 GCA_902632125.1 Paracoccaceae bacterium | reverse complement strand
AAACACAGTTTTTTCATAAAGGTTTTCACTATAATATTTTAAAAATTTAGGATAATATTCTGCGACAATCTTGGCCAAATCAGGTTCCTTTAATAAGGTTAAACCTTTAGTAAGCATAGCTCTGCCCCCATGAAGAGCCGTACCTCTATGCAGTTCTTCGGAAAGAACATCTGAATAGCCCATTTCCTCAAAACACAAATTAACCGCTTTAAGCATATCTCTGCTGGTATCTGTCAGCGTACCATCCAAATCAAAAACGATTGATATCATTAAACTTCCTATGAAAGACGAAACAATTAGCTTTGTAACAAAAAGCAATCATTTGTTAAAGAATTTAACTTGCTTTGGTTTCATGGTAAGTTATTACCTCGCGACAGATCAAGGTGTCGGTTAATGAGTTTTTCAGTTGTAATTTTAGCTGCTGGTAAAGGCACTCGGATGAAGTCCGAAAAACCTAAAGTGCTGCATACAGTCGGCAATGCGAGTATGTTGCATCATGTCATGGAAGTAGCAAAAAGAGCTGGAGCAGAAGAAACAGTTATCGTTGCAGGGCACCAGGCTGATCTAATAAGTAAAGCTGCAAAAATAAAATCTCCAGATGCTAAAATCGTCGTTCAAGAAAAACAATTAGGAACAGGACATGCAGTAAAACAGGCTGAAAGACTACTTGGAAAAAGTGGAAATGATCTGCTTATCCTGTATGGGGACGCTCCCTTCATAAAGTCTGAGACTATTTCTCAATTGATAAAAGCGAGAAAAACTTGTGACATTGCTGTTTTGGGCTTTGATACGGAACACCCCGGAATGTATGGAAGACTGATCACCAATGGCGAAAATATTATCGAGATTGTAGAGGCTAAAGATGCAACCCGTGAACAGCTTAATATATCGCTATGCAATAGTGGAGTAATTTTAGGAAGAGCAGATATAATCTTCAGTTTAATTGCAAAAATAGGAAATGAAAATGCATCGAAAGAGTTTTACCTCACTGACTGTATAGAGCTTGCTGCTGAGGCTGGCTATACGTCTTCCCTTGTTTTATGTGACGAAAAAGAAACAATTGGTGTTAATTCTCTGGAAGAGTTGGCTAAGGCTGAAGAAATATTCCAGAAAGCAAAGCGAATTGAGTTTATGGAGAAAGGTGTTCACTTGCAGTCACCTGAAACAGTTTTTTTCTCTTTTGATACAGAAATTGGTAAAGGTACAGTTATAGAGCAGAATGTTGTAATAGCCCCGGCCGTAACAATCGAGAAAAACGCAATAATACGCGCCTTTTCTCATCTAGAGGGTTGTCATATTTGTCCTAATTCCAAAATAGGGCCTTACGCGCGTATTAGACCTGGTTCGATATTATCCGACGGAGCCAATATCGGTAATTTCGTGGAAGTAAAAAAATCTACGGTTGGTCAGGACAGTAAAATTAATCACTTATCGTATATCGGCGATACAAAAATTGGGGAAAGGGTTAACGTTGGAGCAGGTACGATAACATGCAATTATGATGGCGTAAGTAAGCACAACACTGACATTGAAGATGGCGCATTTATAGGCTCCAATACCATGCTAGTTGCCCCAGTAAAAGTAGGGAAAAGTTCCGTGACAGCAAGTGGCTCGGTGATTACAAAAGACATTCCGGATCACGCATTAGCTTTTGCTAGATCCCGTCAGGAAAATAAAATTGGGATGGGTAAGAAGTTAATGAACTTACTTCGCAAACAAAAAAATAAATCTTGAGGATCATATGTGCGGTATTGTTGGGATACTAGGTGAACACGAAGTTGGGCCATTGTTAGTAAATGCGCTGAAGAGACTTGAATATAGAGGTTATGATAGCGCTGGTATTGCAACCCTATGTAATGGAAAGCTGGGACGGAGGAGGTCACTTGGAAAATTAGCTGAGTTAAGTGACCTTTTAGTGCGCAAGCCTATACAAGGAAAATCTGGTATTGGACATACTCGTTGGGCTACCCACGGCAAACCAAGTGTAAACAACGCTCACCCGCACATGACAGAACAGGTGGCAGTTGTTCACAACGGTATTATAGAAAATTTCCAAGATCTTAGAAAATATCTCGAAAACAAGGGCATTAAGCATAATACAGAAACTGATACTGAGACCATCGCCCTGCTCGCACAAGCTATGATCGAAGATGGAAATGAGCCAATCGAAGCTGCCCGAAAAACGATTGAAAAGCTTTCAGGTGCTTTTGCACTATGCTTTTTGTTTCAAGGTCATAACGATTTAATGATTGCGGCGCGCAAAGGTTCACCATTAGCCATCGGATACGGAAAAGGAGAGATGTTTGTGGGGTCAGATGCCATAGCATTATCTCCCATGACTGGTGAAATTTCGTATTTAGAAGAAGGCGACTTCGCTGTTCTTACTAGAAAAACTGTTAATATTTGGGATCAATCCAAAAATTTAGTAAAACGAGAAATAAAACAAATTGACAATGAAAATGCTCGAATTCAAAAAGATGGTTATCAACATTTCATGGAGAAAGAAATTCACGAGCAACCTCGCGTACTAAATTTAGCCCTGGAATATTATTTTGATCAAAAAACAGGAAAAGTAAGTCTTCCCAACAATTTAAATTTAAATTTTAATGATTTTGAACAAATTTCTTTAGTCGCTTGCGGCACGGCTTTTTACGCTTGTCATGTTGCAAAGTACTGGTTTGAGGCAATTGCTAGGATCCCAGTTGAGATTGATATTGCATCCGAGTTTAGATATCGAGAGCCTCCGATCAAAAGAAACACTCTTGCAATTTTTGTCAGTCAATCAGGAGAAACAGCTGATACTTTGGCCGCCCTCAGATATTGTTCTGGAAAGGCGAAAAAAATACTATCCATAACTAATGTAGCCGAAAGTTCTATTTCGCGTGAAAGCGATCATTCTTTACCAATACTGGCCGGTGTTGAAATTGGAGTTGCCTCTACCAAAGCCTTTACCTGTCAGCTTTCCGTTCTGTTGGCATTATCTCTCAAAGCAGCTGCTGATTTACAAAAAGTTTCAGAAAACGAACAAAAAAATATATATTCTCATTTTTTAAAAATACCATCCATGATCAATCAAATCTTGGGTAAAAAAGATAGGTTCACTGCACTCGCCAATAAGTTGTCAGAGGCGCGTGATATTTTATTTCTTGGCAGGGGAATTATTTATCCAATAGCACTAGAGGGTTCATTAAAACTAAAGGAAATCAGTTATATACATGCAGAAGCTTATGCCTCTGGAGAATTAAAACATGGGCCAATTGCATTAATAGACAAATCAGTACCAGTGATAATTCTAGCCCCAAAAGACATGCTATTTGATAAAAATATTTCAAATGTCCAAGAGGTGGCCGCCAGAGGTGGCAAGGTAGTTCTACTCTCAGACAAATCTGGTTTTGATCATGCAAAGGAAGATTTCTGGAGCACTATTGAAATACCTAAAACAATTGATACTCTGAATCCATTACTTTACGCTGTGGCTGTTCAACTGATTGCCTATTACACAGCTGTTGCAAAAGGCACAGATGTCGATCAACCTAGAAATTTAGCTAAATCAGTGACAGTTGAATGACAGTAAAGTTTAGTCTGGTTTGGCTATGAAAAAAGTTTCTATTTTTGTTGATGTTCAAAATATTTATTACACAACAAAACAAACATTCAATTCCAATTTTGATTATAAAAAATTTTGGGAAAAAGTCACTAATCAAAGACAAGTCGTCGGGGCGTTTGCCTATGCGACAGACAGAGG
>CACPBQ010000056.1 GCA_902632125.1 Paracoccaceae bacterium | reverse complement strand
CTCACGAATACAGAACGACACTCTGTAAAAATGTTTAGTTTTGAATTCTATGAACAGGAAAACGTACAATTGAGCGTCAAAGTTTTGACTTTTTTTTGGTGTCAATTATTGTTTTTGGTTACCAGTAAAAAAGTCTGTAAATTATGGTCAAGCAGCACGGAGATTGACCATGAAATTGGATTTCAACTTACAGGTAACACAAAAGCAAGGCATTGCTTTAACGGCTCAGGTTCAACAAGCAATAAAGCTTTTACATATGACAAATACGGAAATTCAGGAATACGTGGATGACCAATTCCAAGACAATCCATTTATTGAGACTACAGGCGAGTTTGAAGAACAGAAACATTCAAACACTAAGCAAGTTGACCGTGGTGACATTGATAAATCTTTAGCAGAAAACCCATATAATCAGTCTCAAAATCAAAATAAACTCGCACAGGAAAATCAATTTGAAACGGGCGAGGGTTATATACCAAAATCCACAGTGTCAAAAGCCGAGCTAGACTTTGATGCAGTTAGTTTAGTGGCAGAAGAAAATAAATCTCTCTATGCGCACTGCCTTGACTACATAAATAATTTGGACCTGTCTCCGGCAGAAAATATAATTGCTCAACGACTTTTGGAGGAGTTAGAGCCAACAGGGTGGATGTCAGAAGACATACGTTTGATAGCCCAAGAAACGAAATTTGAAATAGATGCTATAGAAGCTGTATTATTTAAACTTCAGGAAATTGAACCAGCAGGCTTGTTTGCTCGCAGCCTAAAAGAGTGCCTTATTCTTCAGGCAAGAGATAGTGAACAATATTGTAAAAATTTAGCTGTTGTCTTAGAGAATTTACATTTAATGGCTACTGGTAAATTTGATCTATTGAAACGGCGTAGTGGCTGTTCCGATGAAGAAATCGCAATCATTTTTAGAAAGATAAAGTCATTCGACCCAAAGCCAGGATTAAAATTTGAAAGTCTTGGAGCCCCTATCAGAGAACCAGACTTGCAAGTAACTGAAACGGAAGACGGTTGGAATGTTGATTTAAACAACTCGACTTTGCCGGAGGTAAAAATCAATAAGGATTACGCCCAAGATGTTAGAGATAAAGTAAGAGATAAAGACCAAAGAGAATTTATTAAGGATAAAGTTAGTGAAGCAAAGTGGCTCGCAAAAGCAATTGAAAAAAGAAATGAAACGATGCTTAAGGTGGGAAGCGAAATTATAAAAAGACAAACTCTGTTCCTAGAGAAAGGCGCTCAATTTATTCAACCCATGGTACTAAAAGATATAGCTGAAGCCGTCGGCATGCACGAAAGTACGATCAGTAGGGTTACCACCGGATCTCTAATTCAAACGCCCAGAGGTACTATGGAACTCAAGGCCTTTTTCAGCGTTGGTATTCAACAGAGTGGCGAAAGTGAAAGCGCCTCCGCTACATCAATTAAATTCAAAATCAAAAAGCTCGTTGATCAAGAAGACCCAAATTCGCCGATTAGCGACGATTTGATTGTTTCAACCCTTGCAAAAGATGGTGTTTCCGTGGCCAGGAGAACTGTTGCCAAATATAGAAAAATGGAAAGCATTCCTTCCTCTTTCGCTCGCAAGCGCAGAAACGTTTTGTCGGGTGTTGTTTAAACTTTAATTACCTAATTCTCTTTAAGTATTACTTTGTGAACCACTTTAGGCGCTTTTATCGCATAGGGTTCAAATCTAATTCTATTTTTGGGATCAATCTTCTTCACAATAGCACTAACATCTTTTTCATTAGATGCTGCTATCGTCATGTAGTGGTTCTTATCTTCATAAAGCGTAAACGATCTCATTATGTTATTTTGGGACATGTAGATAAATCGAGAAAGCACTGCGTATGTAATAACAAATAAGATGATATTCACAAAAAACGTGATCGCATAACATACAATTAGAACGATTAAAGGTGGGTACAGCCGGTATTTCAGGCACCACATCGCCGGAAATAAATAGGTCAAAGGATCCTTTTCCATGCTCAATATATCGCAAACGCCATGTGAATCTCTGTAAACCTCATAATTCTGATAAGTATCAAACTCAGCGTAAACGTGCTCTTCAAATTGCTCCAACGCCCAGTCGGTTTCTTGCTGAGTAGCTAAACCAAACTGACTTTGGATAGGTGTATTAACAAGAATATCAAATATTTGCCCATCACGATAAAAAGAAAGTAGCCATTTCGCTTCTTCACTTGTCCTACTGTCAAAAATTTCTCTAAGTCTTGCCGGCCCATCTTTATATATTTTGCCATCTACAGCTACAAGTATATCGCTTTCCTGCAGTTTTTTAACGTAGTCTTGTACAGTAATTCCGTTGACGGCAATTTTAAGAAGCAATCCATTTTGATCAAAATCTTCAATTGGAGCGGCCTCTGTGGCCATATTTTCAAAATCTGGCTCATCAGAGGAGACGCTTATCCCCATAGTTAATCGATCGTCTTCTTCACTCATGGAAACTTCAGAGGATTGGGTTTCGGTTTAGGGGCCACTTTCGGCTTCACTTTCTTTTTCTTCGCAGCAACTTGCCTTACACGGTTCATCTCCAATAAATTTGCAGCAATTTCTTTCTGAAGTAAAATCAATTCGTCAACTTTAGTATCCAAAACTTGAAATTCTTTAAACGTGACCACCGCATCATCTCTATTAACTTCTTCCTGGTCGCCACCTTCTGGATCAGGTTTTGGAGCGAAAAAGCTTTCAATTGTTGAAATTTGTTCTGATAAAGCCACTTGAGATACTTCCGATTGGGACTTTAAATCTTCAAGCGTTGTTTGTGCAAATTCTTTTATAAGCCGTTCTGTATCTTGAACACCTAGTTTAATTCCCTGATTATAACGCTTATCGGCATTAGCCAAGTCATTAGAAGCTTTTTCTGTCGCAGCTTTAAGCTCGCCCAAAGTTGACTTTATAGTTTCCTGGTTCGCAGTATTTGTTTCAACAGTTTTAATAGATTCTTCAAGTGCACCGACGCGCTCAGTAAAAATAGCAATTGTCTCGATCGCCATTGTCGAATTTGACTGAAGGGTACTTAACGACTTGTAGTACATTAAAAACCCGGCTGCCAATGATATGATAGCTGCGGCAATTGCGCTTACAAAAATGATCGTTACAGATTGATGAATACGTTTTGCCTGGATGTTAACAACCTCAAATTGTTCTTTAATAGAATTAAATTCTTCCGTCACGCCGGTTGCGGTATCAGCCGCATCTAGAGCAATTTGAACACTGTCAGCTAAATCTGATTTTGTTGGTCTAGTTGCCATTACTACGTCTCTCAGTACTTTTAATAAATTGTTTCATGGTAAAATAAGCACAATCCATGCCAGTTGCCTGTCTAACCTCATGGTTAGGTAGGTTTTTCGATTTGAAACGAAATTTGCTGCATCCCCAGGGCCTGGATACATCATGTGTTGTGAAATAGTACATACATTTTCCACAAGTTATCTGCTTTTTAGTCATTTTTATCTTCAAATAATCGTTGGATTTGAAATCGAAATGCGGCTGCGACAGACATTGTACCACCTAAAAAGACTAGTAAGCTTTTCAGAATGGCACCCTCAGAGTACAAGTTCTTGCCCTCAAGAATAAGCCAAAGGCCCCCGAAAAAGAAAACAAAACTTGAGATTAATTCGCCTATAGATCTTCTTCTTTTTTTCATAGCACTACCTTAGATTGCCCTTCCATTTTCGTCAAAAATGAAATCCTCAGGAACTTCAGGTTCTTGAAGCGTTGCATCAATCCCCCGCTCAAGTTGATAAACATATGCCAAAATAGAGGCTACAGCCGAATAAAGTTGCTCGGAAATTGCTTGTCCGATATTGCCTGTAAAGTATAACGCTCTAGCCAAAATTGGTGATCTAATAATTGATTTTGAGTGTAACTCAGCTTGCTCAATTACTCGTTTCGCCATTATGTCCTTACCCATTGCCAAAATAATTGGCGCGGCATCTGCCGAAGGATCATATTTAATTGCAAC
>CACPBQ010000055.1 GCA_902632125.1 Paracoccaceae bacterium | reverse complement strand
AAATATTGCTTAGCAGTGGCATCTGGTGGCTATACATTGTCAACTGCACTTAGGGCATTGGGAGTGGGCCATGGCGACAATGTTTTAACTAATGCCTTTACACTTGCGCCGGTCCCTGGTGCAATTGCTTCCGTTGGTGCAACGCCAATTTTTGTTGGTGTAACTGAAAATCTGGTAATTGACCTTGATGATTTAGAGGCAAAGTCCCAAAACGCTAAAGTACTCATGCTTAGTCATATGCGAGGTCATATATGCGATATGGATAAATTGCTTAGCATTTGTGCCTCGAATAATATCCAACTAATCGAAGACTGCGCGCACACTATGGGCGCAAAATGGGGAAATCGGTGGTCTGGGACTTTTGGTGTATTTGGTTGCTATTCAACGCAAACATATAAGCACATTAATTCGGGAGAGGGTGGATTATTGGTAACAAACAACCCGGATATTATGGCCAAGGCTACGATATTATCCGGATCTTATATGCTATATGATAGACATCCTGCGGGGCCTGAAAAAAAACACTACAATTTAATTAAATACGAAACTCCAAATATTTCGGGTAGAATGGATCATTTAAGGGCTTCAATTTTAAGACCGCAATTGGATGATCTCATTGAGCGAGTTAAGAAATGGAATGAACTATACCAAATATTAGAAGATGGTTTACGAGCTACGCCAGGTTTGACGATAGTGGAAAGGCCTGAGAGTGAAAAGTACGTCGGTAGTTCATTCCAATTTTTATTATTAGATTGGTCTTCAGAGCAAGTTAAAAGGGTTGTTGCCGACTGTTTTTCGTATGGTGTTGAATTGAAGTGGTTTGGTGAACCTAATCCGCATGGATTTACGTCTAGATATGACAGCTGGAAATATGTACCAACCACCCCTATGACTAACACTGATAGAATTTTGTCAGGGTTACTCGATTTACGGTTGCCGCTTTCATTCACCAAAGGTGACTGTGAATTGATTGCTTCAATAATAAGAGACGTGGTGCAAAAATTATTTGAAACATCAAATACTGCATAAATTTAAGTTAGTTTTGATTAGTATATAATTTTTTGTTTTATCAAGAATTAATTAATCAAATATTAGCCACTATCTTGACACGAGTAACAATTTTAATTTAAATGAACAAGTGTTCAATAAAGGTATTAATTATGTTTATGTCTTCAATGGAATTTGACCTAGGTGACGATGTAAAGGCCATGCGTGAGGCTGTGCACCGGTGGTCTCAAGACAGTCTGAAACCATTGGCCGCTAAAATTGATAAAGATAATTATTTTCCAGATCACCTTTGGCGAGAAATGGGTGATCTCGGTATTTTAGGTATAACGGTCGAGGGATATGGTGGCGCAGGCATGGGTTATCTGGCCCACACTGTGGCAATTGAGGAAGTTGCAAGAGCTAGCGCATCTGTAAGTTTATCGTATGGGGCACATTCAAATCTTTGTGTAAATCAAATCAATCTCAATGGTAACGATGTTCAAAAGAGTAAATTTCTTCCAAAACTAATAAGTGGTGAGCATGTTGGAGCTCTTGCGATGTCAGAGCCAAGCGCGGGATCTGATGTGGTATCAATGCAGCTTAGTGCAGAAAAGCGAAATGGATACTATCGCTTAAATGGAAATAAATATTGGATAACAAATGGCCCTGATGCGAGCATCTTGGTCGTTTATGCAAAGACTGACAAGGGCGCCGGCTCAAAAGGAATAACTGCTTTTATTATAGAAAAAGATATGGTTGGCTTCTCCACCAGTAAACATTTTGATAAACTAGGAATGAGGGGGTCAAATACCGCTGAACTTATTTTTGAAGATGTTGAAGTGCCATTTGAAAATGTGCTTGGAGAAGAAGGTAAAGGCGTCCAGGTTCTTATGTCGGGTTTGGATTTTGAAAGAGTGGTTCTTTCGGGTATTGGAACTGGCATCATGGCTGCTTGCCTCGACGAGGTCTTGCCGTATGTGCTTGAACGAAAACAATTTGGTAAGAGTATTGGTGATTTCCAGCTCATGCAGGGAAAGATTGCCGATATGTATACAGCAATGAATTCTTCTAGAGCCTATGTATATGAAGTTGCAAAAGCCTGTGATCGCGGAAATGTCACAAGACAGGATGCAGCTGCATGCGTTTTATATGCATCAGAGGAAGCAATGAAAGTAGCACACCAAGCAGTTCAGTCTCTCGGCGGAGCTGGTTATTTAAATGATAATCCAGTTGGGAGGATTTTTAGGGATGCAAAATTAATGGAAATAGGAGCCGGTACATCTGAAATAAGGCGAATGCTCATCGGTCGCGAACTAGTTTCTCTTATGCGGTAAAAATGAAATTTCCATGGGCTATTTTAGGTATCTTAAGTATAGCCGCTTTAGTATTTGGACTATTACTAGGCATGAAAAGCGTAAGAATTACCGAAACCGATATTATAAATTTCTATGCTGATGCTTTTGTAAAGGAAATGAAAGAAAAGGGAGTTTTGATCGATCAGTCGGCTTGTTATGCGAAGGTTTCCGAAGGGTTTTGGGAAAGAATGACGGTAGTTTGTGATATCAATGCCTCCTCTTTTTTAGAATATCCAATTGGAGCTTGGGGGCAACTCCTGGTTGAAGCACCTCTTTTTGGTTTGAGAGAGGGTATTTGATGAGAAGCTTCCCTTATCTCAAACAGGAAAATGAGAATTGGATTTGGGATTTTCCGAGTGAGTTGAACATGGCAGTCCAAGCATGTGATTATTGGGTTAGTAAGTATCCTGAAAAGGTATGTTTGAAAGACCTCACCAATTTAGATCGGCCGATCTTTTACACATACAGGGATTTAAAAAGTTTCGCGGATAGCATCGCGTTTGAATTGACAAAGCGCGGGGTTGGGTTTGGCGATCGTGTGGGTGTTTTGCTTTCGCAAGGTATTGGGTGTGCAGCGAGCCATATCGCAATATGGAAATTAGGGGCAATTTCAATCCCTTTATTTAAATTATTTGGACCTGATGCCCTAAAGATGAGGCTAAAAGATGCACAGGCTAAGTGTACGATCACAGATTTTGAGGGTTCAAATGGTCTTCTACCTGATGAATTTAACGGATTAATATTCGATGATATTGAAAATACTGGCGAGCCCTTCAAAACCCAGAATACAAAAGCGGAAACACCTGCCGTTCTTATTTACACGTCGGGTACCACCGGACCGCCCAAAGGAGCCTTACATTCTCAACAGATCTTAACTGGACATTTACCAGGAGTGTCAATGAGCCATAATTATCTTGGTCAAGATCGAGATTGTCTTTGGACGCCGGCAGACTGGGCGTGGATTGGTGGTCTTTTCGATGTTCTAATGCCAGGCTTAGCTTTAGGCGTTCCAGTAGTTGCTTCTAAAATGAAGAAATTTTCGCCTAAAGACACTTTGGAAATTATATCTAGAGGAGAGGTGCGAAATATTTTTTTCCCGCCAACCGCTTTGAGAATTTTAAAGGCAGCGAACGTAAAAATAAATAGCTTAAGGTCGGTTGCGTGTGGGGGTGAGCCTTTAGGCGCGGAAATGTTGGAGTGGGGTAAGAAAAATTTAAAAACAACAATCAATGAATTTTACGGTCAGACGGAATGTAATATGGTTGTAAGTAGTTGTCATGCTGATAGGGAACCTATTTCGGGTTTAATGGGTACAGCTGTCCCCGGTCATACGGTGAATATCTTAGGCTCAGATGGAGCTCCGACTGATGAAGAAGGCGAAATAGCAATTAAGCGTGGCTCTGCTAGTATGATGCTGGAATATTGGCGCCGGCCTGATCAAACAGAGGAAAAGTTTTCAGGCGATTGGTTACTTACAGGTGATAGAGGGCGTTTCCATGCTGACGGTATCGAATTTATTGGTAGAGATGATGATGTAATTAATTCTGCCGGCTACAGAATTGGACCATCTGAAATTGAAGACTGCCTTTTGATGCATCCAGCGGTTGCAACTGTTGGTGTGATCGGCAAGCCCGATCATTCACGTGGCGAGATTGTCAAGGCTTATGTAGTCGTTAAGCCTGATCATAAAACAGATAGACATCTAAGCAAGTCTTTGCAAGAATTTGTTAAGGAGAGGTTGGCCAAGCATCTTTACCCAAGAGAGATTAGTTTTTTAGATGAATTGCCAATGACTATCACGGGCAAAGTGATTAGGAAAAAATTGCGTGAAATAGCAATTTCAGAGTGTAAATAGG
>CACPBQ010000054.1 GCA_902632125.1 Paracoccaceae bacterium | reverse complement strand
TTAAAAAATTATAAAAAATTTGAAGAATGACGTAAGCTGTCGTCGAGTCGTATGTAAAAGTGGAAATTTTTAAATGTCGGAAGTTAAAAGAAAGTTCGCAACGATTTTAGCAATTGATTGTGTTTCTTTTAGTAAACATATGGCCGAAAACGAACAAGGGACTCTCTCAAGTTTAAAAAGCTGTAGATCAATCATTGATGAATATATAGAAAAACACGGCGGTAGAATTTTTCATACGGCTGGGGACTCTGTCTTAGCTGAGTTTAATAGCCCAGTAGAAACAGTGAATTGCGCGATAAGTTTTCAAGATAGAATTTACGAAAGAAATGAAAAACTTACTGAAGAAAAAGGCGACAGACCGTTACTTTGGCGAGTGGGAGTACATTGTGACGAAGTGATCCTAGAAAATGACAATGTTTATGGGAATGGCGTAAACATAGCAGCGCGGCTAGAAGCTCAGTGTTCGCCAGGACAAATTTTAGTTTCGCGGGCCATTAATGAACAAGTAATTTCACGGATTGAGGCAATTTCTCAGGCAGCTGGCAAGAAAAAACTAAAAAATATTTCAGATGAATTTGAAGTCTTTTCGATTTGTTCTGAAAAAACAACTAATTTGGGGGCACCTCCAAAACCTTCCAAGGTACAACGTGAAATAAAAACTCAGAAGCCAATAATTGCAATTCTTCCCTTCAAAAATTTGAATGCCGATGAAGATAGTGCCTTTTTAATTGATGGTATATTTGAGGACATACTTACTGAGTTATCGATGGTAAGACAGGTCTCGATTGTATCAAAGCAATCTAGTATGAATTTTTCTGAGAGTGATACAAATTTAGATCAGTTTCTCTCTCAATTTGGTGTTAATTTTCTTATTCAAGGATCAATAAGATCTGCTGGTCCTCGTGTCCGCATTAACGTTTCGTTGGTTGAGGCAGACACTCAGAAAGTTCTTTGGAGTAAAAAGTTTGATCGCACTCTCGACGATATTTTTGAGGTTCAGGATGAAATTGTTAGAAATGTCATTAATGAAATTTTAGGTGAGATAGAGGTCGCTAGCCTGAACAGAGCAAAGCGTAAACCGACTGAAAATATGAGTTCTTATGAATTTTTGCTGAGAGGAAAAGAGGGGCACCATACGTTCACTGCAGAAGCAAATGCTAATGCGCTCAAAATGTTTGATTCGGCAATTGAGGCCGATCCAGATAATGCTCAAGCCTATGCCTGGAAGGCTTGTACGTTGGGACAAGCGATGGTGAGGGGCTATGTCGACAAGTCGATGGAAGAAATTATGCCAGAGTTTAGTAATTTGATGTCTAGTGCTCTCAGTATTGATCCAAACGATTTTGAATGTCATCGCCTTCAGTGCGCCGTGAATACAATGATGGGTGACATGAAAGCAGCATTGGAACACGGAAAGAAGGCATATGACGTTAACCCTAATGATCCAAGAATACTTCAGCAATATGGTGAAGTGTTACTTAAAACGGGTAAAACGGAAGAGGGTTGTGACTTAACGTTGCTGGCATTGGAATATGATCCTATTGCTCAAGGCCAAACGAATAGTGATAAACGAAAAAGTGATGGAGTTTTTGGTTGTGTTTTAGATGATCGTCCAGATGTTGGTTTGGAGATCGCATCTGGTATGATAGACCGGTCGGAAAAGGTCCTGATATACTCAGCTGCGCTTGCGATTGGCAGCACTGGATCCTTAGAAAGTTTTTCTTGGTTGATGGATGATTTGAGAAACGTAGATCTTGCGAAAATTGAAGAAGCAATCGAGGAAATGGGTAAATTCGATGTTGTGGTTCAAAGCAAAATGAAAGAAGTTTTTCTAGATCATATTTTACCGTTAAACGAAGTTAGTTAACTTGCTGGTTGTATCCCTCTAAAATTTGAATTCCGGTTACGATTTATCAGAAATAGCACTATCGCTATATTGAGGAAATTCCATATTATACCATTCCAAAAAGCAGCTGCGTAAGAGCCCGTAATATCGTAAATCCAGCCTGACATCCAACCGCCGATAGCCATACCCATTATAGTACACATCATGACAAAGCCCACGCGGGTGCCAGCCTCTACGCCTGGTAAATACTCACGTATAATTATAGCGTAACTTGGGACGATACCACCTTGTGATAATCCGAAAACTGCTGAAACGATGTAAAGAGATACCAATCCATCAAAGGGAAGGTATAAAAAAAGTGCTATGCATTGAAGAGTAGACCCAATTAATAAAGTATATACTCCTCCTAATTTATCAGCCAACAAGCCGTTTATAAGTCGCGAAATTATGCCTCCTATCAACATTAAAGACAGCATTTCTGCACCCACAGCAGGACCGTAACCTAAATCAATGCAAAACGCGACGATATGAACTTGAGGCATAGACATTGCAACGCAGCATCCGACACCGGCAATCGAAAGTAAAATTGTAAGCATTCTAGGGGATATGTTTACGCTTGCCCTCCTTTCTTCGGAGGCAGCATCAGAGGCCCTAGAGGTCTCTTCGCTGATTTTTTTAGTAAGCAAAAAAGATAAAGGGATCATTATAAAAATAGTGGCTAGTGCCAGTATTCCGTATACATCTCTCCAGCCATCTGATTGTAAGGCACTATTAAAAAGGGGCGGCCAAATTGCACCAGAGAAGTAATTTCCGCTCGCTATCAGAGCAACGGCTATGCCACGTCTCTTTAAAAACCAATGAGAAGTGTCTGCGATAAGTGGGCCAAATGATGCCGCGGTGCCAAAACCAATAAAGAATTGTAAGATACTAAGTAAATAAACGTTATTTACTTGCATGGCTGCGATATATCCAACGGTGTTGATTATAGCTGCGAGAATAATTGTTTTGGTTATTCCATAGTGGTCAACAACACGTCCCATCACTCCATTACCAATAGCGAAGCCAACCATTGTTAAGGCGAATGGAATAGATGCTGTACTGCGATCAATGGTAAATTCTTGCTGTATGTCTGGCAGTATAATGACAACCACCCACATTCCTATATTTCCTACCGTCGCTACAAAAAGCGCAATTAACAGACGGAACCAAGAATATAAACTATCGTGCTCTTTCATTTAAAACCCAGATCAAGCTTCAAAAATAACTTTTTTGGAAAATTGCTTTTACTTATTTTAGACTTAAGCAGATAGTGCAATGTCCTAATATCTTCAACTTGTCGTAAAATAACTAGATCCGCGCTTCTCTAAATAAACATATTTTGGCTCTAGCATATGACCGCTGGTACAGAGTAAATTATCACTAGACGCAAGGTCGAGTGCGTATTTTCTCGAATTTAACGCTCTTTCGGGGTCCACATCAAAGAGAGTACAAATATTTGGATTTTTTAACTGAAGATTTGGCACATGAATTATGTCGCCCATGTGAAACATACTTTCATTTCCATCGTCAACTCTAAAACCCGCGTGGCCTGGAGTGTGTCCGGGAAGAGCTACGGTCGAAACTCCGCTAATAATATCTTTACCACTCTTTAAAACTTCGAGCTGAGCATCATAGGCCGATAGAACATTCTTTGCTAAACTTGACCAATCTCTCCCGTTTATTTCGTCTGAACCAAATTCTTTTGCAGTCCAAAAATTGTACTCTTCCTCAACTATTTTGAAGTTTGCATTCCTAAAAACAGCAGAACCGTCCTGATTAATACAACCTCCTATGTGATCGGGATGCAAATGTGTGATAAAAACATCTGTTATATCATCAGGGGCCAAACCAAGTTCATTTAGGGCATCGAGAATGAAGCCACATGTAGGTCCAAATAAAGTTCCACAACCAGCATCAACAAGCAAATTTTTCTTTTGACTTTGGATCACGCAAGCATTGAAATTTGTAAAAGTGAAAGACTGATTTTCGTCGCTCTTTATATTGTCAAAATCTTCATCGGATAAATTTTTCAATGCTTCGAATGGAAGCGTGCGCTCGCCATCTCGAAGTGTGGTCACGTTAATTGTCCCAACGGTCGTTTTAGATATCCTAGACATGTTGTAGCCCTCTATTAATTTGTATTCTCTAAGAATACGATATTTTTTGTAATTGGCACCAATTTTGCATCTGTTTCAGTGAAGAACTTTTTAAAATATCTTATAGCCACATAGTTAATGCTGCGTGGCTAATTTTTTTATTTAAATTTTTGCCAATAACAATCCGCAGCAGATCTGGAAATAAATCAGTTGATTCGGATCCTAGTTTCAACTGGAGTACATTTGTACTTTTTCATAAGGCCTTGGGCTGCCATGCTTTCACGAACCCATTTTTTCCCAGTAGGATTTATAATATGACTTTCCTGTGACAGTTCAAACATCTGCCGATATTGTAGACACCCAATAGATCGATCTCTTTTTTCCTGCTG
>CACPBQ010000053.1 GCA_902632125.1 Paracoccaceae bacterium | reverse complement strand
AAAACAAATTTAGTTACGTTAATTCAAAACCGAGTCGAAAAATAGGGCTTGTGTCATAAAGCTTATTTTGTGAACCGGTTCGGCCGAAAGTCCTCAAGAAGAGGACTTTGTGAAGTTTTTAACATTTCTGATGCTAACAACTGACCAACTAGTGGAGCAAGTGTCACCCCGCTATGCATAACGGCAACATACACCCCTTTATATCCTTCTACTTCCCCAATAACTGGAAAGCCATCAATTGGAACTGGACGAGTTCCAATTTTAATGCTGGTTGGAATTAATTTCTCGCTCAAGGCGAGCTTTCTAGAAGTGCGCAAAAGTACGTCGGTAGCTAGATCCAAAGCAACTTTATTTTTGTTAAGTTCTCCATTAAAAATCTCGCCGACAGTCAATGTCCCATCCGCATTTTGCTTGAAATGAACATCGTTTGTCATCAAAACGTGATTGATAAGTTTTGGAAGCGGTGAGGTTTGAACTATTAATCCTTGTCTATTTTTCATTGGTAGGGTCCAATCAAAACCCAAAAGGACATTTTGTGCAGCAGCTCCTGTAGCTAGTGTAAGTTTGTCACAAAATATTTCACCAATATCGGTTTGGACGCTAAACAACCGGCCTTTTTTAGAATTTACGCCTTCTAATTTGCAGCCCTCTATGACTTTGCCACCTTGATTAGAAAGTATATTCAGCATTGCCAAAGCTACTCGATCGGCTTCTGCGGCGCCTTCAAAAGGTGTATAGATTGCCTCTTTAGGAACATCTTTTAAATTTGGTTCACGACTTTTGATTTCGTCTTTATTTAGTAATTTAGCTGTATATCCCCGCTCAACTAAATCACTAAATTGTTTTTTAAGTTCGAGCCCACTGTCTTCCCACCATAAAGTACCTCGCCATCTAACGCTATCGTTTAGGTCTATCTCCTCTTTTAAATTTCTAAACGCATGGACCGCGGCATTTCGTAACTTAAAGTAGGCTGGGGTTTCTGCGAAACTAGCATTTATCCACCCAAAAGAACTACTACTTGCAGCTCCTCCCAATTTAGTTTGCTCCAAAACAACCACCTCAGCGCCTAAATTAAGGCAGGAAAATGCTACGCTCGCACCGATAATTCCTGAGCCAACAACAACAACTTTAGGCTTTTTCCTCATTTTGTTTTAATTGATTGGTTAGAATATAAATAGGAGATAGAAATGCCTTTCCTGTACCTATTAAAATAGACGGTTGAATTAGGATGGGCGCGCCTCATTGGCTTGGACATGATGCCAAACTTTCGTCTAATGTTACATTACAAAGTAGAGCTTGCGTTTGGATAATTTGGCCCTGTGAGCAACTAGTCAAAAATACCATAGTAAATAGAAAAAGCAGCTTTTTCATTGGTCATTCCCTCCACGCAGTCTCTATTTCGTGGGCTTTCGAGCCTTCAAAGTATGTAATATCGCCCTCATAGTAAAAACTATCAACTACAGTAAACTTATCCTTTACAATTTTCTGGAACTCTTTTCTTTTTGGCAAGTTCTTTTCAGCGTCTGCATAGCTCGAATAGACAGCCAAAGATAAAAGAGAAGTTGGACCTGTGCGAACGTTAATGACAGTTTGCGCATTTCCAAACCAATCTTTTTGTATCGTTTGATAAAAGCTCTCAGAAGCAACTACTTCTTTTTCTGACAAATATTCCATCATGGTTATTCTGGCTATCGACATCTTTTTTGCTCCTTTTTAACATCATAAGAAAAAAAACAGAGTAAATTTCTAGTCTTATATTTTGGTAATACTGGGGTATTATTTCGTATAAATTAGATAATATATTAGACTTGAGTTCGCAGTGTGTTGTTCATTAAAATTACCATTAGATGATGAGATAGTGATAAATCAAAAGCCCAAATATCAGACCTTTACCAAATGCAATCCACGCAACTGCATAATCGCTTATTCTTAGCTTAGATTTCCACCAGTCTATTTGTCTTTTGTGAAACTCAATCATGAAATTTCCTTTATTTTGCCTTTTAGTTACCGATTTAATCTTTGCTATCTTTATCCATCATTGTCGCTACATATTTCAATTCGCTTATAACACGCCAAAGCCATTGACGATTAAAGCTGTCTTTTTCTTTTTTTCTATCCTCAAGTAGTTGCTCTATGCGGATCTCAATGTACTCACGTGGATTTTTAGTGCGACCTCGTTTCATTGTCTTTCTCCATGAACCTATACTTCCTAAAAATCGCTTCTGTGTAAAGCTGCATGTGACTAGTCTTAATCATCTTGATGGCTTTTTCTTAGGGGATGTTAGTTTATGCTGCTTCATAATTATCATCTGAGAAGCCTAAAAAAATTTTAATTTTTTTTGTTGGGTTTAACTCTTGTAATTGCGTATTTTAACCAGTTTCTTTGTCTTTTGGTCTGTTTTAAATGCTATATAAACTCCAGCGCATATTATGAATGAAGCACCTACGATTGACCACATGTCTGGGTTAATTTGCAGTATCATCCAATCAAGTAAAACAATGAAAATAATAGTTGAATATATATAAGGCGTTACCACACTAGCTTGAGAGGTTCTAATGGCTGTTAAAAATAATGCCTGTCCGATTACCATCGTAAACCCAACAGCGGCAAAGAAAAACAATTGAATTGTGGTGGGAAATTTGGCAAAATAGTATAAAGGTATAGTAGCAAGGCAAGCGCCTATAAAGTTGTTAATGAAAAGAATTTGAACAATATTTTCGGTCGTGCTTATAAGCTTCGTTATAACAATTTCCAAGCCAAATGCAGCTGCTCCGATTAAGCATAAAAACGCGACGAAGTTAAATTGATTTCCTTCTGGGCGTATTAAAAATAAGGCTCCAATAAAACTACAGCCTACTGCGATCCAAAGAAAACTATCAACTTTTTCATTAAGGATATAGATAGCAAAGATCATTGCAAAAATTGGGTTCATGAAAGACAGTGCTACAGCGTCTGCCGCGGGAATATAAATCACACCGGTAAATAGAATTGAAACTCCCAGCCAACCCAGAAAACATCTTAGTAAATGCAATTTCAAGTTTGGGCGTGAGAAGTTTTTGTTCCAATATAACAATAAAAGGCTGGCTCCAACCAAGCCAAAAGTAAATCTAGCATGAGCAATTTGGAAGGGGTGTATAGGTTCACCAACTAAACCCTGACCAAGTAGTTTAGAAATAAATGTACTAAAAGCAAAAAAAAATGAAGCTAGTACAGCCATAATCAAGGGATTTGATTTAACCAACATTAAGATTAGTTTGACTAAAATTAAGAAAGTTCAAAATCCCTGTAAATCTGCGCATGCTTAATTAGTTCTTCTCTGTACTCATCAACAGAATTACATTTCTTTGTAAATTTAGCGAAATATAATTTTCCATTTGAAGATATGTAATAGCCATTTAATTCGAGATTTGCCATTGTTGCATTTGTATCTTTTATGCCAAATTGCGCATTTAGAGTAGACACAATTGAATTAGAATGGTCTGCGTTCATATGACTGACAATTCTGTTTGAAGCGTCTGACAGCCATTTCGGTACTGCTGGCTGGATTTTAGCACTGTCTTTAGTCATAGTTTTAGCTTGAGAGCTTGGGAAGATTTTAGTTTTTAATTTCTTTAGCTCGTAAGGTTTTTGAACCTAACAATTTGCAGGTTAAAAACCCAGCTGTAAAAGAAATACCAACTACCCCAACCATTGCTAAAGAATGCCACACTAACCAAAAATCCATTTAATCACCCTCATAATGTTTAGTAAATTTAAGTGCTGGCTACAGATCAAAGCTTGCAGTTATTACGATATGATAGCAAATTATACAGCTGCGTCCACTATTTATTTGCATTTTATGCATGACACTGATTAAGGCCACTATTAAATATTAAGCGATCAAAAATAGATACACTAGTTCAGACAATTAGACCTTAAAATACGGTCAACCTCCACCCTAAAACTACCTGTACCGACTACTTAAAAAGTGGTTCATCAACTAGGATGGAGGACAACTACGTTTTTATGATGTTAATCCTGCATCATCAGCTGCTGACCAAAGTTCTTTCCAAGCTTTCTTTGCCTTCCCACGATGCTTAACGCCTCGTGCGGCCTCTAAGTTATCCAGCATTCCGTCGCCTTCCACAACTATTAACCCGATCATGCCCATATTTGCATGTGGCTTGCAATGATAGCCATAAAATCCCGGAACTGTGAAGGTAACGTCTACTTGCTTGTTCATCTTACCTTTCCACTTTTCAGCACCGTCAGGAAGCATTCCTTTAATTATCTCACTGTTGTGACCTTTATCTTCCGGCAGAAATGAAACGGTGTCGCCTACCGCAACTTTTAATAAGCTTGGCGAAAAAACCATTTTATTTTTTGGATTATCTGGGTCTTTATTCAACATTAAAACTTCAAAAGTGTTTCCTGCAGCTAAGAAATTTGGTGCTAACGCGGCGGTCATCAATGCGCTGGCGCCTGTTAGAACTTCCCTGCGATCGTAACTTTTATTCATTTTACATTCCTTTAGTCAAAAATTGATATTGCTGTCCCGAAAAGGGGTGAGAGCT
>CACPBQ010000052.1 GCA_902632125.1 Paracoccaceae bacterium | reverse complement strand
TAGTTGCCCTAATGAGGCAGATTAGGGTGTTTAAATGATTCATTTGGAAAAGAAATTTGGTATCAGTGTTTCAACTGAGTTTATAGATTTTATTGAGCAAGAAGTTTTGCCGAATACAGGTATTTCAGTTGAAAAATTTTGGACTGGATTAGCACGAGTTGTAAGAGAGCTTACCCCGACAAATCGAGAATTATTAGAAACGCGTTCTCATATTCAAAGTCAAATCGATGAGTGGCATAAAGCAAATCAGAATAAAGAATTTGATGTCTTAGAATATAAAAAGTTTCTACATTCGATCGGATACATCGTACCACAGCGAGAACCATTTTCCATCGACACAGAAAACGTTGACCCGGAAATATCAAGCATTGCGGGTCCCCAATTAGTTGTTCCAATTACGAATGCTCGCTTTGCCTTGAATGCAGCAAACGCGCGTTGGGGATCGTTATACGATGCTCTTTACGGAACAGATGCATTAGAACAACCAACGTCAAAAATTACTTATGATAAACAAAGGGGTCAGAAAGTAATAGACTGGGGTCGTAACTTCCTAGATGATACTTTCCCTTTAAAAGACGGTTCATGGAGCGATATATCTAATATAAATTTAAAGGACGGGTGTCTTGATTTCTCCGGCAAGCGGTTGCAGGCTTCCCACCAGTTCGTTGGATATGTAGGTGAACCTGATGAACTTACTTGTTTAGTGTTGCAAAATAATAATTTACACGTTCGGATTGAATTTGATAAAAGTAGCTCCGTCGGGCAATCTGATTTGGCTGGTATATCAGACATTGTTATTGAGTCTGCTATTTCGACAATAATGGATTGTGAGGATAGTATTTCTGCCGTTGACGCTTCTGATAAAATCGTTGCTTACAGAAACTGGCTAGGGATGATGAAGGGTGATTTAACTGAGGAAGTTAGCAAGGGCGATCACACTTTCACACGAAAATTAAACAGTGATTTTTCATACAAAACACCTAATGGTCAAACTGCTACTCTCAAGGGTAGGAGCTTGATGCTTGTGAGAAATGTTGGCCACTTAATGGCTACTCCCACAGTTCTCGACCAAAATGGTGATGCAATTTTTGAGGGGCTTCTTGATGCTTTTTGCACTGTAACTATCGCACTTCATGACATAAAACGAAAAAATGGTAACTCTTCTTCGGGGTCTGTTTATGTTGTGAAGCCGAAAATGCATGGACCCGCTGAAGTGGCATTTGCATGTCGTACTTTTGAGCTTGTTGAAGAGATCCTTGGGCTTCCCGCGAATACGGTTAAAATGGGAATAATGGATGAAGAGCGTCGCACCTCTGTTAACCTTTGTGAGTGTATTCGCGCAGCTAAATCGCGGGTCGCCTTCATCAATACTGGCTTTCTAGATCGAACTGGTGATGAGATTCATACGAATATGCAAGCTGGTCCGATGCTGAGAAAAAGTGATATGAAATCTTCAACCTGGATAGAGGCCTATGAAAACAGAAACGTGGACATAGGTTTACAATGTGGATTACAGGGGAGAGCCCAAATTGGTAAAGGCATGTGGGCGATGCCTGACCAAATGTCAGATATGCTTGAACAAAAATTACAGCATCCTTTAGACGGCGCGAATTGTGCGTGGGTCCCTTCACCAACGGCTGCCACATTGCACGCGACCCATTATCACAAAATTAATGTGCAAAAGCGACAAGATGAACTACGGGCAAATATGGAGCGAAGTTCTTTAGACGAATTATTGCAAATACCGTGGCTATTGGGCGATAAACTGACAGATGGTGAAATTCAGGATGAAGTCGAAAATAATTGTCAGGGTATCTTGGGATATGTTGTCCGATGGGTGGATCAGGGTATAGGGTGTTCTAAAGTTCCGGATATCCACAATGTTCAGTTGATGGAAGATCGGGCGACGTGTAGAATTTCTTCTCAAAGTTTGAGTAATTGGCTTTATCATAATGTCGTGGATCACGATCTAGTTTTTAACGCACTTAAGAAAATGGCAACCATTGTGGATGCGCAAAACTCTGACGATGTAAATTACAGACCCATGTCTCCTGGTTTTGATACTGAAGCTTTCTTGGCTGCCCATGATTTAGTATTCAAAGGTGCGTTACAACCTTCTGGTTATACCGAGCCAATTTTACATGAATGGCGTCGAGAACTAAAAGCAAAACACGATTAAATTGTATCACTTCAGCTAAACAATCGCACCTTTTCAAAGCGCATAGAATAGTATAATCGAATTCAATTGTGGTTCGTTTACGGATCACTCTAAATGTGATTAGCTATGACCACGAAAAGGATACTTAAATGTCTCGTCCTGTGATTGGTATAATGGGAAATTTTTATCTGATAAATGATCAGTATCCAGCGCATGCGGCCGGAAAGATGAACTGCGAAGCAATTGTTGAATTATGTGACGCAACCCCTCTCATTATACCGGGTGACCCGGAGTTAGTTAGTGTAGATGAACTCATGAGAATTTGTGATGGTTTTTTATTTACTGGCGGAAGACCAAATGTTCATCCATCAGAGTACGGCATTAAAGAAACTGAAGCTCATGGAGAGTTCGACCGAGGGCGTGATGCTGTAAGTCTTTCCCTCATCAAAAACTGCGTAGAAATAGGACAGCCGATTTTTGGAATTTGCCGTGGTTTTCAAGAGGTGGCAGTTGCTTTTGGTAGTGAGTTACATCCGGAAATAAGGGATATTCCTGATAGAGATAATCATAGAATGCCTCCGGATGGTACTTTGGAAGAAAAATTTGCTTTGAGGCATGAGGTAACAGTTTCCGATGAAGGCCCCTTTAAAAAATTATTTGGAAAAAATAAGGTTTTAACAAACACACTGCACGGGCAAGGAATAATGAAGCCTGGTGAAAGAGTTATTATTGACGGTTATGCAACCGACGGTACTCCAGAAGCACTCTATATTGCTGATGCGCCGGGCTTTACGCTGTCCGTTCAGTGGCACCCAGAATATTGCGCCTCGAAAGACCCCGTATCAAAACCACTATTTGAAGCTTTTGGTAAAGCAACATATGAGTATCATAATTCGCGGAATTCTTGATTAAGTTACTTTTTTTCTTTTTTGAAATTTTTGGTTATTCCATAAATCTTTGGACATTATTTCGGCTAAGGTGTCTATTGCTTTTTCAACGTCTTGGCTATCTATAAAAAGTGGTGTGAAACCAAATCGCATTACATTGGGTGCTCTAAAATCTCCAATAACACCACGCTCAATGCATGCCTGCATCGCTGCATATCCATTTTCAAAAGAAAAGGATACTTGGCTTCCACGGTTTTCAGGTGTCCGCGGTGTAATTAATTGCAGCTTTGGACAATTTTGTTCTACTCCCTTTATGAATTGATCAGTAAGTTGAATAGACCTTTCTCTGACATCGCTAATATCTACGGTTTCCCAGATATCAAGTGACGCCTCTAAGGCAGCTAAGGCGATTACTGGGGGGGTGCCTACTCTCATTCTATCAATTCCAGAAGCGGGGGTGTATTTTAGAGAAAAATCGAAGGGTTTATCATGTCCTAACCAACCGGATAGACAAGGTTCCAAAGAATTAATTAAATTAGGATTTACGTAGATGAAAGCTGGTGAGCCAGGACCGCCATTTAAGTATTTATAGGTACAACCAACTGCTAAATCCACATCTAATTCAGTTAAGTTTGTGTCAATGGCTCCAGCTGAATGCGCTAGATCTAGGATAACAAGAGAGCCATTTTTTTTTGCTGCTTTAATTATTTTATCAGCGTCATATCGACGACCAGTCCTGTAATCTACTTCTGTAAAAAAGACAGCTGCCACATTTTCATCGATATTTTCAATTAACTTTTCTGTACTAACAATCTTAAGTTCGTGATTAGCCTGCAGCATATTAACCAAACCTTGGGCTGCGTAAATATCTGAGGGGAAATTGTTGTAATCGCTTAAAAATACTTTTTTATTTGTTTGATAACTGGCTGCACTGGCAAGTGCCTGAAAGACTTTAATCGATAGAGTATCACCGACAGTTATTGTATCAGCGGCTGCTCCAATGAGCCTGGCTATTTTGTTACCAACAATATTTGGCTGATCCATCCAGCCCGCTTTATTCCATCCTGTTACCAGCATTTCGCCCCATTCATTGAATATGGTATTTTGAACAATATTTTGGGCTGTTTTGGGTAGAGGACCAAGAGAGTTTCCATCTAAGTAAACAATACCCTCAGGTAGGTGAAATTTTGATTTTGTTTCAATAAAATCGCTCATACTTTTCCGCCGGCGATTTCAATAGCCTGTCCATTTACGCTTTTTGACGCTTGGTTACATAGCCATAGAGCAGTCTGCGCAATTTCTTCGGCCTCTATCAATTTATTATGCGGATTTGAATTTACCATTAATTGGTGCGCATCATCTACACTAATGCCTTTAGACGTCATAGATTTTATGTTATTTTCAATAATCGGGGTATTTACGTAGCCCGGACAAATGGCATTAAATGTAATGGATCCCCCCATATATTCCTCACTATAGGTTTTAATCAACCCCAGCACACCATGTTTCGAAGCA
>CACPBQ010000051.1 GCA_902632125.1 Paracoccaceae bacterium | reverse complement strand
TTCGCATTCTGCGATCCGTTAAAAACAGATTTGGTGCCGCAGACGAAATAGGTGTTTTTGAAATGACAGGTTTAGGTTTGCAACAAGTTACAAACCCATCAGAGCTGTTTTTGTCTTCGAGGGGAATATCCAGCGCTGGCTCTTGCGTTTTTGCTGGTATCGAGGGAACTCGCCCTCTATTAGTCGAAATCCAAGCATTAGTTTCTCCATCTCCTCACTCTCAACCACGGCGCAGTGTTATTGGATGGGATAGTAGCAGACTCGCGATGATATTGGCCGTACTTGAAGCTCGATGCAAAGTACAATTTTCCGGACTTGATGTATATTTAAATGTTGCAGGAGGTTTGAAAGTAACTGAAACGGCAGCAGACCTTGCAGTTGCAGCATCTTTAATTTCAGCTCGAGAAAATATTATCATACCTGAGGATTTTGCGTTTTTTGGAGAAGTTTCGCTCTCGGGCGCTATAAGATCTGTAGCTAAAATAGAAAATAGGTTGAAAGAAGCGGAAAAACTTGGTTTCAAGAAAGTTGAAAGTCCAAAAATTACTAAATTAGTCACAGGATTAAATATAGAAGTTTTCGAAAATTTAGATCTTCTATCGTTCGTTAACAAATTACTAAATGCGAGAAAAAATAGAAACTGAGGACCAAAATTTTAATGTCTGAATTTAACATTGTAGATGGTGTAATCTTAGCAATAGTTATAATTTCATCCCTATTGGCTTATTCACGCGGTCTAGTCAGAGAGTTAATGTCCATTGCCGCTTGGATAATTGCAGCATTTTTGGCTTACTTTCTGGCTCCCGAAGTTTTGCCGTTTGTTCAGGAAATTCCTTACATTGGACCAATCTTGTCTGATAGTTGTGAGTTGGCTATACTAGCGTCTTTCGCAGCCGTTTTTGCAGTTGCGTTGATGTTGGTATCTTTTTTCACTCCGCTACTATCGGTGGTAATAAACAAAACCGCGTTGAACAGACCAGACCAAGCTTTAGGCTTTATATTTGGTGTTTTGCGGGGCATTGCTTTGATAGCAATTTCCTTTTTTGCTTACCAAACGATACTAAGTAGCGGTACTTTTTTAATACTAGAAGAAAGCCAATCAGCGCGCGTATTTGGGGGAATGGCAAATGATATAGCGGAAAAAAATCCAGAAAAAGCATTAGGCTGGCTTACGGTTCAATATGAAGAATTAGTTTCGGTCTGTTTAAATTAGGTCTCATTTTAAAAGCTACGGAGAAGTCAAAATATGAGCAAACCAGTGGCACTAATAACTGGAGCTTCTAGAGGTTTAGGTGCCGCATTAGCACAGGCTCTTTCTCCAACACACCATATCATTGCTGTGTCGAGGACAGTAGGTGCTCTTGAAGCATTAGATGATCAAATAAAAAAAAATGGTGGCTCCAGTACATTGGCGCCAATTGATTTAACAGACGAAAACGCTGTAGCACAACTTTGCCGATCAATTTTCGAACGCTGGGGTAAAATAAAGCTTTGGGCTCATACTGCAATCCATGCTGCTCCTCTTGGACCAGTTATTACGATAGATAGTAAAGATTGGGAAAAATCGATAACAAATAATGTAACAGCGCTCACTAGACTCATACCGATGGTATCTCCATTACTTATGGAAGAAGGCAAAGCTATTTTTTTTGAAGATAAAACTATTTTGAGAAAATTTTCATCAATTTATGGCGCTACGAAAGCGGCCCAAATACATATAGTAAAAACGTGGCAAAATGAATGTAAATCAACTGGGCCACAAATTTACGTGCTTCAACCAAAACCCATGCCCACTGCAACGAGAACTCGCTTTTATCCAGGAGAAAATCAAAAAGAATTACAATCTGTTAAAAATGAAGCAAAAAGGCTCGTTTCGCTTTTAGAATTGTGATTATAGTTAAAAAATTTAAGAAATATCGCTATATAGGGTAGACATGCGAATACTAGTAACGAATGATGACGGAATTAACGCTCCTGGCCTAAAGATTTTAACTAAAATAGCACTTCAGTTAACTGACAAAGATAATGTAATTACAGTTGCACCTAGTAGTGAAAGATCAGGTGTAGGGCACTGTATAAGCTATACAAACCCTATGATGATTACTGAAATTGAGAAGAACCGCTTCAGTGTAGATGGATATCCAGCCGACTGCGTACTTGCTGGAATATATCATGTGCTTGATGGTCAAAAGCCAGATTTAGTTCTCTCTGGGGTAAATCGAGGGAATAATTCTGCTGAAAACGTCTTGTATTCAGGAACTATTGGAGCGGCTCTAGAGGGAGCGCTTCAAGGCATCAACTCTATTGCATTATCGCAATACTATGGCCCACAGAATTTAAATTTAAAAAATCCTTTTGAAGCAAGTGAAATACATGGATTACAAGTGATTAAGAATATTCAGCAAAATAAATTTCCAGTGACTGAGGGATACAAAATTTTTTATAATGTAAACTTTCCACCAACTAGTGCTCAGGATGTTTGTGGTTTGAGATATGTTAAACAAGGATTAAGAGCAAATTCTTTTTTCTCAACAAAAGCATATAAGTCACCATCGGGCAGGGATTTTCTATTCGTTAGTGGTGGAAATCAACATGTTGATTTGCCCAGCGATACCGATGCTAGGGTTAATATGGATGGCTATATCTCAATAACTCCAATGAAAGCAGATCTAACCGACTATGATACCCTCAAATTTATAAACAAAGACCCATGATCAACAGTGCGACGCTAAAAATGCAATTTCTTTTTTCATTGCGGAAAGCAGGCATTGTAGACAGACAAGTTTTACAAGCAATGGAAAGAGTTGACAGAAAGAATTTTGTTAATGGTGTTTTTTCAGAAAAAGCTTATGACGATACACCTCTTCCCATCGCATGCGGTCAAACGATTAGCCAACCAACAGTGGTTGGATTAATGACACAGGCTTTGAAGGTTACGCAACGGGACAAGGTATTGGAAGTGGGTACTGGATCAGGTTATCAAGCTGCAATTTTGAGCTTGTTAGCTAGAAGAGTTTATACAGTTGAGCGCCAGAGTTTGTTAGTCCATAAAGCTGCCAAAATTTTTCAAAAATTAAACTTTAATAATATTACTACGCTATTAGCCGATGGCGGCTATGGATTAGAACAACAAGCACCTTTTGACAGAATAATTGTCACCGCTGCTTCTGAAGATCCACCTGCTCCTCTACTTTCCCAACTAAAAATAGGCGGAATTATGATTATACCTGTAGGTCAATCTGATAATATACAGAACTTAATCAAAATAGTGAAAACGGAAGGGGGTTACGAGTATCAAGACCTACAATCGGTAAGATTTGTTCCATTGGTTGCAGGAACAGAAAAAGAACAATAAAAATTGCGGTAATGTAAGTAAGTGAGTCGTCTTTAATGCAGTATGCAGTTTTCAATAAAATTCTAAATTTAACTCCATTTTTAATTATATTGCATGTTGGCTCGTGTGGCGTTTTAAACAATCTAGATTTCGATTTAAGAGGAAATGAATATGATACTTCTGATGCCGTAAGAAAAGCAATGAATACAAGACCTTTGCCTGACAGCAGAGGAATAATTTCGTATTCTACTTATGATGTGGCGGTGGCTCGACGGGGTGATAACATTAAAACCATTGCTGACCGTCTCGGTCTAGATCCTGGAAATATTGCTGCCTACAATGGCATGAGTCCTCTGGAAAAACTCAATGACGGCCAACTAATAAGTCTTCCAAATCGTCCGCTAATAAGAAACTTAAACAAAAACAATGCCGCTTTAAAATCCAAGGACGTTAATGTGACGGAACTAGCCTCTGCTGCAATTGAAATGGCTTCGGATAAAAAAAGGGTAACTGATCAAAGCACGACTGGGCAAACGAATGAGCCCATTAGACATAAAGTCTCTAGAGGAGAGACTGCTTTCACGATATCAAGATTATACAATGTTTCTATTCGATCTTTAGCTGATTGGAATGGACTGGATAGCAACTTCACAATTCGGGAGGGACAATTTTTGTTAATCCCATTGCCGAGCAAGCAAATATCCACTGACTCAACTCCAGTAAAACCGGGTCAAATTAGTAAAACTCCATCTCCACCAAGTAGTTCGAACGCTTTGCCAGAAATAAAATCTAAGAAAAATATTGAAACAACACCCGACAAATCAAATTTGTCAGATCAAATTCAAAATTTACAAACAACTGATATGGATAAATTTTCCTTTCCTGTAGATGGTAAAATAATTCGTGATTATGTAAAAGGTAAAACAGACGGTATCGATATATCCGCCCCTGAGGGTACTCCTGTAGTTGCAGCCGAAAAAGGTATTGTGGCAGCAATCACTGCTGACACGAAAGAGGTACCTATAATCGTTTTAAAACACGAGGGCAATTTGCTCACTGTATACGCGGGTATTGAAGATATTGCTGTAAAAGAAAAAGAAAAAGTTTCAAAATCTCAGCTGCTAGGTAAATTACAGCCAGGCGATCCACCTTTTTTACACTTTGAAATCCGTCGAGGATTTGAAGCTATAGATCCAATGGAATTCTTAAATTAAAAATTTAGGGAGCAATTTTAACTTCGTTTTTTGCTGCTAAATCAACAAAGAATTGCCACGCAACACGTCCTGATCTGCCACCCCTTGTAGCTTGCCATTCAATAGCCTGCGAC
>CACPBQ010000050.1 GCA_902632125.1 Paracoccaceae bacterium | reverse complement strand
AAAGCCCCAGAAGGCAAAGCCACGAGTTCGTTTTTTGCGATAGAAAACTTAAAACGGTCCATTTGATTTTTAAAAAATTAAGACAAGTATCATAATTTTAACCTAATCCTGCTTCTTTCATGAGCGAACCCACCTCATCTTTTAATAATAATTCTCTGGCTTTTCCATCGATGGGTACTGTGCCCACTTCAAGTAACATTGGGGCTGCAAGAGGTGATACGTGCGGTAGATTTCTGTGAGTTATGTTTTCGTCCACTCGATCAAACATCTCCTTGATGCGCTTAAAGTCAATCAATCCCTTCATCGCTTCGTCTTTTGTTATTTTTAAAAGAAGATGATCTGGGTCATATTTTATTAAGGTATCGTATAAAATATCTGAAGAAAAAGTTGTCTGGCGTCCTGATTTTCGAAGGCCAGGAAAATTGCGGTCAATTAATCCCGCAACTGTAGCTACAGATTTAAATGTTCTCTTCATTAAAGCGTTACCTGAAAGCCATTTATCGAGGCCTAATTCAATTTCATTGGAATTGAATAACTCTATTGGGTTTTCCACTTTTTTTAGTCCCCATAAAAGAGTAGCATAATCATTCGCGACAAAACCTAATGGAGCAAGATTCAGCTCTTCTAATCTCTTTGATAAAATTAAACCCAAAGTCTGGTTCGCATTTCGTCCGGCAAAACTGTAGACGACCATATGATGGCGAGATTTTCTTACAAAGGTTTCAATAAGCAATTTATTTTTAACTGGTAGTTCCGAAAATTCTTTTTGCTTAATCAGCCAGTTTTTCGTGTCTACAGGCAGTCCACTCCAATTTTCATTTTTGAAACTGTCTAAAATTCTATCACTGAGTTTTGTACTCGTTGCAAATTTGGTTCCCATAAAGGTGGCAATTTTAGGCTGTTTACTGGCGTTTTGTGTAACTTCGACTATCATCTCTCTCAAATTTTCGAAGCGCACTATTTTACCTCCGATTAAAAAAGTGTCGCCCTTTGTAAGCGATGCGGCAAAAGCTTCTTCAATTTCTCCAAGAGGTTTTCCTCCATTTTTTCGGGGCGTCCTAACCTTCAATGTTTCTGTGTCTTGAATGGTTCCCACATTCATTCTTATTCTATTTGATGCTCTAGGGTCTCGCAGAACTAAATTTCCTGAAACATCAATTTTCAATCGATGCCATTGCTCGTATCGGTTAAGTGCATATCCTCCGTCTACGCAAAATCTAATACACTGATCAAATTCGTTCTGGGTTAAGTTTGCATAAGCGCCTACTGTTTTTATTTCGTTGAATAATTTATCAGGATAAATCTTTCCTGCACACGCCAAAAGAAGAATATGTTGACACAAAACATCAAGTGACCCTGAGTTTACTGGCTCACCGTCTAAATCTTTATCTTTGACCGCTTCTAAAGCAGCTTGGCACTCGATAATTTCAAATTTATTTGCGGGAACCATTATGGCTTTGGAAGGAGCATTATAAGTGTGGTTTGCCCTGCCAATTCTCTGTACTAAACGCTTTATATTTTTTGGAGCGCCGACTTGAATGACAAGATCCACGTCACTCCAATCAATGCCTAGATCCAGGGTTCCTGTGCAAACAACGGCTTTTAGCTCACCTCTGGAAATAGCTTCTTCAACACGCTTGCGTTGGTCCAGGTCGAGACTACCATGATGGATTGCGATCGGGAGATTATTTTTGTTATTTAACCACAAATTATGAAAAAAAATTTCTGCTTGAGCCCGTGTATTATGGAAAATCAAAGTAGTTTTATGATTCGATATTTGCTCTAAAACATCAGGGATAGAATAGGTTGCTCCAGCCCCTGCCCAAGGAGGTGCGGCCTGCGTTTTAAGCATTGAAATGTCTGGATCTACTCCAGATTTAGCAAATATAATTGGGCAATTCGCGTTTTTTTCACAAATAAAATTTGCTAATTCTTTGGGGCGATCAACTGTTGCGGATAATCCAATTTTATGAAGATTGTTACACAAGGATTGTAATCGCGATATTGCCAAGACTAATTGATGTCCGCGTTTGCTTTCAATGAGCGCGTGTATTTCATCAATAATTATTCTTTTTAAGTTTGCAAAAAGATTTTTGGATTCGGGAAACGAGATCAATAGTGCTAAGCTTTCTGGGGTGGTGAGCAAAATATGGGGGGGATCAACTCTTTGACGTCGCTTTGTCCCGGCCTTGGTATCGCCAGTTCTATCTTCCACTCTTATATTTAGGTTCATTTCTTCGATGGGGCTCATCAAATTTCGTCTAATGTCTGATGCCAATGCTTTCAACGGTGAAACATAAATTGTATGGAGGCCAGTAAAATCAAAAGCCTCTAGCTCGATTAGGGTTGGCAAAAAACCAGCTAATGTTTTACCTGAACCAGTCGGGGCAATAAGGAGTTGCGATTGTCTTTCTGGATTGTTCAGAACTTCAATTTGATGGGGTCTTAGGGCCCAGTTTTTTTTCTCAATCCAATTTTCAAACTTTTGGGGTAAATCGTATTTAAGCATTAAGTGAGTTTTAGAAATTACAAATCAATTTACTATTTTGGCTTCTGTGGCACCGCGTATTTCTTTCTCAGATGTTCCCTCTGCACATTCGATAATTTTTAAACCTCCCGACACAACATCCAAAACACCTAAATTTGTTACTATTCTATCCACCACGTTTTTCCCAGTAAGTGGTAGAGTGCATTGTCTCAGTAATTTGGACTCGCCGTGTTTGTTTGTATGATCCATCACCACAATCACACGACCAACGCCAGACACTAAATCCATAGCACCGCCCATTCCTTTCACAAGTTTTCCAGGTATCATCCAATTTGCTAAATCACCATTTTCGGCAACTTCCATTGCACCCAGAATAGCCATGGCAATTTTGCCTCCTCGGATCATACCAAAAGAGGTGGCGCTATCAAAATACGCAGTTTGCGGTAATTCGGTTATCGTTTGTTTGCCAGCATTAATCAAATCCGCATCTTCCTCACCCTCCACGGGAAATGGTCCCATTCCAAGCATTCCATTCTCTGACTGAAGTGTAACATTTATCCCTTCTGGAATATAATTTGATACTAAAGTTGGAATTCCAATACCAAGATTTACATACATTCCGTCCTCTAGTTCTTTTGCTGCTCGAGCAGCCATCTGATCTCGATCCCACATTTTACATTTCCTTTTAAGCAGCGGGGCGCGTTGTGCGCTGTTCAATTCTTTTTTCGTGCTCACCCTGTATAATTCTGTGCACATAAATCCCGGGAAGGTGTATCAAATCGGGATCAAGCGAGCCTGTAGGTACAATTTCTTCAACCTCTACGACACACACTTTTCCACACATTGCAGCTGGGGGATTGAAGTTACGAGCGGTTTTTCTGAATATAAGATTTCCTGTTTCGTCAGCTTTCCAGGCCTTTATAATCGATAGGTCTGCAAATAAGCTCTCTTCTAATATGTAAGTTTCACCATTGAAATCTTTATGTTCTTTCCCATCGGCTATTATGGTTCCCACTCCAGTTTTTGTAAAGAACCCTGGAATTCCGCATCCAGCCGAACGCATTCTTTCTGCTAAAGTGCCTTGAGGGTTAAATTCCAATTCAAGCTCACCTGAAAGATACTGACGCATGAATTCAGCGTTTTCTCCAACGTATGACGAAATCATTTTTTTAACTTGGTGTGACTCCAACAATATCCCTATTCCAAAATCATCAACACCAGCATTATTTGATGCAAAAGTTAAATTTTTTGTTCCTGCATCTTTGATAGCTTTTAGTAATAATTCTGGAATACCGCATAGTCCAAAACCTCCTGAGGCGATGAACATTCCATCGAATAGTAAACCTTTTAAAGCCTCCTCAGCAGTTCCATAAACTTTTTGCATTGAACTAGTACCTTTCTTAAACTTGGGAATTGTTCTAAATCAAAACTCAAAGGCAGTATATCATAAAAGCCCTATTTTTTCTTTCCCTTTTTTTTACTTTTTCCGGCTTTTTCCTTAATAAGATTAACTGCTTCGTCCATTGTAATATTTTCAGGGTCTTGTCCTTTTGGTATTGTAGCATTGATTTTTGCGTATTTAACATAAGGGCCATATTTCCCATCCATCACGTTAACCAGACCGCCGCCATCAGGGTGTTCACCTAGTTCTTTAATAGCTTTTGAAGCTGTGCCGCGTCCTCCACCGGCTGATGCTTTTTTTGCCAGCTCTTCCACGGCTCGATTCATACCGATATTAAACACCTCGTCAGGATCCTTTAAATTTGCATAAGTCCGCCCGTGACGAACAAAAGGACCATATCTTCCAATCCCTGCTTCTATGATTTGCCCATCTTCAGGATGAAGCCCTATTTCCCGTGGTAGGCTAAGAAGTTTAAGGGCTTTCTCTAGATCCATCTCTGATGCTAACCAGCCTTTTGGGAGGCTAGCACGTGGAGGTTTTTTATTTTCCTCTGAAGTCTCACCACGCTGGATATATGGACCAAATCTGCCGTTTTTCAAAAATACATCATCTCCATTATCTTTACCAAGTAAGCGTTCTGATGTTTCATCTGAGTCGCCAGAAATTGGGCGGGTAAAATTACATTCGGGATAGTTGCCACATCCAACAAATCCTCCAGTTCGCGATGATTTTAAGTGGAGTTGGCCGTCTCCACACTTTGGGCACTTTCTTGGGTCGCTACCATCATCAGTTACGGGATATAGCTGGGGCGCCAAAGCATCATCCAACACGTCTAAAACTTCAGTAATTCTTAAGTCTGATGTTTCGGAGATTGCTTCTGAAAAATCATCCCAAAATTGACCTAATAGTTCTTTATAATTTCCTTTTCCCGCACTCACTGCATCAAGTTGATTTTCTAAACCCGCCGTAAAATCAAACTCTATGTAGCGTTTGAAAAAATTCAGCAAAAAAATTGTGACTATTCGTCCTTTATCTTCTGGAGAAAGCCTATTTTTTTCTTTTCTGACGTACTCTCTATCCTGAATTGTCGTCACTATATTGGCATATGTCGAAGGTCGGCCTATGCCCAGCTCTTCCATTTTTTTTACAAGA
>CACPBQ010000049.1 GCA_902632125.1 Paracoccaceae bacterium | reverse complement strand
ACGGTGACTCCAGTGATACTTCCACTTATTGTAGAAGTTCCAGAACCAGAAAAAGTGACGACATCTGGTACAGAGATCGGCGATGAGTTTTTTGTACCCGTAGTTAAATCAACAACGCCGGTCACAGCATCCAGCCCAAGTTTAGAAGTTACGTCATCCAAATCACTGATAAGAGATTTGGCACTAGTGATATATGCAGAAGTTGATGAGGGGCTTGACACAGGCGAGTAAGTATATTTCCCAGAAGCGCTTACTTGTACGTTGTAAAGCCTTCCACTGAAATCAATAACCGCCGATGACGACTGACCCGGTTTGATAACCAAGATTTCACTGCCCTTGGTTAGATTTATAGTTCCATCTCCGTTAGATTGTACGCTGATATTTGGGTCTAATGCTGCTAGCTGTGTGGTAAGATCTTCTACTACAGTTGCACTGGAATAATCAATTTGGCCTGATCCAGAGCCATTGCCTCCACAAGCGCTTACAAAGCTTATAAAAGAAAATAACAAAAACGATTTTAAACGCATAAATTTCCAGGTATTCAAGTATCCTTTTGAGATTATTAATTGAATTAATAATGTCAACTTTTCATTGTCAAATTGTCTAATTACTCAAAGGAGCAAGCGTAAAGGATTAGTTAATTAATTAAAAATAAGGCCTATCACCTCAATTTTACTTTTGTTACACAATGCCCAGAATAAGTATATGCTGTTGCTGTTGGTGGAACATAATGGCGCGGTTGACGGGGCTCGAACCCGCGACCCCCGGCGTGACAGGCCGGTACTCTAACCAGCTGAGCTACAACCGCGCTCCGCACAAGGCGTAGCAAACGGTTTAAACTTGGTACAGACAGTCGTCAAGGAGTCTACTAAAAATTAAAATAATTTTTTGGGATGTGTAAAAAATGCCAAATAACGTCAAATATTGTTTAATGCCGATAATAATTTTTCAATTTAGTTGACTTATGGGCTTGAAAAACAAGTATGAGAGAACCAAATATATATCTATAAAAATCAAGATTTACCAACTTTCATTGGTTAAAAATGAGGTATAAGTATAATGGATAATGAAAACACAACCTTCCCAGTTCTTCCATTAAGAGACATCGTCGTTTTTCCTCATATGATTGTTCCACTATTTGTAGGCAGGGAAAAGTCTGTTAAAGCCCTGGAAGAAGTAATGAAAAACAACAAACAAATATTGTTGTCCAGTCAAGTAGATCCGTCTGAGGATCAACCAACCGAAGAAAGCATATTTAAAACAGGCGTACTTGCTAACGTTCTTCAACTTCTTAAGTTACCGGACGGTACAGTGAAGGTTTTAGTTGAGGGACAAACTAGGGTTTTGATAACCAATTTTGTGGAAAACAAAGCATTTTTTGAAGCAAACTGCGAGGAGATTGAGGAAACCCTTGGCGATGAAAAAGCCAATATCGCTCTCGTCAAGACTGTAGCTCAAGAATTTGATCGTTATGCTAAAGTAAAGAAAAATATTCCAGATGAAGCAATCACCACAATTGCCAATACCTCTGATCCAACCAAGTTGTCAGATTTAGTCTCTGGCCACCTTGGGATAGAAGTTGATCAAAAACAAGATCTACTAGAAACACTCTCAGTAAGCGAACGGCTTGAGAAAGTTTTTTCGCTAATGCAAGGAGAGATGGGTGTTTTAAAGGTAGAGAAAAAAATAAAAACCCGCGTAAAGTCTCAAATGGAGCGTACCCAACGTGAGTATTATTTAAATGAACAAATGAAAGCCATCCAGAAAGAACTTGGTGACGGTGAGGATGGTCAAAATGAGGCTGCAGAGCTAGAAGAACGTATTAACAATACCAAGTTTACATCGGAAGCACGTGAAAAAGCCGAAGCAGAAATTAAAAAACTCAAAAATATGAGCCCGATGTCCGCTGAAGCTACAGTTGTTAGAAATTATTTAGATTGGCTGCTTTCTATTCCTTGGGGTACGAAATCCAAAGTTAAAAAAGACCTAAACAAAGCGCAAATAGTTTTGGATAAAGATCATTACAGCTTAGAGAAAGTAAAAGAACGAATAGTTGAGTATCTGGCAGTACAGAAACGAAGTTCGAAATTAAAGGGACCGATAATGTGTCTTGTTGGCCCTCCCGGTGTTGGCAAAACATCACTTGGCAAGTCGGTAGCCAAAGCAACAGGTCGTGAATTTATAAGAATTTCTCTTGGGGGTGTCAGAGATGAAAGCGAGATCAGGGGACATAGGCGAACTTACATCGGTTCGATGCCAGGTAAAATAATTCAAGCCCTCAAGAAAGCTAAAACAACTAACCCTCTAATATTACTTGATGAAATAGATAAAATGGGCCAAGACTTTCGAGGGGACCCAGCTAGCGCAATGCTGGAAGTCCTTGACCCAGAGCAAAACAGCACTTTCACAGACCACTATTTAGAGGTTGAATATGATCTTTCTAACGTAATGTTCATCACAACGGCTAATAGCTATAACATGCCAGCCCCATTATTAGACAGAATGGAAATTATTCCTTTGGCCGGCTACACAGAAGATGAAAAAATTGAAATAGCCAAGAGACATCTTATCGACAAAGCAATAAAAAATCATGGCTTGAGAAAAGGAGAATTTGAGTTAACTGACAGCGCCTTGACCGGCATTGTACGTTACTACACACGAGAAGCGGGTGTCAGAAATTTGGAGAGAGAAATTTCAAAATTATCGCGCAAGTCGGTTACAAAAATTGTCAAAAACGAAGAAAAACACATCAAGGTCACAATGGACAATCTCGGCGATTTTCTTGGTGTCAAAAAGTTTAGGTTTGGTCTTGCCGAACAAGATGACCAAATTGGTGTTGTAACGGGTTTGGCTTGGACCTCAGTTGGTGGTGATTTATTACATATCGAAGCATTAAAGTTACCAGGTAAAGGTAGAATGAAAACGACTGGAAAACTTGGCGATGTGATGAAGGAGAGTATTGACGCAGCAAACTCGTACGTTCGTTCTATCAGCCCAGAAGTGGGTGTTAAACCTCCGAGGTTTGATAAGATTGATATTCACGTTCATGTTCCAGAGGGTGCTACTCCTAAAGATGGGCCGAGTGCCGGATTAGCTATGGTTACGTCTATAGTTTCCGTACTGACAGGCATACCGGTAAGAAAAGATTTGGCAATGACTGGAGAAGTCACTTTGCGTGGAAATGCTCTTCCCATCGGCGGTTTAAAAGAGAAATTACTTGCTGCCTTAAGGGGTGGGATAAAAACTGTTCTTATTCCAGAGGAAAATGAGAAAGACCTCGCAGATATACCCGACAATGTAAAATCTTCTCTGGAAATCATTGCCGTTAAAAATGTTTCTGAAGTTTTGAAAATTGCCCTTGTTGAAACTCCTGTTCCAATTGAATGGAATGAAGCTGCGGAGGAGGCAGCTACGGCAAAAGCTCTTGAGAAACAGAATGAAAGTCAGAGGACCAAGCATTAAATTTTGATAGGGATAATCGTATAAATAGGCTTGCTTATAATTAAGCGTTTAAGTAGACAGTGCAGGCCGGGTGATTAGCTCAGTTGGTAGAGCGCTTCGTTTACACCGAAGATGTCGGGAGTTCGAGTCTCTCATCACCCACCACCTACTCTTCTAGTGTATGTAAATAACCCTTTAATAACAGACATGTACAGATTTTTCTAATATAAAAGTGTACATGTTTTTGTACATGTGTGTTTTTGATTTTCGAGTAGTTATTTTAAGTAGGACATTTACTTAAACCAACATCATCAACCCTTCTTGTGCCTTATTGGCTTGTGCTAGGATAGCAGCTGCTGCGTCTTGCTGAATTCGATCTTTAGCTAAATGCGCTGTCTCCATAGAAAAATTCACATCGCTAATGGTATCAATGCCCTGCCCAAATTGAGAAGATAGATCCGTAGCATGTTCAATAGCATTAGAAATCGCAGAATACTGTGATCCTGCTAACGTTCTAGCCAAGTTAATTCGCTGCTGTACGAGTTCAATCTTGGATGTATTTATTGCAGTTATTGCCGTGGAAGCGTCTCCATCATTATCAGCTTGGCCTTGAGTTGGTGACGAACCAGAGGACATGGGATTTGCAAGTTTATCTGTAGGAGCGAGCATAAATTTCCCTGCAGCATCAGATATCACTCCAGGATCAGCGTCGAAGTTGCCATTAGCCGAAATAGTTCCATCAACTGTTCCTCTGGCCACACCATCGATAATATCTTTCAGAGCTGTTCTATTGGCTTGTGTCATTGTCTCAAGCCAATCAATATCAGCAATTGTAATGACAGTTCCAGAGTAACCAAGATCAAAATCACCCGCATTGCCAACCCACATCATTGCAGCCACATTATTATTTGAGTCAGTAATCAGCGGCGTTCCTTGACTATTATCGACAGAGCTAACATGATTAAAATCAATCCGTAGATTATCAGTCATATAAGTATTGTTTTGACCATCAATAACTACATTATTTGCTAAGGTTCGACCTATTACCGTATCTCCACCACCCATTTGCTCTATCAGTGCTGCTTTTGTTGCATTCCGAGCGTTAAAACCCGTATGCTCAGTTGCTAGATATAAAAAACCACCCTCTTTTACATAATTATCATAAATATCTTTACCCTGTTGATCGTATTCAGCGTCATATCTTAGGTCCCATACTTGATCATAGTCACCAACATTAGCTGGTACGACACTATCATTTTTGCTTATAATGGTCACAGTGTGACCAGCAGCTTCTAACTGAGCCCTTACATTGTTTTGCGCCATTACTTTATCGGTGCTGCCATATATCAAAACATTATCTGATTTCGGAGGAGGCGGAGGGCCAGGCGGTAAAGCAACGGGTTTAATCGTAGTAAATTGCGAACCAACCACAAGATCATCTGCGTTTACCCCTTCTGCCTCAAGCGCAATTGATATTTTTTCGGCTTTTGTTAACGGCGCTATAATTTCATAGGTTTTACCAGCTTCTGTAGCATCAAGAGCTGGGTTGGTATGATCAAATAATTCGTCATAAGATAGTTGAGCTATACCAAAACTAAGAGCGGTATTACTTCCTGCAGCAACTTGGCTAGTAGCATCATGAGATGTAAAAACAGAGGCTCCTTTGTATTGAGCGCCTTGAACTATATTGTGGAACCGTAATGCTAAAGCCTCAGCCTCTGCATCTATGGCGGCATTATCTGCTGCCGTATTCGTACCATTTGCTCCTAATATAGCTAGCTCTTGTAGCTTTGCTAAAACGGCTGATGCGCTATCAAGTGCATCTACGGCTGTTGCAAGATAGCCTTGGGTAACAGACATACTTTTCATCGCTGCCTTATTTGCTGCAAGA
>CACPBQ010000048.1 GCA_902632125.1 Paracoccaceae bacterium | reverse complement strand
CTACAATTTGGTAATTAGCTGATTTTTTTCTAAGATCGTCATCTTGTGGTATCGAAGCTAGAACCGGAATATCAACAGCTTTTGCAAAAGCCGCTGCCTCTCCACTTCCGTCATCTTTATTAATTACTAAGCCAGCAACCCCGACGTTTCCTCCTAGTTTTCGAAAATACTCAACAGCTGAACAAACGTTGTTGGCGACATATAAAGATTGTAAATCGTTTGAACCAACTAAAATAACCTTTTGCGCCATATCTCGCGCAATTGGTAACCCAAAACCTCCGCACACAACGTCGCCAAGAAAATCCAAAAGGACATAGTCAAAATCCCAATCATGAAAGCCAAGTTTTTCTAGCAGCTCAAACCCATGGATAATCCCTCGCCCACCACAGCCTCGCCCAACTTCAGGTCCACCAAGCTCCATTGCAAAGACACCACCCCTTTTGAAGCATACGTCACCTATTTTAACTTCCTCCCCAGCTAATTTTTTCTTAGTCGAGGTTTCGATTATTGTGGGACATGCTTTTCCACCAAAAAGAAGTGAAGTTGTGTCGGATTTTGGATCACAACCTATAAGAAGGACCCGCTTTCCGAGTTCAGCCATCATATGTGAAAGATTTGCCAACGTGAATGACTTGCCAATACCACCTTTACCATAAATAGCTACAATTTGAGTTTTTTTTGTAGGCTCACTGGGCTCTTCATCGGCTTTGATATCAGCCAAATCCATATTAGCCTCTTCCCTTAAACGCGAAGAATAATCTTTTAAATTTGGCACATCATCTTTCATTGTAGATTTCCCCAGTCCAATACCATTTTACTACAACTTTCATCTTCAAAAGCTGTCTGATAGGCCCATGCAGCATCTTCTGCAGGCGCTCGATTAGTAATTAAGCCATCAAGAGAAAGATGACCTTCTTCTACCATTGAATTAACGGCCCTCATATCAGCCTGTTTCCATTCAGCTGATATGCGTATTTTAATTTCCTTCATAAATGCTTGAGGAAAGGCAAAATTTATTCGGTCAGCATAAAAACCGGCTAGTACAATCTCTGCTCCAACAGCGCAGCGGCCAATCCAATCATCTAATAAATCTGATCTTCCAGAGGCATCAAAGACACAAGTATAATTATTTTTCGCATCCTCATTTGGATGCAACACCTCATATCCAGAAGCTCCTTCTGTCCGCTTTTCGTCAATTTCCCAGACGGTGGGAGGTTTACCCCCAGCAATTATTGTAATTCGCGCTAACAGTCGACCAAGAGCACCATGACCAATAATTAAATCAGGAAATTTAGCATCAGGACCTGTGAGGGCATGCCTTGCTGTTGCCGCCAGGGCATATAAGACACCCTTCTCACCGATCTCGTTATTTATCTTAGTAACACGTTTCACCGGTGTTATTAAATGGCGGGCGGAGCCCCCAAAAAGACCTTTGGCGTCGATAAACCCGTTTGATCCAGGAACAAAAACTAAATCACCAACCTTCAAAGAAGCGCCTTTTGGAACTTCCAATATTTCTCCAACCGCCTCATAGCCAGGTACTAAAGGATATCCCAAACCCGGAAACGGCGGCATAGCGCCTGACCATAATAATTTCTCTGTTCCGGTTGAAATTCCAGAATGTAAGACACGAACAACGACTTCATCCTGGCAAGGATCTTTCAACCCGACCATTTCGAGTGATAGGCGCTCAGGCTTCTCAAGAAGCACCGCGGACGTTTCCATTTACCCTCCGTAATAATCATACGAGAAAGAGTCGTTTTATCAGTGACAGTTTATATTGACAATTCAAAGTGTCAATTTTTTTTGACACTTTTGTCATTAATTTTTCTGTGCCTCGATGACCGTCGTTACGAATGGGCGCCTAGATGGAAAAATCTTAATCCTCGTAAAGCCATTTTTCTGCAATAAATCAGATATTTGCGATGGAGATCTAGTTTTTCCTGTCTTCATTGCATAGGTATATGTAGCAAAGTACGTATCACCCCATTTATTTGGGATTATCTCACCCAACATCGGCTCTGAAATAACTATTCTTCCGCCCATGGGCAAAGAAGAATAAATTTTCATGAGAAGATCAGAAACCGTATCGTCACTATGATCATATAAAACACGTATACATGAAATTGTATCAAACCCCATTGGAATCTCATCTGTAAAAAAAGAACCAGGTATAAATTTAAGGAGCTGATTTTCAACATTTGAGCTGGGAACATCAAAAATACTTACTTTAACTGATGGATGCTTTTTAACTAATTCTTTTGCAAAAGCACCGCTACCCCCACCAACATCTAACCATTTTGTTTCTTTACTTATTTTGATGCTGGCCATGGTATCTCGCGCCACCATAAATTGAGATTTTGCCATCAAATCGGAATATCGCGAAACATCCTCGCTATCCAAACTTTTAGCTTCACCAAAAACATATGGCCAAAATTTTGATAATTTTGTTTCGCTTTTTCCACTAAAAAATAAAATGGGATCAAGTAAATCTTCATAGAGAATGGAATGATGGTCTATTAATTCAATCATCCCAGGCAAACTCAGTATTAAAGCTCCCCTCCTGGCCAGAAAGATCTTTTTCGATTTCAAGTGCACCAAACCCAAAGCATATCCAGCACGACATAAGAGCTCTGTGCTTTTAACATCTATATCGATTTTTTCTGACAACTCCTGAATAGTTAGTGAATTTACCTCAAGATGCTCTAAAGCACCCGATTTAACGAAGGTTAATAAAATTTGAGTATCCACAAAGCCTGTCATTAGTTGGAAAATCGCTTCCCCTTCTTTTCTGGCTACTCGTGATGTTAAAGGAAGCCGCGCCAAAAAATCTTGAATACGTATATTTTTTATTAATTTATTTTTTTGATTATACCACCAACCTAAAAGCCGTGTGCTTAAATCAAATCGCGAACTGCGCTGAGCCATTTTAAACAATTATTTTTGAGTCGTTTATTTCTAACATTTTGGCCGCCTGCATTTTAACAAGCTGGGCGAGCTCTCCCTCTCCCTGGCAAGAAGGTATAGAAGAAATGGCACCGGCCAAAATATCTTGAAGATGTTGCTTTGCTCCTTCAATCCCAAATTCGCGGATTGCATTCGGACGATTATTTTTCTCGTCCTGACCCATACTTTTACCAGATTTAATATCGTCGCCAAGTACATCTATAAGATCATCAGCCACCTGGAAGGCCTCCCCTATTCGTGCTCCAAGCTCAAGCCAAGGCTCCGGGTCATGGCCGGCAGAGGCTGCGCCCATTTGTGTTGCGGCAATAAACAAAGCCCCGGTCTTAGACATATGGTAAGACTTCAAGTCAATATTAGCTTCGTTTTCCCAACCCTGACCGGCACAGATACCATCTGGGAAACCGGCATATTTCGATAAACAGAGGGTTAAATTTGCAGATCGTTCTTGCGAATACTTTGATGCAGATGCCAAGCAACTAAAGGCGTTTATGATTAAACTATCGCCAGCTAGAACAGCTGTGCTTTCACCGTATGCTTTATGAACCGTAGGCTTTCCCCTTCTGATAACCCCGTCATCAAAACAAGGCAAATCATCATGCACCAGACTTGCACAATGTATCATTTCCAGAGCACTTCCTGCGGCATCTGTAATTTCAGGAATGTCGTCACCACACGCCTTAGCAACTGAAATCAGGATAGTCGGCCTTATCCTGGCACCACCAGGAAAAACTGAGTAATCTATAGCACTTCTGAGACTTTCAGGAAACTTACCTATCAAAGATGAAGAGCATAAGTTTTTCTGAATTGCCTCCTCTATCCTTGATATCACGAGACGAAATCCTTGTGACAATAATTATTTACATACTGTAAATTATTCTGGACATATATTGAGTTAGAGTCAACAATTCATTATGGCTAAGGATATATCCATACTTGATAAGCGCAAAAAAATTGCTGTAGTTGGTGCCGGAATTGGGGGACTTGTATCAGCACTAAAGTTATCCAATGATGGCTATCAGGTTAAAGTATTTGAAAGTTCGAATTATCCTGGCGGGAAAATACGAACACTCGATTGTTCTAGTGGGCCCGTGAATATAGGCCCAACCGTTTTAACGATGCTCTCCATTTTCCAAAATCTTTTCGAAGAAGTTGGCGAAAACATTTTTGAACACCTTGAGTTAAAAGAGCAAGAAATTTTAGCGCGGCATTGGTGGTCGGATGGTACCGAATTTGACCTATTAGCAAATAAAGATGACGCATTCAACGAAGTTAGAAGAATATTTGGATCCAACGCGGGAGAACAATTCATAAGATTTTTCAATTCGACAGAGAAAATGTTCGACTGTTTTGAAAAACCTATTATGAAAAGTTCTTCACCTGCTGCGTTAGAAATCTTAAAAGAAATTTGTAAAAACCCTAAAATTATAACTGCTCTAATTCCATTCTTAACTTTAGATAAATACCTAGAAAGTAAATTTTCTGAGCCAAAGCTACAGCAATTATTTGGAAGGTATTCAACGTATGTTGGCGGATCTCCTCTTTTTTCTCCAGCTCTAATGGCTCTTGTATGGCAGGCCGAGGCAAGAGGGGTTTGGACTGTTAAAGGAGGCATTAGTGCAGTTGCGAAAGCAATTGAAAAGTTGGCTATCGATCGAGGAGTGGAATTTGTTTACGGTCGTAAAGTTGTTGAAATAAAAAAAACAAACTTTCTCGTAAATGAGCTATGCCTCGACGATGGAACATGCCATGCAGCAGATGCAGTAATTTTCAACGGTGACCCCAGAGCATTGGCCGTGGGCCTATTAGGCAATGATTTAAAAAACATTGCAGATAAAACACGAAATTCAAATAGAAGTTTGTCTGCTAACGTTTGGGGCTTTGAGGCAAACACAATCAATAAAAACCTTGTGCATCACAACGTATTCTTTTCCGAAGAAGTAAACTCAGAGTTTTATGCAATTGAAAAAGGCCAGATACCTTCAGATCCAACTTTATATATCTGCGCCCAGGATCGCGAAGAAACAGACAAAAAACAAAAGACTGAACGTTTTGAAATAATTCTCAATGCACCTCCACTTTCAAAACGTAAACCAAATAAAAAGGATTTCGAAATATGCAAATCAGTAACCTTGGAACGTTTCAAAAATTTTGGTCTCAATTTTCAGGTAGATTTGGAAAGAAGAAATCTTACTACGCCAAAAGATTTCAACGATCTTTTTCCAGCGACAGAAGGTTCACTGTACGGGCAGAGCCCACATGGAATGATGGCAACGTTTCAACGCCCAAAATGCGTGACGTCGATAGCGAACCTGTTCCTAGTGGGAGGAGGGGTGCATCCAGGAGCTGGAGTACCGATGGCAACCCTATCCGCACTGCTCGCGGTAGAGGAGATGAAAACGAGCCGAATTTTAATTTAAATGTTCCACCAAACGGATATGCTTGGTGGTACATTGACGGAGTTGAGCCAAACTCGGGTCAGGCAGTTTCCATAATAGCGTTCATCGGTTCAGTTTTTTCTCCCTGGTATAAGTGGTCTGGAAGGAAAAAACCTCAAAATAACGTGTGCTTTAACGTGGCTACCTATGGTAGAAAAAGCCGTTTTACAATGACAGACAGAGGCCAGAGTGCACTAATCCAGGAAACTCATAAACTAACTATTGGACCATCCTCTCTAATTTGGGACAATTCAAAGAAAGAATTAATAATACATGTCGACGAAATAAGTAGTTTACCTTTAATCACAAGGCTTAAGGGAACAATCACTCTTAAACCCTCTGGCATAACGAATGTTGAATTACCTCTAACAAAAGAAGGAACACACGTCTGGCGCCCCTTTGCCCCCACGGCCAAAATTGAGGTAAATCTAAACAGACCAGAGTGGCAGTGGGAAGGTCACGGTTATTTTGATGCTAATTTTGGCACTAGAGCATT
>CACPBQ010000047.1 GCA_902632125.1 Paracoccaceae bacterium | reverse complement strand
AAGAGTTTGTTTCATCTGCTTTCGTGACGACCCCAAATTATGGGGAAATTTTAGTATAAGGAGACGCGGAAATGCCCAATGGCACCGTGAAATGGTTTAACACCAAAAAAGGATTTGGCTTCATTGAGCCTGAAGATGGGGGCAAAGACGTTTTTGTTCATATCTCTGCTGTCGAAGCCTCCGGTTTAGCTGGTTTAGAAGATAACCAAAAGGTTACATATGAGTTGCAAGAAGGCCGTGATGGTCGTCAGATGGCTGGTGATTTAAAGGCTGTCTAAACTTTTTGTAGTCTGTCAAATTCTTGAACTGCAAGATCAATCAGATTACGGTTAAAGGTCTATTCAAAATTTCCTGCGCGGCCGCGAAGCGGTCTCGCCTTGGATTATTTTGTTCAATGAAAAGCTGAAACGTTAGAAACCTTTTCGATTCTAAAGATTGCATGTTTCTTGCCTGTAAAATTTTCCAGATCGTCAATTTATAAATCTTGCAATGCAAAAATAACCTATTAGCTTACTTTTCATAGTCTGGTGTGATGGTTTTATTGACGCGAGACTCCAAAGTAAGGAGGTTCGATTGTACTTTATCGGTATTGACTTGGGAACTTCTGGCCTCAGAGCTATTTTAGTCGATAGATTTGGTAGTTTTGTAGCAAGCTCTGAAAGTAACTACGAAGTCTCTAATCCAAACCCTGGTTGGAGTGAACAAAATCCAGAAAGTTGGATAAATGCTTGTAAACTAGTGTTTCATGATCTGCGAGATAATTTTCCAAAAGAAGTATCAAAACTAAAAAGTATAGGAGTTGCCGGTCACATGCATGGAGCTGTTTTGCTCAACAATCTGCATGCACCAGTCAGACCTTGTATACTTTGGAACGATACGCGTTCATATAAAGAAGCTCAGAGTTTGGATAACCTGTCTAAAGTACGGGATATTTCTGGAAATATTATTTTTCCTGGGTTTACTGCTCCTAAGCTCTTGTGGGTAAAAAACAATGAACCAGATATTTTCAAACAAATAAAAACGGTCGTTTTACCTGCAAGTTATTTAAATACCTGGTTAATAGGTACGCCCGTCGCCGACATGTCAGACAGCGCGGGGACCAGTTGGCTGGATGTAAAATTACGGAAATGGTCTGAATATTTGGTTGTCTCGAGTGATATGCATCTGGAACAGATGCCTAAACTAGTTGAAGGCAACCAAATCGCCGGGCAAATCCGAACCGAATTAGCTTCTGAACTTGGCTTTCCTAAAGACGTCATTGTTGTCGGAGGTGCTGGAGATAATGCAGCTGCTGCTTGTGGTGTAGGTGCAATTAAAGAAGGGGACGGTTTAGTTTCTTTAGGTACCTCAGGCGTTTTATTAGTTAGTCGGGACCAGTGCAAGCCATATCCCGACGCTGCGGTGCACACATTCTGTCATGCTATCCCAGAAAAATGGTACCAAATGGGTGTTATTTTATCTGCAACGGATAGTCTTAATTGGCTTTCAAAAATTTCAGGAAAAACAGCTGCTGAATTGGACAATTTGCTGCCTAATGAGCCAACAGGACCGGCAAACGAGAGGTTTTTCCCATATTTGTCAGGAGAGCGAACGCCACTTAATGATGCCCACATCCGAGCGGGTTTCTCAGGTTTGGGACAAACTTCTGATCTCACAAAATTGACCCAATGTGTAATGGAGGGTGTATCTTTTGCATTAAGAGATTGCTTAGAAGCGATCAAGAAAACAGGTGCATCACCAAGTTCTCTTTTGGCGATTGGAGGAGGAAGCTCTTCCCAATTTTGGCTACAGACCATATCCAATACCCTAAATATTGACTTAGAAAAACCCAAGAGTGGGGAATTTGGAGCAGCTTTGGGAGCAGCTAGATTGGCAATTGCTGCGATTATAAAAGAACCCATTGAAGAGATAATGACAAAACCAGAAATTGAAAGAAAAATAATACCAAATCCCAAATATGTAGATCTGTATTTAGCAGCCTACGAAGCTTATAAAAAAGGGCACATATATCTAAGAGGACTTCAATGACCCAAACTTTTTTCAAAAATATACAACCCATTAAATATGAGGGAACGGAAACTGATTCAAATTTGGCCTTCAGACACTATAATCCTGATGAAATCATTTTGGGTAAACGTTTAGAAGAACATTTGCGCTTTGCTATTGCATATTGGCACAGCTTTGCATGGGAAGGTGGAGATCCTTTTGGTGGGCTGACATTTGAAAGGCCGTGGCATCCGCAAGACAATATGAAAAACGCATACTTAAAAGCTGATGTGGCATTTGATATGTTTTCTATTTTAGGACAGCCTTATTTTTGTTTTCATGATGCTGATATTCGGCCTGACCAAGGAAATTTTCCAGACAATTTGGCGAAGCTGAATGAAATAACCGATTACTTTTTAGATAAAATGAAAAATCAGAAAACAAAATTACTTTGGGGAACGGCAAATATGTTTAGCCATCGCCGATGGATGGCTGGTGCCGCCACTAATCCAGATCCAGAAGTTTTTGCTTTTGCTGCAGCCACGGTAAAAAGTTGCATAGATGTGACCCATAAGCTTGGCGGCGAAAACTATGTATTGTGGGGTGGAAGAGAAGGTTATGAAACATTACTCAATACAGATCTGGAAAAAGAACTGGATCAAATGGGTAAGTTCTTGTCAATGGTTGTTGATTATAAACACAAAATTGGTTTTCCAGGAATGATACTGGTTGAACCCAAACCGCAGGAGCCATCAAAACATCAGTATGATTTTGACGTTGCAACATGCATCGGCTTCCTGAGAAAATATAATTTAGACAATGATGTTAAAATAAATATCGAACAAGGGCATGCTATTTTAGCCGGCCATTCCTTCGAACACGAGATTGCTCTGGCAGTTTCAGAAGGCATGCTGGGTTCAATTGATATGAATAGAAATGACTACCAGTCGGGCTGGGATACTGACCAATTTCCAAACAACACTCCAGAAGTGGCGCTAGCTTATTACCACATTATAAAAGGCGGAGGTTTTCAAGCTGGAGGAACAAATTTCGACGCAAAACTTAGACGACAGTCTATCGATGCAGAAGATCTTATTGCCGCCCACATCGGAGCTATGGATATTTGTGCTAGAGGCTTCAAAGCGGCGGCTGCAATAATTGAAGATGGACGGCTGGAAGAGGAACTTCAAGAAAGGTACAAGGGCTGGAAAAGATCAGAAGCTCAGAAAATGTTAAACAGTGATTTGGCTACTATCACTACTAATGTTATCAAAAATTCCATCAACCCAGAACCTAAATCTGGAAAGCAGGAGATGTTAGAGAACTATATTAACCGTTTTGTCTAGCTAAAATCAAAAATTAAAAAGTTAGCAGAATTTTTCAATTCCAACCCACTGATCATCCGAATATCTTTCCCCATGAGCCCAACCAATAGGCAGAAAGCTGTTAATTTGATCTAATATCTCATCAGTAAGTTCAAATTCGCTACCTAAAGCTAACTCGACTAAGTGACTGCTAGAACGGGTTCCAGGAATTGGAAGTATGTGCTTTGCTTGCTTCAATGTCCAAGCAATAGCTAGAGTTGAAGGCAACACACCTATTTCAGCGCAAAATTCTTTAAAAGGAGCCAATAATTCCAGATTTTTATTAAAATTGGGTTCCATGAAACGAGGATTATTTTTCCTAAAGTCAAGTTCGCCAAAATTAGATGGATCGGGCGGTGTTTGTGAAAAAATTCCACGGCCTAAGGGAGAAAATGGGATAAAGCTGACGCCTAGCTCTTCGCAAGTTTGAATCAATCCTAATTCAGCTGACCTAGTCCATAAAGAGTATTCGCTCTGGACCGCGTCCACTACTCCAATCTCTGAGGCACGACGTAAGCTACTAGGCGAAATTTCAGAAAAACCTATACCTCCAATTTTTCCATCTTTTTTTAACTTTAGAAGTGTTCCCATAACCTCTTCTATAGGTATTTTCTGGTCGCGACGGTGAATGTAGAATAAGTCCACATAATCAACTGATAGCCGTTCCAAGGATTTATTCAATTCTGTCTCTAAGTGGGCAGCAGAATTATCGAAAGTACGTTGTTGAGTTTTCGGATCCCTAGAAATAGAAGCCTTGGTTGCAATTATAAATGGGTTTCCATTTTTTTTGATATAATTACCGATCATTTTTTCAGATACGCCCATCCCATATACGTTTGCGGTATCCAAAAAATCTATTCCATAATCTAAAGCCATGTTTAAGGTATCATGAGCTTCTTTTTCATCCGTTGGACCATAAAATCCAGCAAAGCTCATACAGCCAAGACCAATTTCAGATGCGATTTTTCCTGATTGCAATAATCTTCTTTTTTTCATTTTGCCCCACCTAAAAAAATATTACTCTTCTTTTTATCAATAAAATTCTTTCTTAAAAACACTAAAAAGAATACAAAAGTTAGAACAAGCACAATTGTTGGGGCCGGAGCGCTATCTATGAAAAAACTTAAGTATAAACCAATTTCCATTGAACATATGTTAAAAAAAACAGAAATAAACAGCATTGAACTTAGTCTTTGAGACAATAAAAATGCAATTGCACCTGGTAGGATAAATAACCCAATTGCTAAAATTAGCCCGACTGCTTTTAACGTCGCGATAATTACTAATGATAATGCTGCGAGTAAGCCATAGTGTAAAAACTTTGTGGGGAGAGCTAAAGCTTTTGCTTGTATAGGATCAAAACTGAACAACATTAAATCGCGCCAATAAATAACAAAAAAAATAATTATCGTTAGCGTTATGATAAGCGCAGTAAAAATGTCTGCTTTTGAAACACCTAAAATATTACCAAAGAGAATATGATCTAAGTGGGCGGATGTCTCGAATGCTACAAACAAAACTATTCCAAGCCCAAACATACCTGAAAAAATTACTCCCATAATAGTGTCTTCTTTTATTCGACTATTATTCGAGAGAAAACCAGTTCCCCACGCAAAGAACATACCGGCTAGAAAAGCACCAATAAGCAAAGGAAATCCCAAAACATAAGCGATGGCAATGCCTGGCAATACAGCATGTGATATGGCATCTCCCATTAACGCCCAGCCTCTGACGACGAGAAAGCACGATAATATAGCGGTGGGCACAGATAAAATAAATGCCACCCAAAAGGCATTCTGCATAAATACAAATTGGAACGGCAGCACTAGGTTTTCATAACTCATTCTCGAACCCTTTCCTTGCCCGTTTTATCTTCAAACGTGCCAAAACGTAACCGTGCTTGGGGGCAGCCACAAAAACTGTGAGAAAAATTATGCTTTGTAGTACCACAATTATTCCTCCAGTTGCGCCATCAATAAAAAAGCTCAAATACGCCCCTATAAAGCATGTCGTTGAGCCTATTAAAATCGACAAGAGAATTAATTTGGGAAATCGATCACATATTAAATAAGCGGTTGCGCCCGGTGTAACAACCATCGCAATCACTAAAAATGCACCTACAGTTTGCATTGCGGCTACGATCGAAGCAGAAAGTAAAGTAAAAAAGATGATTTTAAGAATTGAAGGATTTAACCCAACTGTCCGGGCATGGGTTTCATCAAAAAATACAACCATAAACTCTCGCCATTTCAGAAATAAAACGAAAAGTGAAACAAAACCAATAATCAACAATTGAATCATGTCAGAATAAGATATCGCCAAAATATTGCCCATGATAATCGTTTCGATAGAAACGGACATGGGATACAATGAAATAACAAATAAACCTATGCCAAAAAATGCCGTGAAAATTACACCTATTACGACATCACTTTTCAACCCTGAGCGCTCATTAAGGAACAACATTAACGAAGCCGCTAACCCTCCGGATATAAACGCTCCCACAGCGAAGGGTAATCCAAGCAAATAAGCTCCCGCCACACCGGGAACAACGGAATGCGCCAAAGCATCACCGATCAAAGACCAACCTTTGAGCATAAGATAAGCAGAAAGAAACGCACACAAAGCCCCTACAACAGTCGACACAAACAAAGCTGTATTCATGTAGCCATAGGAAAAAGGCTCTAATAAAATATCAATCATTTCTTTTATTTTTTTTGGTAACTGTTGGTTTT
>CACPBQ010000046.1 GCA_902632125.1 Paracoccaceae bacterium | reverse complement strand
CCTTTAGATTAATTATTGATAATTTTATTTATTTGTTTGGAGATTTTAAAAAAAATAAAGAAGTCATTCTTATCGATCTTAAAATAAATTGTATTAAAGCAATGCGACTAGGAGAAACTAAATGCCTGATGTAAAAATGATAGTTAATGGAAAGCCGGTATCGGGTTCCGTTGAAGGTCGAACTTTACTTGTAGAATTTATTCGGAACAATTTACATCTAACTGGTACTCATGTTGGTTGTGATACTAGTCAATGTGGCGCTTGTGCCATTCACGTCGATGGGAAACTCGTAAAAGCTTGTACGATGTTTGCTTTAGAGGCTAATAATCGTGAAGTGGCTACTATTGAAGGCCAAGCAAACAACGACGGTTCTTTAAACTTTATACAGCAGGCATTTAAAGACCATCATGGTTTGCAATGTGGTTTTTGTACACCTGGAATGGTTATGGCAACTGCTGATTTACTAAAAACAAACTCTAAACCTACCGAGCATGAAATTAGAGATCACCTAGAGGGTAATATTTGTAGATGCACAGGGTATCACAATATAGTAAAAGCGATTTTGGCAGCTTCCGGTCAGGACGTTTCACGCATTGCTGCAGAATAATTAAATTTGTAAAAAAATGTATAATTTCGAGTTTAAACAACCCAAAACGGTGTCAGAGGCATTAAGCGCTCTTGTAAATGATGAAGCGCAGCTACTTGGAGGTGGGCAAACTTTGATACCAACAATGAAGCAACGTCTTGCAAGCCCATCAACTCTCGTAAGCTTAACAGCAATAGAAGAGATGAAAGGAATTTGCTTAAATGATGATGGCAGCATTTCTATAGGTGGAGGAACAACACACGCTGATGTTGCTGCCAACTCGAATATATTTTCAGGATTGATTACTCTGGCAAAAAATATAGGCGACGCTGCCGTAAGAAATAGGGGAACGATTGGTGGCTCATTAGCCAATAATGATCCTGCTGCTTGTTATCCTGCTGCTGCTTTAAGCACTGGTGCAGTAATCATAACAAACAATAGGGAAATTTCTGCAGATGATTTTTTTAGAGGAATGTTTGAAACGGCACTAGAGGAAGGCGAAATTATTCTTTCAGTACGTTTCCCAGTTCCATCTTTATCTTCTTACCAGAAATTTATTCAGCCTGCCTCTAGGTTTGCTATCGTAGGGGTCTTTCTGTCGAATTTTGAAAATGAAATAAGAATTGCTATTACCGGCGCAGCGGAGGAGGGTGTTTATCGATGGCGTGAAGCCGAAGTCGCTCTCAATGCCAACTTCTCTGAAGGATCGCTTAATGATCTTCTAGTGGAGCCAGAAGGAATGATTGGTGATATTCATGCCTCTTCAGAGTATAGAGCTCATTTGGTCAAAGTTATGACAAAAAGGGCCGTTAAAAACGCATCTTAAAACGATAATTAAATTTCAAAAATTTCAAAATTTAGGGTTTTTTTATTTACGTAAAAGATTACAAAGCCAAAGTTGGTCTGTGCTTTTACTTTTTGGAGTATTTTATGAAAAATTCTTTTGCAAATTATCCCAGTTTGCGTGGCAAAAATATACTAATAACTGGCGGAGCGTCCGGCATTGGAAAAGAACTTGTAAAAGCCTTTGCCGAGCAGGGGTCTAGTGTAGCATTTTTAGATGTAGATGAAATTTCAGGAAGGCAGCTTTGCATCGACGTTGGAAACAATATTTTCTTTGAAAGATGTGATTTAAAAAACATTGATAAATTAAAGTCCTGTATCGAAAAATTAAGAAAACAAATAGGGTTATTTGATGTGTTGGTAAATAACGCTGCTCGTGATGATCGTCACGATTGGCAAGAAGTAACTGAAGCATACTGGGATGAACGTTTTGCCACAAATTTGAGACATCAATTTTTTGCCATCCAATCCATAGCAAATGATATGATCGAAAAGGGAGGGGGTTCTATTATTAATATTGGTTCTAATTCATGGATGGAAGCTGTGGGAAATTTTCCGGCATATGCCACGGCAAAATCTGCTGTTCATGGTCTATCTAGAACGCTTGCAAGGGATCTTGGAAAATATAGGATTAGGGTCAATACTGTCGTTCCAGGATGGATTATGACGGAACGACAAAAAGAATTGTGGGTGACGCCCGAAGGTTTGGAAAATCAATATAAAAGGCAATGCTTACCAGATCTTATTAAACCTGTTTATGTTGCAAGAATGGTTTTATTTTTGGCTTCTGATGACGGAGCAATGTGTACAGCAAATAATTATATGGTTGAGGCTGGATCAATTTAGTGTAGTTGCTTGCTAGTATTTATTTAAATCAGGTGTAACTTTTGATAGCTTTATTGAACATCTTCGAAATTGTTGCACCAGTCTTTATTTTGGCAGCTGTAGGTTATTTTTGGGTAAAGTTTGGTTTCGAGTATCGAGTTGAGTTTATAACACAGTTTGCCACGGCTTTAGCTGTTCCGTGCTTGGTTTTTACTGCACTTATGAATACTGAATTTCAGCCCTATTATTTTGGTAACCTTTTTATGGCAGCAATCTTGGGTTACTTTCTTTTGGCTATATTAGCTTTTATCTTTATTAAGATTTTTAATCTTGAGCAAAGAACCTATCTTATGCCTCTTATTATAGGAAATACTGGAAACCTAGGTTTACCACTTTGTCTTTTTGCTTTTGGGGATACTGGCTTTGGATATGCTATTATTGTGTTTTCCGTGACGAGCATTGTAGCGTTTACAATCGGTATTAGGATAGTGGCCGGTGGCGGATCAATAAAACAACTCCTGAAAGAGCCCCTGGTGGGCAGTACGGTTCTGGGTCTAATTTTTATGTGGCAGGGATGGAAAACACCAAGTTTTTTAGGCCATTCCTTAGAGTTAATCGGACAGATGGCTATACCAATGATGTTAATAACCTTGGGTGTTGCAGTGGCCAGATTAAAAATAACCGATTTGAGACAATCTTTTTTATATAGTTTTTGTAAAATTTTCTTAGGAATAACAGCAGCTTTGTCGGTAAGTTTTATCTTTGATCTACCGAAAGTTGCGATTTCCGTTCTTATATTACAGTTTTCGATGCCAGTAGCTGTGACTTCTTATCTTTTAGCTGAAAAGTATGAAGCTGATGCAAATGCAGTTGCTGGCCTTGTCGTTGTTTCAACATTAATTACTGTTGGAATTTCTTCTATATTACTTGCTTTTTTGATTATCTAGCAATCTCATTATTATATTTTGAATTTTGAAAATTATTGTGAGGTGATATTATTTTAGAATTTTTGCCTTTGTTTATTTTTGTATTTATTGGCCTGTTTAGCCCAGGTCCAAATATAATTCTTTTGACTGTTTCAGGCGTTAAATTTGGAATTAAAGATACATATCCGCATCTTTTTGGGGTGGTAATTGGAACTGGGTGTTTAGCGGCACTCGCTTCGTTGGGAGTGAATACAATAATTCTGAAGGCTCCAATATTAGCCTCTTTACTCAAAATTATATCGGTAAGTTGGATTACATATTTGGCTTTGCAGCTAATAGTTAAAGATAAAATTGAAAATGAAGAGAGTAAATCAAGGCCATTTAAATTTTCAGAAGCGATACTGTTTCAATTTATTAATCCTAAACTTTGGGCTCTTACCCTATCTGCATCAGCTGGATTTAATTTAGATGGTTCAATTTTTTTTAAAACTGTATATTTTTTTATATTATTTTCTGCAGTCAATTTTATTGTTTGCTCGTTTTGGCTGGCTTTTGGGAGCTATGTTTCAAAATTTTTAAAAAAGAGAGTAATCTGGCGTTGTTTTATGTTTCTTATGGCTGTATTTTTACTACTCAGCGCATATTTGATTTTGATTCAATAGTCTAAGAATATTTACGTTAGATATTATAATTTGATCGGAAAAAATGGAAAAAATTGCACTTATTAGCGGTGGAGCGAGAGGCATTGGTCGCGCAGCGGCTGAAATCTTCATAGACCAAGGTTTTAAGGTTATTATTCTGGATCGGGACAATGAGGAGCTCAAAAAGACTTGCAATCAAATTGTTGGAGCAATCCCATTTAACTATGATGTTTCTGAAGAAAAGATTATGAAAGAGGTTTATTCCAGAGTTGATAGTGAATTTGGAAGACTAGATTGTCTTATAAATAATGCAGGAGTTGCTGATTTTGGACCCATAGAGGAATGTGATAGCAAAAAATGGCGTACCGTTATGGAAACAAATTTAGATGGTGTTTTTTATTTATCACAGTCACTAATTCCTCAACTGAAAAAGACAAAGGGAAGCATTGTCAACATTGCGTCAATTTCCGGCTTACGAGGATCCACCCTTAGAGTTGCTTATGGGACATCAAAAGCTGCTGTTATTCAACTTACTAAACAACAGGCCTGTGAGTTGGGAGAATACGGCATCAGGGTAAACACTGTTGCGCCAGGGCCAGTGAAAACAAAATTATCTATAGCTGTTCATTCACCAGAAATCATCAAAGCTTATCATGATGCCATCCCTTTGAATAGATATGGGTCTGAACGAGAAATTGCAGAGGTTATTTACTTTCTCTCATCCTCTAAGGCGTCATTTGTAACGGGTCAAACAGTTGCAGTGGATGGTGGATTTGAAGCAACAGGGGTGGGGTTGCCAGCTTTACGAGAATAACACCCATTATAATTCTAAGATTATAAAGGTTTGAAAATGAATATAACTAGTGATCACATAAAAAGTTTTGCCAAAGATGGGGCCGTGTTGTTAAACGGTGCATTTAGTGAATTCGTTGAGGGCGCACAGAAAGCTATTGAAGAAAATATTGCTAACCCAAGCTGGAGAGAAAGAACATACAGACCCGATGATGGTGGCCAAGCTTTTTTTCAGGACTACGTCGTTTGGAATAAATTTGATGGTTATCGAAACTTAGTAAAAAATTCAAAAATGGGTTCAATAGCCGCAAAACTTATGAATTCTAAAACAGCGCGCATTTTTCATGATCACATCCTTGTTAAAGAGCCTGGTAATTCTGTCGTAACTCCATGGCATCAAGATCAACCTTATTATTTATGTGAAGGAGAACAGACCATAAGTTTTTGGGTCCCATTGGATTATATTCCGAGAGATAGAACAATTGAATATATTGCTGGATCGCATGCTTGGGGTAAAAATTTCAAACCTCAAAGATTTGATGGAACTGATTTGTTTCAAGGTGATAAAAGTGAAGCTGTTCCGGATGTGGCAAATATGCGTGATCAATTCGATATTCTTGGATGGGAAATGCAGCCAGGCGACGCCGTGGCGTTTCACTTTAGAACTCTTCATGGAGCACCAGCAAATTCTTCGAAAAGCAGAAGACGGGTGATTTCTGTTAGGTGGGTTGGAGATGATGCGAAGTATACAAAACGTCCTGGTCCAACATCACCTGCGTTTCCAGATCTTAAGTATAATGATGGAGATCCGTTTGAGGGAGATGAGTTTCCTGTATTATTTTCAATATGATAAACAAATTGAAAAGTCAGTTTAACTTAAAGTCCGTAACTGGAAGCCCTTGCTTTTTCCAACCAACAATTCCTTCGCTTAGGTGGCTAACATTTGTTTGGCCTACTTGATCGATAAGTGCTTTTCCCAATATACCTGTTCTATTGCCAGTTCGGCAATATAGCAAAATTGGAACATCCACATCGGAAATTAAGTCAAAAAACTTTTTTGGGAAATCTGGATGAATTTGGCCTTCTTTGGTAAAAGCTGTAATTGTTTGACTTCCTTTTAAAATTCCAGTCTCTTTCCATTCTTCTTCTCGTCTTATGTCTATTACAATCCCACCCTTTTCTTGGGCATCAATAAATTCTTTCGGAGACAATTCACCAAGGATGATTGGTGCAGATACTTTTATTAGTTCAACATCAAAAATAAGAGTCGCGTTCGGAGGTATAGTTCCTCCGGACCCTCTTGTTCCATAACCTAAATGGGGAGGTATTATTAAGTTCCTCTTTTCACCAATAGTCATTCCTTCTACACCAAGATCCCATCCTTTGATGACCTGTCCAGCGCCTAAAGTGAATGTAAATGGTTGACCGCGTGGAATAGAACTATCGAATACTGTCCCATCTTCCAGTTTGCCAGTGTAATGAACAGAAACTATCATTCCAATTTCTGCTCTATCGCCCGAACCTTCTTGGTTTACTGTAATTTTAAGATCATTTTCTGATGCACTAGACAATTTTGCCGTGAAAATAGAAAAAATGGTAAGAAAAATA
>CACPBQ010000045.1 GCA_902632125.1 Paracoccaceae bacterium | reverse complement strand
CAACCACTTGGCGTAAGCTAGATGCCAAAACAAAAGAGCAGAAACCAAAAGAAATTTTAAGTCTCCACCCAAAGGTCATGAAGAGACCGCTAATTAAGCTAAAGTCTGGCGAACTCTTGTTGGGTGCTCGAACGTTTAAGACATAAAAAAGTAAATTTAATTTAATTAATATTTAGTTGATCTGGAGATTTAGCTTCTTCTGTTAATTGTTTTATAATCTCGTTAAGTTTTTCTACCTTTGTTTGTTTTTCGCCCAGCCTTCTTACCGAAACAGTTTGTTCAGTAATTTCTTTCATTCCGCACGCTAGGATGATTGGAACTTTGCTAACGGAGTGCTCTCGAACCTTATAATTAATTTTCTCATTTCGTAAATCTGCCTCTGCTCTTATACCTTTTGCTTGCAGGGCACTTACTACATCTTTGCAATAATTGTTAGCGTCAGAAACAATGGCAGCTACAACGACTTGTCTAGGCGCGAGCCAAAATGGTAAGCGACCTGCAAAACTTTCAATCAATATACCGATAAAGCGTTCAAAAGATCCTAAACACGCTCTATGGAGCATAACAGGACGATGTTTGTTCCCATCTTCTCCTATATAATTAGCATCCAATCGATCTGGTAAAACAAAATCTACTTGTAGAGTACCACATTGCCAATCCCTACCGATTGCGTCTGTTAACACAAATTCAAGTTTTGGCCCATAAAAAGCTCCTTCACCTGGGTTTATATCAAAATCATAACCTGCAGCTATTGTTGCAGATTTCAAAGCGTCTTCTGCCTTATCCCAAACCTCGTTACTGCCCGAGCGTTTTTCTGGTCTATCGGAAAATTTGATGGAAAATTTTTCAAAGCCTAAATTTTTGTAGACGTCAGAAAGAAAGTTTATGAATTTTTTTGTTTCAGACTCAATTTGATCTTCTCGGCAAAAAATGTGGGCATCATCTTGGGTGAAACCGCGGACACGCATTACACCATGAAGCGCACCTGACGGTTCATATCGATTACAACTTCCAAATTCAGCCATTCTTAAAGGTAAGTCACGATAAGACTTAAGTCCTTGATTATAAACCTGTACGTGACATGGACAATTCATTGGTTTAAGGGCATTGACTGCTTTTTCTCTCGCATGTTCTTCATCAACTTCAACTATAAACATGTTCTCTTGGTATTTTTCCCAATGGCCGGATTCTTCCCATAATTTTCGATCAACAAGCTGCGGCGTATTAACTTCGACATAACCATCTAATTCCTGTTTGCGACGCATATAGTTTTGCAAGGTTGTGTAGATTTTCCACCCATTAGGATGCCAAAATATTTGTCCTGGGGCCTCCTCTTGCATATGAAATAATTTCATTTCTCGACCAAGTTTTCGATGATCTCTTTTTGCAGCTTCTTCAAGCATATTTAGATGAGATTTTAGTTGTTCTTTATTTAGAAAAGCACAGCCATATATCCTCTGAAGTTGCTCTCTATTGCTGTCACCCCGCCAATATGCGCCGGCAACATGCATTAATTTAAAACCATCTGCAGGAACTTGCCCCGTGTGTTGCAAGTGAGGGCCACGGCAAAGGTCTTGCCAGTTTCCATGCCAATACATTCTTATTGGTTCGTCGCCTGGGATTGACTCAATCAGTTCAACTTTAAATGGTTCTTTATTCTTTTTGTAATAAGCGATAGCTTCCCGGCGGCTCCATACTTCGGTTTTAACTGGGTCTCTAGCATTTATTATTTCTTTCATTTTCTTTTCGATTAGAATTAAATCATCTGCTGTGAAAGGATCTTTTCTATCGAAATCATAATACCAACCATCTCGGATAACGGGACCGATAGTAACTTTAACGTCAGGCCAAATTTCTTGCACTGCGCGAGCCATGATGTGGGCAAGGTCATGTCTAACAAGTTCTAAAGCGGCCTTAGTGTCTTTAATTGTATTGATAGCGATATTCGCGTTTTCCATGATGGGCCAAGAAAGATCAAAGTGTTGTCCGTTTACAGTTGAGCTTATCGCTTTTTTTAACAGAGAAGGGGCAATTGAACTCGCAACTTCTTGCGAGGTTATACCTTTATCGAAATTCTTTTGATTGCCGTCAGGGAAGGTGAGAGTTACTTGGCTCATCGTTATTATCCTCATCATTTTGGCGCCTACAAAACGCCCGGTTGTGGGTTTATCTGAGAACTGGTTGTGAAGGGCTGGGGCGTTTTCGTCAACCCTTAAATACTTTTGCACTGTTGAGTATAGGCTTTTTTCATTCTAAATTGTAAGAAGAAAATTTTTTCAAAAATTCTTATGAACATTCTTGTTCTAAAATTTAAAGGTTAAAAATGGTAAAATTCCTAGAAACTCCTGCCGGCCAGAAGTTAGCTTATTCTTTTATTAAGGGAACAGGTCCTACCATTATTTTTTTGGGGGGTTTTAAGTCAGACATGGAAGGTTCAAAGGCAATTTTTTTAGAAAAATGGGCGAAAAAAAGAAATAGGTCATATTTGCGATTTGATTATTCCGGACATGGGCAGTCAAGTGGTGACTTCCATAATCTTGGGATTGGAGATTGGTTTAATGATGCTAAGCAAATTATTGAATTAAAAGTAAAAAATGGGATTATTTTGATTGGTTCCTCTATGGGTGGTTGGATTTCACTATTATTGAGCCGAGAACTTGGTAGAAGGCTGAAAGGTTTAATCACAATTGCCGCAGCTCCGGACTTTACCGAAGAGAGTATGTGGAATAATTTTACTGAGCATCAAAAAAAAGAAATTTTGAATAAAGGTATTCTTCACTTGCCATCAGACTATGGTGATCCTTATCCAATAACACGTTACCTTATCGAAAACGGACGGCAAAATCTCGTATTGCGTGAGCCGCTTGAATTACTCTGCCCAGTAAGGCTTATGCAGGGAACCGAAGACAATGCAGTAACACGAGAAACTGCATTAAAATTATTTGATCACATTAATGCAGATGACCTATCACTTTTTTTCAAACGTGGGGCCGACCATTCATTTTCTGATCACAGCTGTTTAGAAATTATTGAAAGAAATTTAGAAGATATTTTGCAAGGATGTTAATCTTTATTACTTTTTTGGCATGTTTGCTGTTTATATTGCTGTTAGGCAAGCGTGAGCCTGCTGACTTAACTTTGCCTAAAGTATCGATTGATACGAGTGTGGATCATTATTTAGAAAAGCGAGAGAAAGAAGTTTTAGGCCTTCAGCCTGGGGTTAATAAGGAAGTAATTTGGGCAGAGAAAAAAGGAAAAAAAACAAAATTTTCTATTATTTTTCTGCATGGTTTTACAGCGTCCAAGTTTGAGTTGTCCCCTTTTCCCAACGCGATAGCTCTCGCGCTTAATGCCAATATATACAATGCTCGTTTATCTGGGCATGGATGTGGGAGCGAGGCGCTTGGTCATGTAAAAATAAAAGATTGGGTTTTCGACTTATCCGAAGCGTTAGAAATAGGTAGGCAAATTGGAGAGAAAATCATAATAATTGGCTCATCAACCGGAGGTACTTTAGCAGCCGTGGGCGCGTGTGAGAAAAATGTCTCTGGAATTATTTTTGTGTCACCAAATTTTAAAGTTAGGTATCGATTTTTTCGAGTCTTCACTCTTGGTTTTGCTCGATTATGGATTCCTTTAATCGTAGGAAAATATCGCGAATACAAACCTATATCAAAGGAGCATGCGATTTATTGGACAACCCGTTATCCAATAGTCGCAATCATAACTATGGCTACACTTGTAAAAAAAGTTGTGAGTCAGAATTTTTATAAAAAAACTTGTCCTGCCTTATTTATTGTTTCAAAGGAAGATAAAGTTGTAGATGCAAAAAAAACTCTTCAAATTGCTGAACAATGGGGGGGGAAATCATTTGTTAAACTTGTGAAATGTGGTCCTTATGATGATGCACAATCACATGTTCTTGCAGGCGACATTAAGTCACCAACACAAACTGAAAAGCTTGTTAAGACATCGCTTGCCTGGATCAAATCTTTGTGATGGAGTAAAGTTGCTTAATTTAACTAGGTGTAAAATATGTTACCTCGAACCCCATCCTTTCGGTTAGATGGCAAACGCGCAGTAGTGACTGGAGGATCCCGTGGCATTGGCCTAGGTTGCGCAGTTGCTCTAGCGGAGGAGGGGGCAAATGTAGTAATTGTTGCTCGGTCTAAAGATCAGGTATTTGAAACAGTAAAAAAAATGAAATCTGAGGGCTTCTCTGTAGTAGGAGCACCAATGGACGTAACTAATATTGATAATGTAAGAGACTTGATGGATAAATATTCCGATATCGATATTTTAGTAAATTCGGCTGGAATCGCACGACATACTCCTACAGTTGACACAAAAGAAGCTGATTTTGATGAAGTAATGTCCGTGAATGTAAGATCGGCCTATTTTTTAGCTCAGTCAGCTGCAAAGAAAATGATCTCTAAGGGTGTGGGAGGATCAATAATTCAAATTAGTAGCCAAATGGCTCATGTTGGGGGAATTGATAGAGCAGTTTATTGTGGTACAAAGCATGCAATTGAAGGCATAAACAAATCAATGGCGATGGAGTTTGGGCCACATAAAATTAGAGTAAATTCTATTTGTCCAACTTTTATTAGAACGCCGTTCACGGAGTCTACTTTTAAAGATCCAGATAAAGTTAAGTGGATAGAGACAAAAATTAAGGTTGGCAGGGTAGGTGAAGTGCAAGATATTATGGGCGCCGTTAAATTTTTAGCTTCTGATGTTTCAGCTATGGTTACCGGTTCATCCCTGCTTATAGACGGTGGTTGGACAGTTGGTTGAAATTTACTAGCCTCAACTATGATATTAACGGCCGTCAACCAACTACTAACTGTCTTTTTTCAAAAATTGTTCAATTTTAGAGGTAATCTTGGGAGAAGTTGGTTTTGTAATAGAATTATAAGTCTCGACTAAATTTCCCTCAGGGTCCAATAATACTTTGTAAAAATTCCATCTTGGCGTGAAACCATGCTGTTTTTTCATCCACTGAAAAAATGGATGCGCCCGACTACCTTTCACTGAAGTGATAGTTGTCATCGGCAGGCTAAGATTATAATTTATTTCACAAAAATCTTGAACAGCAGCTTCTGTTCTAAGCTCTTGGTTAAAATCGTTCGAAGGTACAGTTATGACAACAAGTCCTTGCTCAGAATATTTGTCGTGTAATTTCTGTAGTCCTTCGTATTGGTATGTGAAACCACAGCGACTGGCTGTATTTACAATCAAAACTGGACTACCTCTGAAATCCTGAAGGTTAAGGAGTCCTCCGTCAATATTTTCAAACTCGAAATCGCTCGCAGCATTAACAGGACTAATCATTAACATCAAACTTAAACCAAAAATTTTCAATAATTCTACAACCATGAACAGAAGTTAGCCCGATTTTGTAAGTGTCAATAAATGTTTTTTATCAATCGAATGTTTCTAACTCATCGATCATTTCAGATATCATTGATAAACCCTTTGACCAAAATTCAGGGTCACTGGCATCCAAGCTAAACGGTTTAAGTAATTCTTTATGATGCTTCGATCCACCAGCGGATAGCATGTTGAAGTACTTATCTTCGAACCCTTTTGGATTTTCTTTATATGTTGCATACAGGGCGTTTACCAAGCCGTCTCCAAATGCGTAGGCGTAAACATAGAAAGGGGAATGAACAAAATGGGGTATGTAGCTCCAAAAAGTTTCATAACCGTCTACGAATTCGAATGCTGGGCCGAGACTTTCAGACTGAACAGACATCCACAGAGAATTTATGTCTGATGGCGTAAGTTCTCCATTCTTTCGGGCATCATGAAGCTTACATTCAAAATCGTAGAAAGCAATTTGCCTGACTACGGTATTAATCATATCTTCTACTTTATTGGCGAGTAGGATTTTTCGCTCCGTCTTATCAGATGCTCGATCAAGCATTCGTTGAAAAGTCAGCATCTCTCCAAAAACAGAAGCCGTTTCGGCAAGTGTAAGGGGTGTCGAAGATAGCATCTGTCCCTGCGAAGACGCTAAAACCTGATGGACACCATGACCGAGCTCGTGAGCGAGTGTCATTACATCGCGCGGTTTGCCCAAATAGTTCAACATTATGTACGGGTGTACATTTGTTACCGTGGGATGAGCAAAAGCTCCGGGCGCTTTCCCTGGTTTTACTCCTGCATCAATCCAACCCTTATCAAAAAATGGAGTAATCAAATCTGACATACGGTTGTCAAAACTTGTATATGCACCTGTCACTATCTTTTGTGCTTGATCCCATGTAATCAAAGTATCACTTTCCATGGGCAAGGGGGCATTTCTATCCCAAACCTGCATGACTTCGAGACCAAGCCATTTCCGTTTCAATTCATAATATCGGTGACTAATTGTTGGATAAGCTTTGACAACAGAATTCCTCAAGGCTTCAACGAC
>CACPBQ010000044.1 GCA_902632125.1 Paracoccaceae bacterium | reverse complement strand
TCCATTGACTTAACTAATTGAACCATGTTCGATCCACTTCCTGATATAAGGATCGCAACAGATAGTTTCATTTAAATTTACCGGAGTATTTAACCTCACCGGTACTGTTAACCTGACCTAACAAAATTGGCTGTTCGCCAAGGTTTTCCAGGATGGAAAATACCTGTACTTTCGATGAAGGTGAACAAATTATTGTCATGCCTATGCCACAATTAAAAGTTTTAAGCATTTCCAACTTGTTAACGTCACCTTCAATTGAAAGCCATTTGAATATCGGGGGTAACTCCCAGTTTGACAGATTAATTTCAATTCCCTGCCCTTTTTTTAAAACTCGAACAACATTTTCCGTGATACCACCACCGGTAATGTGTGCAAATGCCTTTACACCATTTACTTTTAATAAATTTAAGCATTGTTTTACATAAAGCTTTGTTGGTCTTAAAAATGATGTGCCTAAAGACTGGTCTTCAAAAGGTGCTTTTTCACTCCATTTTAATCCTGATTTTTTAACAATCTTTCTTACTAAAGAGTAACCATTTGAATGTACGCCATTGGAACTTAAACCAATTATAATGTCACCATAATCTGTAAGGTGAGGCAATTCATGGCCTCTTTCTACTGCCCCAAGAGAAAATCCAGCTAGGTCAAAATCTTTTCCATGATACATACCAGGCATTTCTGCTGTCTCCCCACCAATAAGTGTACATCCAGCTTCTGCACAGCCAGTGGCAATTCCACCAATGACTTTTTCGGCATCCTTCAGAATTAATCTTCCAGTGGCGAAATAATCCAAAAAAAACAGTGGCTCGGCACCTTGACAAATCAAATCATTTACACACATTGCCACTAAATCAATACCAATTGTTGATAGTTGTTTAGTTTCTATAGCGATTTTTAATTTTGTACCGACTCCGTCAGTGGCAGCTACAAGTATTGGATCTTTGAAACCAGCAGCTTTAAGGTCAAACAAACCTCCAAAACCGCCCAAGGAAGATACAGTGCCTAGCCGATTAGTCTTTATTAAACTTGGCTTGATCCGTTCCACTAATTCATTACCAGTGTTTATATCCACACCAGCATCTGAATATGACAACCCTTTATTTTCCTTCATCATAGGAAATCCTCAAATTGTACTAGGGCAAGTATATTAAGGACCAAAGATATTCAATGACAAACACTTGACCTCCGGCATCTTTATGTTAGCAATCTTGTGCAGTTGTAGTGGGCCTGTAGCTCAACTGGTTAGAGCAGTGCGCTCATAACGCATTGGTTGGGGGTTCAAGTCCCTCCGGGCCTACCATCGCTCTTTAATTTATTGGGATTTTTAAAGAAGCACATAGCCCAAATAAAAGAGAGCTACTCGATAAGCTCAAAATCCCACCGTGACTTTCTACTATCTCTTTTGCTATAGGAAGCCCGAGCCCAACCCCTGAACCCTTATTCTGATTTCTGGATGGATCTAACCGTGTAAAAGGTTGCAAAACTTCATCATACTGGCTTTTATTTAGACCTGGTCCATCATCATGAACGGACAGTATTAAAAAATTATTTTCAAGTCTCTTTTCTATCAAAATCTTATCACCGTAACGATTTGCATTGTTAATCAAATTTTCAAGGGCTCTCTTTATGGCAAAAGATTTTAATTTAAATGGTTTATTACCAATTTCACCAACAGTTTTAATTTTTATATCTACCCTAGCAAAATTTTCAATAAGATCGTCAACTAGATGCGACGCATTCGTATCTTCAGCTGGTATGTCTGTTTCATTTTCGAATTTTGCAAAGTCCAAAAATTCATTTAAAAGAAGGTTCATATCCTCTACATCTTTTTCCAAAGGCTCTCTTTGTTCCTTGGGCAATAAGGAAAGCCCCAGTTTCAATCGCGTAATAGGCGTTCTTAAGTCATGACTTACACCCGACAAAATCATAGTTCTCTGCTTCAAATGTCGTTGTATACGCTCTCTCATGTCCAAAAAAGCTTGGCCTGCAGCACGAACTTCTAATGCACCGCTAGGATCATACTGCACATTTTCACCATGACCAAAAGCTTCTGCTGCGTCAGCGAGTCTGGTGATAGGGCGGAGTTGATTTCGCAAGTAAAAAAAAGCAATAATCGTAAAAAAAGCACCAAAAAACAATAAGTAAACAATAAGCTGATGAGGGTTAGAGGCTGATACTCTTCTTCTAGAAAATTGTAGGTCAAAATATTCTTGGTCTGAATTTATCCGGGCATTGACCGTTTTATTATTGGGCAAATCTACTTTTAATATCTCTGGAAGTGCGAGCAGTTCTCGACGCACTACCAATCCAGTCAAATCATATACTCTTCTTCGTTCTGAAAATTCAGTATCTCGGGCAACTATTGACATAGACATACCTAAAGATCGTGCAATTTGCTGAGCGGCGACCGCACCTTCTCTTTCAATAACCTGAGTAATTAAATCTAATTCTGCGGCTACAGTACGTGTCATTTGTACGGTCACCCCCTCAAAGTGCCTTTGGATAAAAACGATAGATACGATCAATTGAAGAAAAACTACTGGGAAAACAAGTATTAAAGCAGCGCGAAAATATAATCGCTTTGGCATATATGATTTGATCCACTTAAACATAGCATTTAGACCTAAACATAACTTTGGAGAAAGGGAAATATATTGTCACCGAATTACACTACCAAAGCAAGTATAACGGAGCCTGCTAAAAATATAGTTTGTGTTTTGGCGCCCAATCCTAGTCCAATGACGCATAAAGGTACAAATACATACATTATTGATAATGGTGAAATAGCTATTATCGATCCGGGCCCTTTAAACGAACAACATTTGCAAACTATTCTCGAAAAAACGGCTAACAGATCAGTCAAATATATATTTTTGACACATAGTCATGTTGATCATTCACCCCTTGCTAAACAATTGTCAGCAGAATTAGATACACCAATTTATGGATTTGGAGCATCTGATGCAGGACTAAGTTCAACAATGCTTTCACTGATCGATAGCGGATATGAAAGTGGATCCGAGGGAATTGATCATGAATTTAGCCCAGATTACTTGATAAAAAACAATCAGAGTTTTGACTTAAACAATAAAATAATTTCTGCTATCCACACACCCGGTCACATGGGTAATCACATTTGTTTTCAATATGGTAAGATACTTTTTACAGGTGACCATGTAATGGATTGGGCCACGTCTATGGTGTCACCTCCATATGGCGATTTAACACAATTTATGGCGTCGTGTCGTTTACTTCTAACAAAAGATTTTGACTTATTTTTACCAGGTCATGGCGACCCAGTAATAAATCCTGGTGAGCGAATAGAATTTTTAATAAATCATCGTTTGGAACGTGAGTGCCAAATCAAAAAAACAATTAAAAGCATCCCATTAACTACACTAGAAATTACTGAGATTGTGTATACAGAAATAGATAATTCTCTCATTCCAGCAGCAACAAGAAACGTTTTTGCACATCTCATTGACCTCAACCAGCGTGGTCTAGTTGATTTTCTTGGTGATGTTTCTGAGAAATCAAAAGCTAGGTTGATCGATCAATAATATTTTTAAAGTTTATTATTTCTCTAGACCTTGCAAATAGCTATTGCTATATCAAACCTTAGATCCGGCGTAGCTCAGCGGTAGAGCAGTTGACTGTTAATCAATTGGTCGTAGGTTCGATCCCTACCGCCGGAGCCATATAATAAAGAGGTTCACATAAAACGTGGCCTCTTTTTTGTATTTTTGGCACTCAACTACCTGAGTATTTGCTGGCTTGTTCTTGTTTTTATTAGAAAATATTGTATATTTAACAATGTTTTGCTTAGAAAGGCTTGTTTGGAGGTACGATATTAATTAATCGAGAAACCCTGTTGAGCAAAGAAAACTCATTAAACAGAGGCAAATTGGGCCGTTATTAAATCACAATGATTTTAACAAACGATACGTTGATAAATAATGAACTTTAAGAACAAGGGGGTATTTTAAAGTTGCCTGCAGAATTTACTGAAATTCCATTTGCTTAACGCGAGAATGGTAAAACAGAGACTAGAAAAAAACTATTGCCTCGGAGATCGGCAACAAAAAGATCTACCTAGCTTCAAAGTGGCAATACATAAAATTATGCCGCTGATATTGGTATTATTTGCCAGTATTATTACTCCTATTGCGCCAATGCTTGCTCAACCTACAGAGAACTTAGAGGCCAAGTACTATGGCACTCACAATCGTTATTCGAATTTTAACACTTTCGGAGGAACAGTGATTGAAACACGGACTTGGGACAAAATAAATACAAGAAATTATAACCCCCAGGGTGTTAGAGATTATTGGTCTGTTGATATACAAGGATATATTTATATCCCCTCAAACGGCACCTACACCTTTCGAACATTATCCGATGATGGGGTTCGGCTTAAGATAGATGGCCAAACTGTTATTAATAATTGGACACTCCATGCGCCGCGATATGATTACGGTTCAGCAACTCTACAGTCAGGTTGGAAACCAATTCAACTGCAAATGTATGAATGGGGAGGAGGAACTGCACTTCAACTAATTTGGAAGCCTCCTAATCAAGGATATGCTTATCCCCCTAAAGCCTATTTGAGTACGTCATTACCAGACACGATTGCCCCCACACTTAGTGGTGTGAGTATGGCCTCCAAAAATACAACTAAAACACTGGCCAAAGCTGGTAATGATGTTACGCTTTCGTTTACTGCTTCTGAGGAAATAGGAACTCCAGTTGTTACATTTCAATCCGGAGGTGCAGCAATTACCGATAGCTCTATTGTCTATTCGAACACAAGTGGAAACACTTGGACAGCAGTTTATACTGCAAATGCCAGTGACACAAATGGTGTGATAACTTATAGCATCGCGTTTAGTGACACGGCAGGCAACGCCGGTACCGCCGTAACCAGTGGAACGGGAACTGTCACAACCAATACTTCCGCTCCAACCTTAAGTAACGTTTCAATATCTTCAAATAATACAAATTCATCAAAGGCGACACCAACAGACATTGTCAGCTTAACGTTTACAGCCAGTGAGACGATTTCATCACCAACGGTGACTTTTTCATCAGGTGGCGCCTCTGTTAATGGTACGGTTACTGTTCAAAACACAAGCGCGGATACATGGACGGCTTCTTATACGACAAACGCTAATGATACGGCTGGCCCTGTAACATTTGGAATTTCGTTTAATGATACTGCGGGTAATGCAGGAATGGCTGTGACTGCGACAAACGATTCCAGCAGCGTAGCAATAGTGATAGACAGTGATCTACCTACATTATTATCCAGCAGCCCTTCAAATGGTTCAAAGTCTGTCAAATTAGACCAGAACATTATCTTAAAATTTAGTGAAGATATTATTGCTGGCTCGGGTCAGATCAAGCTATTTGAAGGTAAAGATAAATTAGTTGAGGCATTTACTGTTTCCTCGTCAATTATTTCAGGATCAACAGTAACCTTAAATCCCAGCTCTGATTTTGCTTCTCTCTCTACTTATTACATACAAATTCCTTCCACCGCTTTTGTGGATGCCGCAGGCAATGCTTATTTAGGAATTTCGAGTAAGACAGCACTCAATTTCATTACCTTAGACGTTAATGCACCATCTTTAATATCCAGCATACCTTCAGATAATGCTTCAAGCGTAAAGCTAGACAGAAACATTATATTAACGTTTAATGAAAATATCATTGCCGGCTCAGGAAAGATAAATCTATTTGAAGAAAATGGTAAATTAGTTGAAGCTTTTGCGGTTACATCGTCGATAATTTCTGGAGCAACGGTAACTTTAAATCCAACTGCGGATTTAAAACCACAAAATTCTTATTATATCCAAATACCATCTACAGCTTTTATCGACGCCGCTGGTAATAATTATGCGGGCATCAATAATAAAACAGAAATAAATTTTACAACTCGAAAGAAAACGCCAAAAGAGGCTTTTACGGAAGTAAAGGATGATATTGGCACCGATATGAAGGCAAACACAACGAAGCAGATCCGTAGTTTTGCGACAGCAACTACGGCAGTTGTTACGGCTGCAAGAGGTAGAGTTCTTTCCAAACGTGTAAGTTCATCTAGCTCTCGTGGGTCAAACCGCTCTTCGGGCGGCTCCCTCTCCAATAGTGGCAGTTCAGGCTCTAGTAGTACCTCATCAGGAAGTGGTAACGGTAGTTCATCCGGTACTAGTTCCGATGGCACTGGTAGCGAAAATTCTGGAGGAACGGATACTGATACGGAGTCTTCATTTGATTTGAGATCTTCAACGCGCGGAACAAATGCAAGTGGCCAGATTAATAGTGTTGTGAGCTCTTACGATGGTAAAGTAACGCGCTATTCTGAAACACAGTTCAGCTACACTAAATCAGAGAATGAAACTGAAACGGGAAGTGCATCAAGTCAAATTATTTTTGAACGTGAAAAATCGGAAGATTTGACGGTTGGCCATTTTATTGGGTTTTCACTTAGTAAAAATTCTACAGTCGGCACAAAATCAACGGATATAGAGTCCATTGGCCTGCAAGTGGGTGTATATTTTGTTGATAATATTACAGAAGATCTTTTTGTGGAC
>CACPBQ010000043.1 GCA_902632125.1 Paracoccaceae bacterium | reverse complement strand
AACGTTGCCCAAGTTATAGTGAGCCTGAGCATCATCAGGCTTGATTGACAGCGCTTTTTTAAAAGCAAAAACTGCTTCATCTAACTTTCCAAGTTGAGCTGCTGATGCGCCCATTAAGTTCCAGAGAGTTAGACTTTTAGTGTATATTTTTATGAGTATTTGAGCTTCGTTATAAACTTGCTGCAATCTGTTTTGATTGTATAATTCCACTAACGAGTTGAGCTCTTCTTGGGTTGGTTCTTGACGATTAAAGTTTTCGGAGTTGGATGAAGCGAGCTGTTTCTCTATCTGATCAAACCCATCCCCCTTTACGCCTTGGCTCTTAGCCTTATTAAAGATAGCTCGCGCATCACCTATGCGATCCAGTTTGATCAAAGTATCTATATAACTCAGCCAAAAATGGTCTATATTCGGGTTAGCCTCTAAAGCTTTTTTAAAAAACGGTAAAGCTGCCTCAATCTGACCAACCTCAATACCTAAAACACCCATGTTGTGATTAGCATCCGGGTGTTTAGGCTGAGCTTTTAGGATAGCTGTATATAATCGATCAGCCTCTTGGATTTGTCCCGCTTTGTGCGCTTCAACAGCCTTTTGAAGTGCCTGATCAAGTGTTAGCTCCACGGAAATACCTACCTGTAAGAATTCTATCTAATGCGACAATTAAGTTTATACTTAACCGCCAGTGTAAAGGAAAGACAATGGTATGGTACTTACAATCAGAATCTAGCCCAACTTGGGTAGAAAAAAGCTATACAATCTCAAAAAGAAATTCATAAGTAGCATCTTCGCTAAAGTTGCCTAACTCAAAATAATATTCACCTGCTTGTTGAGGTTTCCCTGAAAGATTTCCACTTTCATTGATGCCTTTTTGGAGTTTGGCTGAACCATTATTATCTAAAACTTTTAAATTAAAAGTATTGTCTTGGCTAATATCTGAATCAATGTAAATCGAAATTTCAGATGGAGTCGCAAGATTAAATTTATAAAAGTCTTTGCCTCCATTACTATCACCAAATGAAGCAGACTTAATGTCACCTGAAATAACATTTTCCAGCAAAACCACTAAATTAAGGAGTAATAATGATGGATTTTATTTTATAAAATGTTTGAACACTACCCAAGCAATCTGGCTCAGTTTCGGCAATATATGTTATAAAACGTGCCTTCTTATTGTTATAGTCCACCACTCGATTAATGCCTGTAGTAGTTAATATAGCACTTTGTAAGAAACCAAAATACGTAGCATCTTTTGCAAATATGGGATGAACAGTCGATGAATTGATTGAAAATCGATAAAAACTACTCGATTGGACTGTCTTGTTTGTTTCACACTTCTCTATTTTTTTTTGATAGTCAGAAAGCTGACTAAACAGTGAACCATGACTTAAAGTTTCATGTATTTTAATTATACTCATAAATACCATAATCACCGCTATTCCCTCAATTAATTTTTCTTTTTTAAACCGAGAAATCAACCGAATAAGAAAGATAAAATTTAAAAACGACAACAAGAATGTTGCTTGCCAAATATACGGACCTGCTTCGAATATACAAAGTATAATCTGAATAAAACTAAGTGATATTAATGCCTTATTTTTTTTGATATAGATCGCGTAAAGAGAAGTAACTATAAAAAAAACTGCCAGCAATGAATAAGTAGAGAAGAAAGTTCGAAATTTACCAACACCGGTTGTATAGTTAAACGTATAATCGCTGGACTGTTCTAGAACAAAGAAAGTTAGGTCTTCAATGTCATATATTAAATGAATAATTAGGATTAAAGGCAGGATAATAATTAACCATTTTTTTAATTCACTCTTGATATTATTTAGGCCAAAACACCGTAAATAACCTAATACATAAACAATCAGCAACGGTGCAAATCTTGGTGTCAGAAGTAACCCTAAAGTCATTATAATTGAAGTTTTTGCCGTCAGCTCGAAGCGTTGAGAACTTTTTGATAAATCAACCAAAAAAAAACAATACAACGGGAAAGCAAACCATTCCGGTCTAATAGTAAGACGGTGAAGTGGATAGATTAACGATAATACAAAAATAGCTCTAACTAATGTGTTGGCTCCCAGCAAGTTTTTTAGAGCCCAGTCACTACTAATAATAACAATTAAACAAGTTATAAGGCGAATTGCTATTGTAGATGAAACATTATCACTCACTAAGAATATTGGAGCTAAAATATCCCAAATTAAGGGCATGTGATGTTGCCAATAATCTACAAATGGTCTGTATCCTAAAGAATTTAGCCAAGCGAAGTGGATATGCTCAGCTTCATCAGCATCCAATTCGGCAATAATTGCATAAAATAAAACAAGTAATAACGATAAAGAATATATTAAATTACTAGTTTTAACTTTCATCAAAATAACCGGTCTTTATGTTAAATAAAGTTGTCAAAGATTGCAGAAATTCGTAAACAACGACCCCTCTGTTGGACAAGTTGTATTTTTCGTTGGTTTCAGTAACATTACCCGAAAGTACTTGTTCTTTTAGTCTTTTCTCGATTGCTTTATTCTCTTCAAAGTAAATCTTAAAAAACTGCTCTTTTATTTTGTTAGTGGTACAATCGCTACAGGACTTAATAGAAGTTAAGACAGTAATGGAAACTGACCTATCCAAAATCGTTGGCCCAATTGAAATAAACAAAATAAATAATAAAATGCCAGACGAAATGGGAATATGTATTTTTAAAAAAAACAATAATATTTGGAGTAAAATACCTACTAAAGCGCCAAAGATTAATCCTTCGTAGAATAAAATACTGCCTGGAAAAACATGCCTTTTTATAAAAAATAAAAACAATAAAAGAATGAAGATAATTAGATTAATAATTAAATATTTCATCTTAAATATTTTTCTATAAACTTAGTAACAATATGTTTAGATAAGATCATTACAGTACCCTGTGGATTTACTCCAAGGGCATTAGGAATAATGGAAGAGTCCGCAACAAATATCCTATCACACTTTTTTAGGTGACCGTCCTTACTAATAGGAGATTTTTGTACCCAAAGTGGGCAGCTCGACATCAAATGAATAGTTAACATGTCTGACTTACTTATATGCTTGGTATAGCATATATCACCTTGTCTAAATAAAGCATTACTTCCTACCAATTTCACTTCAGTAGCACCAGCACTATAAAGAATATCCTTAAGTTTGTTTACACCTTCGGCAAGTAAAGCTTTTTGTTTTTTCTTCATATAGTGAACTGGGAAAGGTTCCTCCAAACCGGGTAAATTTAATACATTACCAAAATCGGATTTAGTCATACAATAGTATAAACCATATTTTCGGTATTCATGTTCAATTTCATCTGACAATAGACCAATCCCTATCATACTGACTTTTACGAGCTCTGGATTGGTAATCGATACTCCTAAACCAATATCTTTTCCATTAAGCTTAATTTGGTGACTTGGAACTTTGAGATAATTATCGTCAACTCTATGATCAAATTTTGCCAAGACTTTTACCGTGGGATGAAACGACAAAGGCGCAATGAACCTGCTTTGCAGGAGGCCTGAACGCATCAATATATAAGGGGTGTGTATAGCGCCGGCACATACAAATAAATAGTCAAATACGGCCTCCTTCAAGTGATTTTTTTGCCTAAAGTATAGTGTCAAGGAGCCAGGATTATGTGATATTTTTTCCACAAACGTTTCAAATTTAAATTTTATTCTGTTTTTTAGTTTTTTCCAAACAACTTCCTGCATCGATTGTCTATATGATTTGTATCCATTTTCAGTTTTTTGATATTTGACCCATCTTGGCACCTCTATTGCATCAAAACCAATAACTTTAGCTCCTTCTATAAATTTTGATGCAATTTTGGGAGGACTATCGGGTGAGTAACATACGTTCAAAAGTTTTTCGAACTCTTCAAAGTCCTCTGATTTGAAACAGTTCGCTAAATCTCGATTTGTAATTTTAGCCCAGTCCGCAATTTTTTCTCCTGGGGTCCTGTAGTATAAACCTGCATTTATTTCACTTCCCCCCCCGAAGCACTTTGCTGCGCCAAAATTAACTATTTTATTGCCCCAAAGCGCTGTCGTTCCAGATCCTTCGTATTTTTCGTCAATTTCTTTTGTTGAAAATGGAGTGATTTCAGCTTGGTCAATTTCTTTTCCTGCTTCAAATACAGTTATGTCCACATCATACTTTGCTAGCTCGCGGCAAACGACAGATGCCCCAGGACCACTGCCAATTATTGCTATCTTACTCATCTAAATTATTCCAAGTTTCTTCATACATAACAAATATTTTTGTTAAAATACTCAGATATAGTTTAACAAATAAATAGTTAGATTTTGTCGTTGATCTTAAGTATAGTTCAAACAGTGCGGTAAAACGAATTATTGCAAATAAAATACTGAAAACTTTTGTACTATTTTCAAGTTTTTTATTTATTGTGTCTCTAATTAAAGTTCGGTTGTTTGCCAGTTTTTTCTTATTTTTCTTAGGCTGATAAAAACTGAATATCAATTCAACATCATTTAAATTTATCATAAGCTATTCCATTCGAGAATTTAATAGTGCTTTTATTCACAAATTTGTGAAGTTTCGAACGCCTAAAAGACTTCAGAAAAATTCTGAATGAGTAATCCACCATTATAACAGCCTTGAAAAAGCACTCAAAATACCTTGTTTTACCGGTGAACGGTGGGAGCTTTGATTGTTATTATTTTCCAAGATTTCTTTTCGATTATTTACATACCAAATATAAGTTTCGTAAAACATCTCATCATTAGAATACTTTGGTTTCCATTCCAATTCCTGAGTTTCTTGTAAAATATCAAAATACATTGACCTTCCATACATTAAAGCGTGGTAGTCTCCAAGTGGGCTCAATCCTAGCTTACTAGATAATTTCATTCCCAATACGGCGGCCCCAAATGGAATACTTTTTACTCTACTTTTGCTTCCAACCCGCTTAATTAGGCCCTCTAAAACCTCTCGCATAGTTCCAAAACGATCAGTCCCACAATGAAAAGTACCGGATCCACTTTGATTACCTACTTTTACACAGAGAGAAGATAAATCGCGGGCATGAACGAATTGATAGATATTACTTCCATTAGCTAAAACTGGAATGTTTCTACCTAAATATATCCACTCAAATAATATTTGAAAAATACCGAGTCTTCCTGTTCCCATTATCGTTCTTGGCCTCACTATAGCGACATCTAAGCCTAGTCTGGAGTATTCTAGGGCTAATTTCTCCCCCTCAAATTTAGCTATGCCATAAGCCTCAAGAGGCTTTGGTAAAGAGTTTTTTACTACTGGATTTTTTTCTGGAATTCCAAACACGGCACTACTTGAGGTGTAAATGAACTTTTTGACTTTATTTTTAAGTGCAGCTTCAAGCACGTTTTTTTGTACCGCCTATATTAACAGAATTAAACAACTCTTTGTTCTTGGCTAGTGGCACTTGCGCGACATTGTGGAAGACTTTATCAATACCTTTCATCGCTTCTTCAACAAGAAAATTATCACGAATATCACCTACATACTGAGCAACTCGGCTAGTGTCTCTACTGGTGTCTCTAGTTAAGTCCAAAATTTTTACTTCATAGCCAGCAGCTAAAAGGTCATCAACCAAAACAGAACCAAAATACCCGGATCCACCTGTCACAAGCACTTTTGCCATCTGTCACTAACTCCATATGAAAATCATTAGAATTATTGAAACTGACCCAATACAAATTGTCCAAAGCCTTTGAAAAATATATTCTATTGGATCATGATCTACCTGACCATTTTCTACTTCAAAGCGTAATTTAATTAAAAATAGAATAATTATAACTGACAATGTCGCTAACGCCAAATGCTTAGCTTCGGAAAGACCTGTTGTAGTATTTATAGAATACAGGGCAAAAAACAAACCTGCGCCAAAAGAAGATCCTGTAGCACATTCCGTTAATAGTTTTCTGTGATTTGGCTGATATAATTTAGCGATTGTTAGATTTTTATTTTTAAGCTCTTTATCAATTTCAATAACTCTTTTTAAACATGCCAGACTAAAAAATGTTAAGAAGCAAAACAAAACTGCCCACAAACTAACGGGTGTGCCAATGATTAAACATCCTGCAATTAATCGGTATACATAAAAACATGTTAGGAAAAATACATCAAAAATGGCTATTTTTTTTACAAAAAATGTATAAGTATAGCTTAGGGCGAGATAAATAAAAATCAGGACAGAGCCCACAAAACCAAAGATTAATCCTGCGAAAATAAAAACGCTCAGTTGAAGCAACATAGATAAAACAAACGCATTTAGAATATCTAACTCTCCAGATGCAATCGGTCTTAAATATTTTTTGGAATGAAGCCTATCTGACTCAATATCTTTAATATCGTTAATTAAATAGGTTGCGGATGCCAATATGCAAAACAACGAAAAAAACACTAAAAGATTAAAAAATGATGCAGTGTTCAATTTGATAATAGGAAATATAGCCGGAAAAAAAATTAAGGTGTTTTTAACCCATTGGCGCACCCTCGCTTGTCTGTAAATTGATTTCCAAATGCTCGAATTTCTGGTCTGAATATTTAATATCTCAGGTATTTTTTTTTGGACTTTACTTTTAAAGTAGCGACTTTCAGTCATCAGATATGGTTGGATTGAGGACTGAAAAATTATGTAATCCGCCTTTGAATTCCCTACATAATCAAAATCTCTTTGATTGAGTGCATTTTTAATTGATATTAATTT
>CACPBQ010000042.1 GCA_902632125.1 Paracoccaceae bacterium | reverse complement strand
CATTAAGTGCGGACACACAAAGACAGATTTCCGAACTTGCCCTCGAATTTACAAATAAAAGTAATAGTTTAGAGACAGAAATACTCGGCAAACTTGAACAAACTTTCGCAGAAAGCAATTCGAAGATTACTGGCATAGAGAAAGTAGTTGGGGATAACATTGTAAGTTTGTCTCAGGCTAATAAAGCTCTAAAAGAGCGACTTGGCGAACTCGATCGCTCCCTCCAATTGGATATAAACTCTGTTACCCAAAAGTTTTTGTCCGAAAAAGAAAAGATAGAAACAAAGCTTCAAAAAAGTGTTGATAAGTTAACAAAGTTCGAAAATGCAGTTGAGGACCGTCAGAATTCTCTTGAAAAAACCTTTTCTGAAAAATTGCAGCAAAATGGTGATAGAATTTCCTCATTAAGTGCGGACACACAAAGACAGATTTCCGAACTTGCCCTGGAATTTACAAATAAAAGTAATAGTTTAGAGACAGAAATGCACGACAAAATTGAACGTATTTCATTTCATTTGGGAAAGGTAGAAGAGCAAATTGAAAACCAGATAAGTGACTTAAGTACATCACTCCAAAAATATGTTGTATCTTTAACGACTAGTCAGGAAGATAAGATTGATACTCAGACAAAAAAAATTCAAGAAAATGTAGCTTCATTAAAACAAGAAATATTTGAATATCAAAGAGACCTTAAAGCCGACTTCGATAAAAAAATAAAAGAAAGTGAACTCAAATCGAATAATTATCTATCCAAGAAAATTTCTGAGGTCCGTGATCAACTTTCAAGTGAAATCAAATTACTGTCTGGGGAAATAAATAATCTAAATAACAAAGCGAAAGAGAAGCACTCTGAATTAGCCAAGCATATAAAAAGTAGTGTATCCTCAATTGAAAAAGTGGCTAACAAAGATCGCAACAATGCTAGTAAACAATTTGAAAAACTTGTCGATACAATTCATTCGGTGGAGAGTATGATAATTAAGGAAGAAGATTTAAAAGAACTATTCCAAAACTATACTCTAAATGTGAATATATCGGATAACAACGACTCTTTAAAAAAATAAAAAACCTCTACAAGCAAAAAATATTTTGAATACACTATTTATTTTCTTTTTTTGACAGACAAATAGAAAATCTAAGTATTTAATAATCTCTGACAAAACTCGGCTTGCTTTTAGTACACTCAAGATTCTTTACTACAAATCGTAGTAGATCAAAAAAAATTTATTTGACCATATTTGAGTTTCAAATTTCTTTAACATTTATGTTGAAATTTAAGAGAATTATAAAAAAAATGTAGTTGGCTAGTACATTTAATTTAGTAGAATTTAGGTCCCAAATTAAGTAAATTGATAGATAAATCTTTGTTCGCTATCAGTTTTATTGTATATCTTGTCGTTCTTGGTTAATCTTTTGACTAGATAGTGAGTTTATATTCATTATCAGTAAACAATTGACAGATTATTAGGAGAAAAACCATGAGAAGCCTTGGCGTAATATTTTTAGCAGATGTCGTGGGATATTCTAAAATGATGGCTGAGGATGAAACAAGAGCTTTAAACCTAATAAGAGAATTTCAAAAAGAAATCATTAGGCCCACACTTTCTAAATTTAATGGTAATATGATTAAATCGTTAGGCGACGGATGGCTTATTGAATTTAAAAGTGCCTCTGAGTCTGTCGATTGCGCTTTAGAATGGCTTAAGCTATCTAAGAAACAAGGTAAATTAGACCTTAGAGTGGGAATACACCTTGGTGATGTTGAACATGAAGAAGGTCCGCCACCCGATGTTTACGGAGGTACGGTTAACATAGCCGCCCGTTTGGAGTCTATTGCCGAAAATGGCGAGGTTGCTATATCAAATTCTACTTATTTATGTCTAGATGAAAATCAGGCGCGACTGTTCAATAACTGCGGGAATCAAACTCTCAAAAATATCTCTACGCCTGTAGAAGTTTGGAGCACTGGTAGATTAAATTTAGGTTCAAAAGGTATGAAGAGGGAAGACGAAGGCCCTCTAATTTCAGTAAAACCATTTGCTGCTTCGTCCGAATTAGCAAGTTTATTTTGCAAAGAAGTAACAGATAATCTGGAAAAATATCTCAACCAAAAAGACTGGATAGATTCTACCGTTCAAAAAAATCCCAGTGACGCTGACTATCAACTCATTGGTACTGTTTCAACCAATCAACCGAATTTCGCAGTCGATGTAATTTTAAAAGCTCCAGGCGGAAAAACTCTGTGGTCTGAAAGTTATGGGGCATCATTAAGGCAAATAAATCAATTAGGCGATACGGTTGCGAATACTATTTCAGAAAAGGTCTTAATGGAGATTATGAAGGTTAGGGATAAATACAAACCTTGAAAAATTGTATTTTTTTGAAAGTTCTTATGTATAATATGATATATTTAAATGAATGTATATTTATAGAGTGATGAAATGAACTCAAAAACTCTAAGATCTTTATCACTAAGCGTGATCTCTCTGGCTGGACAGTTTGGCAACCGAATTACTGTTGAGCAGCTTGAAAAAAAGATATCGCAGGGTCAAATTAAATCTGAGAAAGAATTAAAAAATACTCTCAAGGACCAGGGTGTAAAAGTTCAGCGTCTGAAACCAAGTATAAAAACTTTAATTGACCGTTCCTACTATTTTCCCTGCGTCGCGCTTATGCGCGATGGCACAGCTAAAATATTAATTAGCTGCAAGCGCAATATTGAAAATGTAGTTGAGTTTCAATCAATGGATCCTTTAGATCCGTCGAATAAAATTGATGTTGAAACCGAGAGTGAATTCAAACGTAATTGGGCCGGATCTGTTTATCTAATCTCCAGTGAAACGGGCATTCCTTCACAAGATCGTGCTTTTGACTGGACCTGGTTCATTCCGGAGCTTTACCGATTTAAAGGCCTACTAGGGCTAACTTTTATTGCTGCTATTTTAACAGCTATTTTGGGACTGGCTCCAATCGTATTTATACAAATATCTCTAGATAAAGTTTTAAATTTTGGAGCGGTATCAACCTTATATATTTTGGTGATGGGCGTATGTGCGGCGCTGATTTTCAATGGCATACTTGGCTATGTTCGTGACTATGTTATAAATTTTATTTCCACATCAATAGAAGCGCGATTAGCCGGTGATATTTTTGACAAAGTAACGGCAATGCCAGCTTCCACTTTCCAAACAGGATCAAGTTCTGAGTTCGAGTCGCTTCTTCATGCCTCCGGAGTAATTAAAAACTTTATCTCGACCCAAGTTCTTAAGACAATTTTTGATGCGACTACCATCTTAGTATTCCTCCCTGTTCTTTTCGGTTATAGCCCTATGCTCGCTCTCATAGTAACTTTGTTTTCAATGGCCCATGGAGCCATTACCCTTTTTGGTAGATGGCGCCAGCAAGAGGCTGCCAAGATCACAGGGCCGATAGAAGCCTCAAAACGCAGAGTTGCCCAAGCCAATATTGCGGGCATAGAGACGATTAAAGCATTCTCGCTTGAGGCTTCACAACGTCGAGAATGGCGAAAAGTCTCGTCGAGAAGTATACGCCAAAGTATCCAAGGCCAAATTTCTAGCATGATTATAACCAATGTAAATGCAACTCTGACCCAGCTCATGACGGTTGCTATCGTTACAACTGGGGTCCTGCTGGTGCTTGCTGACGGGCTTTCAGCTGGTGCGATCATTTCGTGTAATATGCTTGGAGGAAAGCTTGTATCCCCGTTTACTTCGTTTTTCACGTTTTTTTCAGATTTGAAGAGCTTCAAGTCGACACTGGATTCAATAGGTAAAAGTTGGAATGGTCCAAGCGAACGGGTTGGCGCTGGAAATGAAATGGTCGTGAAGGGTGAGGTAGTTTGCAAGGACGTTGTTGTTAGATTTGAAAATTCGAATGCTCTTGATGGGCTAACACTAAGCATTCCGGCAAAAGCCAAAGTGGCTGTTGTCGGACCTTCTGGTGCTGGAAAGACTACTTTCTTGCGTCTTTGCCAAGGTTTTTTAAGACCAAATACGGGCTCAATGGAGATTGATGGACAGAATATTCGCCATTTAAGTTTAGATAATTATCGCAGCCAAAATACGTTGATAGATGGCAAGCCTGTGTTCTTTGGAGCTACAATCGAAGAAAATCTGCGAAAGGTAAACCCAGGTATCAGTGAACGGGAGCTTCAGGAAATACTTGAAATATCTGGCCTGCAAAAGGTTCTGGATCAGTTACAAGAGGGTATGTCAACCGAAATCAATCAGTTTGGTATGCCATTATCGCAAGGCGATCGTGTCACTTTAGCTTTGGCCCGCGGCCTAATAGCAATGCCTCGTATTCTTTTAATTGATGAAGCACTTGCTAATTTAGATAAATCAACTCAGATTTCTTTCTTTGAAAACTTTTCAAAAATATGTGACTTAAAAACTGTTATAATGGCAACTCATGATCTTCGCTCAACCGCACAATTTGAGCAAATAATAGTGCTCGATAAAGGTGTAGTTGTAGGTCAGGGAGCGCATGATGAACTTTTAAAAACCTGTGCGCTCTACCAAGAGCTATGGGCAATGGAGCAAAAATTAACGGGGACATAAAATTCTACCCGTTGAGTTATGATGAGAAACTGAATGGCTGATAAATCTTTTACAGACGGTGAGTATATTTTCCGAGAGGGTGAAAGCGCTGCTTATGCGTACGTTGTAAAATCAGGAACTGTGGAGATCACAAAACACAGTGCTGACGGTGAGCAAGTACTGGCTGAGTTAGTCGCCCCCACTCTTTTTGGTGAGATGGCACTTATTGATGGAAATCCTCGAAGTGCTGGTGCTAGGGCGAAGGAAAATACAGTAGTTACTGAAGTAACAGCCAATTCTTTTGAAACTTATTTGAGTAAAAATCCAGAAGCTGCTGTTCGTATTATGAAAACTATTTCAGAAAATTTACGAAAGTCAAACCAAGTAGTAGCAAAATATGAGCGCACCGGCGCTGCTGATAATGGTTCTGTACCAATTCAAAAATTTTCGGAAAAAGCGTCAGATGATTTTGAAATAGATGACACTGACGCCATATATGAGCAGGGTCCCTCAAAGCCTCTTTTAACTATTACTCTTACGTTTCTAACATTTTTTATTGGGAGCGTCATATTCGCATCCTTTAGTCAGGTAGACACAACAATATCTGCCCGTGGGGAATTTCTGACTGCAACGCCGAATGTTATTGTCGAAGCTAGTGCAAGTTCCGTCGTGAAAAGTATTGAAGTGAACCGCGGTGACGCAGTGGTTAAAGGTCAGATCATAGCATATTTAGATGATACGGTCGTAAGCGTAGATTTAAAAAAGAACCAAGAAAAGATCGATAATATTTACCAGTCTTTGGTAGGACTTCATATGGAACTGATGTTGATCGATAACATTCAGAAATTCAATTCAGACCTTAAATTAGATAGTTTTTATGAAGCAACTATTAAAAAATTAAATCTACCAAATAATTCTGCAAAATTTAATGAATTATACAGCGCCACTTTATTGAAAAAAGTAATGGAATATTCTGAAAAGATTAAGTCCTTTGACTCTAAGCTGGACACGGCTCGAAACGAGTATGAGTCATCAAAAGAGCTCCTGGATATTGCAATAGCACAAACAGAAATCAAGGCTAAACTGGCCATAGCAAAGAAAGAACTGTATGATCGGCAGTCGGGCACGTTATCAGAAATTTTAACTAAACAAACAGAAATAAAATTTAAACAGACTGAGGTAAAGAAAGACCTAATGGAGCGAGGGATCGTATCTTTATCAGAGTATCTAACTTCTCAAGATACACTTTTAAACGCACAGAAATCTGAATTTACCTCCAAAACCTCAACTACAAAGCTTGAGCTAGATTATCTTTCTGCAAAAGATGCTTTATTGAATGCGGAAAAAGCTGAGTTTAATGCCAAGACTTCAATTTTGAAACTTGAATCTGCAATCACAACCCAAAATGCGGACAAACAAGCCTTCATAGCAAGTTGGACCTCAAAACTGAATGGCGAAATAACAGCTAAGAATGAAGAATTAATCCAGCTAAAACAAGAAAAAATTAAGCTATCTCGACTTGTGGATAACATAATAGTGAGGTCTCCAGCCGAAGGTATTGTTTTGGACTTGCCGGAGGTTTCTAGAGGTGGTGTGGTCAGTGAAGGTGAGGCTATTGTTACTTTGGTTCAGTCTAATCAGCCTTTGTTCCTTGAGATTGATATAGATCCGAAAGAGATACCTGATATGAAGGTCGGTATGAAAGTTTCTGTCAAATTAGATGCTATGCCGTTTCAAGAATTTGGGGGCTTAGAGGGTGAATTAATATACGTCTCTAACGACACATTTAATGAATCATTATCTGGTGACAAGGGCGTTTTTTACAGAGGAAGAGTCAAGACACAAGGCCTTGAGGGCACTAGAATGCCATCAGATTTTATTTTGTCGCAAGGAATGCTGGCAACTGCAGATTTAATGGTCGGACAACGGCCTTTGATTTCTTATTTCACCTATCCGATCATGAATGCATTTGAGGAATCATTTAAAGAGCCAGAATAGAATTAGTACAAATAAGTATTTTAAAACAGCTTTCTCTTGGCATTAACTTTCTCTTTTTCAACAGAAAGTAACGATATTTACAAATATTTAGGAAACCATTCATTGGCCTAAATTATACATTGCCAAAGTTCTTTTAAATAAAATGGTTAGACAGGAAAAAAAAAGTAAACGATTTTATTGATAATTTAACAATTCTCAAAAGGCGGTGACATATTTCCACAGTTGACAAAATCCTTCTCTAACCAATTGGCTGCCCCCCAAACGTGGTTGTTTTATAAAGTTTTATTTTCTAAGCTAGAGGATAGTTTAGTTTAGTAGCTCAAAATATATATAAAAATCATGTTAAATTGGTATATCCTTTTAGATTTTTATACTTTTAGAATTTAAAACACCAAAGACGGATCATATATAAAGAGTATGTTTACTTTACCCCCAGCTGTGTTTTTTCATATAATATAAAAAATATCTATCAAACTAGCTTGACTCAGCTTGATATCTTGTTCCATGCTGAAGGTTATTAACTAGTTAATTAAGATATTCTTTATTAAATTCTACAATCGGGGGGGATTGTTTAATGGCTATAATGGGACCTAACGGGCAGCAGATGGATCCTGCTGCAATGAACTCTGAAATGATGGGCAACATGCCGCCAGACGCATTTGCCGGGGCAACAGCTGCTGATATGGCAGCAATGCCACCGCATGCTATGGGCGGAATGAATGCTGATATGATGGGAAATATGCCACCACCAGCTATGGGTGGTATGGGCCCAGATCATATGGCAAGCATGCCCCCTCCAGCAATGGGCGGGATGACGGACGCTCACATGGGAGCTATGCCTCCTCCAGCAATGGGCGGAATGACGGATGCTCATATGGGAAATATGCCCCCTCCAGCAATGGGCGGAATG
>CACPBQ010000041.1 GCA_902632125.1 Paracoccaceae bacterium | reverse complement strand
CAAATGGAGTTAAATCTGCTACTCGATCATAAAGTTTTCGTGCTGGCACATTAAATTCCTGTGTGAGCCAATAGACAGATGAAGCCCCATATTTATCAGCTCTCTCATATACGCTCTCTATTAACAGTTGTCCTATTTTTTTACCCCGATTATGAGGAATGACAAATAAATCTTGTAAATAGCAAGCCTCCTGGATCTCCCAAGTGTCTAGATGAAAAATATAATGCACTAGTCCAACTAGCTCATTTTTATTTTCTGCCACTAATGCATTTTGTCTAGTTTGATTATTATCTATAAATCGGCTGAAAGTTTCATCAATAACTTCGGCTTTTAAAGAGGCTTCATAGAAATCTAAATAAGAAACCCACAGTCCTCGCCACTCTTTGTAATCGGCTTTAGCTAGGGGTCTTATTTTCATTTTGAGCTGCTTAAATTTACACTATATGAAGTATTCTATTTCATTTTAGCTGATATTTTTCAATCAGCTTTTAAAATAATTAACTGTAATTAATATTCTTTTACTCGGCAGCGATTTCTGTTGGTTCGGCTAAATTCACTATGTCCATCATTATCGTGTTCATTTCAAAGTCTTTGGGTGTATAAACTTTAGAAATACCCATCTTTAATAATTTCGCTTTATCTTCTTCTGGAATGATACCGCCAACGACAATCGGAATTTTTGTTAATCCTTCTTTTGCCAATAGGGTGATCATATCCTGAACAAGCGGTATATGGCTTCCGGATAATATGGAGAGGCCAATTACATGAGCTCTTGTCGATTTGACAGTTTCCACAAGTTCTTGGGGCGTCAAACGTATCCCCTCATATTCAATTTTCATTCCACAGTCACGAGCTCTAGAAGCTATTTGTTCAGCCCCATTTGAGTGCCCATCTAGACCTGGTTTGCCAATTAGAAATTTTAATCTCTCACCTAATTTATCGCTAACGGCATCAACGGCACTACGAAGCTCGTCGAGGCCATCCGTTTTGTTAGATATACCCACTGCTACGCCGGTTGGCCCACGATACTCGCCATAGATATTTCTCATTTCTTGGGCCCATTCACCTGTGGTAGCGCCTGCTTTGGCCGCTTCGATACTTGCAGGCATAATATTTTGGCCGTCTGACGCCGCTTTCCTCAAGTTAAATAATGCCTTGTTAACTAATTTTTCGTCTCTTTTTCTTCGCCACAGGTTTAAACGATCAATTTGATCTTTCTCAACTGACGGATCAACGACCATTATCCCACCATCACCTGAAACCAGCGGTGACTTTTCTGTGTTTGTAAACTTGTTAACACCAACCACTGTCGTGTGATTGCTTTCAATGTTTTGCAACCTATCGGTGTTACTTTCTACTAACCGTGACTTCATGTATTCTATTGCGTTCAAAGCGCCTCCCTGCGCCTCTATTGTTTCTAGCTCGTAACGTGCGCTCGCTTTCAGAGATTCCACTTTTGCGTCCACGACTTGGTTTCCATCAAAAAGGTCTTCGTATTCCAAGAGGTCTGTCTCAAATGCCATGATCTGTTGCATTCTCATAGACCACTGTTGGTCCCAGGGCCTTGGAAGGCCTAAGGCTTCATTCCAAGCCGGAAGCTGCACTGCTCTTGCTCTTGCCTTTTTTGATAACGTGACCGCTAGCATTTCGACTAAAATGCGATAGACATTATTTTCTGGTTGTTGTTCGGTTAAACCTAAGCTGTTTACTTGTACGCCATATCGGAAGCGTCTAAATTTTGGATCTTTAACACCATATCTTTCTAATAAAATTTCATCCCATAGATCAACAAACGCCCTCATTTTGCACATCTCTGTAACAAATCTGATACCTGCGTTTACAAAGAACGATAATCGTCCACACAATTCTGGAAAATCGTGCTCAGGTACTCTGGTTTTTAGCTCGTCTAAAACTGAGATTGCAGTTGCTAGAGCATAAGCCAGCTCTTGTTCGGGAGTTGCTCCAGCTTCTTGCAGATGATAGGAGCATATGTTCATTGGGTTCCATCTAGGTATTTTATTGAAGCAATATTCTGCAACGTCGCCGATTAATTTCATTGAAGGTTTAGGAGGGCAAATATAAGTGCCTCGGCTTAAATATTCTTTCACAAGGTCGTTTTGAACAGTACCTTTTAGTTTAGACATATCTGCTTTTTGTTCTTCAGCTACTGCCACATAAAGTGCCAGTAACCACGGGGCAGTCGCATTAATCGTCATAGAGGTGTTCATGTCCTCTAATGGTATTTGATCGAATAAGGTTCGCATATCGCCGAGGTGGCTAATAGGCACTCCAACCTTGCCAACTTCTCCTCGCGCCAATATATGGTCGCTATCATATCCAGTTTGCGTTGGGAGATCGAATGCAACTGAAAGACCGGTTTGCCCTTTACCTAGGTTTGAACGATAAAGCTCATTTGACGCTTTGGCTGTAGAGTGCCCAGCATAAGTTCTTATCAACCAAGGCTGATCTTTCTTTACAATCACAACTTAATTTTCCTTGATAATAATATTTCATAAATTCGTACCATTATTCAGAAAATTATAAAAAAAGTCAATTTTTTGCGGTATTAAGTAGAAAAATCGCTATGTTTACAGTAAAATCAAGCTTTTTTCTGAAAAATATTTAAAAATTAAAATATTTAAATTCAATGATTTATTAAAATATTAATTCTACGCAGTAATAAAATTACTATTTAGATATTATTTTGGTTGTAATATTACCAAGTTAATTATATTGGTCATGCGGCAAAACGATATTTCGCAGTGATTCACATGAATGGAGAAGCAAATGGCCTTAGATGCAAACGAATCTTTACTTCGCTACGATGCACCTGAAAAAGATCTTTACGAAATCGGAGAGATACCTCCAATCGGCTATGTTCCTCCAAAGATGTTGGCATGGACGATACGCCGTGAAAGGCATGGGGAGCCTGATCAATCATTTCAAGTTGAAATTGTGGACACGCCCAAACTCGATAGCCACGATGTTTTAGTTTTGGTTATGGCTGCTGGCGTTAATTATAACGGTGTTTGGGCTGGTCTAGGTGTTCCTATAAGTCCATTTGATGTACACAAAGCCGAATACCATATTGCAGGTTCAGATGCTGCGGGCGTTGTTTGGGCTGTCGGTGATAAAGTGACCCGTTGGAAAGTGGGCGATGAAGTAGTAATTCACTGCAATCAGGATAACGGTGATGACGAAGAATGTAATGGTGGTGATCCAATGTTTTCTAATAGCCAGAGAATTTGGGGTTATGAAACCCCGGATGGTTCTTTCGCTCAATTCACAGCGGTACAAAGCCAACAACTTATGCCACGTCCTAAACACTTAAGTTGGGAAGAGAGTGCTTGTTATACATTGACGCTGGCAACAGCTTACCGGATGCTATTTGGTCATCAACCACATGACTTAAAGCCTGGTCAAAATGTTTTGGTTTGGGGTGCATCTGGTGGCTTGGGTTCTTACGCAATTCAATTAATTAAAACTGCGGGAGCTAATGCTATAGCTGTAATATCGGACGAAGATAAACGAGAATTTGTCACTAACCTAGGCGCTAAAGGTGTTATTAACCGGAAAGATTTTAATTGTTGGGGGCAATTGCCTACTGTCAACAGTCCTGAATTTAAAGATTGGTTTTCTGAAGCTAGAAAGTTTGGCAAAGCAATTTGGGAGATAACTGGAAAGGGCGTGAATGTTGATATGGTATTTGAACACCCTGGGGAGACAACTTTTCCGGTTTCAACTTTTGTATGTAAGACAGGTGGGATGGTAGTGATTTGCGCGGGAACAACTGGGTATAATCTTACCATGGATGCTCGTTACGTCTGGATGAACCAAAAAAGGATACAGGGTAGCCACTTTGCGCATCTTAAACAGGCTTCTGCAGCCAACCAACTTATGATTGAACAACGACTAGATCCATGCATGTCGGAAGTTTTCTCTTGGGATGAGATACCTGAGGCCCACATGAAAATGCGCAAAAACGAACACAAGCCAGGAAATATGGCAGTATTGGTTCAATCTCCGCGAAAAGGGCTGAGTACCCTGTCAGAAATTTTAATCAATTAACAAAATTAAATTACAAATTATTTTGTTAAAGACGTTAATGTTAGGGTGTTATTGCTCAAAAGATGCTCGTATTGTTGTTTTGAACCTTTAACATGGTAGACTGATATTTTGCCCAGCAAATAAGAATATGAGTGGCCTAATTCAGGGCAAAAGTATAAATAATTGTCTATGGCAAGCGACGTAGTTTATTTTTCGGACGACCAAACCAAAGCCTATAATGAAGTCGTATCAACTCTAAGACTTTCCGGCATAGATTTAGATCAAGAGAAGTTATCAGCAAAATTTGATCGCCAATCTTCTATTCTGAGTATAATTGGAAGAGCTGGAACAGGAAAAACATTACTAATTTCACAACTTTTTGAGGCTTTGAAGTTATCGGGTGTTAATATTATCACGGGCGATTATGAAAGTAAAAAACTTAGAAACGAGCGTTCCTTATCTATTTTAGCACCCACAAATAAAGCGGCTAGCGTTTTGAGAAGTAAGGGTGTTCCTGCGACTACTCTTCACCGTATCTTATACACTCCAATATACGACCCCGAATACGAAAAAATTGCTGAGTGGTTGATTGGAAATTCTGCTCGGCCCGACAATGAGAATTTTGAAAAGTCGACCTTAGATCGCATTTTCGAATTTTATAATACAAATAAATCTATCCCTGGGGCTTTAGCTTCTGCTGGTTTAAAAGGGTCAGACTTTATCCAAGGTTGGAAACGCAGAGAGGAGCCGTTGGATGTTGGTTTCGTTGATGAGGCGTCAATGCTTGATAATCAGCAGTTTGAAGATTTGAAGGAAATATTTGCTATTTTAATTTTATTTGGTGATCCAGCCCAACTAGCTCCCATTAATCAATCAGGGAGTATGGTTTTCGATAAAATCCCTGACAAAAGAAAATATTTTCTACGGCAAATTCATCGCCAACAAAGCGATAATCCAATTTTAGAATTAGCTAGTAAATTACAAGACCCTGCTATTGATTTTTTGGCTTTTGATCAATTGGTTAGGGAAGCTTCTGTTTCTGATGAAAGAGTTATTTACAGTCAGAGAGTAGATATTGATTTGATGGCATTCAGTCCAGTTTTAGTCTGGCGGAACTCGACCAGAATTCGCCTAATAAATGCTTTTAGAGAAGCTCATTCAATTACTGAAACTGAGTTAGTTCCTGGGGAACCATTAATTTGTGACGGTATTGAACTACCTCTCAAACATCGAAAAAAAAGAATAGATCTAGAGGCGCGGGGCCTCGTGAAAGGAGCTCATGTCATTTATTTAGGTCCTGGAAGGAAGCCAGGCTTTTCCAAACTTTTTATCATTGGCTCAGATGACCCACAGGTTTCAGCAGCGTCAATTGTTAAAATTGAAAAGCCTGATGTTGAAGAACCATTTATACCATTTGCTGCTCGTATGGGCGCTACTTTTTTACATGGTTCAGCTGTTACGATCCACAAATCTCAGGGATCTCAATGGGAGAAAGTACAAGTTATTTCGAGCGATTTGGCCGTAGCGGAGCGAACCGGCAGAGTAGAGTCGGGACAACCACTTTGGAAGCGGTTAACTTATGTTGCAATTACACGAGCGCAGCATCAACTTAATTGGGTAACTAGGAACCGTCTCTCAAGGCCAAAATTTCCACTGGACACTACGAAATTAATGTAACATAAAATTTTTTTATTTTGTGGTCTTACTCAAGTAATTTTTCAATAAAACAGTACGCAACCTTTGGAGGAAATTATAATGCTTGGCCAGATGATGCAGCGCGATCTTTCGATAATAGAGATTTTGAAATTTGCCGCGGAAAATCATTCTGTCAGTGAGGTTGTATCATTAAGAACAGAAGGCGACAAACATCGTTACAATTACAGCGAATGTTTAGTCAGAGTTTGTAAATTGGCAAATGCTATTTTGGATTTGGGAGTAAAAAAAGGCGATAGAGTCGCCACTTTGGCATGGAATGGCTATCGTCATTTAGAATTATATTATGCTGTCAGTGGCGTTGGTGCTGTATGCCATACAATTAACCCTCGTCTAAGCGCTGAACAAATGCTTTATATAATTGAGCATGCTGGCGATAGCTTATTATTTGTTGATACCACATTTATTTCAATTATAGAGCAACTCGCTCCAAAGCTACCTAAAAATTTAGTGATTGTTGTTATGACAGACACTGAAAGTATGTCTAACTTTTCCAATCAGTACTTGTGCTATGAAACTTTAATATCAAAGAGTTCTCAAAATATTATATGGCCAGATTTGCCAGAAAACTCGGCAGCGGGTTTGTGTTATACCTCAGGAACTACGGGAAACCCAAAGGGAGCGCTGTATTCACATCGGTCTACTGTACTGCACGCACTTACGCTTTCATTAAATATGGGGCGCTATCTTGGTAATGGTATGAAAGTTTTGCCAGTGGTTCCATTGTTTCATGTCAATGCTTGGGGTCTTCCTTATGGTGCGCCCTTGACAGGAACGTCATTGGTTTTTCCAGGTTCAAACCTTGATGGTGCCTCATTATTTAAGTTGATCGATAATGAAGGTGTTAATTCTGCGTGGGGGGTGCCTACCGTATGGCTTGGACTTCTTGAGGAAATTCGCAAACAGGATAGGGCTCCTTCCCAATTCCAAAATGTTGTCATCGGTGGTTCAGCAGCTCCTAAATCAATGATTGAAGAATTCGAGGAACTAGGAATTACTGTTTGTCATGCATGGGGCATGACTGAAATGAGCCCAATTGGGACACAAGGTTTTCTGCCTCAATCTATGAATAAAGTGCTTTCTTACGGTGAGCAACTATCTAAAAAATGTTATCAAGGGCGCCGAGTATTTGGAGTTGATTTAAAAATTATCGACGAAAAAGGTAATTCTTTACCTCATGATGGAATAGCATCGGGCGAATTACATGTTCGGGGAAATGCAATTATTTCTGGCTATTATAACAACGAACAAGCTACGGAAGAAGCTTTCGATAAGGAGGGTTGGTTTGGAACGGGTGACATCGCCTCGATAACACCAGATGGTTTTCTCAATATTCAGGATAGAGCTAAAGACTTGATAAAGTCAGGTGGTGAATGGATTAGCTCGATTGATATTGAAAATATCGTTATGGGTCATCCGAAAGTTGCAAATTGTGCTGTCATTGCTGTTTCTCATCCAAAATGGGAGGAAAGACCACTTCTCGTAGTCGTGTCAAACGGAAAAAATCGTGTTACAAAGAAAGAAGTTGACGATTTACTTATTGAGCATATTGCGCAGTGGCAATTGCCAGATGCAATAGAGTTTTTAGATGCCTTACCATTAACGGCTACTGGTAAAGTGTCAAAGCTCACATTGAGAGAAAAATTCGCAAATTATAAATTAACCTAATTGGGGCAAAAAAATGGATTTAGGTATTACAAAAAAAGTAGCTCCTTTGATCGAGGCTGTTCGAGAAATGGTGAATAATGAAATAGAGCCTCTGGATGTGGAGTTTCATTCTGAGGTAGGCAAACATCCAAGTGGAAATAGATTTCAGCATACCCATAGACAGCTTAAAATTTTAAATGAATTG
>CACPBQ010000040.1 GCA_902632125.1 Paracoccaceae bacterium | reverse complement strand
AAATAGCATCTGCTGTATTATATTTGGCAAGCCCTGAGGCAAGCTATTTGACTGGAGCAACACTGCATATTAACGGCGGTATGGCTATGATATGAAAGTTAAGGATTGTCTTACTTAATAGACTATTTTGAAGTTTGGCATTCTTTTTTATGCAAAACATTTGCTAATTTGAATTCTTATGTTATAGCCCTCGTGATAAGCACATGATGAGTTGTTTAAACAAAAAGATAGCATGCTAGCTTTAATTAACATAACCGCCCAATAGGGCAAAACCCTTTTTGATTTAGGGGTAAATTGGGTTAAATCCCTGCAGAATGAGGATGATACGATGAGCGATACCGCAGACCGCGTTAAAAAAATTGTTGTAGAACATTTAGGCGTTGATGAAGATAAAGTTGTTGATAATGCTTCGTTTATTGATGATTTAGGTGCCGATAGCTTGGATACGGTTGAGTTAGTTATGGCATTTGAAGAAGAGTTTGGGATTGAAATACCAGATGATGCTGCTGAAAACATTCAAACTTTTGGAGATGCTGTTAAGTTCATCGGAGAGGCTGCTTAGGCACAGTCTTACATGAATGGAGCCCTCGCTATACTGCGAGGGTTTTTTATTTGCTGTATAGAGGGAACTGACAAGACTTGCCCCATAGGGCTCTTACGCGCTATTAGCAAACAATGCGATCTAAAATGAGTAAAACATGCGTCGAGTAGTGATCACGGGAATAGGGTTAATATCGCCTCTCGCCAGTGGCGTTGAGGAAACATGGTCACGTATTCTTGATGGAGAGTCTGGTGCGGGTCTTATAACTCGTTTTAACGCTGATCGGGTAGCTACAAAATATGCTTGCGAAGTTCCTCATGGAGATGGCCTCAATGGAACATTTAATGCCGACGATTGGATGGAGCCAAAGGAGCGAAGAAAAGTAGACGACTTTATATTGTATGGTATCGCTGCTTCTGAAATGGCCGTAAGAGATGCTGATTGGAAGCCTACTGATGAGGCCAGTTTAACTCGTACAGGTGTAATGATTGGTTCTGGTATAGGTGGTTTAAATTCTATAGCAGAAACTGCAGTAATGATAAATAAGCGTGGGCCTCGAAGAATTTCACCTTTCTTTATACCAGGCGCATTAATAAATTTGATATCCGGACAAGTAAGCATAAGATTTGGCTTTAAAGGCCCTAATCATTCAGTTGTAACAGCCTGTTCAACCGGAGCACATGCAATTGGTGATGCGGCTAGGCTTATTTCTTCTAATGATGCTGATGTTATGATAGCGGGTGGTGCTGAGGCTGCCATCTCTGAAATAGGGATTGGCGGGTTTAATGCTTGTAAAGCACTATCAACTAGAAGAGCTGACGATCCTACTAAGGCATCTCGCCCCTATGATATAGACCGCGATGGTTTTGTAATGGGCGAGGGGGCTGGAATCGTTGTTTTGGAAGAGTATGAGCATGCAAAAAGCCGAGGAGCCAAAATCTACGCTGAAATTGTAGGATATGGTTTGTCTGGGGATGCCTATCATATAACCGCACCCTCCGAAGATGGCGAGGGAGGAGAAAGATCTATGTTGGCTGCGCTCAAAAAAGCCGATATCGAACCTGGTCAGATAGATTACATAAACGCGCATGGTACTTCAACCATGGCAGACGTAATCGAATTAGCAGCAGTAGAGCGAATGATGGGAGATAAGGCCGGGCAACTAACGATGTCTTCTACTAAGTCATCAACTGGTCACTTACTGGGTGCAGCTGGAGCAATAGAGGCTATTTTTACTATTTTAGCGATTCGTGATCAGGTCGCGCCACCAACAATCAATTTAGATCAACCAGCAATAGAAACACAGGTTGATTTGGCGCCAAATAAAAAAGTATCAAGAGAGATAAATTTTGCTATCTCCAACTCTTTTGGCTTTGGGGGAACCAACGCTAGTTTGCTATTGGCGAAGGTCTAAAATGTGGCGAAGTGCTGCATCAAATATAATTTCTTTATTAGTTGTAATGATGCTTTTAGCCGGCGGAATAGGTCTGACGGCCAAATCTTTTTTTATTGCCGCGGGCCCTTTAGTGACACCCATATGCGTTCGGATCCCAAGCGGTAGTTCATTTCGTACAGTTTCTGAAGAATTGGAAAAAAAAGGTGCACTTCAGTCGGCTTGGTTTTTTAGGGTAGGCGTCCGCTATCAGGAAAAAGAGACGAAATTGAAAGCGGGTAGTTTTCTTATTCCAGCTTTTTCAACAATGCAGGATATTTCTAATATAGTTACCCAAGGTGGAGCCAACACTTGTGGCACAGAGATTGTCTACGGAGTAGGCATTGTTTCAACAACCATCAGAGTTCGAGAGCTTGATCCTAAAACTTCAAAATTAAAAGAAAAGTTTGTTTTTAAATCTAGTGACAAGAGACCGTCAGCATTTAATTCATTAATAAATGATGAAAGTACCAGGCACAGAATTGTAGTGGCAGAGGGCACTACTTCATGGCGAATAGTTCAGGCTTTAAATGAAATTAGCTATCTTACTGGAAAGATAAACGAAATTCCTGAAGAGGGCAGTTTGGCCCCCACTAGTTACGAATTTGGTCGAAAGGATACTAGATCATCGATAATAAAGCGAATGTCTGTAAAACAAGACATCATTTTGCAAAGAGCTTGGGAGTCTAAATCGAATAACTTGCCATTTAAAACGCCCGGAGAAGCCTTAATTTTAGCCTCAGTTATCGAAAAAGAGACTGGGCTCAAAAGTGAAAGGCGGATTGTTGCGAGCGTATTTATCAACCGCCTTAAAAAGGGTATGCCTCTACAAACTGATCCGACAGTAATTTACGGAATAACTAAAGGTAAAGAAATCTTAGGACGTGGCCTCCGACAAAGTGAGCTTCGCAAAGATTCGCCTTGGAATACATATTTAAGGAAGGGCTTGCCTCCAACACCAATTGCAAACCCAGGTAAAGAAAGTATTTTTGCTGCTTTGAATCCTGAAAAAACAGACTTCATATTTTTTGTTGCAGATGGTACCGGAGGGCACGCATTTGCCACAAATTTAAGTGATCACAATCAAAATGTCTCCAATTGGAGAGCAATAGAAAAAAATAGTAAAGACTAGATCTTAGCAAAAGAATTTTGTGAAAATGTTGAGATTTGAAAGTTAGAGCACTATATCTTGTTTATAACAAAGAGATCAGATGATGGTTAATTTAGAAAAAAAACATGCCCAGTTAGACCCCGTTTGGGATAGAGTGCGTAGTGAGGCTGAAGATGCTGTCGTAGCACAGCCAGCGATAGGTGGATTTATTCATACTAGTATACTTCAACATTCTAGCTTTGATAATGCTTTGGCCCATCGAGTTTCGTCCAAATTGGCATCGGTTGAAATATCTGACCAAATTCTGAGAGATATTTGCAGCAAGGCTATTTCTGGTGATCCTCAGATTGCAAACGCTGCGAGAGCTGATGTTATGGCGGTGGTAGATAGAGACCCGGCGTGTAACAGGTACATGCAGCCTCTTTTATATTTTAAGGGTTTTCTTGCAGTTCAAGCTTATAGGGTTTCGAACTGGCTTTGGTATAACAATCAAAGGGATATGGCATATTTTTTCCAAATGAGAACCTCAGAAGTTTTTGGAATAGACATACACCCGGCAGCAAAAATTGGAAAAGGTTTAATGATAGATCACGCGCATTCGATCGTCATTGGTGAAACATCGGTTGTTGGTGATAATGTCTCTATGCTTCACTCGGTTACACTAGGTGGCACTGGTAAGGAAGACGAGGATCGTCATCCCAAAATAGGTGATGGTGTGATGATAGGTGCCGGGGCTAAGGTGCTTGGAAATATAAAAGTTGGAAGTTGCTGTCGTATTGCAGCGGGCTCAGTTGTATTACAGGGAGTACCACCTAAGAAAACTGTCGCAGGCGTTCCAGCTAAAATAGTTGGTGAGGCTGGCTGCAGCACGCCTTCGATCAAAATGGATCAGATTTTGCTGTCTGAGTGATTTTTAAGTTAACATTAGTACCGGATCTTCAAGGTATTTAGTAATAGCGCCAAGCAATTGGGCGCCCAAAGCACCATCAATCACACGATGGTCAACAGAAAGCGTCAGCGACATCAAATTGGCCGCCGATATAGAACCATCTTCATTAACTATTGGTTTTCGAAGAACTCTGCCAACTGCTAGTATCGCTCCATGAGGAGGGTTTATAACTGCATCAAAGTTATCTACTCCAAACATTCCTAGGTTTGAAATTGAAAAACTTCCACCTTGATATTCATTTGGCATGAGCTTTTTGGAGCGAGCTTTTTCAGCCAATTCTTTCATTTCTTGTGAAATATTGGATAAGCTTTTAGTCTCAGTATCTCGTATAATGGGTGTAAAAAGCCCATCCTCCACTGAAACAGCTACTGCTATATCAGAGGGTTTAAGTTGAAGAATTTTGTCTTCCGCCCAAATGGCATTTGCAGTCGGTACCGATTGCAGTGCCGATGCGCAGGATTTTATAATAAAATCGTTAATTGAAAGTTTATTATTTTTTTCTGCTAAATATGCGTTCAATCTTGCTCTTACTTGCAATAATTCGTCTATTCTTGCTTCTTTTCTCAGGTAAAAGTGAGGAATATTTCGTTTTGCATCTGTTAGCCTGTTAGCAACGGTTTTTCTCATACTGTTGAGAGGAATTTCTTTAAATTCTCTGTCAGCGTAAAGATTTGTTACTGATGATCTAGACTCTTGTTGAACATTAGTACTTGAAACAGGGTTTTCTAAACCCTCTTCATTAGTATTTACTTGCAATGAGCTTACACCTAAAATGTCAGCTTTTACTATTCTCCCATGGGGACCAGAACCACTAATACTTCCCAAATCAATGCCTTTTTCTCTAGCTAATCTTCTTGCGATAGGTGTAGCGAAGACCCGACTGTTAGGAGCCTGCTCGGTATTCTTTGAGGGGGTTTTAACCTCTAAGATTTCTTCTATTATGACTTGTGGCTTTGGGAGTTCTGCTTTCATAACCGGTTTTGCCATTTCATTTACTTTTAGGTCTTCACCATCATCTAAAACAATAGCAATTGGACTGTTGACTTTGACGCCTTCGCTACCCTCTGAGACTAAAAGTTTGCCGATAATTCCCTCATCAACGGCTTCAAATTCCATAGTTGCTTTGTCGGTTTCAATTTCAGCAATTAGATCTCCACTTTGTATCCGATCGCCCTCTTTAACAAGCCACTTAGCGAGAGTACCCTCCTCCATTGTAGGCGAAAGTGCAGGCATTAATATATTTACAGACACTGATACTCTCCTTTATCTATAACAAACTTTTTTTGCAGCATTAACGACTTCCTCAGTCGTCACAAGAGCGAGCTTTTCTAAGTTTGCGGCATAAGGCATAGGCACGTCCTTACCAGTACAATTTATTATTGGTGCATCTAGATAGTCGAATGCATGTTCCATTACATAGGCGGATAAATGATTTCCTATTGAAGCAATCGGAAAACCCTCCTCTACTGTAATACAACGATTTGTTTTGGAAACCGATTGAATTATTGCCTCGTAGTCAATTGGCCTTATAGTTCTTAAATCTAAAACTTCTGCTTCTATTCCCTGCGCTGCTAGCTCTTCCGCGGCTTTCAGTGCGTGCTGCATGCCAATGCCAAAAGAGACTATGGTAATGTCGGTTCCTTTACGCCAAATTCTCGCTTTACCGAATGGTATAACATAGTCTTCAAAAGCAGGCACATCAAAGCTACGGCCATAAAGTATTTCGTTTTCAAGAAAGATTACTGGATTATCATCCCTGATCGCTGATTTAAGAAGGCCCTTGGCATCTGAAGAGGAATAAGGTGCTGCTACTTTTAGACCTGGGATATGGGCGTACCAAGAAGTAAAGTCTTGACTATGTTGTGCACCTACTCTGGCTGCTGCTCCATTTGGCCCACGGAATACCATCGGTGCTCCCATCTGCCCACCGGACATGTAAAGAGTTTTTGCTGCCGAATTTACGATCTGATCGATGGCCTGCATCGCAAAATTAAAGGTCATAAATTCAACAATAGGCCTTAGACCAGCAAACGAAGCGCCAGTGGCTATGCCTGCAAAGCCGTGTTCAGTAATTGGTGTGTCAATAACTCTTTTTGAGCCGAATTCTTCAAGTAGGCCTTGGCTAACCTTATATGCACCTTGGTATTCAGCAACCTCTTCCCCCATAAGAAACACTTTTTCATCGCGTCTCATCTCTTCAGCCATAGCATCTCTCAGGGCTTCTCTGACGGTTTGTTGACTAACCTTTGTAGCGTCGGTCCATTCGGGTTCTGAGATTATTTCTACGATAGATGTCTCGACTTTTGGTTGTGAAATTTTAGTGCTGGCAAGAGCCTGTTTTTCTTCGGATAAATCACTTACTTCTAAGTTTGAGACATTCTCTCCATCATTCGTCAATACAGCTATTGGGCTATTAACTTTAATTCCTTCGGAGCCTTCTGATACTAATATTTTGCTGATGGTACCTTCATCAACGGCTTCAAATTCCATAGTTGCTTTATCAGTTTCTATCTCTGCAATGATATCACCTGCAGAAACTGTGTCGCCTTCTTTGACTAACCATTTTGCCAAGGTTCCCTCTTCCATTGTTGGTGATAAAGCTGGCATTAAAATTTCAGTTGTCATTTTCTATCCCCTTACGCATAAATATCAGTGTAAAGTTCATCAAGTCCTGGTTCAGGGCTGGCTTTGGCAAATTCCGCAGATTCATTTACGATTGTCTTAATTTCCTTATCAATCGACTTTAAGTCATCTTCGCTTGCATATTTCCCGGTCAATAAAATAGATCTAACATTTTCGATGGCGTCCCTTTCTTCCCGCATTTTTTGAACTTCTTCTCTTGTTCTATATTTTGCTGGATCAGACATTGAGTGTCCTCTGTATCGATAAGTTTTGATTTCGAGAATATAGGGGCCTTTTCCGGCACGGCAGTGTTCAACAGCTTTATCTCCAGCAGCTTTTACAGAAAGAACGTCCATTCCATCTACGGCCTCGCCTGGTATATCAAAACCGGCGCCTCTAGTATAAATGTCCGGTGTAGAGGTTGAGCGTAGTTGTGATGTACCCATAGCGTATTGATTATTTTCAATTACGAATATTACTGGTAGTTTCCAAAGCGACGCCATATTAAACGTCTCATAGACTTGACCTTGATTGGCTGCTCCATCGCCAAAATAAGTAAAAGTTACTCGATCATTCCCTAAATATTTATCTGCAAAAGCTAGTCCAGCTCCAAGAGGGACTTGTGCGCCTACAATTCCATGACCACCGTAGAAATTCTTTTCTTTGCTGAACATATGCATTGAACCGCCTTTTCCTTTAGAGTAGCCACCAGACCTGCCTGTGAGTTCAGCCATCACGCCATTAGGATCCATACCGCAAGCGAGCATATGTCCATGGTCGCGATAGGAAGTAATTCTTTTGTCTCCTTCTTCTGCAGAAGCCTCTAATCCGACAACAACAGCCTCTTGACCTATGTAGAGGTGGCAAAAGCCGCCTATCAGACCCATGCCGTAGAGCTGACCAGCCTTTTCCTCAAATCGCCTAATTAAAAGCATATCTTTGTAAAAAGATAGAAGTTGCTGTGTGTTTACGTTGGTTTTTTTTGAAACTTTGCGAGACGTCATTTAAACTCACCTAAAATTAGTTTAGCGTTAAACTATATTTATACTATTTACTTGAAAAATGCGATAACAAAATAAAAAATTCAAAAAAAATCTGAAAAAGCTAATTAAAAGCTAAAAATTCGTAGCTGTTGTCATAAATTTTTTAGATTGGAAGTAATAATTCAATACTAAAATCTATTGAATTATTACTTCGTTGGAACGAATTTGACCGAGGATGTCTCGCGCTTGCT
>CACPBQ010000039.1 GCA_902632125.1 Paracoccaceae bacterium | reverse complement strand
TCTTCCGCCTGTTTTACCTTTACCGGAGCCTGGACCGCGTCCAATACGCTTTTTTTTCCGAGTTGCGCCTTCATTATCATGTAATTCATTTAATTTCATGTCGCTTCTCCTTTTACCGGAATTATCCCCCAATTATGCGACGAAGGGAACAAACGCGGTTTATAATCAATTTGCGGCTTTACGTTAATTTCGTTCTTCTATAATTTTTACTAAATGTGGTATTTTATTAACCATTCCTCGAACAGACGGAGTATCCTCTAGTTCACGTGTTTTGTGCATCTTATTCAACCCAAGCCCAATCAAAGTCTGGCGTTGTTTTTCAGGGCGACGGATTGGTGACCCAATTTGTTGTACTACTATCGTTTTTCCCATGAAATTGTCCTTTAAAATTAAGCTGTTTCCGCAGCAGGAGTTTCATCGCGGCGGATTATATCAGCCACTTTTTTTCCTCTGCGTTGAGCAACCATTCTTGGGCTTGCCTGCCGGCCAAGTCCATTGAGAGTTGCGCGGATCATATTGTATGGGTTTTGAGAACCTATCGATTTTGCAACAACGTCTTGCACACCCAGCATTTCAAATACCGCACGCATTGGACCACCAGCGATAATGCCAGTACCAGTGGGTGCTGTCCTCATCACAACTTTGCCTGCGCCGTGACGTCCATCGATATCATGATGCAAAGTTCTGCCTTCACGAAGTGGCACCCTAACCATTTGTCTTTTAGCTTGCTCAGTAGCTTTACGTATTGCTTCGGGGACTTCTTTAGCTTTACCCTTACCAAAGCCCACTCGACCCTTTTGATCGCCGACAACTACTAGAGCTGCAAAGCCAAAACGCTTTCCACCTTTTACTGTTTTCGAAACCCTATTAATCGCAACAAGACGATCCGCTAGTTCGGGGGCCGCTTCATCGCGGTTCCTTCCCCTTTGATTTGGTTCTTTAGCCATTAACACCGTCTCCTTAAAACTTTAACCCGCCTTCACGAGCAGCATCAGCTAAAGCTTTAATGCCCCCGTGAAAAAGGAACCCACCGCGATCAAAATAACACTCTGAAATTCCCGCAGACTTTGCTCGCTTAGCTAGCTCAGCGCCAACCTTTGTACAGGCTTCAATATTATTTTTACCAACAAAACCTAGACCATTTTCCATAGAGGATGCAGCACAAAGAGTAAGGCCTTTTACATCATCAATTAGCTGACAGCTTATGTTTTTATTACTGCGATGAACAGATAATCTCACTCGGCCAGCATTTACTTTTCTAAGCTTGTTCCGAACGCGCATTCGGCGATTCAAGAACAAATGTCTTTTGCTATTTGCCATTATTTTACGTCCTTACTTCTTCTTGCCTTCTTTTCGGAAAATGTACTCGTCGATGTATTTTATACCTTTACCCTTGTAGGGCTCCGGCTTTCTCCATTCACGAATATTGGCAGCAACCTGACCAACTCTTTGGGGGTCAATGCCTTCAATGATTATTTGAGTAGGCTTAGGTGCCGACACAGTAACGTCTGAGGGGATTGGAAAATCAACGTCATGAGACAAACCTAGATTTAACTTTAGAGTATTGCCCTGCAATTGAGCTCTGTAACCAACACCGTTAATTTCTAATTCCTTTTTAAAGCCTTCAGATACGCCTTTAACCATATTAGCAACCATAGTGCGGCTCATACCCCATTGTTGGCGGGCCCGCTTAGATTGACCTCGGGGCTCTACAGCTACAGAATTATCAGCCATTTTAATTGTAACATCGTCTGTTGCACTAAACTCAAGTGTGCCCTTAGGTCCCTTCACTTCAATGGTTTGACCAGAAACCGACGCGCTTACACCGGAGGGTAGGTTTACAGGTTTTTTTCCAATCCTAGACATCAATTAACTCCCTAGAATACCGTGCAGATGACTTCGCCGCCAACATTTTTGGCGCGAGCACTTGCATCGGACATTACCCCTTGGGGCGTGGAGACTATCGAAACGCCTAACCCCTGACGCACCTGAGGAATATCTTTAACACCAAGATAAACCCGCCTTCCTGGCTTGGATATCCTCTTAAGCTCTTTAATCACCGGAACGCCGTCAAAATATTTTAAACTTATTTCGATAGCGCTGTGTCCGTCACTAGAAGAGGTTTTTTCGTAACCACGAATATAACCTTCGTCAGCTAAAACATCTAAAACCCATGCGCGCAATTTTGACGCAGGTGTAGATACTGTGGATTTTCCCCGCATTTGAGCGTTTCTTATTCTAGTAAGCATGTCGCCGATAGGATCATTCATGTCTTTTCTCCTCTACCAGCTTGACTTAACTAAACCGGGTATCAAACCTGATGACCCCAACTCTCTTAGAGCAATCCGAGAAACTTTAAGTTTTCTGTAAAATGCATGAGGCCGCCCGGTTAACTGACACCTGTTATGCATTCGGTTTGGAGCAGAATTTCTTGGTAATTTAGCTAACTTCAATCTAGCTTTGAAACGATCCTCCATCGGAAGAGAGTCATCCTTTGCAATCTGTTTTAATTCAGCTCGTTTTGCCGCAAACCTTTTAACTAAGCGTTCGCGCTTCTTTTCGCGCTCGATCATTGCTTTCTTAGCCATTTATCAATCCTTTCCGCGATTAGCTGTTGAACGGCATGTTGAAGTAAGTCAACAAAGCCTTGGCTTCGGCATCTGTATTTGCTGTAGTCGCTATCACAATATCTAAACCCCACGGCTCATCAATCTTATCAAAATCAATTTCAGGGAATACGATGTGTTCTTTAATGCCCAAGGCATAATTACCTCGACCATCAAACGATTTAGAAGAAACACCCCTAAAGTCACGAATGCGAGGCATAGCAATTGTAATTAGTCTGTCCAAAAATTCGTACATTCTGCTACCACGCAAAGTCACTTTCGCCCCTAACGGCATGCCTTCTCTAACGCGAAATCCAGCTATTGATTTTTTTGCTTTTGTTATCACTGCGTTTTGACCTGCTATGGCTGAGAGATCCGCTTGTGCTGACTTGGCTTTTTTACTATCTCTGACCGCTTCCGCACCGCAACCTATATTCAGAACTATCTTGTCCAATCGTGGGATCATCATGCTGTTTTTGTACCCAAACTCTTCCGTCATAGCAGCTTTTATCCTACCATCGTAGTCAGCCCGAAGCCGTGGAATGTAACTTTCATTATCAAGCATCAATTACGTCCCCCGTCGTTTTAGCTATTCTGACTTTTTTATCCTTCTCGATTTTAAACCCAACTCTCGTAGGATTACCATTTGCATCGACGTATGAAAGATTTGAAAGATCTATTGGCATCGCTTTTGGTAGTCGCCCACCTTGTGATGTTTGGGTCTGACGGGTATGCCGAATTGCCATATTAATTCCATCTACCACAGCTTTGTTAGCCTTAGGGTCAACGGACGAGATCGTTCCTTCTTTCCCCTTATCCTTTCCTGCAAGGACGACAACTTTGTCACCTTTTCGAAGCTTTGCAGCCATTACAACACCTCCGGAGCGAGAGAAATTATCTTCATGAAATTCTTGGCACGTAGTTCGCGAACAACAGGACCAAATATTCGAGTACCAATAGGATCGCCCGAATTGCTTAAAATCACAGCAGCATTACTGTCAAATCGAATAGCCGTACCATCATCTCGACGAACCTCTTTAGCAGTCCGAACGACGACAGCTTTTCTTACATCGCCTTTTTTTACTCTACCTCTTGGGATGGCTTCCTTAACGGAAACTACGATCACATCTCCAACGGAAGCGTATTTGCGCTTAGATCCACCTAGCACTTTAATACACTGAACTCTTCGAGCTCCTGAGTTATCAGCTACATCCAGGTTTGTCTGCATCTGGATCATTTAATTTCTCCTGACCTTTGGGGCACTAAATTTTGTTCCCCAGGGTTTCACTTTAATAAGGTATTACAGAAGACTAAGCTTCCAAAACCTCCCAACGTTTCGTTTTAGACCTTGGAGCGCACTCAATTATCCTAACCGAGTCGCCTGCTTTGAAAGCGTTTTTCTCGTCGTGGGCTCTGTATTTTTTTGACTTTCTGATAGTTTTCTGCAGAACTGGGTGCTTGAACCGCCTTTCTACAGAGACAGTAACAGTTTGGTCGTTTTTATCAGAAGTAACTACACCTTGAAGAATTCGTTTTGGCATTCCTCGCTCCCCTATTCACTAGCCTTAGATTTTTCATTCAATACAGTCAGAATTCTTGCGGCATCACGCTTTGCACTTCTCATGCGCGAAGTGTTCTCTAACTGGCCAGTAGCCTGCTGAAAACGAAGATTGAATGATTCCTTTTTTAAAGAGGCTAGCTCTTCACGAAGTTGATCTGGCGTTTTTTCACGCAGTTCCGCGGCTTTCATTGCCATCTACCTCTCTAACACTAGAAGGCCCCTTACGGGTCACCTATAACCTAGTGGATAAAAATTAATCGCGATTCTGAAAATCAGACACTAAGATTGAAGCTGTATAAGCAAATCATTGATGATACGCAAGACTTAGCCTAGATTTATTTAAAAGGACATTTCTAGGTCAATAATTAAAGAATATTATGAGCAAAACAAAATTACTGTTCAGCACGCCTCTTTACCGAGCAAAATTGTCTGATGTCGGAGAAATTGACATGCTCGAATTAGAAAATTCCTGCTGGTCTATCGCGCAAGATGACGAAGCGGGGCGGATATGGAGTGAAGAGAACAATTACCCAGGATATACAAGCTATGCTTCTTTAAGTGATCTAACTTGGCGTTCACCAATTTTTGAGAATCTGAAGTACAATTTAGACTTGCACGTAAATAAGTTTTCAATGGAATTAGATTTTGATTTAGAGGGACGCGACTTAAATTTAGAAGACATCTGGATTAACATATTGGCTGAGGGAGGTAATCATTCCGCACATCTACATCCAAATTCAGTAATCTCAGGCACAATCTATGTATCCATGCCAAAAAATACAAGCGCTATTAAATTTGAAGATCCGAGGCACCCCATGATGATGGCCGCACCTTCGAGGCTTGTTAGTGCAAAAGAATATTTGAAACCATTTGTATACATAGAGCCTTTAGTTGGAGAAATCTTGCTTTGGGAGAGTTGGCTACGCCACGAGGTCCCAACCAATAATTCTCCAGAAGAGCGTGTATCAATAAGCTTCAATTATAGCTGGTAAAGTAAAACCCAACAAAAACAATGCTCACATTAGTAACAACTTGAACTGATTACCAGTCTTCTCGAACGACAACTCGTGTTTTAACCGGAAGCTTCATAGCCGCCAACCTAAGGGCTTCACGAGCGATATCGTCGTTTACGCCATCTATCTCAAACATCATTCGCCCGGGCTTTACTTTACAAGCCCAAAAATCGACTGAACCTTTTCCCTTACCCATTCGAACCTCAACAGGTTTTGAAGTAACGGGAGTGTCCGGAAAAATTCTAATCCAAACTCGGCCCTGTCTTTTCATGTGACGTGTCATTGCACGCCGGGCAGCTTCTATTTGCCTGGCGGTCACTCGCTCAGGCGTAGTAGCCTTTAAACCATATGTCCCAAAATTCAAATCAGAACCACCTTTAGCAAAGCCCCTGATACGCCCTTTGTGTAATTTGCGGAATTTTGTACGTTTCGGTTGTAACATTACCCCACCCCTTACCTTCTATTGCCCGCCACACCGCGAGGTGCAGGACCATCTTGTAATTCCTGAGAGCGTCTATCGCGAGCCTGAGGATCGTGCTCCATTATCTCACCTTTGAAGATCCAGACTTTAATGCCAATAATTCCGTAGGGTGTCTGTGCTTCTACATTAGAATAGTCAATATCAGCTCGAAGTGTATGAAGAGGCACTCTTCCCTCTCTGTACCACTCAGTACGAGCGATCTCCGCACCCCCAAGACGGCCTGCTACGTTAACACGAATACCCAAGGCGCCCATTCGCATAGCATTCTGAACAGCACGCTTCATCGCACGTCTAAATGAAACACGGCGTTCCAACTGTTGAGCAATGCTTTCCCCAACCAGTTGCGCATCCAACTCTGGCTTTCGAACTTCTACGATATTCAAATGCAGCTCAGAATCTGTCATATTTGCAAGTTTTTTTCGCAAGGTTTCGATATCTGCACCTTTTTTGCCAATTATTACGCCTGGGCGAGCTGTATGAATCGTTACACGGCACTTTTTGTGAGGACGTTCAATTATTACTTTGGAAACACCAGCTTGAGCACAATCTTTATTAATAAATTCGCGCATTCGTAAATCTTCCATAAGAAGATCGCCGTACTCCTTTGTATCAGCATACCAACGACTATCCCATGTACGATTAACTTGAAGACGCATGCCGATTGGATTTACTTTTTGGCCCATTAGGCTTGCTCCTGTGTTTGACGAACTTTGATGGTTATTTCAGAAAACGGCTTTAAAATTCGGCCATAGCGACCTCGTGCCCTCGGGCGACCGCGCTTCATGATTAGATTTTTGCCAACAAAAGCCTCTGCAACTACTAATTCATCCACATCCAAATTGTGGTTGTTTTCAGCATTAGCAACAGCTGATTGCAAACATTTTTTTACGTCCATTGCTATTCTTTTCTTACTAAAAGCTAAGTCGGTTAAAGCTTTATCTACTTTTTTGCCACGTATCATAGCCGCTACTAAGTTTAGCTTTTGGGGACTGGTTCGAAGCATGCGTAACTTTGCCATAGCTTCGTTTTCTGCAACCCGACGAGGATTGGTTTCTTTTCCCATGATTACTTCCTCTTCGCTTTCTTGTCAGCACCATGACCGTAGTACGTGCGGGTTGGAGAATATTCACCAAACTTCTGACCGATCATATCTTCAGAAACGGAAACTGGAATATGCTTACGTCCGTTGTACACGCCGAAGGTTAAACCTACAAACTGAGGCAAAATTGTCGACCTGCGTGACCAAATCTTAATAACCTCGTTGCGACCACTTTCACGCGCTGCCTCAGCTTTTTTTAGAACATAGGCATCCACGAAAGGACCTTTCCATACAGAACGACCCATATTAACGCCCTTTCTTTTTGGCGTGACGCGAGCGAATGATAAGCTTTTGTGACGCTTTGTTTTTGTTTCTTGTTTTTTTACCTTTTGTAGGTTTTCCCCAAGGAGTAACTGGATGCCGTCCACCCGATGTTCTACCTTCACCACCACCATGCGGATGGTCGATAGGGTTCATAACGACACCACGAACTGATGGTCGTATCCCTTTGTGGCGCATACGGCCAGCTTTACCGAAATTTTGATTAGAATTATCTGGGTTTGATACCGCCCCAATTGTTGCAGTGCATTCTTGACGCACCATTCGTAATTCACCGGAGCTAAGTCGGATTTGGGCATATCCTCCATCTCGACCGATAAATTGCGCATATGTGCCCGCAGCTCTGGCGATTTGACCACCTTTGCCTGGCTTGAGTTCGATATTGTGGATAATTGTTCCTATTGGCATTCCCGAAAACGGCATCGCATTGCCGGGCTTAATATCTGCCTTATCAGAAGTAACAACCTTATCTCCAACAGCTAATCGTTGAGGGGCTAAAATATAGGACTTTTCACCGTCATCATAATTAATTAGCGCAATAAAGGCAGTTCTATTTGGGTCATACTCTATTCGCTCTACGGTAGCGGCTATATCTTTTTTATTTCGCTTGAAATCTACTACTCTATAGAGCCGCTTAGCTCCACCACCTCTTCGCCGAGATGTTATCCGTCCGGTATTGTTACGTCCACCCGATTTAGTTAAACCCTCGGTCAAGGATTTTACAGGACGACCCTTCCAAAGCTCCGAACGGTCGATCAGTACCAGCCCGCGCTGGCCCGGCGTCGTTGGTTTATACGACTTAAGTGCCATGCTTTCTGTCTTCCGTTTGCTATGTCGGCGGTATTACCGCCTTTGGTAAAGCCCCCCGAAGGTGGCCATTTTAAACTTGCAGCCTTATTTCTGGATTCAACAAGCTGAAGATCGTATAAAGTGGTAAATCAGAACTGTCCACCCCATTAAATTATTTCAACCTTCATACCACATAAAAGAAAATCCATATATTTTTTTAATTTAATCAAAGACCTGTTGAAACGTCGATTGAATTACCTTCTTCCAACGTAACATAAGCTTTTTTGACATCGCGTCTCTTTCCAAGCTGACCACGAAATCGCTTTACTTTACCCTTAGTTATCGTTGTGTTTACTGCTTTGACTTTAACACCAAATAAAGCCTCAATAGCTTCTTTGATTTGGGGTTTATTACTTTCAATCGCGACTTCAAAAACGATCGCGCCAGCTTCTGACGCCATTGTGGCTTTTTCTGTTATTATCGGTTTACGAATAATATCGTAATGTTCAGCCTTCAAACTCATTTCAATCGAGCCTCCAATGCTTCAACACCAGCCTTAGTTAAGACTAATGTATCACGCTTTAAGATATCATAAACATTGGCACCAATTGTTGGAAGTATATCGAGACCTTCTATATTCCGTGCAGCCTGAGCAAAATCATTGTTCACCACAGCACCGTCTATAACCAACGCTCTTTTCCAACCCAGTTCTTTAACTTGTTTTGCCAACTCCGCTGTTTTTCCACTTGCATTAGCCGAGTCCAATATTACCAAAGCACCTTCTTTAGCTTTTGCAGATAGAGCATGCTTGAGACCTAATTTTCTTACCTTCTTGGGAAGATCATGAGCATGACTACGAGGAGTAGGGCCTTTATAA
>CACPBQ010000038.1 GCA_902632125.1 Paracoccaceae bacterium | reverse complement strand
GATAGGAATGCATCAGCATCCAAGGCACTAACAATAGAGGTTCCCAACCCATCCTTGACCATCATGCAAGCAGTAGTAAATTGCCGTACTTCTACTAAACTATTAATTTCTACATTGTTACTTCCGAATGCTCGCGATAATTCTTGAAAAAACCAACTATCCCGTCTCGTGTGAATCAATCGTTCATTGCTTAGGTCCGAAGGTGTTATAAATTCCTTGTCACTAAGTGAATGTCCTTTAGGTAAAATACAAACAGATCTAATGAATAAATCTTGGCTAATCGTGGCTGGATGACCTGAAAAACCATCGGTAAGACCGCAATCATATTGCTCTCCAATGATCCACTCCAAAATTCTTTCTGGTCGATCCGGTTCAAGCGAAACTGTTACACCTGGTCTGTCTTTAAGAAATTTAACAAGAACTCCAGGTAGATGGCTAGTCGCAAATCCTGGTAAACATGCAATCCGAATATGACCAACTGTTCTTTCGGTTAGATCACGTCGGAGATCTTCAAGATGTTCTAAATTATCAATAATCCTAGTTACCTCAGCAAGTAGATACCTAGAATCACTCGTTGGCTCTAAAATACCTTGCCTTCGTTGAAAAAGATCAAAACCTACTGAATCTGAAAAATCAGAAAGCAGTCGGCTCACAGCAGGCTGTGATATCTCGAGTTTTTGAGCTGCCCGCGTCATATTACCGGTTTCCGCCACTGCACGAAAAGCTTCAAGCTGTCTTAATTTGAATTTCAATGACTTAGCCGCCCTATCAATTTGAATTGAAAATTACACATTATTAACCAAATAATTTATTGTACTATTATTATAATAAAATGTTATAATTTTTTAAATAAAAATTATCTTGCATTATTAAATATAATCGTAAATTCTCCCACTGTATAAAAATAATTTTTCAGGGAGGGAGAACATGAAAGCTCCAAAAACATTATTTTCTGCAGCAGTAGCATTAGCCATGACGGCGGGTGCAGTTGTTGCAAAAACAGAAGTCCACTGGTGGCATGCAATGGGTGGCACAAACGGTGAGCGGGTCGATAAAATTGCAGCCGATTTCAATGCAAGCCAAAGCGAATATGAAATAGTTCCAACCTACAAAGGTAATTACACCGAAACTATGACTGCTGCTATTGCTGCCTTTCGCGCAGGCGAGCAACCTCATCTAGTTCAAGTGTTTGAAGTTGGAACAGCTACGATGATGGCAGCCAAAGGTGCTGTATACCCAGTAGAGCAAATGATGGCGGACTCTGGTGAGCCATTTGATGGGTCGGCCTATCTACCAGCAGTTGTTTCTTATTATCAGACACCCGAAGGTCAGCTTTTATCCATGCCTTTCAACAGTTCAACACCAGTTCTTTGGTACAACGCTGATGCTCTAAAAGCGGCCGGTGCCTCGGTTCCAACTACCTGGGATGAAGTAGAAACTGCCGCGAAAGCGCTTGTTGCTAACGGTATGGATTGTGGTTACTCTTTCGGATGGCAAAGTTGGGTTATGATCGAAAATTTTTCCGCCTGGCATGATATCGAAATCGGAACAAAAGAAAATGGTTTCACTGGGTTTGATACCGAATTCACCTTTAATAACGATCACGTTGCTAACAGATTACAAGCCATTGCAGACAGCCAAAAAGATAAACTCTTTAAATATGGGGGTCGAAGAGGAGACTCGCTTCCCATGTTCACAAACGGCGAATGTGGAATGTGGATGAACTCATCAGCTTATTATGGTTCAATCGTTAAGCAAGCACAATTTGAGTTTGGTCAAACAATGTTACCTCTTGATACTGGGGTCGCAAGTGCTCCACAAAACTCAATTATCGGAGGGGCAACCTTGTGGGCACTGCAAGGCCATGAGGCAGACGAGTACAAAGGATTATCAAAGTTTCTTACATATTTATCGTCATCTGATGTCCAAGCTTGGTGGCACCAAGAAACAGGATATGTGCCGATTACCTCAGCAGCTGGTGATGTGTCGGAAGGCCAAGGGTTCTACAAAGAAAACCCTGGCACTGATACTGCCACAAAACAATTGAGCTTGAACAAACCAACACCAAACTCACGCGGCTTACGATTTGGTAACTTTGTTCAAATCCGTGACGTGATCAACGAAGAGATGGAAGCTATTTGGGCAGGTAATAAAACTGCCCAGGCGGCTTTAGATGCTGCCGTTGACCGCGGAAATAAACTGTTGCGAAAATTTGAGCGATCAGCAAAATAATTTTAGCAAAACATCGGTGGCTCTTTTGGGAGTCACCGAAAAACTCCTAAATAGACCTGTGGAGATGTCCCTATGCTAAAGCGCGTTCATTTTCCGACATCCCCGTTGCCATATTTTTTAGTAGCCCCCCAGGTAATTATTACACTTATTTTTTTCATCTGGCCTGCCACTCAGGCCGTCTATCAGTCTTTTTTAATTGAAGATGCCTTTGGGATGTCGACTGAATTTGTGTGGTTTGAAAATTTTGTCTACTTAGCAACCGATGAAATATATTTAGATAGCTTTGGAAGAACGATCTTCTTTTCTATCTGCGTCGCTTTTCTTTCAATGTCACTAGCATTAATTCTTGCAGGATTTGCTGATAGAGTAATTAAAGGCACAACAACTTATAGAACACTTCTTATTTGGCCATATGCTGTAGCTCCAGTTCTCGCCGGTGCATTATGGGTATTCATGTTTAATCCTACTCTTGGAATTTTCCCTTATATTTTAGAGTTTTTAGGAGTCGACTGGAATCATTATCTAAATGGATCTCAAGCTATGTCCTTAGTAATTATAGCGGCTGCATGGAAACAAATTGCTTACAACTTTCTTTTCTATTTGGCTGCTATGCAATCAATACCAAGATCACTAATCGATGCGGCTGCTATCGATGGCGCTGGACCAATTAGACGGTTTTTTGATCATATTTTCCCTATGATCTCTCCAACAACTTTTTTCCTACTTGTGATTAATGCAGTTTATGCTTTTTTCGATACATTTGGTATTATCCATGCAATCACCCAAGGAGGACCTGCTAACGCCACATCCATTTTAGTCTATAAAGTTTATAACGATGGTTTTGTCGGACTTGATCTGGGAGGATCGGCTGCTCAATCGGTAATCTTGATGTTCCTTGTCGTAGCAATGACTATAGTCCAATTTCGTTATATTGAGCGTAGGGTAGAGTACTGATGGTTCAAAATCGCCCAATATTAGATCTAGTAAGCCATCTTGTCCTGATTATCGGGATTCTAATTGTTGCTTTGCCAATTTGGATAACATTTGTTGCCGCAACGCATGACCCGCTCAGAATGACGCAGGCTCCAATTCCACTGCTCCCAGGCAGTTATTTTTGGGAAAACTTTGTTACTACACTTTTTGGTAAAGGCCTTTCCGGAGCAGAAACTGCACCAGTCTGGCGTATGCTTTTTAACTCTCTTTCAATGGCCATGATGATTGCAATTGGGAAAATAGCAATTTCCCTACTCTCTGCTTTTGCGATTGTTTATTTTAAATTTCCATTTCGCATGGGATTTTTCTGGCTAATTTTTATAACCTTAATGCTCCCAGTCGAAGTTAGAATTTTACCAACCTTCGAAGTTGTTGCTAATTTAGGTATGCTCAATTCTTATTGGGGCTTGTCAGTACCTTTAATAGCATCCGCAACTGCAACGTTTATGTTTCGTCAAGTATTTCTGACAATTCCTGATGAAATGCTGGAAAGCTCACGAATTGATGGGGCCAAACCATTAAGATTTTTCTGGGATATTTTAATTCCCTTAAGCAGGACCAACATCGCGGCGCTATTTGTTATTTTATTTATTTATGGTTGGAACCAATATCTTTGGCCACTTTTGATAACAACTAACAGTGATATGACAACAATTGTGATGAGCATAAAGCAAATGCTTGAGTCAGCAGAGCAACAACCAGAATGGAATATAATAATGATGACCGCCCTATTAGCAATGATACCACCCGTTTTTGTTGTAATCGCTATGCAAAAACTCTTCGTCCAAGGACTAACAGAAACGGATAAATGATGGATAGATTGAAATGGCAACCATAAAACTAGAAAATCTTATAAAAACCTATGGCGATGTCGAAGTTCTCCACAACTTAAATGGAAATATCAAAGACGGTGAAATCGTTGTTGTAGTTGGGCCTTCAGGCTGTGGCAAATCTACACTGCTGAGAATGATCGCAGGGTTGGAAAAAATAACATCAGGGGAGATCAGTATTGGAGCAAAAATAGTTAATGATCTTGAGCCAGCAGATCGCGATATAGCAATGGTTTTTCAAAACTATGCCCTTTACCCACATATGTCTGTTCGGCAAAACATGGGCTATGGATTAAAAATTAGAAAAATAAGGAAACAAGAAATTGAACGGAGGGTTCAAGAAGCAGCAGAAATACTGGGTATAAGCGAGTACCTTGACCGTAAACCTCGCCAGCTATCTGGAGGACAAAGACAACGCGTGGCTATGGGGCGCGCAATTGTCAGGGATCCACAAGTATTTCTTTTTGATGAACCGCTATCAAACCTAGACGCTAAGTTACGCGTGCAAATGCGCCTTGAAATTCGAAAACTACAAAAACGGCTAAATGTCACATCAATATATGTTACCCATGATCAAGTTGAGGCAATGACACTTGGCGATCGCCTAATGGTTCTCAATGATGGTGTAGTTGAACAATTTGGAACGCCAATAGAACTGTATGACAATCCAGAGACAATATTTGTTGCGGGATTTATCGGAAGCCCATCTATGAATTTCATTCCAGCAGAAGTTACCACAAAAGGCATTTCGCTCTGCAACGGAAAAAAACTTAAGAAAAATATCAAGTATAAAGGGAAAATATCTATTGGCATCAGACCGGAGCATTTAGAGGAAGATAAAAATGGCAATATTAACATAGTTACTCAAATGGTTGAGCAACTGGGTTCAAACAGTCTTCTCCACGGAACACTTCAAGATACAGATATCGAAATTGTTGCAAGTATGCCCGGTCACATCACTGCAGAAGCCGGCTCAATGGTATCATTTTCTGCAAAGGAAACCAATATTCACGTTTTCAATCCCATAACTGGAAAAAGGCTTGGATAGTGAAAGAATTCCCTCAATTAAATGGGTTTAAAAGCCATCCGGGCTTTGTTCGGCTCATTGGTCATCGCGGAGCCCGCGGCTTGATGCCTGAAAATACCATGGAAGGTTTTGAATATACTTTGAATCTAGGGATAATGGCATTAGAATTTGACGTTCTATTAACAAAAGATAATGTCCCAATTATCACCCACGATAAAAATCTTTCGAGAGCCGTAACAAGAGATAATAATGGGAATTGGCTAGTTGAAGACGGCCCTAATATCAATGAACTCACTTTATCTGAGCTTAAAAAATTTGATGTTGGGGGTATAGATGAGCATTCACTTTATAGAGATTGCTATCCTGAGCAAAAATTTTTATCAGGAGTTCGGATACCAACGTTATCTGAACTTTTGGACCTAGCAGGTCTACCAAAAAACCAAAACCTATATCTATTACTCGAAATTAAATCTGAACCGCAAACCAATAAAACAAATATGGTACAGCAAATAGTGATGGAAGTTCGTGAAAAGAAACTTAGTAATCGCACAGTTCTGCACAGCTTTGATTGGGATTTACTTAAGGAATGCCATAGGTTAGCGCCTGAAATTCCACGTTCTTTTTTATCTGAGTTACCAGAAAAGTCTGAAAGCCCGTCGGATATGTTCTCAGAAGAAGTTACTCCAGACTTTTCTTTGTTTGATGTTTCAATACCAAAAGCGGTAGCAAACCTAAATGGCCAGATGTGGTGCCCAGATTTTAAAGATGTGACCTCAGAAATAGTGCAAGAGGCCCATGATTTGGGGCTTATCGTATGCGCTTGGACCGTTAATGAAATTGAGGATTTAAAAAATATGATAGCTGCCGGGGTTGATGGTATAATTACAGACTATCCAGATAGAGCGCAAAAAGTTTTAAATGCATCTGGTCTGAATTGGTAGAACAATTTAGTAAATAACTTTTCAAGGATAGCTTAGAAGTTAATATGGATAAAATCTGGAATTATCAAAACCCCGTATCCATAAATTTTGGAAAAGGGATCTTCGACAAGATACACCAATTCATAGGTAGCAGAAATTACGCTTTAATAACTTACTCTGATGATCAATTTACCTCTTATACTCGTTCACTGATAAAGACTTCGGGGAAGCCCGCACTATTGATAAATGATATTGCACCAAATCCTGACTTTGAGCTTCTTTCAGAACAGGCAAAATTGTATTCCGAAATAAAAAGTAAGCCTGAGGTGATAGTTGCACTGGGCGGTGGTTCGGTAATTGATTCAGCTAAAGTTTTCTCGGCAGCCGAAAATGGATTTGAAAATATAAAAAATTTTCTGGAAACAAAAAAAGGCGGCGAGGACTTATCATCTACTCCTATTATAGCTGTTCCATCTACTTCTGGCACAGGGAGTGAGGTAACATGCTGGGCGACTATTTGGGACAAGAAAAACAGCCGCAAATATTCCTTAGCCCACGAAAAACTTTTTCCTGAGATCGCTTTAATCGACCCCAAACTAATGATGGGCAAATCTTATGAACTCACTTTGGTAACTGCACTGGATGCACTTTCGCATGCCTTGGAAAGTATCTGGAATATAAACGCAAATACTATCTCTGCAAATCACGCAACTTTTGCAGCAAAATCTATTCTTAAAATTCTCCCTACCCTTTTAAATGATCTCACTAATATAAATCTCCGAACAGAAATGGCTTCGGCATCATTGAGTGCAGGTCTTGCATTTTCCAGTACCAAGACAGCTATAGCTCATAATTTATCTTATCCAATAACTCTTGGTTGGGGCGTTCCACATGGTATTGCCTGCTCATTCACTTTACCTACTATTTTACAGTCAGTTGTTAGTATAGGGGGCTTTAGAGAAGAATCTCTTAAAGAAATTTTTGGTGATAACCTAACTAAAGCCGCTGATAACCTTAAAATTTATCTCGAAAGATTTAATATTGGAACAACATTTTTAGAGCTAGGAATTCCTCCTGAAAAGAGTAAAAAAATCATCGATGAAGCTTTTATTGGAGAAAGAGGTTTGAATTTTATTGGGTCTAAAGAAAATTTCTTAAAAGCCGCAGACTCATTCGGACTACTGCCTTAAAAAAAGGAATTAAAAAATAAGCCAAATCTTAGCACTAACTTATTGGCAAAGAAATTGAGAGATGTAATTTAAGTAGGAAATTAGAAGTATTTCTTTAGCTCTGACACAACCCATTGCGCTGCATAAAAGTATTGAAATGAATAGTCAGTTGTTCACTGCTTATATTTACCACACCATAAGCTGGAGGTTCGTCACAAAACTCACTGCCTACGCTTTTGGGTTCTATCGGAATTTGATGATTCAGGCTTGGCAAACTGGTAAATTGAATTCCTCGCCAAAAGACAGATGTCATACGATGCACGTGGCCAAAGAAAATATGCTTTATATTTTTCCCATATTTCAATGTTTCAGCAAAATCTTCAAATTCTACGAGTTTGATTTTATCAACGTAATGAACACCTATATCGAAAGGTGGATGATGCATAAAAATATATACTGGCGCATCACCAGCGTTAGCCAATGAATTTTGCAACCATTTTAATCGAAGATTACACAGTTGGCCTTCATGGGCGTTCAACCCCTCTTTAGTGGTATCAAGAAAAAGAAAAACACCATTTTCTTTCTTTAAGCTATATTGGACATAACCGTTTTCATCCTGAAAATATTCATCAAATATGTTTTGGAAAACCTTGCGGTCGTCATGATTCCCCAACATTAAATAACATGGGATTGGAAAACCTTTTATGATAGATTTAAGAAACTCATAAGCAGCTGGTTCAGCGAACTCTGTTAAGTCACCCGTTATAACACAAAATTCCGCATCACTATGCCAGGAAACTATATCCTCAAAGCACATACGCAGACGCTCAGATGGATAACATCCATTTATTTTTTCACCGGGAGCTCCAAGATGGATGTCAGAAACCTGTAGAAACTTCATGTGATAGTCAACTTTTTCAATTCTTACCCAAGTAAAATAGTAATTTAATGTTATTTATTATTTTTAACTACAGTCAACCAAGTTAGAACGCAGGAGTTCCCTTTTCTAATTGATTTCTTCTAACATATTGATCTTTATTATGGGCCCTGCTTATTTTATCCTAATAAAGAAAACATAGTATAAAAGAGAAACGCATTATGCCCATCCAAACTACTTGCATAGGAGCTTATCCAAAACCTAGTTATTTACCTATCAGAGACTGGTTTGATGTGGGTATTGGGAAGGAAACCTATAAATCTGATGTGATTGACAATTGGACTAATCTTCCTGAACACGATGCATTATTTCGCCGTGCGACAGCTGAAGCAATTCAGGCCCAAATATCCTGCGGCATTTCGATTCCTACTGACGGAGAGCAAAGGCGAGAAAATTATGTACATTATCAATGCCGCCATATTTCCGGTTTTGACTTTGCAAACCTAGAGCACCGAGTCATGCGGAACGGCGCCTATGAAACCTATTTGCCGGCCATTCGCGGGGAAATCAAGGCTGGCGACCCAGTGTTGCCACGAGATTTTCTTGAAGCTCAGGAAGCGTCAGATCGACCAGTAAAAATTACTATGCCGGGTCCTTTGACTATCATCGATACCACGGCTGACTGCTTTTACAGTGACGCTTCTAAGTTAGCACGGGATATTGCCACTGCTCTAAATAAGGAGGTGCTCGCTTTGGTAGAGGTTGGGTGTAAGCACATCCAGATCGACGAGCCGATTTTTGCCCGCAAACCCAAAGCAGCTTTGAGTTTTGGTATCGAGTCAATGGAACGGATATTTCATGGAGTTCCCGACGATGTCTCACGGATAGC
>CACPBQ010000037.1 GCA_902632125.1 Paracoccaceae bacterium | reverse complement strand
ACCAATCGCGAATAATATAAATATTAAAGAAAAAACAAATAGTAATAAAGTTCTGTAAAGTACTCCAAGCCCACTTTCCAAACTCCCAGCACTCAAGTAAATAATATCTGGTAAAAAATACCACAGAAAAATTACTACACAGCTTGTTAAAAGAACGACCTTAGCAACAGACTTAATCAGTTCCACAAGCCCCTTTATCGAAAAAATTCTACCTAAACCTTTAATAATATTCAGTTTTTCAAATTTAAACCCTATTGCTTTACTACTGATGCTTAACCCATTTCCCACAAAGGCCTGCATGCCTATAACAAATATAAAACAGGGAATTCCAAAAAATGCTGCAGCAGTTAACAATAGCTTATAACTCTTCCAGGCATGCTCAATTTTAACAGTCAGTAATTCCTCGGGGTGTGAAAAAGAAAAAAGTTGAGACCAACCGTTTAAAATATTTCCAGAAAACAGACCTAAAGCTGTTAGAACCAATAATCCCGCCGTACTAGATGCAAATACGAACATCTCTTTTGAGGAAAGAACTTCCCCATCCTCTCTGGCTTTCTCTAAACGCCGCTGGGTTGGCTCTTCTGTTTTTTCTTGGGCCTGATCATTTTCAGCCATCGGACCCTCCTCCATTTAATATTGACTTCACATAACCAATTGCTTCATCGATGAGCCCACTAAAAACATACTGAAGAGCGTCGACAGAAAAATATAATGCAAAAAAAGTACCGAGAATTGTCAGAGGAAAACCAAACGAAAATAAATTAAGCTGAGGGGCAGATTTAGTAATAAAACCAATTCCCAGGTTCATAAAAAAAAGAATACTCACAATTGGTAAAACTATTATGACGGCATTTTGATAAATTGAGTTGCTTGAATTTATCGCTTCTTGGATAACATCCTGGAAATTATAAAAGCTGCCAATCGGCACTATTTGATAACTGTTATAAAATAATTCAAAAACAATTAGGTGTCCGTTAAGTGAAAAAAATAAAATCATCAGGAATAGCTGAAAAATTTGGCTTATAACTGGAGATTGTGCGCCACTTGTGGGGTCAATCTGCGCAGCGAAAGCAAGACCCGAAGTTGCCGCTATTTTCTCGCCCGCCAAAATTACTGACGAAAACAAAATATTTAAAACCAAACCACATGAAATTCCTATAAATAACTCTTGAAATATTATTGGCAGCAACTTTGTACCTACTAAGAAGTCAAGAGGTGGGAATTTTAATTGGCCAACCAAGCCTACGCCGAGAGCTATTGAAAAAACTATACGTACTGTCAGCGGAACCATGCGCGAACCAAAAAAGGGAGAAGCGACGAGAAAGGACCCAATTCTTAATGAAGAAATCATCAACAGAAGAAGATAAATTGGCAAGCTTTGAAGGCTAATGCCTGACAGTCCCTCTAGAGCCTGCATTTAAAAACCCTTCGTGGCGATCTCTTCAAAAATAAAGGCAAAATAATCAGTCAATGCATTTAAAGTATAAGGAGCAAAGAGTGCCATTGCCGCTAAAACAACAAAAAGTTTAGGAACAAAACTTAAGGTCATTTCTTGAATTGAAGTTGCTGCTTGAATTAAACCAATTAATAGCCCGATGCCTAGTGCAATCGCAAGAATTGGACCCGCAGTCATGATAATCTGCCAAAAAGCTAAGCTCAAATACTGTACATTTTGATCATATGCCATGAAACTAACTCACCAAAAAAGTTGCTGAAAGTGAGCCAATAGTCATTGCCCACCCATCGACCAATACAAATAGTAAAAGTTTGAATGGTAACGAAATGAGCATCGGAGAGAGCATCATCATACCGAGTGACATCAAGATAGAGGCTATAACCAAATCAATTACAAGAAATGGCAGAAAAATTAAAAAACCAATTTCAAATGCTGTTTTAAGTTCTGATGTAATAAATGCTGGCAGTACTATAGATAAGGGTATAGATTTTTTATTTTCATATGGACCACTATCCGACATCTCAGCAAATAAATTTAAGGTATCTACTCGAGTATTGGAAACCATAAACTCTTTCATCATCCCCAGTCCCTGCGAAAGTGCCAAATTCATTTCAAGTTTACCGTCTAAATATGGTGACAGCGTCTCCACATACAAAACATTGAATATTGGACTCATGACATAGAAACTTAAAAATAATGCCACGGCTATAAGCACTTGGTTAGGCGGTGTTTGCTGGGTTCCCAGTGCCTGCCTTAAAATTGATAAAACTATAATTATTCTCGTAAAAGCCGTCATACCTAGAACCAATGAGGGAAGAACAGTCAGCGCAGTCATCAAAAGAAGAATTTGAAGAGAAAGGGAGTATGTAGTTTCTCCGTTCAATTCTTCTACTGATGTCACAGCCGGCAATCCGAAAGCACTCAGGCTTTGAGCAAAAGCAGCCCCACCAAAAGTACAGCACGCAGTAACAAAAATTATGAAAAAAAATCCTTGCCTCATTCCGACAGAAGCTCCCCATTTAGCTGATTATCAGCCGTTAATTCAACAATTGAAGGAGAATTACCTTTGGTAAAAATTACCATAAAAGACTGTGATCCAACTGATATCAGATCTGCTCTGTCTGTTTTTGATAGATTTAATCGCGCATTAACACTTATGTTGCTTGTCTTTGGGAAAGAAGCATTAATGACCCTCCCTCTGTATTTTATGACTAATTGCAATAAAATTAATGCAAGCAGAAAAATAACAACTATAGCTATCTTCTCAATCGGCATAATCACTCCAAACACGCTTATCGGAGTGTTGCACGCACCATACCAATCGAATTTATATGTTTATTTACAATATCTTATTTTTTATACAGTAGATGATTTTTTTTGTTCAAAATTTTGAAAAGTATTCTTTATTAAATACTTTCCATTCGTTTTTCTGGATCAACAATTTCACCAAAACGCACTCCAAACCTCTCACCGACCATCACAACCTCGCCTTTAGCGATTTTTGTGTTGTTAACCATTATATCCAAAGGATCACCTGCTAGCCGATCCAATTCAACTACAGAACCCTCATTTAAGCGCAAGAGCTCTCTGATCGTTATTTCAGTTCTTCCAACCTCAACAGTCAAGTTAACATCGATATTCTCGAGAACCTTCAGGTTTTCGGTTCCATCAGGATTTTCAACTTTATCATCATTTTCAACTTGTTCAGCCATTATTCTTCCTACTCTCGGTTACCCTCTGCTTCATAGAAACTGCAGCATTTGGGCCAACTTTACCAATATCTGCATAAAATAAATTTTGCCCCGCAACTTTGATTAAAATATTTTCTGGGGTTGCCATGGGGAAAACATCACCCTCTTTACTTTTTATTAGCTTTCCCAACGACGTCTTAGGCTTGCCTAATTCAGCAGAGAGGGTCAACGGGATCGAAAGAACAGCATTTTGTAGGCGTTCTTTCCATGTTCTATCGTCATGGGCAAACTCATTTTGAACCCGCGACCTCAATTGTGACGAAATCGGTTTTAAAGTTTGAAGAGGGTACACAATATCAAAACTCACAGGATCTTGCTGTGGCATCTGCACCATAAATGAACAAACGATGACCGTATCAACACCATCAACAAAAGATATTAACTGAATATTTTCTTCTCGAGATTGGACATTAAATTCTGTTTTAACTAAGTCTTTCCAGGCAGACTCCAAAGCGTCATTCATACCCTCGGTTATGATTTCAATAATACGTTGTTCTGTTGCCGTGAATTCACCTTGAGTAGCAAATAATGATTGAACTTTTGAGCCGCCGTAATACGAGTTTGTTAAATGTGAAATGAAGGGTGCTTGAACGACTAATAAGCAATTACCTCGGAGTTCTTCTATTCGGTTATTTGTAACGCTTATAAAAGTGTCACAGCTTTCAACATATTCATCAAACGATTTTACTTCTGGTGGAAAAGAAGAAATACGCGGCATAATTCTCAACATGGGGAGGAAAACGGATCTGGTGAACCTACAAATTTTTTCATTTATCATGCGTAACGCATAATAGTCCCCTAAAAGAGATAAATCTTCAGAGCCAAAAGTGAATTCTCTTACTTCATTTGGATCAAATTGTGCAGCAACCTCAGTTTGTTCCTCATCACTTTCCAACCCACCGAGTAAAGCTTCCACTTCATCATTTGATAATTTTCTGGAACCAACCATAAACGTACTCTACTATTGCAATACAAAAGACGTAAAAAATACACCTTCTACACCACCAAATCCCTCTAATTCTTCCAATTTAACATTTACAGCATCTTTTATTCTAGCAGAAAGATTATCTCGTCCAGTCTTTCCTTCAATTTCTTCAACTGCGAATTCACTTACTGCACCTAATATTTCTGATCGTAATGCCAACTGATGAAGTTCAACATTTTCCATAACCGTTTCATCATATTGCGTAGAAACGCCCACACTTATTTGTAAAAACGCCTTAGAACCTTTAAGATTAGTCGTGAAATTATCTGGAAAAGTATAATAACTTGTTACGAAAGTCTCAGTACTCGGAGTATCCTTATACTGTTTTTGAGGTTCTCCAGCAGCCTCATCATCAGATGGACTACTTGGAAGTTGACCTGCCTGCTGTAACTTTTTCTCTATCAGTTGCTCTACCTGCTCAACTGGCGTTTGCGTTGGCATAAATAAAAATGCGCCAACACCTACGCCAATACCAACCAATGCTATTGGACCGACACCAAACAGGGCGATTTTCTTAAAATTAAATTTCTTTTTTTCTTCTTCTTCTGCCATTACAAATCCTACGCCATTAGGTTCAAATTGTGTGAACCGTCGTCATTTGACGAATCTAATTTATCGTCCAATTCACTTTGATTTTCGTTCATTTTAAAACCTTTTTCACTACTATTTTCTTTTTGTTCCCTAGATCCGTTATTATTTTGGTTATTATTACTTAATTCAACATTGTACTCTGCAAGCTTTAGGCCATTTATCTCAGTTATCGTTTGCAAAACTCCTTCCGAGGCTCGCAAAACAGCTAGGGCAGCAGAGTTTTCAGCAGTCAACTTGACATCGAGTTGTAGATTTTCAAGTGATACATGCACTCGCACTCTGCCAAAGGACTCCGGTTCTAAAATAAGATCAAAGTTTTCTTTTGAATTTACAGCCTGTTCCAAGAGCGTCGTCGCCATTCTCGAAGTAAACTGAGCGTCAAGTACTGATAGTTTTTGCGGTGTTAATACGTTTGCCGATATCTGGGGTTGCTGCAAAATTTGATCGACACGATTACCGGATACAGCCGATTGAACGGCATTAGCCCCAATTTCATGGAAATTTGGAACTAAAGGAAGTTCTAACTTATTTGATAATTCAGACTCGCCCTTCATTCCTAATGCATTGGGAATAAAAGTAGATTTATCAAAATAAGAATATTCGCTTACTATCAATTTCCCATCATTTGATGAATTTACTGCAACATTACGATAACCGATAACATCAGCTGTAGAGATGAATAAGTTTTTCTTTGTGGAAGTATTTTCTGCTGTTTTAAACTCGGTTTTCATAACCTTGGAAATCGCAGCATCTATTGAAAAATTTCCTCTTCTCCTCACGATAAACTCGGTAATCTGATTGCTTAAGATTAAATCCTGTTTTGCGACCCCGTTAGTTTTTTGTAATTTCTCAACCACGAACTGCATCTGCTCATCATTAAGAAATAAAGACTTACTCGATAAATGTGCTGTGTTAGTTGTCTCGTCGAGGGTTTTAGAATGATTTTTTGTAAAATTCTCCTTGAGAGGAAAATTAATCGTTTCATTGTTAGAATTCGTTTTATCGACGGAAATCAACTTTTCATTTAAATTGCCAAATTCCAAATTTGAAAGGGCACCGGTAATGCTATTTCTCGAGGTAGGTAAAACTTTGAAAATTTCTTTGACGGCAGTCTCATCTGCATTAATGCTTACAGAAGGCTTTTGATACATTATCTGAAAAGTTTCTGACGGTTTCAAAGTAACAGGCAAAGGCATAAAATCGGTGTCACCTTGCTTGTCTACATCAACGTTAAGCACTATAGCCGCTAGATCTTCATTAGGAATACTAACACTCAGCGTATTAGTATGATTATCCAACTGGCTAATTCCTGGTTCAGCACCAGAGTGATAAATGACGTCACCAGCAATTTTCATTTTACTATCGCTGATATCGAATACTTTTACCGCAAACATGTCTGGATTTTGGGTGACTTTTATTTCTATAATTTTCTTTTCAGATAAATTTTCTTCATCCGAAATATCAGTATTAAACAAAAAACTCGTCTTATTTATGCTTTCATGTCGATCATTTTGTTCATATAGAAACTTTGCATTAGCTAAATCTGTGAACGGTAGTTTTTTTAGCGACACAAATGAAGCTGATTTTTCGGAAATTTTTATATCGGATGTATAAGTATCATTGGAGTCAAATTTAATAAAATTTAACATATCAGAGTTTTCTTCCTGATATACGTCAATATTTTGCAGACCGGCGCTGATATCACTGGTTTCTCTGGTCAAAGCCGGATCAGACTTAATAATATTCAATTCAGTGTATAATAATAATTCTTTTATAAAGTCTTTAGTGATTTCATCAGGGATCTTATTTAATTCTATCAAGCTCCCTTCTTCTGTTTTCGAAAGGCGACCTAAGAGTTGCAGGGTCGAAATTCCAACATTAATTTCCTCTTTATTAGAGCTTACATTTAGACCTTTAAGGAATGCTGATATGTCGTCCGAGGTTTCTTGGTTTCCACTTTGAGAAAATATTCTTTCACCCTTTCGTAAATCTAAGGGTAAATTTGGGTCAGCAATGTTTAGAGATTTATCAGCATTATCGGGCTTGCTAATCTCCGCATTTGAACCTTTTTGGCTTTCATATACAACAGAAAGTAAACTCAAAAAGTCCAAGGTTGTGTTTTTACTGAGAGGGTTAGACAAGGACCCATCTTGGGAAGAGCCTGGCTGTGAGAGGTTGCCCGTGTTTCCACCAACAATATTTGTCATGATATCGTCCCAAAAAAACCAATTATTGGGGAAACAGCAAGAATTATGCCAGCTTAGCGCTTACTAATTTGATTATATTGATCTTCTAACTTTAAATCGTTTTTGTTTATCACTTTTACTTTCTCTTTAAATTTCTTTTTCTCCAGTATATCAGTTTTAGCCTTGGATTTACTAATTTCTTTAGTTATAGTCACCTGTTCCTGTTTTAAGAATTGTTGCCTATTGGATAATATTTCACGCTGGTCCATGAGTTTACGAACGAGTTGTCTATCCGCTTGGAAAGAATATGAATTTATTTCCTGATTTTCATTATTTTTTCGCTTTGTTATTTCCTCTAACTCTTTACTCACTTTTCTGCATTTTTCAGCTTCAGTCTTCAAATCTACTAAATGCGAAATTGTTTTTCTTTGATTTAATTTTTCTTTTGTTTGCAAAAGATTTAGTTGCCTAATTTTTTTCATTAGGATACCCCAACTAGGTTTTGAAGTTGCTCAACAGATTTAGAAAAATCACATTCCTCTTCATCCTCTTGCTTCAAAAATTCCATAATTAATGGCCAAAGTTGCATAGCTTGGTCTAAGTCTGGATCTTGACCTTGAACGTAGCCACCCATTAAAATTAAGTCTCTATTTTCGTTATATTTTGATATATATTTTCTTAGTATTTGAGAACTCTTTACAACCTCAGGGTCTACTATATCCGTCATCAGCCGACTTACAGATTGGTTTACATCTATTGCTGGGTAAATTCCTTGTTGTGCGAGATCTCTACTCAACACGATATGGCCATCTAAAATCGCCCTCGCGGTATCGACAACTGGATCTGAGGTTACATCGTCACCATCCGCCAAGATAGTATATATTGCGGTAATTGTCCCTTTATTTTCTGAACTCGCACCAGTTCTTTCTATCAGATTTGGTAAGAGAGAAATTACAGAAGGTGGATATCCCCGAGAGGTGGGTTGCTCTCCTAGAGCTAACCCTACTTCTCTTTGCGCATGCGCGACCCTTGTGAGTGAGTCCATTATCAAAAGTACATTTTTACCTTCGTTTCTAAAGTGTTCAGCAACTGCAGTCGCCCGTTTTGCACCTTGAATTCGAAGTAGTGGAGACCGATCTGCCGGAACGCCCACAACGACTACTTTATCGCGAGAATGCGAAGCTAAAACTTTTGACGTAAAAGAAGCTAACTCTCGGCCTCTTTCACCAATTAAAGCAATCACAACTATATCCGCATTAGTACTTTTTGAAATCATGGAAAGCAAAACCGACTTACCTACTCCAGAACCGGCGACAATTCCAATTCTTTGCCCTCTACCTATAGTTAAATTTGCATTTATATTTCTTATCCCGACATCTAAGACCTCACTAATTGGGTTTCGTTTAAATGGATTTATAGATGTCCCATTTAAGCTCAGCTTAGCTTCACACGCTGGGGCTGCTAATTGATCAAGTGGATTTCCCAAACCATCTATTACACGGCCTAGAAGTTCTGCGCCTACAGCAACTTTCTGCGATACTTCTAAAAGGATCGCCCTATCACCTATGGCGATCGCAAAAGAATTATCATGAGGAACAATATCAATGTCATATTCACCGATTCTCACAACTTCACCAGTAACCGATGCCCCAACTTCATTTTCAATTGAGCAAAGAGAGCCCACAACACAAGGTAAGCTGCTCACTTTTACAATATAGCCATCAAAAGCGATGACGCTTCCCACGTGTCTGCAATGTGTAAAATCTTTTCTACTTAAACTGGCCAATGCGGAGCTGACAAAGCTATCTTGGCCAATATTTTCAACAGTGGGTTTTTCCGTATTAATTTCCATGATTTAATCTGCTATCTTTTGCTCGTAGCCTGATTTTCCCACTGATATCTTGAATTCACCCCTTCCTAAACCAGTGACCTCTTTGATTTTGAAGCCGAGCTGTTCTAACTTTATACTTGTTTTTAATGCCGCTGCGT
>CACPBQ010000036.1 GCA_902632125.1 Paracoccaceae bacterium | reverse complement strand
CGAGACATAAATTTTTTCACTAGATTTTGTTGGTATGTCACTGTCGTTAGTAAGTAATCCACACTCGACGCCTCGCCCTTTTAAAGACGTCATCAATTTACTTGAAAAATTTAAATTACTTTCATCGACTATGATCATAAGGAAATCCTCCGCCAAAAAGTTGCAAAGCAGATGCCATTTTATTTTTATTGTTTTTTTTCATATAGTTATTAGAACTACGAATTGAAAATTACAGGACAGGTCACTTTTATTGAAAAAAAAATTCAAATTTTTGACAAAAAAGCTAAAATTGATCCAGGAGGTGCCGTTTGAAGAAATACGGAGGACAAAATATGAATGTTGCTTTAGCTCGTAACGAATATTCTAATGCCAAATCAAATGCGTTGAATAGCAAGTCAGAAAATTTTGAGGCTGTTAGCCTTGCTCTCAAGCATTTGTTAGAATCTATGACAGCTCTCAAAGATGCTGAACAACCGGAGGAAAGAGAGCCGTTATTCGAAAAATCTTTGACAAGTATTTACTTTCTACAGAAGTGCTTGGATTTTGAAGCTGGAGGAGATTTAGCCAAAAATTTATTTAGAGTTTACGAATTTTCTAGGCAAGCTGTGCTCGATTTTGTTCTTAGAGATAAAGGCCACGAAAATATGGACAAATCCATAGAATACGTTACTTTAATTGTTGACGGTTGGAATGGAATCGAAGACTCAGTTTAGTGGAAAATGGATAGACACTGTCCCGTATTTATTTTGGAATGCGCTGCGACATTCGCTTGCATAAACTTTTTAGTGGGAACTCTTCCCCTTGATTTGATATGCAAAAAAATCTGCGATCATATAAGTAAGCAATACAAAGAACTGGCGCTCGAAGATTTGCGAGACGTGGCGGAAACTTATTTGAGATGTTTGGCCGATGCCAATGCAGAAGATGTAGACGTAATATTGAAAAATTATGCATTTGAACGATTAAATTTCAGACGCAATGGAAAAGAAAGAGGCTGGAACTCTCTGATGTGGGATCCTATGAAGGGGCTGAAGTCGTTCGAATTAGATCTGAAACTTATTCGAAGGCACTTCCAAGCTTTTATTTTTAGAAATAAGCAGCGATCAACCAAACGGATGCCTGCTGATTGGGAAATAAAATCTTTCGAGCATAATGACTTAATAAAGTCCTTGGGCGCGATGGAATTTAGCCCTTTTGATGTGGTGGATCAGGCGTAAAGATTAATTTTGTTATGGTCTGATGGCGTTGATGGCCGGGAAACATTAAAATATTTGGTGCGGGCTACGTTATGCATATATAAAGGTGCAAGATTTTGACTAGTCGTCATCTGTTCAACAACTGCAAGAGAAGGCGAAAGATAAGGGCTATAAACACGTTTAAAGTTGTAATTTTCGCCGAATGTTTTGTCTAATTTTCCTACTTCTGAAGATAAATTTGGCTGAAGATAAGTATTTCTTACGTCGTTATTAGATGGTGAATTTAATACCACTGGTCGACTTTTGCTCAGTATGTTATGCTCTTGGTGCGAAACTTGCATAAATGTCTATTAATTCAAAAATAAAATAAAATCAATGAAAGCAAAATATCATGCCTAAGCCCTGTGAACGCTGCAAGCGAGTTAGGTATCAAATAACTTTAATATTTGGGGCACTGATTTTGGCAAATTTCCTGATAAGAGTAGCGCTTAGTTTTGAAACAAAAACGATCCAAGATCTATTACTGTTGCCAAGTTCGCTTACTCTAATATTTTCTTTTTTAATTCTTTTACTCACAAAACGAAGAGTTAAATAGAGACAGCTTTCAAGGTCTCTTTTTGAAATGAGGGAGTTTGAGACTTTGATGAATTTACCGCGATTTTAGTTTCAAATCTCCTAATATTTTTTTCTTCATTTTGCTCATCAAATGTCTTGCACTCAAACATCATGCGCAAAACATTATAAGTTGATGGTGTGTTTATAACTTCATGTTTCATTACGATCTCCAAAAGCTAAAGCTTTTTTGCAAAAATAGTGCCAAGCTTAAACAACGTTAAAGTTAGTAATGAATACTTCGGTAATTCCTGGGAACATATTTTTGCCCACAAGATATTCATTAATGTGCTTCTGAATGGCTTTACCTAGATTTTCGCGTCCATCATAAGCTAGAAGTTGGTCAGCAGAAACTTCTAGGATAACGGTTGTTATCTCGGCGATAAGATCACCTTCCATTTCATAAAGTGCAGAAATAAATAAATCTGATGCAATTGTTGGTTGTTTTGTGAGTAAGGCCACCTCAATACTAAAAAGCTTATCCGAACCTAATATTTTTCCGGAAAACACATTTTCAACTTTAAGATAATTGTATTTATCGGGCAGTATCAATCCACTATCTGGGTCGATAGTCATAGGATCTACGTCAACAGGTTCAGCGAGCACAGTTTCAGGATCAAAATTCATTTCGGCCACATATAAACCTGAACCACTATTTGATACAAATAAATGTCCTACAACAAATACTATAAAAACAAAAATTGCTGGGATTATAATCTGCAACATTATCATCGGTCACCTCACGACATTCAAAAGCACATATTATACCAATCACAAAAAAAGTTTATAAAATTTCTGTAATGACGCCTAATTCCGCTTCTTTGGAAGTTATCTCTTCTGACGATGATAAGCTTGTCAGACCCTCCAAGTCTGTAATTTCAAAAGATACTCTTGCCTCTTTTTCGTTTATTTTTTCTACTACTTCGTTTTGGACAAATTCTCTTCGCTTGTCTTTATAACCATCAAAAAATTCAGACCAATTTTCAAAACTTGCGTTGCTTATTGTGACTTTTGCGACAATTTTCATGTTAGTCCCATGCTAGATAGGCTTACTTTATTTTTATAAACTACAGGTGTCAAAAAAAATTAATAATATTGATTTTATTTATATTTTCTTGATCTGGCACATCATTTGCACAAGTATTCTAAAGTTTTAAAAGCCAGTCGTATGCAAAGGATCAAAAAATGATGTGGAATATTGCCAGGAAAATTCGAAAAATAATCCCATTTATAATTTTAATCGTTTTATCAACCAAGCAATTGCAAGCAGAGCTTGAAAAGCATTGTGAAAAAGGGAAATTGGTGGAAAATAAAGGACTTTGTATTGAAACCCCAGAAATCATAAAAGAATTAAATAATGATTTTCGACTTGCATATTCGTTTGGCAACGTTACGTCAATTAGCCAACCACCCCTAATCATAACGCCTGAAGTCAATATTGATGCCCCATCAGGTCCAAAAACTATTGATAGAATTGAAAAACCGATTGAAGCAAAACTACCGTTGAGGGCTAAGGTAAAGCCTCGTCAAAAAAATCAGCTCTTTAAAGTTGTAAAAGTCCTAGACAACAAAGGCTCTGAGCACTTGGGGCGGTGTCTTAAGACATTGACGGCTGAAACCCGCAAAAAGCATTTTTCTGGCTATGGAGAAGAGTTAAAAACTTTGGATACCTTAACTTATTCCTCAAAAAACGAAATAAACCCAATCAAAAAGTTATTCACACAGACGCCTTCACGAAAAGATTGTATAAATTATTTAGATTTTATTTTGATGGCAGGCTAGGTTAAACTAAGTTTAGTACATCAGGCAATAAGGCTTATGCGCTTAACCAGTTATTCTGAAAGGAAATACGGTGGCTACTGAGGAAAATAAAGAAGCAGCACCAGCTGAAGAAGAAAAGAATTCTTCTATAAAAAACATCGTCCATGTGGTGGAAGACGAAAACTCTTACATTAATAGTGCAAAAGAACGCATGAACGATGTCATAGATACATTTCTAACAAATGCTGAGAATTCGGTAGCATTAAATGACTTTTCACTGATTTTTAAATCTGTAACAGTTTGGATAAAATTTAGACCCAGAAAGCTGGGCCAGTACGTGGAGATCATAAAAGAACGATCAACCGCAGACTCTATTACTATTCGATTTAGTAGTGCTGAGTATATACCGCATATCAAAGAGGTTTTAAAAGAGCATCGTTTAAAAATAATTTCCACTGAAAATAATATCATTGTGTGCAAAACACCTCGGCCCAGTGATCAAGATATTGAAATCGCTGTTCAGAAAATTAAAGTTTTAGCCAATACAGCAAAAAATTCACTTTCTCAGGTTAAAGCTGACTCTATTCAAAGACTGCAAGCCGCTCTAAAAAATGAATATCTCGAAGCAAAAGATGTAAAATTTGCGATTACTAATATTGAAAAAGTTGAAGAAAAATTCACTGCCGTCCTAGTATATTCTCGTTTAGAGTCTGAGAAAAAAATTGGTGGAAAATTATTCAGGTACGACTCACAAGAAGCTAAAGATATTCACCAAGGGCTTATTAGAAGAGTAAAAAAGAATTTTCATGTTGAGATTTAAGATATCCAAGTTTTTTTTTATTTTTACTCTTATTGCGTCAAGTGCATTTTCTAATAACTATTTAAGACCCGAATTTTTAAAAGTAATAAAATATGGGTGTCTTGTGGAAGAAAAATCAGTAGTATTTTGTACAGATCAAGATATCACAGAGCCACATTTAATTGTCCGTTTGCCTTTGCTAGAACCCATTATTTTATCAAATGGCGTCCACGCATTTAGAGTCATGGCTACCCTTGAAAACAATACCGGTTATAATTTGTCGGGGGCAAGTGTAAGAGTTTTCTTCGGTGACCAAGCTGGACAAGTTCTCGACGTGCTTATTTCAGAAAAAATTATTTATCGTGCCACCTCAACGACTAAAAAATCTCACTTAATTCGATCAGATGTCCCTATTACGGTTCCTTTATACGAACGGTTAAACGAAATTTATTTGAGTGCTGATATTTCTGATATAAAAATAAGTCTCAAAGAGTTGATTTTCGAAGAAACTTAATAAGAAAACCCCAAAATCTGACAATATTGTATAGAATTTAAAGCCTTTAACTGAGTATTTACAATTTCAGTCCATTTTTCAATCCCAAATGAATTAATATAGGCACCATCAACGCGCTGTAATGTTCTTATGCACTCTCCATAACTACCGGGTTTTACGGCTTGCCCATTTATCGAACAATTTAAAAAAGTATTACCAATCACGCTATTTTCTTGATCCTTATAAATTACTGAAACTCCGTTTATCTGTCTGCCTGTTGTATTTTTTACTTGCAAACTCAAAACGTAATTCGCAACAGAACCCGAGCCATCGCTATCAAAAATCAACCGAACACCACAACGATAATCTGATTTTGCATGGGCTAAGTTCAAGCTACTAGTGAAAAACAACAGTATAGAGAAAATCAAATAACGCATTAGCTTAGCACTTTCATATTACCGAACAAGTACTTTTACCATTTATCAAAAGAAAATGCACCATTATCTCTTTTCCATTTCAACTGTTTGATTTTGTTTTGATAGGTATGCCTGAAAAATGGCACCCTCAGTAATTATCGCTACTGCTTTATTTTGATCAGTTTGAACAATTGGAATAATCTCTCCGACAAAGTCAGAGGCAATTTTCATAGCAGTCTGAAGTGAAGCATCATGCTTAATGAAAACACAATCTTTATCGATAACTTTAGCAGAAGATAATGGCCCTTTTTTGTTAAATAATGAGAGAGAGTTGATCTTTCCAATGAATTCTCCACTTTTGTTAACCACGATCAATTCTGATTGATCGACTTTTGACATTAAAGATATAGCGTTTGCGACCGTATTGCTCTCTTTGACAGTAACAAAATTTGGCTCAGCAAACCTTAAAATATCCGTTTCGGTTGTGAACAAACCGGTGCGACCGTCTGAGATATCTATCCCACGATTTAGTAACTGCACATCAAAATACGAGGAGCCAAATCTGACTTGGACGTAACCTACAGAAATAGCTAAGCCCACCAAGGACGCAAGTGCAAAGGCGTAAGAATTAGTCAACTCCAGAACGATAATTACCATACAAATTGGTGCTCCAATCACCGCTCCAGCTATGGCAGCTATACCGCTGATGACAAGAGCTTGCTGAAAGTCGTCAAAAATACCTAATGTAACCAAAAAGGCCGAAACAACTGCTCCAGCTGCAGCCCCAACAAGAATTGCAGGCGAAAACACCCCTCCAAAAAAGCCAAAATTAAGCGAAATGGATGTTGCCAAAATTTTACCAAATAAAATAATTACCAAAAAGATCAGAGTATAGCTTGAATATAATATTCCCGATACAGTTTCACTTCCAAGCCCCATGACCTCAGGCACAAAATGGCCAATAATACTCAAAGATAGGATGCAAAAGAAATATTTATAAAAAACTTTTAGCTTTGGAGATTCAGCAACCTTCGCAAAAAATAAAAGGCTTTTCATGTATACTATGGCAATTAAGCCAAAAATAGGGCCAGCCAAAAATGAAACTACTAATATCAATAATAAATTAAATTGATCGGAAGAAACCTTAATTATGTTTGTATCGCCCCATATCCCTGTCGAAACGGCGTAGGAGATGCCAGAAGCCGTTGCAATAGCGAGGATCGACTTATGCGAGTAGTGCCTCAAAATTGCTTCATGGGCAAAAATAAGACCTGCCAGAGGGGCGCCAAACCCTGAAGAAATAGAGGCAGCAACCCCTGCCCCAATGTATAAATCGGGGGTAAAATTAAAAGGTATCGTTTTCTTTAACCAAGCCCCAAGTGTTGTTCCAAAATGAACGAGTGGGCCATATTGACCAATACTCGCACCTCCACTTGCAGAAAAAAAAGCCGCGATAGTACTTATAAAACCCACTTTTAAATCTGTTTCATTATTTGACTTATGTGCCAAATAAATACTGTCGGCTACACTTTGAAATGATTTGCCACCTACCAAAATTCTCGAATAATGCACAAGAACCAATGCCACTGAAAGTGTGATTAAATAGAAAAAGAAGTTTGGATCCTGTGCAAATAATTTTTCTGCATAGTTTGAAATTACAACAATGCCAGAACGAAAACCCTGCGCGGCAAAGGCGCCACCAACACCCAGGATAACTCCAACTAAAATAGAAGCAATTAAATATTTTACTACAGAAACTGAATTTTCTAAGCGCAAACGTACCTCATTTAGTGGAGTTTATTTTCGTTCGTCCCTCAACTTTTTTACATGTTCAATTAGCGCATCGGCCTGCGATTTTGACATACCAAATTTTTTCCTTAGCGCATCTAGAGAAGCCTCCTCATCACTGTCCAATACTCCATCTAACAATGCATCGCGTACCTGGTCTTCAAAAATAATCTTTCTTCTCTCCATCTGTTTATTAAAAGCGTTAGCCACAATACCCGTTAAAAGAGCTACGACCACAACACCAAAGATAGCCGTTATAGCCGCAATGGTTTTACCTAAAACAGTAATCGGACTTACATCACCATAACCCACTGTTGTCAGTGTTATAATTGCCCAATACATAGCATCAGGAATCGACCGAAAAGCTTCTGGCTGAACTCTGTGTTCTGCGTAATAAATCAGCGAGGAAGATAAAACGAATGCAACTGAAAAAATATAAAGCGTTGTCATAAATGATTTTTTTTCCTCTAAAATAGCTCCAAAAAGATCATCTAACGCTGAATTGTAATGGTTTAACTTTAATATTCGAAGCAAACGGAGAGCTCTCAGGACGCGCAAATCTAAGCCTGGAAATAACGCCTGAATGTAAAATGGCAAAATCGCAACCAAATCAATTAGACCATAAAAACTAAAAATATATCGCAGTCTAGCCGTTATTGGAGTGTCTGTTAAGTCAACATCCCTCTTGGCCGGCGCAGACCAAACCCGTGCTATGTACTCTACGGAAAAAATTATTACGGAAAATAGCTCGAAATTATATAACCAGTTTCCATAACTCATTTGGAACGTCGGAACTGACTCTAAGGCAACGGCAACTAAGTTTAAAACGACGAGGCCAAAAAGGCTTAGATCCCAAATTCTTGAGGCACGATCTCCTAAAGCGGCGGGCTCCAAAATTCTCAGAACGTTAGCCTGTATAGTCTCATATCTACTGCTCATACTGTATGATCAGATATTTTAATCAAATATACTAGTTTTTATTTTTTGAGTTGTATCTAGCCTACGCCTTCCAGCGTCTATATGGACCCGTATCAATGTGAATGAAGCCTGAATAAATACCAAGACCTCCCGGGGTGAGTTCTTCAGCCACTGACTCCAGGTTATTAATAGACCTACTTCTAACTTTAAAGTCTATTGCCCTACCAATTAGATGCATGGAGTTTTTTGCTACTCTTGCACTATTCTGCCGTAGTTTTTGATTGGTCTTTTGTGTTCTATAACCAGACGTAATATCGACATCCAATTCTCTATCAGACCCAAGCAACGATTCACAAATTTTCAAAAAATTTTTGATCACTCCGCGATCCATCTGGATAGTTTTATTCTCTCGCCAATCCCGGAAGAAGTGATCAAGCACTTCATAATTCAGTTTGTTGTTAAAAAATGCTGCTTTTATACGATATGAGTAAGTTTCAGAAGTGTTCACATTTCTTAGGTTTAAGCTGAAGTGTTTCTTTGGTCTGTAAGAAGAATTTTGCGTATAATTTGTAAATTTATCAGTTGTTGAAATCAACTCAGGCTCAGGGTCGAAATATAAGCTATCAAGGTCATCAAAATTTTTGCCAGTGCTACTTTTTAGAAAATTTGGATTAGAGTGTATGTTAATTAGGGGAGATTTGCTTGCCGTTAGATCAATAAGTGGTGTGGCTGCTTCACAAATACCGCCAGTAAGTAAGCCAAGAGTAAAAGTTCTTCGAGATATTTTTTTGCTAGACATCATGAAGGTATAAGAGCAATTTAAGTGCCATTCTCAACGGTTGAAAAAAATCAAACAGCCTCAAAAAAGATAGCGCAAAAAAAAAAGATATTTCGAGGGATATTACTAAATTTCAGAACACTAAAGTCGTACCTGTTAATATGGAAAATGAAGACATAACAAATCACTTTGAATGGGCAATAATGCTCCTTAAACACCAATTCGATAAAGACCCGTATTCTTTAACTACTGACCAGGTAGAAGTGCTTAAACTGCATCATCAAATAGAGCTTGAAAATAAAGTTGAAGAATAAAAATCTCCTACTTTGTGCATATCCTCTCACATTCAATTATTTGATAAAATTTGCAAAACACTTATTTAACCAAGTATATTTTATAAAAACATAAAAATTATTCTTGGAGAAAAAAATGTCCCAGCTCGAGTGTGGCACTTGCAAATTTGCATTTATGGAAAAAGATCGCCGTGACGAACTTCAAATCGAATGTAGGCGACATCCACCTATTTTGTTTAATAGCGGAAGCTTAGCCAAATTTCCCAAAATACTTCCTAATTGGTCGTGCGGTGAATATGAC
>CACPBQ010000035.1 GCA_902632125.1 Paracoccaceae bacterium | reverse complement strand
TGAACGACTTTGATAGCTTTACTAAAAAAGCAAAATCTGTTTTATTTAGTGTTGTCGAGGTTCTTGCGCTCTTAGTCGCAATTCTTTTGCTACTTTACCTTTTGCTGGGAGAAGCATCCGGCGATTATATAACAAGCGTTGCCGTTAACGTTTCACTTTTAATATCTGCGATAACACCTGAAGCTTTGGCAGCCGTTGCTTTGGGTATTGCCTTATACAGTTATTTTCAAAAAAAATAATTATCTAAACATCAAAGGTCTAGCGTCCACCCATTGCCCGTTATTCTTTGCAGACTCAGTCGCTGCATAGACTGCTGCCATAGAACGAAGCCCATCTGAAGCTGTTGGTAAATTTGTACGCATATCTCCGTTTATTGCAGATGCAATATCTAGGTAAATATTTGCCACAGCTAAAGGAAAGCCTTCAGGATGAGCAATTGCTACTCTAGACAGTCGTGATGCATCTTCATGTAAATTATTTTCACCTTTTTCAATTATTTCTGTACGGTGTCCAATCTTTGAGAATAAAAGCTGATTAGGTTGCTCTGAAAACCATTTTAATCCGCCTTTTTCCCCAAAAACTTGAATGTCAAATCCATGTTGTCGACCGATTGCAACAGATGAAGTCCATAATCTTCCTACAATCCCAGATGACATTCGAAAATTCACCATAGCATCGTCTTCCAATTCGCGTCCTTGTATTGTAGACGCAAAATCTGCAGAAATAACCTCTACTTCATCATTTCCGATAAAGCTGGCCATATGTAAGGCGTGAATGCCACAATCAGCGAATTGTCCGGAAATACCGGCCATTTGGGGATCATATCGCCATCGAACTCGTGGATTGTCGGCATCGTTCGCATCGCCGTGATGCCCATGACTAAAATTTGTTACAATCAGACGAAGCTTTCCCAATTCGCCATTCTGAACCATAGCTCGAGCCTGCCTCACCATTGGATAAGCTGAATAGCAGTAGTTAACTATACATAATTTTCTGGCTTTATTAGCAATTTTTACAATTTCTTCACCTTGTTCAACTGTCATCGTCATGGGTTTTTCACAAAGGACATTGAAACCAGCCTCGAGAAAAGCCTTCGTGATTTCAAAATGGGTTGAATTGGGAGTGGCCACTGTCACCAAGTCAATACGATCTTTTCGTTTAACTTCAGAAGTCAACATTTCATTCCAATCGCCGTAGGCTCGATTTTCAGGAACACCTAATGATTTGGCATAATTTCTGCCTTTCTCTGGACGGTGATCTAACGCCGCTGCTGCAAACTCATAAAGACCGTCGGCTAGTGCTCCCAGTCTATGAGCGGGTCCTATTTGACTACCTTCGCCTCCACCGATCATACCCCACCTTAGTTTTGTCATAATTAAATACCTTATACAAAACCGATCGATTCAAGATATTCTCGATTAACTTTTGCATCTGCAAGTGGGTTCGGATCTAACAAGGGATCACAGTCTTGCTCCACAGTACACCAACCCTCAAATCCATTGTCTATTAAAATTTTTCTGACTGTTGGAAAATCAACATCACCATCTCCTAGGTTGCAGAAAATACCTTGGCCACAAGCATCATAAAAACCAGTTCGATTATTAATCACGTTTTTTTTAATCGCAGGATTTATGTCTTTGAAATGCATATATGAGATCCTCGAAATATATTTCTGCATAAACTTAACTGGATCAAAACCGGCATAAGAATGATGCCCAGTATCAAAGCAGATCTTTAGTATACTTTCATCTACTTCGGATAAAAGCCGTTCTAACTCTGGTTCAAAATCCATAAATCCAGCAGCATGTGCATGAATGCCAACAGTTAGACCATACTCTTCTGCTCCAATACGGGCCGATGTTTCTATTCTTTTGCGGTAGGAAATCCACTCTTCTTTATCCATCTGAACGGCTTCATTTGCTCTACCTGCCGTTGGTGCACGTCTTTCAGAAATTGAATCGATGAGCACAAGGTGTTGAGCTCCGTGTGCCACGAGAGCTTTACAAGTTCTATGTGTTCCATCAAGAACATCATTCCACTGATTTTCATCATGGTATGCCCTAAAAACAACACCTCCTATTAATTCCAGGTCAAACTTTTCTAGAGCTTCACCAAGCGTTTGCGGATCTTCTGGCATAAAACCAACAGGACCCAACTCTATTCCCTTATATCCAGCACCCGAACATTCCTCTAAAACTTTATTCCAAGTTGGATTTCTTGGGTCGCTTGGAAATTCTACACCCCAGCTACAGGGTGCATTACCTATTTGTATATTCATATTTTATCATCTCCGTTATAAGGCATCGACATCAACCCAGTTTTTTGATTTGGAGGATTTGTGACAAGCAGCGACCACGTATGAAACATTTAAGCCGTCACTAAAACTAGGCCAAATTTCCGAACTAGTTTCTATGGCTCTTAGAAAATCTCTAGCCTCAATAATTATTTGGTCCTGATAGCCTGTTCCGTGACCTGGCCCTTGACAAAATGGTTCATAGTCTGGGTGGTGGGGACCAGTTAAAATTTTCTTAAATCCTTGTTTTTCTGGTTTATCCTGCGATTTATAAAGCCAGATTGCATTTTGATCTTCTTGATCGAAACGAATTGCTCCCTTAGTACCATGAATTTCATAAGCATATCCCATTTTTCGACCAGTAGCTACTCTGCTAAAGTATAGGTGTCCCATAGCACCATTTTTAAATGTACACATTAATTGAGCATGATCATCATTATCAACTCTACCCCCAGGACGGGATGAGTGAACCGTAGCAACATCTGCACTTAAACTTTTGATAGGTCCCATGATGGCAAGAGCAGCATTTATCATATGCGGAGCTAAATCCCCCATAGTTCCATTCTCAAGTCCTGTCGCACGCCATGTAGCTGGACTAGAGGGGTCTGCATAAAAATCCTCAGTATGCTCTCCTCTAAACCAAGTAACATCCCCAATTTCTCCATCTGAGACGAGATGACGTACAAATTGACTGGCGGGTGTTCGAATATAATTGAAGCCTATCATATTAACCACTCCACTTTGTTTTGCAGCTGCCACCATTTTTATCCCGTCATCTACACTAATACCCAAGGGCTTTTCGCAAAAAACTGGTTTTCCTAGAGAGAAAGCTTTTAGTGCAATTTTAAGGTGCGTATTTTGGGGGCTCGCAATAATAACAGCTTCAACTTTTTCATCTTCTACAAGTTGCTCCCAATTATCGGCCGCTCGTTTAAACCCATATGCATCGCGATATTTTTTGGACGTTTCATGAGACGCTCCGCAAACCATTTCTAATCGTGGTCTCAAATTCGTATTGAAAACGGCCCCAACTGCTGACATGGCTACAGCATGTGCTTTACCCATATAACCGCCACCCACGATGCCAATACCGATTTCTCTCATAAGTGACTTATCCTTCATGAAAATTATTGCAACCAGGGCAAAAACTTGTTAGCGCAAGCACTAGTCGCAAGCTGCTTATATGTCCATTCTAAATTTTGAAAAGAGAATAAATATGGGACAAGAAACGATTAAACTTACAACTGCACAAGCAATCGTTAAATGGCTTTCAAACCAGTTTATAAATATCGATGGGGAAGAGTATCACCTTTGTGGCGGAGGCTTTGGAATTTTTGGACACGGCAACGTTACTTGTTTAGGCGAAGCTTTATATTCTGAGCAAGATACTCTTCCACTTTATCGTGGACAAAATGAGCAAAGTATGGGGTTTGCTGCCGCGGGTTATGCCAAACAATGGCTTAGACAACGTTTTATGTTTTGTACAGCAAGCGCTGGGCCTGGAACTGCCAACCTGTTGACAGCTGCTGGCTTAGCTCATGCAAATCGTCTTCCTCTTCTAATGCTTTGTGGAGACACTTTCTTAACACGATTGCCCGACCCCGTATTGCAGCAAATGGAGAATTTTAATGATCCAACCTATGGTGTAAATGATGCTTTTAAACCAGTTAGCCGATATTGGGATCGAATAACTCACCCAGCACAGGTTATTCAGTCTCTTCCAAATGCAATTTCAACTATCTTAGATCCAGCAGAGTGTGGGCCTGCATTTATTGGTTTACCTCAAGACGTTCAAGGTTGGACATATGACTTTCCAACGGTATTCTTTGAAAAGAAAAATCATCGCATTCGTAGGCAAAGTCCCGATATTAAAGAAATTAATGATGCAGTAAATTTTCTCAAAGCAGCTAAAAGACCAATGATTATTGCCGGCGGCGGTGTTCAGTACTCAAAAGCAACCAAGCAATTAAAAAACTTTGCTGAAAAACATCAAATCCCGGTTGTAGAAACCATAGCAGGAAGGGCCAATTTAACGAGTGAACATTCTCTCAACATTGGCCCAATTGGAGTTACAGGATCAGATAGCGCAAATCATATAGCCGAAAATGCTGATGTTATAATTGCTGTTGGAACACGATTACAGGATTTTACTACTGGATCATGGACCGCTTTTTCGCTTGATGCCAAATTCATCTCTTTAAATGCCGGTCGGCATGATGCTGGAAAGCACATGGCTTTATCTGTGGTTGGAGATGCAAAATTATCATTAGATATTTTGTCTAAAAATTTAAATTACGTAGCTCCAAAAAAATGGGTTCAGTTAGCGCAGGATGAAAGAATTAAGTGGAATAAATATGTCGCTAAAAATATTTCAGCTGGAAATCAACCCAACTCCTATGCCCAAGCGATTGGTGTGGTAAACGAATGTTGTGACAAAAGAGATCGAATTATTGCTGCTGCAGGGGGTTTACCTGCTGAAGTCACTGCCAATTGGAAGACGTTGGACATTAGTACAGTAGATGTTGAATTTGGTTTTTCATGCATGGGTTACGAAATCTCTGGGGCTTGGGGTGCAAAAATTGCTCAAGATGAAAGGGAGCCAGATAATGACGTTATTACATTTTGTGGCGACGGTTCATATTTAATGCTCAATTCTGATATTTACTCATCGGTTTTGTCAAAAAAGAAAATTATAGCTCTTGTTCTTGATAACGGAGGGTTTGCAGTGATTAACAAGCTGCAAAATAACACAGGTAACGAAAGTTTTAACAATTTAATTAAAGATTGCCCAACCATACCTGAACCATTTGGAGTAGATTTTGTAGGTCACGCAAATTCAATGGGTGCAACGGCGGAAAAGGTAGCCAATGCAGCAGAACTTAAGGAAGCGTTTAAACGTGCAAAAGCTTCAGAGAAAACATATGTAATCGTTATGGATGTCGACCCTTATGAAGGATGGACGACTGAGGGTCATGCTTGGTGGGAAGTGGGAACGCCACACGTTACAACGAACCAAAAAGTTAATGAAGCCCATAAAGACTTGGAAAGTTCACGAGTTAAGCAACGCAGGGGTATTTAACTATGAACCTTATAGACGGCATAAAGGGGAATAAGTTTGTAGTTTTTGGTCGTGCTGGGATGGATATGTTTGCAGAACCAATTAGAACTAAGAGCGAATTTGCAGAAAGCTTTCGATCTGATCTTGGTGGATCATCAGCAAATATTTGTGCGGGATTATGCAAACTTGGATCTAAGGCTTCTCTTGTTACATCTGTTTCTGACGATGCTATTGGGCGATTTTGTGTTAATCGACTTAATTATTACGGAGTAGGGACTGAGTATGTTAAATCAGTTGCTGGGGAATTCCGCACATCATTAGCAATTTATGAAAGTTGTATTGATAACTTTCAAAACGTAATTTACCGGAACGGTGCCGCTGATTTTGAGGTAAAGCCTTCCGAAATGGACGAAGTGGATTATTCTCAATTTACCGCATTAATTACCGCTGGAACGGTGTTTGCCGGGCAACCGTCTCGCGACGCTACTTTTAGAGCATTTGAAAATGCTCGAGCTCAAGGTATTCCTGTAATTTTTGATATTGATTACCGTCCATATTCTTGGCCTAGCCCTCAAGTTGCATCGGAAGTCTTGTCTCGTGCCGGTGAAGAAAGTGATATGATTGTTGGTAATGATGAAGAATTTGGCTTTATGGCTGGCGATATTGATAAAGGACTTGAAAAAGCGAGAGATCTTGCATCTAAAGAAAATCGGTTAGTAATTTATAAAATGGGTGAAGAAGGCGCAATAACCTTTTATAATAACGAAGAAATTAAGACAGGTATCTTTCCTACTGATGCTATTAAACCGGTTGGGGCTGGCGATAGCTTTATGGCCGGTTTATTATCTTCTTTGGCGTCGGGGTATAACCTTAAAAATTCTGTAATTCGAGGTTCAGCATGTGCGTCTATTGTTGTTTCATTACCTGGGTGCGCTCCTGCCATGCCTGATGAAGATCAATTAAATAATTTTATTAATAATTCTCTTATAAAGGACTTGTAATTAAAATGCATATAGCTCCTTACAACAACTTAAATAAACCCATTGTCGATATCGATAATGAATTCGTTCCCTTAAATTATTTTAACATCGTAAAATTGAAAAAGGGTGAGAGCTTCGAATATTCTATCAGTGGCTACGAGACGTGCATTGTCCCCGCAACAGGAACTGTTTCTGTAGATATTGAAAGTGAGACCTTCGAGAACCTGGGAAATAGGGGCATAGACGTCTGGGATGGTGAGCCAGAGGGCGTGTATGTTCCTGTAGGCGCAAAAGTTCGTATTTTATGTCAATCTAGTACAACCGAAACCTTCATAGCAGGAGCAAAATACGATAAAGTATTAGAGCCTTTTGATGTTCGCAAAGCTGAAATAGATCTTGTGCAATATGGCTCTGATGAAACTAAAACTCACCGAAAAATTAAACATATATTAGGTGCAAACCAGCATGGGAAAGTTGGCAGATTGCTCGTCAGCGAATTATTCACGGTTGGTCAGGGCGGTTGGTCCGGCTTTCCAAGTCACAAACATGATACCAATCGTCTTCCGGATGAAAGCAGACATGATGAAACTTATAATTTTCGGTTCAAACCTAACTATGGTTCCGGTCTGCAAATGCTTCAAAGGGAAGATAATAAACCTGGTGATGCTTATCATATTATGGATGGATCAACGATGCTGATCGATAAAGGTTACCACCCTTGCGCCGTTTTGCCTGGCTATGAAATGTATTATTTTACTATACTTAGTGGTTTGAGCCAGAGATCGCTCAAGCAGTATTTTCAACCTACACATGAAGAGCAACTTCAGACAATTCCTGGCATCATGGACATGGTAGCCAAGTTTAAGTAATGCTCGTAACATTAAAAGATACATTACAAAAAGCATTATCCCACAATTATTCTGTTGCTGGCTTGGTTACGCTTGGCTGGGAAGATATGAAGGCTTATATCGAAGCTGCTGAACAAGAAAACTGCCCAATAATTTTACAAGCAGGACCGTCTTGTAGGCAGCATACACCAATCCCAATCTTAGGAAAAATGTTTAACTATTTAGCTGAGAATGCTGTTGTACCAGTCGTAGCGCATCTAGATCATGGATACACAGAGAACGAATGTAGAATAGCTATTGATAGTGGCTTTAGTTCAATAATGTTTGATGGTTCGAAAAAAACATTAAACGAGAATATAGATGAAACGGCTAAAATTTGTGAACTAGCTCACGCCGCAGGCGTTTCTTGTGAAGGAGAGATTGGATTTGTTGGATATTCCGGTGGAGAGAGGTCATCTGGAACAGTTCCGGAGGAGGCATCTATATTTGCTAAAGATACAAAAATTGATGCCATGGCGATCTCAGTTGGAAATGTGCACCTACAAGAAAATAAAGAGGGCGGTTTAGATGAAGATCGTATAAGAGCAATCGAAGAAGTAACTGATATTCCTCTAGTAATTCATGGTGGCTCTGGTGTGCCCGTAGCCCAAAGGACATTTCTGTCACAAAATTCAAAAATTTGTAAATTTAATATTGGGACAGAACTTCGGTCTTCGTTTGGCCATGCCTTGCGTGAGGCCATAAATATAGATACGAGTCGCTTTGACCGTATTCAGATATTTAAAGATATTCATGAACCACTTGTTAGAAAAACAAGAAGTGTTTTGAGGCCTTTGAAACCTGTTAATTCGTTAAGCTAGATAAAATTAAGAAAAAAAACTATATAACAATCAAAACAAGTCCGGTATTTGAATGGCTTCAATAAAATCGACAAAAAAACAGGATATTAAAAGTTCGGCTCGTTTCAGTGTGGCTCCTATGATGGATTGGACCGATAGGCACTGCCGTTACTTTCACAGACAGTTCACAACCAGATCTTTGCTATATACTGAGATGGTTGCTGCAGCGGCGCTCGTTCAGGGTAAGGCTTACCATTTACTAGATCATTCTCAGGAAGAGCATCCCCTAGCTCTTCAGCTTGGTGGGTCTGATCCTATTCAACTTGCAGATGCCGCCTCAATTGGAGAGGCACATGGGTATGATGAGATAAATTTAAATGTGGGCTGCCCCTCTGATCGTGTACAATCTGGCTCATTTGGTGCTGTATTAATGAAAAACCCAAAACTTGTTTCTGCGTGCTGCGAAGCAATGAGGAAAGGTACTTCGGTAGACATAACCGTTAAATGTCGTATTGGAGTTGACGATCAAGATCCTGAACAAATTTTACCGGAGTTTTTAAATCAAATTTCAAATTCTGGAGTTAGTCGCGTCATTATTCATGCACGTAAGGCTATTCTTAAAGGTTTGAGCCCTAAGGAAAACAGAGATGTTCCGCCATTAGATTATGGGATCGTCTTTAAGATGAAAGAAAAATTCCCTGATCTTCATATTTCAATAAATGGAGGTATAACAAATTTAGGGGCTGCACAGCAGCTTCTGACAAAAGGCATTGATGGTATAATGATTGGGCGATCTGCCTATCAAAAGCCTACGCAGCTTCTTTCAGAAGTTGATAAAAAGATTTTTGGTGAAAAAGTATTTCGGTCGCCATTTGATATAGCTGAGGATATGCGTTCATATCTCAAAGAACATTTTGATAAAGGGGGAAAACCTCATCAAGTAACTCGACACTTGATGGGGCTATTTCATGGTTTGCCTGGAGCAAAAATTTGGAGGCAATATCTATCCAATACTTTTGCCCATAAAAACATCGATTTTTATGATGATGCATTGATGGCTATGAATGAGTTTACAAATAAGTCAGCTGCCTAGTTATTTTATAAATAGTTGTTAACTTATCCTGTGGACTAGCGCGAGTAATTGAGCGAAACGTTACAGTTTTGCGCTGAGAACGAATATTTTAATCAATCAGCAGCGACATTCATAATTGTTTGATTTTTTTTTGGATTTTGTGTAATCTATCTATGACATTTATGCGGTTTTAACAGGTCCGAGACAAAAAGCTATTAAATATCAAATATGTGGATCTCATTACCAAGTGACTGTCGGCGGGTCAAGTGAGCAGTAAATTGTCCCTCCCCAAAGCTTTATTGCTTACTTGCCCGTTTAAAACTGGTTTAATATAGCAAATTTTGATCTCTAAATTCCTGTATTGTTGAAAAAATCAGATTTTTCTGCAACGGTTATTTACTTATTGAGGCGAATTAATTTGAACTCTTCCATTGCGGGAATTTTATCCATTATATCAGCATGTATTATTTGGGGGTTTGCTCCCGTATATTACAAATTGCTGATAACCGTTCATCCAATAGAATTACTGTCCCACAGAACTATCTGGTCTTTTATTTTCTTTTTTGGTGTTTTGGGATTTTATGGTCGTGTTCAAGAACTTTGGGCGGCAATTTTAGATTTGAAAGACCAATTACCAATAATACTGTTGGCATCGGTTCTTATCGCAATCAATTGGTTCTTTTTCATTTACGCAATCCAAACAAATCAAACTACAGAAGCTAGCTTGGGGTATTTCATGATGCCACTAGTAACAGTCATTTGGGGCCTTATTATATTTAAAGAAAAACTATCTTTATTTCAGTGGATGTCAGTTTTATTGGCCGCTATTGCAGTTTGTATTTTGACTTTCGGCTTGGGCGTGCCCCCATGGATTGCATTGATTTTATCGTTTAGTTTTAGTATTTACGCCGTACTTAAGAAAAAACTTGAAGTATCACCGATTGTCAGTGTTACGGGTGAGGTTCTTGTCCTTGTTCCAATTGGATTATTGCTACTGTCGTATTTTCATATGGCCGGCCAGGGTAGTTTTGGAGGAGATTGGGAAGTAACTTATCTTTTAGTTTTATCTGGTCCCTTAACGGCTGCTCCTCTAATTTTATTCTCGTATGGAACAAGGAAGGTTAATCTTTCTACAGCTGGTATTCTGCAGTACCTTAATCCCAGTTTACAGTTTTTTTGTGCAGCTTATATATTTATGGAACCATTAAGCAGATGGCATATGCTGGCATTTCCGTTAATTTGGGTGGCATTAATTATATACAGTTGGGTTGGAATTAGAAAAAGCCGGGCAAATTAATGTTGGAATCCATGAATTATAAGCTTTTCATTTTTTCACTCTTTATTTTTTTATTGTTGAGTTCTTGTGGTGATAACCTTGGCTTTTTTAACAATAGAAAGAGCGGAGAAGAATTTAGTGACCCTCAAGAAGCCAAATTAAGAAAATATTATAGTCGACTGGAAAAACGTAAAACCTCACTTGGTTTACTGCGACAAGATGGTGGAGGTGATGATACACCATTTGATGTCGACGATATTGTAGAAGTTTTTGAACAGCTGGCTTTTTATAACGAATATGACATAGATAAAAATAAACTTTTACCCAATTCCAATGCAGTAAGTTTGGCGAAATGGAAATCTAATACAAATATTATAGTACGGTTTGGGGACTCGGTTGATAAAAGGCAAAAAAATAAAGATCTACAAGAAATCAATACCTTAGTAAGTAATTTATCTAAGATTACAAACCAAAAAATTAAAGTTTCCCAGCAAAACGTAAACACGTACGTCATCGTTGCCAATCAGAAAGAGATCAAGAATCTAATTGACGAAATTAGCTCGCAGAGACCTGAGTTTGATCCAAAAAGAATACCAATAATTACTCAGCTTCCCAAAGAAATACACTGCGTGGCAATGACGTCGATGAGTTCAGAGCCCAACTCAGCAATTTCATCCGCACTTGTTATTATCAGGAATGAACTGCCCGATTTAATGCGGAGAGCTTGCATCCACGAGGAAATTGCCCAAAGTCTTGGCTTAACAAATGATAGCCATTTTGCACGACCTTCGATATTTAATGACGATGACGAGTTTGCAACGTTAACTAAATTTGATGAAGTTTTACTTCAAATCTTATATGATGATCGTCTATATCCTGGAATATCCAAAAAAGAAGCCTCTCAACTTGTGCGACAAATAGCAAAAGAGATTACTATTTCTCTGTAACTATATGATATAAATACAATAAATTATGTAGATCTACGATTTATAGTTTTAGAAAATCAGAATTCAAATTTGTAGAGGGCATTGGCTGAGTATGTCGTATCGCCAGCAATTTTATCTATTCCAAGAGTAAAGGAGAGTGTCTTCATTTCGTCTCCGTCCTGCGTAACTAAACTTAAAGCGGCACCCTGGCCACATTCTCTTGTGATTGTATCTTGGTTGCTACGCTGGCAGGTAAATTTAGGCTTTAAAGAAAATGTTGAGCCCTGCGCCCAATAGCCGTTGTAATAATCGAAAGATGTTCGAAAATCAGGAGAAAATGTTAAACTTAGCTGTTTCACATTACCAGGTGAAGACAATTCATTCGAATTTCCACCTCCAAAAGTAACTTCAAAC
>CACPBQ010000034.1 GCA_902632125.1 Paracoccaceae bacterium | reverse complement strand
TGGTGAGCAAACACTTGGTGGAAATTGGATTTCGCACCCCGATGTGGACAGTCCTGAAAGAGTGTTAATTAAAAATATTGCTAACGGAAAATCAATAGTTGGAGCTATTTTTCAGCAAACAAAGAAGTTAAATACAGGCTCTGCTAAAATATCCTCTGACGCAGCTAAATCATTGAATATAAGTAAAAATGAAAAAACAGAAGTCAAAATAATAGCTGTTAAAAAAGCTGAGAGTGCTGCTTCGCACGGTAAAGTTGATGAGGCTACTCCAGCAAAACAGACTAAAATAGATACAAAACTTTCAAAGCCGTTTATTCAAGTTGGGATATTTGGCATTCAGAACAATGCGGCTAATACCAAGGATCGAATGCTGCGGTCGAACGTGCCAGTAAATATATTCGAATTCCAAATTAAAGGAAAACCTTACTGGCGAGTGGTTGCTGGACCTGCTAACACTTCAGATAGTAGAAATAAAATGTTAAAAGAAGTAAAATCAGCTGGGTTTACAGATGCGTATTTTGTCAGCAATTAAAGTTATAATCAGTTCAATATTTCTATACATATGTTTATTTTCTCAGGCATATTCTTTCGACACTAAAGCGAGAGCCGCATACGTAATCGATCAGACTTCTGGTACTATTCTCCTAGCTAAAAACTCTGATTTGCCTTTGCCACCTGCATCAATGTCAAAACTCATGACTTTGTACATGACGTTTGAATTTATTAAAGCAGGAAGGCTAGGATTGAACGAAAAATTACCAGTGTCAAAAAATGCAGCCAATTATACTGGGTCAACTATGTTTCTAAATCCGTCTGACCGTGTTGCTGTTGTGGATCTTCTTCGCGGGATCATTGTTCTGTCTGGAAATGATGCCTGTGCAGTGATTGCAGAAGCGCTTTCACCTGACGGAACCGAAGCAGGTTTTGCAAAAATTATGACTGAAAGAGGAAAGCAACTTGGCCTTGAAAACTCTACTTTCAAAAATTCCAATGGCTGGCCAGCTGATGGTCATCGAATGAGCGTTCGTGATCTTGGTATCCTTGCGGCAAGATTAATTTCAGATTTTCCAGAATATTATCCAATGTTTGCTGAACAGACGTATGAATTTGATGGTCGTGCTCCAGCAAATAACAGAAATAGAAATCCACTATTAAGTTTAGGAATTGGAGCAGATGGTTTAAAAACTGGCCATACTCAAGAAGCAGGATATGGACTGGTTGGATCTGCAAAACAAGATGGACGGAGAATAATATTTGTTCTATCTGGCTTAGGTAGCCAAGAAGATAGGGCACAAGAGGCCGAGTCTATTGTTAAATGGGCGTTTAGACAATTTGTAATGCGAAAATTTGCACCAGGCGGTTCTGAGATAGGAAAAGCAAAAGTTTGGAATGGAAATTCACGGGACGTCAGTCTAGTTCTGGAAAATGATTTAAATGTTATGCTGCCAGTTTTATCTAGTGGCAAACCTTCTTTTTCAATTGAGTACATTGGGCCAATAAAAGCTCCTATCGCAAAAGGAGATAAAATAGCTGAACTTGTTATAAAATCTGAAAATTTGCCCGAAACTCGTCACTCTTTGCTGGCGGGAGATAACATTTACTCAGGTGGTTTTTTTATTCAAGTCAGAACAGCAGGCCAATATCTGATCAATATGCTCTTCAAAGACACTGAGGGCAATTTGTGAAAGAAAAAGGGTTCTTTATTTCATTTGAAGGAATTGACGGGTCAGGCAAATCGACACAAATCCAACGTTTAGGCAAATATTTGGAAACACTCGGCTTTGACGTTATTATTACTCGTGAACCAGGCGGGTCTGTCGGAGGAGAACAAATAAGAAATCTTCTACTTCAAGGAGCGGTGGATAGATGGTCACCAGAAACAGAAATTCTGCTCTTTACAGCTTCTCGGCGAGATCATCTCGAGCGTATTATTTTACCAGCATTAGAAAATGGTAAGATCGTTATCTGTGATAGATTTACCGACAGTACTAGAATGTATCAGGGTATGAGAGGCCCAAGTCTGAGAAAATTTGTAGAATTACTGAATGAAAAAGTCATTAAGTGTAACCCAGATCTAACCATTATAATTGATATTAATCCAGAAACTGGTCTTAAGAGAGCAAAATCTAGAAAAACAGCTGAGGAGAGATTTGAAAACTTTGGCGTAGATTTACAAATGAAGATGCGCCAAGGTTTTATCGAACTCTCAAAGGAATTTAGCAATCGGATAGAAGTAGTTAATGGCCAGCAGTCAGTAGATAAATTGGCACAAGACATTTGTACACTTGTGAAAGCCAGACTTTCATGACCGACAGTAACTTGGTTTTATCAGATCAAATTGAGGGATATCCGCACCCTAAAGTTACTAAAAATTTATTTGGTCATCAATCTACAGAACACGAATTTATAAATTGTTTCAAATCGGGAAAGCTACATCACGGTTGGTTAATCACTGGATCAAAAGGAATTGGAAAAGCAACTTTTGCCTGGAGAATAGCCAAGTTTTTATTATCTCAACCTACTGTTAATATTGAAAAAAATAGGTTGCTTGATAATTCGAAAAATATAAACACTGGAATAGATGACGCCGCTATTAACGTTATAACAGCCAGAATTTTGGCAGAATCTGAGCCCAGGCTGGCAGTTATCAGGAGAAGTTATGACGAAAAAAGAAAAACTTTTAGATCAAGTATTCAAGTAGATGAAATCAGACGCTTAAAATCTTTTTTTTCTCTTTCAGTCACCGATGGTGGCTATCGCGTTGCAATAATTGACTGTGCCGACGATCTGAACATTAATGCCGCAAATGCACTATTGAAAACGCTGGAAGAACCACCAAAAAATACCGTTTTTTTACTCATAAGCCATAACGCTCAAAGTTTACTTCCAACAATAAAATCTCGCTGTCGAGAATTACGGCTTACCAGCCTTGCCGATAGCGATTTGATAAATGCTTTGAATCAACTGAATTTAACTATACCGGAGCATGATAGTGAGATCTATTCACTATTAGGTTCTGGCTCTGTGGGAAATTCAATAAGATTGTTAGAACATGACGGAGCCAGCTTATATCGCACTCTACTGTCATTTCTGACCCAACTACCAAATCTTAACAACTTTGAGCTTGAGAAATTCATTACTACTTTTTTAGGAAATAAAAATAAAAGCAGGCTAGAGCTCTTTATCGAACTCTTAAACATAGTAATCGCCCGTATTTCGAAGGCTGGAATTATGGGAAATAGCTATTCTCATCAGTTACTTAAAGATGAAATAGAGATTTTTGAAAAACTGTGCCCAACTCCAAATATTGCAAGAAAATGGGCGGAGTTAGCTCAAAAGCAATCAGAAAAGTTGAGGCATGGCTTGGCAGTTAACCTTGACCCTGGGTCTCTGATCCTAGATACGTTTTTTCAGATAGAAGATTGCGCTAGAGCAGTAAGATAAAGATCAAATGAGTTTACCATCAATCACAGACAGTCATTGTCATTTAGATTTTTCAGATTTTGATGGAAATTTAAGGGAAACTGTAGAAAAAGCAAAACGGTCAGGTGTCGGTAGAATGGTCACAATTTGCACGCAGTTAAAAGATGAGCCAAAAGTAAGGAATATAGCAGAAAAATTTAAATGTGTTTTATATGCCGCAGGAACCCATCCGATGAATGCACATAACCAACCCATGATAAGTGTGCCTGATCTTTTGGAAATTGCAAAGCATCCAAAATTCGTAGGTATTGGAGAAACTGGTCTAGACTACTATTACACATCGGAAACAAAAAAAGACCAAAAGAAAAGTCTCTTGCTGCATATTGAAGCGGCCCAAAGAAGCAAATTACCTTTGATAATTCATTCAAGATCGGCGGATAAAGATATAGCAGAAATATTAGAGAGCGAATTTAAAAATGCTGAATTCACGTGTGTTATGCATTGTTTTTCATCTGGAAGAGACTTAGCAATTAAAATGTTAAATTTGGGGTTTTTCTTATCAATGTCTGGTATAATTACATTTCCAAAAAGCAATGAGTTGCGTGATATTTTTTCTCTTGCTCCAATTGATCAAGTGTTGGTCGAAACAGACAGCCCCTACCTCGCACCACCACCATATCGAGGTAAAAGAAATGAGCCAGCTTATGTGACCTTTACGGCACAAAAGGGCGCAGAAATATATGATATCTCATATGAAAATTTTGTAAATCAGTTAGAAAAAAACTTTGAAAGGCTTTTTCCAAAAGCTGTAAATTCAGGGCCCACTCAATAATGGCTAATCTGTCTTTTACTATACTAGGTTGTGGTTCGTCGGGCGGCGTTCCTCGCTTAGGGGGCAATTGGGGAGATTGTGATCCTAGTAACAGCAAAAATCAACGCTCCAGGTGCTCACTTTTGGTGGAACTGAAAGGCTCCGAAGGTGTTACAACAGTTTTGATTGATACATCACCTGACATGCGAAACCAATTGCTCAAAGCTAATGTTGGGAAATTAGATGGTGTTGTATATACACATGAGCACGCAGACCATGTTCATGGGATAGACGATCTTCGGATGATTTTTTTTAATATGCGAAAAAGATTAAACGTCTGGGCAAATAGAAGAACTCAAGATGCACTTATCCAAAAATTTGGCTACACGTTTATTCAGGCGGAGGGATCACCGTATCCTCCCATACTGGAGATGGCCACAATCGACGATGTATTTTCCATTACTGGCCCAGGAGGAGACATAATATTTAACCCATTTGAAGTGCAACACGGTACAATAACTTCATTGGGATTTAGAATTAATGATGTCGCTTACATACCAGATATATCAGAGATGAATGACGCAGCCTGGGATCAAATTGGCAAGACAAATATTTGGATTTTAGATGCTCTCAGACGTACTCCTCACCAATCACATACACACTTAAGTCAAAGTCTAGAGTGGATTGAAAAGTCTGGTGTTGAAAAAGGCATATTAACAAATATGCACGTTGATATGGATTACGAAACTCTTAAAAATGAGTTGCCGGCGAATGTTGAGCCCGCATATGACGGAATGAAGTTCACTTCAAAGCATACAATTGAATTAGAATAAATGTCCGCACTGTTAGACGTAATTATTCCAGTATTTTTGATAATTGGATGTGGCTATTGCACAGTTTGGACCAAGCTTTTTTCTGTGGATACTATTGACGGTCTGATGAGTTTTACTCAAAACTTTGCCATACCGGTATTGCTATTTGACGCGATTGCGAAAGTGGATCTCGTTAATGTCTTTGACCTAAATTTATTTTTTAGTTTTTATTTTGGTGCGATAATAGGTTTTTTATTAGGCTTTTTGGGCTCTTACTATCTTTTTCGCCGGCCTCTTGAAGACAGTGTCGTGATTGGGTTTTGCTGCCTTTTTTCAAATACAGTTATGTTAGGGTTACCTATTACCGAAAGGGCTTATGGAGAAGAAGCCTTGCGTCATAATTTTGCCATCGTATCGATCCACGCGCCATTTTGCTACTTTATTGGCATTTCGGTTATGGAGCTTGTTAAAAGTACGGAAAAAAACCTAAGGAAAAATATAACTTTAATTTTAAAAGCTATGTTCAGTAACGCTTTAGTGCTAGGAATTATGCTGGGTTTTTTGTTGAATATCTCTGAAATTCACTTAGCAGGATCTATTCAGTCATCGATTGATATGATAACCGCCATCGCTTTACCGGCTGCTCTATTTGGTATGGGAGGAGTACTTTATCAATACCGACCACAAGGCGACATTGGACCTATAATAATGGTTTGTGCTGTTTCTTTAATTCTTCATCCAGCTATTGTTTATTTTTCTGGGCTAAATTTTGGTTTGTCAGATACACAAATGCGATCTGCTGTCATAACGGCAGCCATGGCTCCAGGTATTAACACCTATGTATTTGCAAATATTTATGGAAAAGCGAAACGTGTTGCATCGACAGGCGTATTGGTTTCCACGACTTTCTCGATTGGCTCAATTTGGCTTTGGCTGAACCTTTTACCCTGAACAATTTAGCCTACTATTTCCCAAGAACCATCCGGTTGTCTACAAGCTCGCCCATAGCCCGTTTCTTTTTTACCACCCACAAAGATCTCCTGAGTAAACTCTCTACAATACCGGCCATTTTGCCGATATGTAGTAACAGGGATTATGCGGCCATAATTACCCGTGTCTGGATTACGCCATTCTGCGGCTTTATCCGTTGGATTAAACTCTAGTGCAGTGTTATAGGCTTCTCCGGCCAGCAATCTATCTCTTTCATCCAACTGAGCACCAATATTTTGACCGATAACTCCTCCGACAAACGCGCCAAGGACTGTTGCCAAAGCTTTGTTCTGACTCTCCCCCGCCATATCATTTGCTAAAGCGCCACCAATAATCATTCCACTTAGAGCACCTGTCGATTCTTTCGGCCCCTGTTGAGTTGAGGATGTTTGTACATTTGCCGCACACCCAGATATCAAAAATGCTAGAACTAGAAAATTAAATTTTTTCATAAGGTCCTCGATCAAAATGTTTGCTCTATACAATCTAGTTGGTCTGGTGCAAATTCTCAAGGGTTAGGGAGGTTCAAAAACAGTTTTTGCACCGTTTCACTGCTGAAATTTTAATAAAATTAACCTTTGCATAGCTGTTGAATAAGAATATGATAAACTTCAATAACAGGGAGCATATGATGAAAATTTTATTGAACTTTACACTTGCTGCAGGATTACTGGCATCTCCAGCACTTTCCGGCGGTTGGGAAGCAGGCCGTTTGGATAGTTCTATGATGTATCAGGACGGAATGTATGCGGAAGTTGGATCATCCTCAATTGACTATGATATAAATGGGACAACGCAAGCTAGCAAAACACATAAGATGGCCAAGGACCAAACCAGAACGAACCTCGGTTTTAAAGCACAATATGGTGATTTTGATATAGGGCTGGCCACCTACATGTCTGGGGCGATCCAACTTGACGGTCAATCTGCTCATTCAACAGGATGCCCGACGCCAGCTGCACTTTGTTCCGTGGTTCCCACCGCAGATGTGACAGTGGACTCTTTAGCTCTCCTGGCTAGATACAGAATTAATGACAATATGTCTGTTCTGGGCGGCTTAAATAGGTATGAAGTGTCAAATGCAAAGGTACAATCTTTAACAGGTTATTACGTTGTTTCTGGAGATGAAATGGCTCCTATTGCCGGTGCAGCTTATGAAAATAAAGAGATTGCTTTAAGAGTGGAACTATTACTACAGACAGAAACTGACGTTACACTCAATGCTAGTTCTTCTTTAAGTCCATTAGTTACAACGACAGCTGTAACAGGGGCAAAAATGGTTATTCCACAGACATTAACTCTAAATTTCCAAAGCGGGATAGCAGAAGATACACTTTTGTTTGGGTCAGTTCATAAGGCAGATTGGAAAACAGCCCAGATAAATATTCCTGCCAATGCCGGTAACGGGCCGACGCCTGCAATTAGTAGTGATTTTGCAAACAGAACAGCTTACTCTGTTGGTATTGGGCGAAAGTTGAGTGATAGTATTTCTGTTTTGGGATCCTATTCAACCGAAGGCGGTGGTGGTGCCACTAGCACAGATCCCTTCACTCTTACAGATGGGAGCCAAACCTTAGCACTAGGCGCACGCTATTCGTACGAAAATATGACAATAAGTGGTGGCTATAGTTATACCAAAGTTGGTGACGTTACGATGACGCATTCCTCCGGTCTAAGTTCTACCTACACAGACAATAAGGTTACTGGTATTGGGCTGAAACTCGGGTTTTCATTCTAAATATTGCACCAGCTGAGTCCTTTATCTAGGGCTCAGCAATCGAACATTTTGAAACTCTTCATTTTAATATTGACCTTCACATTTTTGACGTCCTGCGGAACTGCGCGAGGCATTCTCTACGGTACAGGTACGGTTCTTGAAGGCATGGCAACAGACGTTAGATCTGTTGGAAACTGGATTAAATAAACTCTAACGGGTTTGATCAGCTAAACATTTGTTGAATTCAGTAGATTCTTGACCAATTTTTTTATCATATACACAAATCGCTTCTGCTAAAGCTAAACTTCCTGCCTTTTGCATAGGAACGAGTGAACAGCCGGCAGCCAAAAGACCAAATAAAATAATAAAAAAATAAAAAGGCTTCAAAGTTTGGTTTCCAATTTTTGGTTGCTGGTTTTATTAATCAATAAAACTACTTTGTCCACATGAGTAATAATCTGAGAAAGCTTAGAAACATTTTTTACTATCAAATCTTCAATGTAACTTTATTGGTATTTACTATGTCAAATGCGGTTAATGCTAAGAACTTAGTGTATGAAAATAATTGGGCTTACCTTGCCGACACTGTCATGGGTGGTGTGTCTCAAGGCAGTGCAGAATTTGCTTCTGGGGCATTAAGATTAACAGGCCAGGTTTCAACTAAGAACAATGGTGGCTTTATCCAAGTTCGAACAAGGGTTGATCCAAAAGAAGCTAAAGGAAGAACTGGTTTAAAAATCAAAGTAAAAGGAAATGGAGAAATTTATTACCTGCATATTCGTAATGCTTCAGCTCGACTTCCCTGGCATTATTACACCGCAAATTTTTCTACCAATGAAAAATGGAGGGAAGTCATAATTCCATTTGATCAATTTGAAAAATCAGCGACCCTCATGCCAAGAAAATTAAATCCGGATACCATTAAAACACTTGGCCTTGTTGCATATGGAAAAGACCACAAGGCTGATGTTTCAATTGCGAATTTGGAATTTTATTGATAATAACGTCAAACATATTTATTTTGGTGAGGCCAAGAATAAACATGTGGCAGTGATTGTTTACAAGACTGCTTGCTTCTGACATACACACAAAGTCACCTGTGTCGGCGTATCGCAAGAGGAACGCGAAGTGAGAATATTTGGAAGGCCGTTAAGGAAGAAGCGTGAAAAAAACCCAATAACAAAAGACGAGCGACTAATGATAGCGCGTTGTCTTCGCGACGGAGACATTGCCCTTGACGTTGGGGCACATCACGGAAAATGGTCTGAAGCGGTACTGGCCAACTGTAAAGCAGAAATACACGCTTTTGAGGCTTCAAGTGAAGCCTATTCGGTGCTGACCGACGCTTTTAGCGACAACCTTACTTTGAACTGGAATGCTGTTACAAATCGCAATGCGGATCAGGTCTTTACCGTCTACCGGGACGACGCCAGGCTCAGTTCTCTTCACCGCCGCCGCAGTGTTGAAAACTCGCTGTTGCCCCTTGGATATGACGAAATCACTGTGCCAGGAATTACGCTTGATACATATTGGATGCACAGGCAGGACCAGATAAGATTCTTAAAAATGGACGTCGAAGGAGCGGAATATGATGCGCTTCGTGGCGCAGTTGGCTTACTGCGGCGTGGGCAAATTGACTTTCTACAATTTGAATACGGCGGCACCTTTCTAGATGCGGGGACTACCCTTCGCAATGTATGGGCACTTTTGCGTCGCTATGGCTACCGAGTTTTGAAAGTGAACAAGGGACGCTTTTCCGAGCTTAAGGCTTTCTCTCCGAGCCAAGAACACTACCAATACTCGAATTACCTGGCTGTTCATGAGCGACTGGCACCAGTTTTTCTAAAGGAAAAAGTCGGTATATCTCTCGAATTTGAACGCATGTTGGAATATGGCATTCGGCCAAGTGGCGTTCTCCATGTAGGCGCACATCAAGGAAATGAAATCTCCACCTACCGGAAAAACGGAATAAAAAAGGTTGTGTTCATTGAGGCCAATCCAAATCTTGCCTCTAGGCTTAGGGACCGCTTCACGGATCAAGCTGATGTAAAGGTTATCGAGGCAGCCGCATCGGAAACAGAGGGACGTGCAACTTTTAATATTACCAGTTTCGACCAGTCAAGTTCTCTACTACCGCTTAAAGAACATGCCCGGCTTTACCCAAAAATAAAAGTAGATCACTCTGTTGAAGTGCGGACGGCTCGGTTAGATGATTTATTAGCAGAAGCGGGTGTCGATTTCCAAGCTATTGACTTCATCGCTATGGACATTCAGGGCGCTGAGCTTATGGCTCTTCGGGGCGCAACAAGTTGTTTAGAAAATGTGAAAGCACTCCAGATCGAGATTAACTACAAGCAGCTCTATGAGGGCTGTGCACTCATCTTTGAAATCGATGAGTTCCTAGCCAAACAAGATTTCATCCGCGTTCATACCCAAACACCCTACAGTGAAACGTGGGGAGATGCACTCTATGTACGCCGTCCTATGGTAGGTTGTACGTCCCTAGGTAAGATGGGACGCTTTGCCAATAGCCTATTTCAGTACATGTTCATCCACACCTATGCACGCGACATGGACTATACCCCGGTTCACGAAATGTGGAGCGGTGACGACATCTTTAATGTGATACCTGGAACGGTAAGCCCACCCATACTACCGAACAAGTTTGAGGAAAGCGGCTATGAGTTCAAAGATAGTTCTATTACAGGAGATCCTAAGCCGCGCCCAGCTTGCGATTTTTCTGGCTTTTTTCAATATCAAACGCGTTACTATCTCCCACACCAGGAAATGATACGGGATCACTTGAGCTTTAAGGGGAAATATGCTGAGCGCTGCGACCAGATACGTGCACTTTTCGACGCTCAGCCTGGCCCCGTTATCACAGTTCATCTGCGTAGGGGCGATTTCGGAACAGGAATATTTTTCATAGCACCAGAAGGTTGGTATCTAGACTGGTTGAGTACTTTACGAGAAGAGCATCCCGAGCTTTCCGTCTACATCGCATCGGATGATCTAAATGCAGTCAAATCTGCGTTCTCGGATTATCCGTTGTTGACAGAGGCTGATTTGCCGAAGTCCGAATTAGCTCACGACTTCGCAACTGATTTCATTGCCCTAACTCAGGGTGATACGATTGCGATATCGAATAGCTCCTTTTCCTTCGCAGCTTCCATGTTGAATACTAGAGCAAAACTTTTTGTACGCCCAGTTCTGGAGCGGGAGCGTCTTGAATCTTTCGACCCCTGGAATTCACCGGTTCTATTACGAAGTATTGAGGCTGAGGATATTGGTGACCATGTAATGAGCAAAAAAGCTATGACTAGGTCGAAATATAAAATTGCCAAACTCAAAAAGATATTTAAGTGGTGATGCAACTGTACTTCATAAACCTCGACAGGGCAATCGAACGCGCTGCCTTCTTGGTAGAAGAGTGCAATAAGGCCGGCATCGAAAACGTTATTCGGGTATCGGCAACAGATGCTCAGAAAAGCGACATGAAAATTATAGCTAACTATCGGCCAGAAAGCTGGGGGCCCTATTGGCAATTGACAGATACCGAGATCGCAGTTTTTGAAAGCCATAGAGCTATTTGGGAAAGTATAGCTGTGCTGGACACTCCCGCGGTAATCCTAGAAGATGACGTAATTTTGTCACGCCAGCTCGGCCACTCATTGTCGCTGCTTGAGTGCTCGCGCGATTTTGAATTTATCAAACTTGACGCAGCCCCAGGACCGGCTCGGTTAGGTTTTCCCCATCTGATTAACGGCATTGTACTCCGACCGATACTGCAGGTCCTTCCGAGCGCGGCAGCATACCTGTTGTCTCCAAAAGGCGCTCGCAATCTACTTGATAGGTCAACACGATATTGTGACCACGTCGACGACTTTCTAACTCGCCCAAACAGAGGGTTTCGAGCATTCCAGCTTTGTCCAGCTATGGCTATTCAAGGCATGTTTTGTGAAGTGCATAATGAGCTTAATGTCCCACCAGTAATTGCCAAAAGCGAACGCTTTGCAAGCGATCAGAAAACAGCACCTCTTGACCGTGGGCCTGCTATTTACCGCGCATTCAAGGAACTACGCCGAGCCCTTCGCCGAACAGCTCATAAACTCGGGGGCGACGCACTAAATTATGCCAGAGGGGGGTTGAATGAACCCATTCCCTTGGCACCAGACCTACCACCATATCGCCTGAGATAGAAGTACTCCTTATTGGCTTTCCAAAATATGGACTTAAAAAGGTGAATTGAAAGGTGGATCGAAAAATATGAATATTGTTAAGATATTGATTTTAAGTGTTTTATTTTAAAAAATGGTGCGGCCGAG
>CACPBQ010000033.1 GCA_902632125.1 Paracoccaceae bacterium | reverse complement strand
GTTTTTCTTTTTCTTAGCGCTTTTAAACGAATTTGTTTGGAGAACATTCTCAACTGAAATTTGGGTTTACTTCAAAACTTTTGGGTTAAGTGTAGCATTATTGGTATTTCTTGCCTCTCAATATCCAGTTCTTTCAAAATATGGTCATTTTGAGAGTGATGACGAAAATTGAGCATTTTAGCTTATCATCAGTATATATTTATTATTTCAAAAATAACGTTTCGTTTGTTTTAAATACTCTTTAAATGATCTGTAACTTAAATTGTTGCGTATGATTAATAATATATAGTAAGGTTAAGTTTACAAATTTGATCAGGGTCAGTTACTTAAAAGGGGCCGGAATGAATATTCATACCCGTAAGCTAGAATCGGAAATATCAGAGTGTGAGTTCAACCAAGCGCTATCGGTTATACAGAAATGGAAAGACCAGGGCGGTGAATTGGATATAGTAAAAGAAAATTTGATAGCTCCGAAAGATGTGACCGCATTGACGCGTTATCCAGAACTTGCTGATAAATATCCAACAGAGTTTAAGCTAAATGGGGAGTATAAAGCTTCTCTTCCCGATTTGCAGAATGGTCCTAGTTCGTTGATAAAGGGTTCTAACCAAGCAATTCAGCACGTCGGTATCTCAAATTTTAAACTTCCGATAAGATATAAATCTCGTGATTCTGGTGAAAAAACGTTGGAAACTTCAGTAACTGGGTCAGTGAGTTTAGATGCTGATAAAAAAGGCATTAATATGTCACGTATAATGCGCAGTTTTTATAAACATTCTGAAGAACAATTTAGCTTTTCAGTTATAGAGGCAGCCCTCGATGATTATAAAACAGACTTGGAAAGTTTTGACGCCAGAATTTCGATGAAGTTTTCATTTCCAGTGAAAGTTAATAGTTTGAGGTCTGATTTATCTGGCTATCAGTATTATGATGTAGCTCTAGAATTAATAGACCAGAATGGTGCTAGAACTAAAGTGGTTCATATGGACTACGTTTATAGTTCAACATGTCCTTGTTCTTTGGAATTGAGTGAGCATGCCAGAAAGACGAGAAGCCAATTGGCTACTCCTCATTCTCAGCGTTCCGTGGCACGAATTTCTGCCGTCTTAGTTGGCTCTCAACGCTTGTGGTTTGAAGATTTAATTGAGTCTTGTCGGGCTGCAGTGCCAACTGAAACGCAGGTTATGGTAAAACGAGAAGATGAGCAGGCGTTTGCTGAGCTTAATGCCGCCAACCCAATTTTTGTGGAAGATGCCGCTAGATTGTTTTGTAAGGCTTTGAAAAGTGATAATCGCATTGGTGACTTTAGGGTAGTTGCTTCTCATCAGGAAAGTTTACACAGTCATGACGCGATATCAATTTTAACAGAAGGTTCAACCTTCGAAACGGTTTCAATTGATCCCCAGCTGTTAACAACACTCGTCCATCGTGGATAATTTTTATAAGACTTGACAGTTACGGTTACTGCAATCAACGGTACTGCCATGATTGATTTGCGACCAGTTGGATATGTAATTGGGATTTTAGTAATCTTTCTCGGATTAACTATGTTTGCACCGTTAGCCGTAGACCTAGCGGAAGATAATGGGCATTGGCCCGTGTTTGCTACCGCCGCGACTATAACCATTATTAGTGGAGGTTTTTTGGCTTTAGCTTCATCAAATGGAACTCACGTCGGTCTAGATATACAAAAAACCTTCTTACTAACCACATTAGTTTGGGTCGCATTATCAATTTTTGCATCAATTCCTTTTATTCTGGGATACACAAATGCAAATATTGTTGATGCCATTTTTGAGGCCGTATCAGGTATTACAACCACAGGCTCTACTGTTTTTAGCGAATTAGAAAAAATGCCAAAAGGATTACTTCTGTGGAGGGGTATTTTACAATGGCTCGGCGGAATAGGGATTATTGTTGTAGCAATGGTTTTTCTTCCTGAACTCCGAGTTGGTGGTATGCAGATCTTTAGGGCTGAGGGTTTCGATACACTTGGGAAAATTCTACCTCGAGCTACAACAATTGCTTTTCAAATTTCAATAATTTACGTTGGGATAACCCTTGCTTGCGGTTTATCTTACGTTTTGGCTGGTATGAATTTTTTTGATGCTGTAGTTCATGCCTTTACAACTGTCGCAACAGGAGGATTCTCAAATTATGATAGATCTTTCTCAAATTTCTCTTGGAAAGTTGAATATGTCGCCATCTTATTTATGATTTTATCCGCATTACCGTTTGTTCGGTATGTTCAATTGATAAACGGACAAGGAACAGCAGTATTTAAGGATCCACAAGTCAAAACTTTCATTTTTTTAATTTGCTTCTTGGTTCTCTTAAGTGCGCTAATCCTTAGCGTGCAGCTAAACTTATCTTTTGAATTAGTTTTTCGTAAAGCATTATTTAACATAACTTCTATTATTACTGGTACTGGGTACGCGTCTACTAACTATATGTTGTGGGGTGGTTTCTTGGTATCTCTTTTATTTTTTGTGGGACTTGTGGGAGGTTGTGCAGGTTCAACTACTTGTTCAGTTAAAATTTTTCGGTATCAAATTGTATTTGCCTCTATAGCGAGTCAGTTAAAAAGAATACACTCTCCCAACGGAATTTTCATACCAAGGTATCAAGGGCGGCAGATAAGTGATGATATTTTGAACTCCGTGTTGACATTTTTTGTGGTTTTCTTTGCCTCACTGGGTATCTTAGCAATCCTTCTTTCACTCACTGGATTAGATTTAATAACATCTTTATCGGGAGCGGCAGCCGCTTTAGCAAACATAGGTCCGGGATTAGGAGAAACTATAGGCCCTGACGGAAACTTCTCATCTTTAAGTGCTACCGCGAAATGGTTGCTCATCGCCGGTATGCTTATAGGCCGCTTAGAATTAATGGCTGTATATATTTTATTTACACTGAGGTTTTGGCGGAATTAGTGCTGTTTTTTGTTTATTGAGAAAATCAAAGGTTGAATTTGGTTTGTCTGATTGACGGTAATGAACGCTTTGCCTAAGAACAAGTTAACTTTATACTAAATCAAAGGTAAAGCACATGGTTGAAAAAGCTCCTAAGTCTTTTCAGGAAATTATCTTGCGATTACAGAAATATTGGGTAGCTCAAGGATGTGCTCTGATGCAGCCTTATGATATGGAGGTTGGAGCAGGCACCTTCCATCCCGCTACGACCCTGAGGTCTTTGGGACCCAAGACTTGGTCGGTAGCTTATATTCAACCTTCTAGAAGACCAACTGATGGTCGTTATGGCGATAATCCCAACAGGTTACAGCACTATTATCAATTCCAGGTATTAATGAAACCTAGTCCTCCTGATTTTCAAAACCTCTACTTAGGCTCGTTGGAAGCTATCGGTATTGATAGTCAAATACACGATATAAGGTTTGTTGAAGATGATTGGGAAAGTCCAACACTCGGAGCATGGGGTCTCGGTTGGGAAGTATGGTGTGATGGCATGGAAGTAAGCCAATTTACTTATTTTCAGCAAGTTGGGGGTCATGACTGCAATCCAATTCCTGGTGAATTGACATACGGTTTGGAAAGACTTGCCATGTTTATACTTGGCGTCGATTACGTAATGGACATGCCGTTTAATAATCCAAACTCTAGTTTTGCTTTAAAATATGGGGATATTTTTAAGCAAACAGAAGAGGAATATTCTAGATGGAATTTTGATGTAGCAAATACCGAAAGTCTTTTCCGACAATTTGATGAGGCCGAGCAAGCCTGCTTGACCATTTTATCGCAGGACATATTAGATCCTAAATCTGGGAAGAACATCATAATGGTTCATCCAGCTTACGACCATTGCATAAAAGCATCTCATATTTTCAATATTCTCGACGCTCGTGGTGTCATATCGGTTACGGAACGGCAGGCTTATATTGGCAGGGTTAGAGGGCTAGCAAAAAAATGTGCTGATGCATTCGTTTTAACACCGGCTGGGGGAAATATTTAGTGAGAGGTAAAATTTTGGTTGTCACCATTCTGCTTACATCCATCATAGCTGGAGTAACAATGTATTATCTTCAAATTTATGGATTCTACAGGGAAGTCGACATTAATCAATCTGAGGGCATGTCTCTTGTTAATCGCTTTACAGAAGAGGCAGATAAAATAGATGTAGTTAATTTCCAGGGTATCGACTCTGATAGCTCTCCCATAAGATTTCGAGCTTGTTTCGAGGTCAAGCAGAACGTCGATGTTTTAAAAGAAAAATACATAATGCTTGATGCGGTAATGCCTAGAAATGCCCCCAATTGGTTTGATTGTTTCAACTCAAAACGCATTGGTGAAGATTTATCTTCTGGCTCTGCAACGGCATTTTTGGGAAACAAAAATTTCGAGTATGGCATTGACCGATATGTCGTAATTTACCCAGACGGGCGTGCTTATGCTTGGCATGAATTAAATGATTGTGGTGAAAAATTGTATGACGGGTCTGTCAAAGACCCGACCTGTCCCGAGAGGGTTAAATAATGCCTGATTTGCTGATTGAATTACTGTCGGAAGAAATTCCAGCCCGCATGCAGCGAAAGGCATGTTCAGATTTAAATAAATTATTCACCAACGGCATTACAGAGTTGGGCCTAACTTATAAAAGTTCTGCCACTTTTTCCACCCCAAGACGTTTAACTTTAGTTTTAGAAAACGTTTCTAGCAAAAGTATTAGTCGTGTTGAAGAAAAGAGGGGCCCTAGGACAGATGCACCAGAAGTAGCAATTCAAGGTTTCTTAAAAAATGTTGGTTTAGAGCTAACTCAACTTGAAGTCCGTAAAGAAAAAAAAGGTGAATTTTATTTTGCAAGTGTAAGAACTGAAGGTCGAAAAGCAGATGATATTATTTCAGTAGTATTAGAAGAAATAGTAAGAAACTTCCCCTGGCCGAAATCAATGAGATGGGGGCAAAACTCTCTAAAATGGGTTCGTCCACTGCATTCAATAATATGCATTTTGTATGACGAGAGTGGATCTAATGTTGTCGATATGAATATTGAGGGTATTTCTTCGGGAGACAAAACGGTGGGTCATAGATTTATGGGAACCGGAGAATTTTCGGTAACATCGTTCGAGGATTATACTTCTAAATTAAAAAAAGAATTCGTGATTTTAGATCCTTCAGATAGGGCTGAGATAATTTTGCAAGAAATTAAAAATCAAGCATTTGCTCAAGGGTTAGAACTAATAGATGATCCAGGTTTATTGGACGAAGTGGTTGGTTTGATTGAGTGGCCTGTTGTTCTAATTGGTAAAATAGAAGATCGATTTCTATCATTACCTCCGGTAGTTTTGCAAACTGCCATGAAGGAGCACCAAAAGTATTTTTCAATTCAAAACCCTAAGAATAATAAAGTTGTTAAGTTTGCAACCGTAGCTAACCGCGAAACATCTGATCAAGGATTAACAATTATTAGTGGCAATCAAAAAGTTCTATCAGCAAGACTGGCAGATGCTAAGTTCTTTTGGGATAATGACCTTCGGATCATAAATAGTAGTGGTCTTGGCCCTTGGTCAGAAAAATTAAGAAATGTCACTTTTCACAATAAATTAGGTAGTCAATTTGAGCGCGTAATACGCGTTGTAAATTTATCTGAAAAGATTGCCGAAAAAATTGGTTGCGATCCAAAGCTAGCAAAAAAGGCCGCATCGATATGCAAGTCTGATCTTTCTTCTGAAATGGTATACGAATTTCCAGAATTACAGGGAATAATGGGAACCTTCTATGCCATCGAGGCGGGTTTTAAAAGTGACATATCAGATGTATGTAAAGATCATTACGCTCCGTTGGGCCCAAGTGATGAAGTTCCCAAATCACCATTATCAATTGTTGTAGCTTTAGCTGACAAAATTGAAACTCTCACGAGTTTTTGGTCTATAAATGAAAAGCCAACGGGTTCAAAAGATCCGTTTGCACTGAGACGAAATGCGTTAGGTTTGATTAGAATTATAATCGAAAACGACATTAGAGTATCTCTACAAGAGATCCTATCACTTAGTAACAATGAGGCAAATATTGAGGATCTAAAAACTTTCATTCATCAGAGAATGAAAGTTTTTTTACGTGATAAGGCACATAGGCACGATTTAGTTGATGCGTGTTTTTCACTTGACCAAGGCAATGATCTCGCCCTTTTAATGAAAAAATCATCAGCATTAATGGAATTTATTAAGACAAAAGATGGCCCAAATCTGGTTCAGGGTTTCAAGCGTGCGAATAAAATTTTGCTTCAGGCTGAACAGAAAGATGGAGTTGAGTACTCTTATGGAGCGGACGTGAAATTTGCGCAAGAAAATGCCGAACGTGATTTATTTTCTGCGTTGGATACTGAAGAGCTTAAAATCAAAAGTGCATTAGATAGAGAAGATTTCGTAATTGCAATGAACGCAATGGCTAATCTAAGAATGCCGATTGATAACTTTTTTGATGCTGTTCAGATCAATTCTGAAATTGATGTAGTTAGACGAAATAGGCTCAACTTATTGTCTCGAATTTGCAACTTGTGTTCATCAGTGGCCGATCTATCTAAAGTTGAAGGATAAACTTTTCAATTTTCTTGCTTGAGCAAACAAAAGTATTTAGTTTCCCAGTTCAAGGAGAGTGCCGTAGTGCTGCAAAATTTTGAAAACTATGATTTGATTACACCAACGGCTAAAATTTCTACGCCTACTCATGGTGGTCGAGCAAAGTGCTTACAGCGATTAGTTAGATTAGATTTGCCAGTGCCAAAAACAGTGGCTCTTTCTTTTAATGCGATCAAAGAGATAGTTTCTGGTAAGATGCCAAACCTAGCTAATATAATTTCAAACTTTAATCCAGAAGATACTTTATGCGTACGACCATCATCTGAAAGTATCGACTGGGGAGGACCAGGAGCAGTTCTTAATATTGGTATGAATGATGAACGCTGCTCGCACTTATCAAAAAATATTGGTAAAAAAGCAGCATCAGAATTATATTTCAGGTTTATACAGGCTTATTCTGTAAATGTTGCTCGATTGGACCCAGATGTATTTGATCACATTACGGATGCAAATGGTAGTTCGGTAAGCGCCGCCTTAGCAGCTTACAAAGAAGAAATGGACGATAGTTTTCCTCAATCTATCGAACATCAACTATCAGAGGTTCTTCGATCTATGGCACGGGCCTGGCAGGGAACTTCCGCTCGTCTTTTGAGAGAAGCAAAAGGAGCGCCAGCTGATGCGGGTCTGGGGTTGGTTATACAAAAAATGGCATTTGGTGTTGGTGATGGTGAAAGTGGTTCTGGTGTTTTGCAATTGGTAAACAGTGAAAATGGAATACAACAAATAACAGGGCGATACCTTCGCCAAAGCCAAGGGCGGGAGTCGCTCACAGAAAAGCAAGGATCATTGTATCTTACCAGCGACCCTAGAGGACCTTCTCTGGAAACAGAGGAGCCAGCTTTATTTAACACTCTCATAAAAAATGCTAAATTAATGCGAAGAAAATTGCGTGAAGAAATGCAAATAGAATTTACCATTGAAAATGGTAATTTGCATATATTGGATGGTATTCGAGTGATGCGAAGACCAAGAGCAGCGGTTTCAATAGCGGTGAGCTTGGCGAAAGATAAAGTTATCAGTAAAGAAGAAGCTCTGATGCGAGTTGATCCCCGTGCTGTAGGGGAATTACTCCACAGGCAAATCGATCCAAGCGTTGAACGAGATATAATTGCTCAGGGAGTAGCGGCTAGCCCTGGTGCTGCAACTGGGGTAATTGTTTTCTCTGCATCAGAGGCTCAAGCATGTGCCGCTCGCGGTGAAGCATGCATATTAGTACGTCGTGAAACAAGTCCTGAAGATATACGCGGTATGCATGCGGCGGCCGGTGTCTTGACGGAAAGAGGAGGCATGACAAGCCATGCAGCTGTAATAGGTCGGGGTATTGGGCTTCCGTGTGTTGTTGGCGTTTCCGAAATTAATTTTCATTCAAGTAATAAAGTTTTTTCAATTTCTGAGGGGCATACCTTCAAAGAAGGCGATTTGATAACTATAGATGGAACACAAGGTCATGTTTTAGGTGGATCACCTAAAATGATCGAAGCTGCACTGGATGATTCACTAAAATTAATGTTGGATTGGGCTGAAGAGGCTGGTGACATAAAAGTGCGAGCAAATGCGGACACACCAAGTGAAGCAAAAACTGCTCAAAATTTTAATGCACAAGGCATTGGACTTTGCCGAACAGAACATATGTTTTTTGAAGCAGACCGTCTGACTTTAATGAGGGAAATGATATTTGCTGATAATAGAGATGAACGCAGAGCTGTATTAGATAGATTACTGCCCATGCAAAGGTCAGATTTTCTTGAGCTTTTCACGTTAATGGATGGGCTTCCTGTTTGTATTAGGTTATTTGATCCACCTCTACATGAATTCCTACCAAATGACCGAGAGGGTATGCACAATCTGGCTGAAGCATTAGATTTACCACTTTCGCGAGTTATCAGTAGGATAGAGACATTGGCAGAGTATAATCCCATGCTTGGTATGCGGGGTGTTCGTGTTGGTGTAACAGTTCCTGAAATTTACGAAATGCAGGCACGGGCAATTTTTGAAGCAACTGTAGAGGCCAATAAAAATGGCATTCCAGTAATTCCTGAGATTATGATTCCTCTTGTTTCAGCTAAACGTGAGGTAGAATTAGTTAGGTCTAGGATCGATGGAATAGCTTCAACGGTTCGAGCTGAAACAGCGACAGAATTTGATTATCGGCTTGGTATAATGGTTGAGACACCCAGAGCCGCTTTGCGAGCAGACGATATCGCGTCAAGCTCAGCATTTTTGAGTTTTGGAACTAATGACTTGACGCAAATGACATACGGTTTATCCCGCGACGATGCAGGTCGATTTATGTCAGACTACGTAAAACAGGGTGTTTTTCCAGAAGACCCTTTCCATACCTTAGACATTGATGGTGTTGGTGAATTATTGAAAATGGGTGTAACCAGAGCTCGCAAAGTTAAAAGAGATATCATTTTATCAATTTGTGGTGAACACGGTGGTAGCCCTGAGTCGATAGCTTTTTGCCGGGAAATCGGTATGGACTATGTGTCGTGCTCTCCCTTTCGAGTTCCAGTTGCTAAATTGGCTGCGGCTCAATTAGCAATTAAAGACGATATTGATCCTCCAAGGTAAACTAACTAATGAGGCTGCAATGACCCTCTATTTATTAAATATAGTTATGTAATCTATTTTAACCACAGGATAAGGTTTTTGATTTGTTAACTAGGATTAAGATCATTACAATTATTTCCTTATTTCTATCGTCGCAGATGGTAGTGGCTGATACACAGCAGGAATTTTTATACAAGCTAGAGAAATTTGAAAAGAAAAAGATTAGAAATTTAGATCCATGGGACGTCGCTCATTTTTTCGGTTTGACACAAGTTAGACGTCCTTCTGATTGGAGTTTTTCAAAATTAGCCTCTCTTCCTGTTCCTAAAAGTAGTAAGCAAATGTCTTGCCTTGCAGAAGCTTTATATTTTGAGGCCCGTGGAGAACCTATAAAGGGCCAATTAGCTGTTGGAGAGGTTGTTTTAAATCGAGTTGAAGATTCACGTTATCCAAATTCAATATGCAAAGTCGTTAATCAGGGAACCGGGCGCCGGTTTGCTTGTCAATTTACATATACTTGCGATGGTAAGCTTGAGACGGTGTTTGAGCGAGATGCGCATGAAATCGCTCTAAAAATTTCAAAGATATTGTTGACAACTCACGATAGGAAATTGACAAAAGGATCTACACATTACCACTCAAATTATGTTAATCCAAAGTGGTCTAAGAAATTCGAAAGAATTACAAACTACGGCCGGCATATTTTTTATAGACAGCCAAGGGAAGTATCACAGAGGTAATTGTGACGCAGAACGTTGTTGCAAAGACGGCGTTGCCCTATCAAATGATAAAAATTTGCTTATTTATCGAATATAATGAATGTCTGGTGACCTTATGACTAACGAAATATATTTGGCATTTGCCCATCCAAAAGAACGCTCTGAAGCTAGCGAAGTGGATATGGTGCATGATAGGATCTCACTGAGAGATCATATTGTAGAAGTTGAGATTGGTGCTTTTCAATCCGAAAGAGGCATTAAGCAAAGAATATGCTTTAATATTGTGGTCGAGGTAAGGCCAGTCGATCACGATTTTGATGACGATGTCGATCGGATTTTGTCCTATGATAAAGTTACTGAAGCTATAATGGTTGAACTAAATTTAGAAAGGTTAAACCTGCTTGAAACATTAGCGGCAAGAATTGCTGACAGAATATTAATAGAGCCGCAGGCAATACGGGTTTTTGTTAGGATCGAAAAATTAGATAGAGGTCCAGGCGCACTTGGTGTTGAAATTGTTCGTTCTAACGAGACAAAAAAATATCGCCTTAGTTCAAAAGATAGTTCTCACTTTATTAGCCCAGAAATATTTGTTTTGACAAATGAAGCATTTAGCTCAGAGCAATTAAGAAAGAGTATTGATACGATCGAAAATACTGGGAAATCCGCTATATTTTGCGTCGGTCTACCTTCTGAAAATTATCCACGAGTTGCTCAGAACCAGGTGCAAAGAAGAATTGATTATTTAGCGATTGAACAAAACGCATGGAAACTTGCTGCATATGATAAACGTTGTGTTGTGGTTGAAACAAAAACTGAATTGGATTGGGCTGTTAAGAATGGTAAGATCTCGGTCTGGGCTCCTGCAAAAATGTTGTTAGATGCGAAAAATCCTCCAAATTTTGATTTACGTCAGATTTTAACTCTTTCGGAATGGTTAGCAAATGAATTTGGTGCTGAATATTTGACAGTAATCGGGGATATTCCAAATAATGATTGTTCCATAAAAATAGAAACTATACCTTTGAGTTAAAATTGAGTAAAAATTTATTTTGAAAAATGAAATCAAAAAATTGCCGATATTATGCTTATGACTTCTTATTTCAGACCAATAGTAAGAATAGGCTTCCCACAAGCTGAAAATAGTATTTCATTTGCGGAAACAGATTATTGGATTAGTGAAGCCGAGGAAATTAAATTTGGTGAGAAATCAAAGTTAGTTTCAATTGATGATGTGCCTCATTTTTGGAAAACAAGATGGCTAAGAAAACGACCTAGTATCCTAGGAGTAGAGTTTGGTTTTCCAAAATTAATGGGTATATTAAATGTTACGCCTGATAGCTTTTCTGATGGTGGAAGCCACATTGAATTAGATGCGGCCTTAAATCATGCCAAATTAATGGAAGAGAACGGAGCGGATATTATTGACATTGGTGGCGAAAGTACAAGGCCGGGTGCCTCAATTGTTCCAATTCTGGAAGAAATTGAGCGTATTGAGCCTGTCATTAATAGTATTTCAGCTGAATCAAAAATTCCAATTTCGGTTGATACGCGGAAGGCAGAGGTGGCATATGCTGCGCACAAAGCTGGAGCTTCACTGGTAAATGATGTATCGGGATTTACTTTTGACCCTAACTTACTTGCTTATTGTTCAGAATATAACTTACCGGTCTGTGTTATGCACATGCAAGGATCACCAGAAAATATGCAAAATAATCCGACATATGAAAATATCCTGATAGAAGTTTATGATTTTCTCGAAAATCAAATCGGGAAGTTGGTTCGAGCTGGCATATCCAGAGATCATATTATAGCTGACGTCGGTATAGGTTTTGGTAAAAATTTAGGACATAATCTTACTCTGATAAAAAATATTTCACTTTTTCATGGTCTTGGTGTTCCATTACTTCTTGGTGTATCTAGAAAAAGTATTATTAGTAAATTAGCAAAGGTTGAAAAACCAAGTGGTCGTTTACATGGTTCTATTTCCCTGGCCATTAGTGCACTTGGGCAGGGGGTACAGTTATTCCGGGTGCATGATGTTGCTGAAACTAAACAAGCTTTTGATCTTTGGGTGGCTGTAAACTTTGGAGAATAACGTGCAAAAAGAATATTTTGGGACTGATGGCATACGGGGGCGTGTCAACGAATTCCCAATGACTGCCGAAATTGCTCTCAAAATAGGCATGGCAGCTGGGCAATTTTTTAAAAATAACACAAAAAAGGTGCACCGTGTAGTAATTGGTAAGGACACTAGGCTCTCAGGTTATATGTTTGAAAATGCTTTAACTTCGGGTTTGACCTCAATGGGTATGAATGTTTTGCTTCTTGGCCCAGTTCCTACTCCTGCGGTTGGTATATTAACGCCATCGATGCGGGCAGACCTAGGCATAATGATTTCGGCAAGTCATAATTCTCATGAAGATAACGGAATAAAATTTTTTGGTCCTGATGGTTTTAAATTATCAGATGAGGTGGAGAAAAATATAGAAGAATTGATTGGCACTGAATTAAGTAATGTTGGGCTCGTCAATATTGGCCGGGCAAAACGCATTGAAGATGGGTTGTTTCGGTATGTAGAAAGGGTGAAATCAAGTTTTCCTAACGGTATGAGACTTGATGGCATGAAAGTAGTCATAGACTGTGCAAATGGAGCAGGTTATCGTGCGGCGCCGGAAGTTTTATGGGAGCTAGGAGCAGATGTTATCCCTGTTGGTGTAAATCCAAATGGCCTAAATATTAATGAAAACTGTGGGTCCACGAACCCGCAAAGAGCAGCTGAAGCCGTGGTTTCTCATGGTGCTGATGTGGGAATTTGTCTTGATGGGGATGCTGATAGGATCATTTTAATTGACTCGGAGGGAAATATTGCCGATGGGGACCAAATTATGGGTGTTATTGCATCTAGATGGGCTCAAGACGGTATATTAAATGGAAGTGGAATAGCAACAACGATAATGTCAAATTTAGGTTTGGAACGTTTTTTGAATCAACGCGGCATATCTATGGAAAGAACGCAAGTGGGTGACCGTTATGTTGTTGAACATATGCGTAAATCTGGCTTTAACTTAGGTGGAGAGCAATCAGGACATATAATTATGAGCGATTTTTCCACAACTGGAGATGGTCTTATAGCAGGGTTGCAATTTCTGGCTGAAATTGTTCGATCAAATCGCGGCTCAAAAGATCTTGCTCGTATATTCGAGCCCATACCACAACTATTGAAAAATGCTGCTTATGAAAAAGGCTCTGATCCACTTTCGAAACCTAACGTTTTAAAAGCAATAAAAGCGGCCGAGTTGCAGCTTGGAAGACGCGGAAGATTATTAATCCGCAAATCAGGGACTGAGCCTCTAATCAGAGTGATGGCAGAATCCGAAGATGAAGACAAAATGACTATGGCGGTGGATAGTGTAGTCGCTGAAATTATCGCTTAAATGATCTTATTAAAGTGGCTAATGCTTTCATTTGGCTTATATAAACGCCCGCTATTGTAATTGTTGCTGCCAAGTAAAACTCGAAAGTTAAAGCTTCTTTCAAAATTAACGCGCCCATCATACTTGCC
>CACPBQ010000032.1 GCA_902632125.1 Paracoccaceae bacterium | reverse complement strand
GCAAAGACCCGGTGTTAGCCAATATGAAACTAAGGTGGCCTAACGCAAATTACAAAGAAGACACAATTTTTTCAGATAGAGAGTTCAAATCTATTTTGGATCAAACTAAAGAAGTTAAGCTTTGTCTGATAGGAAGCAAACTCCAGATTCAAGTCTGGAAAGCATTATTGAAAATTCCACCCGGAACAGTGATAAGCTACATGACCTTAGCAAAATATATTGGAAAACCAAAAGCAGTTAGGAGCATTGCAACTGCTATTGGGAAAAATCCATTATGCTGGCTTGTCCCATGCCATCGCGTTTTGAGAGCAAGCGGAGAACTGGGCGGTTATCACTGGGGCTTAAACATTAAAAGAAGGATGCTAACTTTCGATTCACAAATAAAGAAAACATAATGCTGAACTCAAATTTCTAAGAACTTTAAATATGACTATGCACGCTCTATTGCGATTGCAGTACCCTCTCCACCACCAATGCATACAGCCGCGATACCCCGCTTTAAATCATATCTTTCAAGCGCATTTAGAAGAGTCACCATTATCCTGGCACCGGACGCTCCAATTGGATGCCCCATTGCACAGGCACCACCATTAACATTCATTTTTTTTCTCGAAACAGCCAACTCTCGCATAAACGCCATCGGAACAACCGCAAACGCCTCGTTGACTTCCCAGAGATCCACCATTTCAATAGACCAGTCTATTGATTTAAGTAATTTTTTAACTGCATATACTGGTGCTGTTGTAAATAATCCTGGAGCATGAGCATAACTACTATGTCCTAGAATTTGAGCACGTATAGGCAAGCCTTCGTTTTCAGAATAACTTTTTGAGGCCAAAATTAGTGTGGCTGCACCATCTGAAATTGACGACGAATTCGCCGGTGTAACAGTGCCATTTTTTCTGAAAGCAGGCTTTAAATGTGGAATTTTATCAGGCCTGGCATTTTGAGGTTGCTCATCAAAAGAAACAAAGCTTTTAGCACCCTTTCTATCAGTTACTTCTACAGCCCTTATCTCATTTTCAAATGCTCCAACTTTTTGAGCAGAAAGTGAATTTTCTAATGAAGTCAGAGCATACTCATCCTGGGCTTCTCTTGTGAACTGATATTTCTCAGCACAATCCTCTGCAAATGTGCCCATTAAGCGTCCAGGTTCATATGCATCCTCCAATCCATCCAAGAACATATGATCAACTGCCTTCCCATGACCTAACCGAGCTCCACTGCGCATTTTTGGAAGCAGATAGGGAGCATTAGACATACTTTCCATGCCACCGACAGCTAGAGTTTTATTCTGTCCAAGTTTGATCTGATCAAACCCAATCATCGCAGCCTTCATTCCAGAGCCGCACATTTTATTTAACGTAGTTGCTGGTACAGTTTCATCTAAACCGGCTGCAAAACTCGCCTGCCGCGCAGGTGCTTGACCTTGGCCAGCTCCTAAAACGTTCCCCATAATAACTTCATCGACGCGATCAATCCCAGCCTGTTCCATTGCTCCTTGGATAGCTTTTCCACCAAGCTCTGAAGCTGAAAAACTATACAAATCACCCTGGAAGCCTCCCATAGGTGTTCTGACCGCAGATGAAATAACAACGTCTTCCATAAATGATTACCCTTCTCAACTTACAAAATTTTTTACTCTTATTGTTTATACTTTCTAAGTAAGACTGACAATAATTGTGCATGTTGAATTATGACGACCTTCTCTTTAAGGAGATAGTTACCTTTTAAAAAATAAGGGATAACTACACCAAGTTATGAATTGGAGTTAACATGCGTGATTTTCATTTACCGGGTCGGTCCTCAGTATTAGCTGAAAATGGCATGTGTGCCACTTCGCACCCATTAGCTGCTCAAGCAGCGTTAGAAATATTAAAAGACGGCGGAAACGCGATGGATGCAGCAATAGCTGGCGCTGTACTTCTTGGAATATGCGAACCACAAATGACCGGAATTGGGGGCGACTGCTTCGTGCTCTTTTCTCCAGCTGGCTGCAATGAAATTAAATCTTTGAATGGTTCAGGAATGGCGCCCAGCTTAGCCAATGCCAATAATCTTCGAGATATAGGATTTAAATCTATACCTTTAAATTCTCCACATGCAGTAACAATACCATGCGCTATCGATGCATTTTGCAAGTTGTCAAATGACTGGGGAAAATTAGGGCTTGATAGACTTTTGCAGCCTGCAATTCACTACGCTGAGCATGGGGTCCCAATTGCAGAGAGGGTTGCATACGATTTGGCAGAGCTGACGGAGACCCTTAACCCTTCGGGCAGAGAATTTTACTTGCCATGGGGAAGAGCCCCAAAGGTAGGTGAATTATTTGCCCACCACGGCCAAGTCAACGTATTAAAAAAAATAGCAAAACATGGCCGAGATGGGTTTTATAAGGGAGAAGTTGCTGAGGATATGGTCAGTAGCCTCCAAAAACTTGGTGGTCAGCATTCGATGAATGATTTCTCTGAAATGGAGGCCTTTTATACAGATCCGATATCCGGTAACTTTCCCAAATTTGAACTTTTTGAGCATCCGCCAAACGGTCAAGGGGCTACTGCTATTTTATTGGCTAACATTCTTCAAAAATTTCCAATAGCCTCAATGAATCCGTTTGGATTTGAGCGCACTCACATTGAAACTGAAGCCACCAAACTTGCTTATGATGCTCGCAATAGATTAGTGTCAGATCCCAGAGTTTATGACGCGACATTAAAAATGACCTCAGACCAACTGGCAGCTGAGCTAGCAGCCAAAATTAATATGAAAAGTGTAATTGATGAGGTTTCTTCCATTTCAGAAGAGGTACACAGAGATACAATTTACATAACTGTTGTAGATAAAGACAGAATGTCCGTATCTCTAATATACTCTATTTTCCATGGTTTCGGCTCAGGGATTGCAAGTGAAAAATTTGGAGTTTTATTTCAAAACCGAGGCGCCGGATTTAACTTAATTCCTGGTCACGTAAATGAATATGGGTCAGCCAAAAGACCTCTACACACGATAATACCCGCTATTGTGAAGGAGAAAGGACTAATAAAAATGCCGTTTGGTGTAATGGGTGGGCAGTATCAAGCGACAGGTCATGCGCGGATCCTTTCAAACATTTATGACTTTGGAATGAATATTCAAGCCGCTCTAGACGCACCCCGCAGTTTCTTTGAAAAAGGCCACCTAAGAATTGAACGAGGTTACGAAGAAAGCACTGTGGAAAAGCTATCCAATTTAGGTCACAACATTGATCAAAAAATAGGCCCCATAGGCGGGGCTCAGGCTATCAGAATACACAAAAATGGTGTCTTAGAGGGAGCATCTGATCCCCGAAAGGACGGGAGCGCTATAGGGTATTAGACACAAAGTTAATTCATCTGGAAATGAATCGAGTAGTGTCCATCCTGAAATGGTCCAAAAAGGTCTTGCACATCTGGGTGACCAACGGGTTCACCCGAATGGTCTTTAATCAGGTTTTGTTCTGAAACATATGCAACGTAGAAACTATGGTCATTCTCGGCTAACAAATGATAATAGGGTTGCTCTTTATGAGGTCTACTGTCTTCTGGAATAGATTCATACCACTCGTCAGTGTTACTAAACTCAGGGTCAACGTCAAAAACAACACCCCTGAAAGGGTGCTTTTTATGTCGGACTATCTGTCCCAAGTGATATTTTGCGCTTTTAGTGAACATATCTAAACTATAGTTAATTGTTCCTTTCAAAATTGTCTAGACTGACATCTTGCTAAAACATGTAAAATTCAAATAATATCTAAGAATAACTCTTTAGGACTTTAGAAAAATTAATCTTTCGTTTATTTGTCAATAAAAAGAGAACAGCATGAGCAGTTACTTAAGGATTTTTTTTCTGTGCTTTGCCATTGGGTCATGTAGTTTTATCAACTTTGAAGCTCCACGAAATATGGATAATGCATGCTCAATTCTGCAACAACGGCCCTCATTTAATCGCGCCTTTCAAAAAACAAAGCGCAAATGGGGAGCACCCATTCATGTTCAAATGGCGATTTTACATCAAGAGAGTAAGTTCATCCCAAATGCGAAAACACCAAGAAAATATTTTCTTGGCATTGTTCCTTGGGGTCGTCAAAGTTCGGCCTATGGCTATGCTCAAGCTTTGGATGGAACCTGGGCTGATTATAAGAAGTCGTCGGGAAGACGTTTTGCCAGTCGTTCAAATATTCACGATGCTACTGATTTTATGGGCTGGTATATGCAGGAATCAAGAAGGCGATTGGGTATTAGAATGTCAGATACAAAAAACCAATATCTAGCCTATCATGAAGGGCATGGAGGCTTTGAAAGACGCTCTTTTAGAAACAAATCATGGTTACTAAATGTATCGGACAAAGTAGCTAGACGCAGTAATATCTACAAAAAACAACTTAAAAAATGTGGCCGAGCTTAGGTATCATTCTAATCTTTTCTCTGCCGTTTACTCGTCTCTAGCGCTATTGAAAATAAGGTTTCATTTAGTTTTTCAGGATATTTGATATCTTTTAAAGATATGGAGGTAGACGAACCATTTTCATTTTTTATGATGAATTTTTCTAGCCCTGGTTTAGTTCCAACAAACACCAAGTCAACGCTACCAAGCTGAGGCTTCTTCGGGTCTCTTATCGTTAAAACTGCCTTTTCAGCACTTACTTTATAATTCGCAACTATTCCTGAATTTAACAAATCCACTTCAACCTTAAGTATCAATGAAATTGGATTATTTTTAATAGGATAAGTTATTGGTTCTTCATTACCCTTAGGATCAAAAATAGCCAAAGCACCTGCGGAAACCAAAACCAATGTCTTATCTGGTTTATTATATTCAAAACGCATACGACCCGGACGTTTTATTAAGATTGTACCGGATGATATAGTATCATCAGGATTGGTTTGAGCAAAATCAGCCTTTAAAATTTTTAAATTTTGTAAGTATTGAGATATATTTGCTAAAGAATATGGGTCTGCCTTTAGAATTGAACTAGCTGTTAAAAAAATAACAAAAAGTGGTAGCTTTAAAAAAATTTTAACCATTGCAGCCTGTATAGTTAAGCTTTAATTATCTTTTTACTAGCAAAATTAAAGATCAAAATAGTTTTAATTTTAGGCTATTCAGGGATCAAAATTTCTCTCTTGCCCACATGATTAGCCGGACTTACCAGTCCTTGATCTTCCATTTGCTCTACTAAGCGCGCAGCCTTATTATACCCTATTGCTAATTTGCGCTGGATATAACTAGTGGAACATTTGCGATCCTGGATCACAATTGCTACTGCTTGATCATAAGTAGCATCTTCACCATCGGTATTACCACCCAACCCTAAAACCTGATCTATCCCGTCTACCTTATCATCTGTTGGGCCGTCAACCACACCACTTTTATATTCTGGTGGGCCAAAAGCTTTTAAATGATTAACTATTTCCTCGACTTCTTCATCAGAAACGAAAGGACCATGACAGCGAGTTATTTTAGAACCACCTGCCATGTATAGCATATCTCCCATACCAAGAAGTTGCTCAGCTCCCATCTCACCTAAAATCGTTCGACTATCTATTTTCGATGTGACTTGGAATGATATTCTAGTGGGAAAGTTAGCCTTAATAGTTCCAGTAATCACATCCACTGAAGGTCTTTGTGTAGCCATTATCAAATGTATACCAGATGCCCTAGCCATTTGCGCCAGCCGTTGAATACATGCTTCGATTTCTTTTCCCGCAACCATCATCAGGTCTGCCATTTCATCCACAATGACGACGATGTAAGGCATTGTCTCTGGCTTAGATTCTTCCGTTTCAAAAATAGGGTCACCCGTTTGATCATCAAAGCCAGTTTGGACAGTCCGACTAAACATTTCACCCTTCTTTTTCGCTTCAACTACTCTGCTGTTAAATCCATCAATATTTCTAACACCCATTTTTGACATTTTTCGGTAGCGTTCTTCCATTTCGCCGACAACCCATTTGAGCGCAATGACCGCCTTTTTGGGATCGGTCACAACAGGCGACAGCAGATGAGGTATTCCGTCATAAACACTCAGTTCCAGCATTTTTGGGTCAATCATAATTAATCGGCATTCTTCAGGAGTAAGCTTGTAAAGAAGCGAAAGGATCATGGTATTAATCGCTACTGACTTTCCAGAACCAGTTGTACCAGCAATCAATAAATGGGGCATTTTTGCTAAGTTTGCGACAATTGGCTCTCCTCCAATATCTTTTCCCAAAGCGAGCGGAAGTTTCTGCTTACCGTCCCCAAAATACCGACTTGACAAAATCTCTCTAAGAACAACCTTCTCTCGATTTTCATTCGGTAATTCTATTCCAATCACCGAACGCCCTGGCACTGTAGATACCCTTGTAGAAAGCGCTGACATCGACCTGGCTATATCGTCTGCCAATCCAATTACCCTACTTGCTTTTAGACCTGGAGCAGGCTCCAACTCATACATAGTTACCACCGGTCCCGGCCTCACTGAAACAATTTCACCTTTGACGCCGTAGTCATCTAAAACTGACTCCAAAAGTCTTGCATTTTCTTCCAGCGCTTCATCGGATAACGTGTGCCTTTGAATATTTGTAGGATTGGTTAATAAGCTTAATGGTGGAAGCTCAAAATCCTGACTAACACCATCGAAATCAAGTCCAGGCTGTGCTTCATTTTTGGCGCGAGTACTTTTAGCAAATATTTTTCGTGAAGGTGATTGAACAACCTTTTTATGGCTTTTAGACGGAATTATTTGGCTGTCTTCGTGATTGTAGAAGTCACTTAAAAACTCATCTTCAGCAATCTCGGAAAAGCTTGCTTGGTCATAATTACTAATATCTAAGTTTTCTGTTTTTAAAGTCGTCAAAGGGGGTTCGATGCGAGCCTCATAATCAACAACATTTGGATCATTTTTTTCTATATTTAATAAATTCGAGCTTGCTATAGTTTCGTCTGTTTGAATTTCCTGCGTCAGGTCTGTTTGATCCAACTGAAATCGTGAATTTATAGCAGCGGAAATTTTTGAACTCAGACGCGGATTGGAAAATATATTTCCGCCATCACTGTCGTCGGAGTAATTATCACAGTTCTTGATTATTATTGATTTTTCGACGGAGGTATTATGATCACTGCTATCATTATACAAGTTTTGACCGCTAGCTTGATCAAAGTGAGGAGCCTGCGGCACAAATATCTCTCCATCAACATTTGCCAAATGTACGCTTAAATCCGGTTCGATATTTTTGCTAAACGCTTTTTGACCTATGGAAGAAATTATCTTTAAAATGAATTGAAACAATAGCGAATAAGATACCTTTGAGCTACTGTATAAAAATTTAATGATTTTTTTGATTTCTGAACCTATAAAGCCAGAGCAGAATATATTTAAAGCAATAGTCAAAAATAGAGAAGTGACCGTAATTGCTAAAATGCCATCAGAGGCCGAAATAGGAATAAAGGTTAAAAGTGACCCAACAATTGTGTCACCAAATAATCCGCCCATGCCAAAGCTATGCGCCCAAGTCTTGATTGGCACAATTGATGCTGCGTAGACAGAGGATAAGGCAATAGCAATAGGTGTGAATATAAGCCTACCAATTACCCTTTCAGACCCAATATGTAAAAGAAAACGTAAACCCCAAATTAACAGAATTGGAGTTAAAGACCAGGACCCCCAACCTATGACTAGAATCAAAGGAGACGCAATTGCGGCACCAGTGCTACCAAGCAAGTTTTTTACTGGCAAGTCCGAAGCAGATAGGGGCCCAGGATCCGTTGGGGAATATGTGAAAATTACAACTGAAAAAAGCGCTGCACAAACAATCATCACAACTCCCAAAAATTCAGTTATCCGCCGCTCCAAGGCTTTTTGAGTTTCTTTATCTATTAAAGGGTCTCGTTCTCTTACACTATTATAAGCCATCTTTGCCTCTTACTGTTTTTCTAAGAAGGAACGTATTTTAGTTAACGCCTCTCCGGTTATTTTCTGCTGAGCAACTAAAGCTACTCTTATAAAATCCTGACCAGGATTTTTTCCGTTTTTTTCTTGAGCTAAATAGGCCCCAGGCAAAACACGAACCCCAGTTTTTCTCCACAAATCCAAAGTAGTTTTTTCACTGTCTTGGACTTTAATCCAAAGAAAAAATCCCGCCTCTGGACTTGAGTAACCCTCCAAACCTGACAGAATATCATCGGCAAGCTTGTATTTTGCAGCGTATAATTTCCGATTTTCTTTTACGTGTTTTTCATCACTCCAAACAGCAGCTGCAGCATGCTGCAAAGGCTTTGGTAGCGGTGCTCCGCCATAGCTCTTTAATTGGGTCAGTCGCTTGATATTTTCCGGTCCTGTTGCCAAAAACCCTGATCGTAAACCAGGTAGATTTGATCTCTTTGAAAGAGAGTGAAATATTACCAACCGCTCCGGGTTTGCTGTAATTTTATTTAATGCCTCTAAGGCCCCAGGCGGCGCCTGTTCGCGGTAAATTTCAGAGTAACATTCATCAGCAAAAACTGTAAAATCATATTGCTCAGCAAGATTTAATAATTCTTCCCAATATTCGCTTGTCGCTACCGCACCCTGAGGATTTGAGGGCGAGCAAAGGTACACTACCGTCGTCCTTCGTAAAATATCCTTGGGTACAGCCGAAAAATCTGGCAGGTGATTATTTTGTGGCTCAGCGTCGACAAAATAAGGTTCAGCGTTTACTGTGAGGCTAGATGCCATATAAACCTGATAGAAAGGGTTTGGAATTAAGATGATAGGGCGAGAATTATTTTTTTGCTCCGGACATAAAGATATCAGAGAATTGTAGAGGCCTTCACGTGTTCCATTCAGAGCCAGTATGTTCTTTTGGGGATCAAGAGATACCGAATAACGCCTTTGGAGCCAATCAACTATTTGCTTTTTTAGCTCAGGAATTCCCTCATTTGAAGGGTAATCATTGAAACCTCCTGCATTTTTAACAATTATATCTATGACCCACGCAGGAAAAGAATGCCTGGGCTCTCCAATTGTCATTGATATTTCACGGTCGCCAGGCTCTACGCCCTCGAGGAGCTCTCGAAGTCGCGAAAACGCATAAAGCGGTAGGTTGTCAAACCGCTCAGGATAATTCATATTTCTGCCTCAATTTCGGGATCGTTAGTGTCCCGTTTGGGCCAGGATAGCCAAAGAAACGGCTTTCGTCTAGTTAAACAACAAAATAAAAAATTCTATCTTCAAATCTCGATTTAACTCTATTCTATAAAATTTATCGATTTCTTGCCAAAACTAATTCGCACGCTTGCGCTAATCTCAAAAGTCTCTCTTCCTCATTTGGCCTTCCCATAATGAGAATGCCACAACTATGGGTATGCGTTGGGAGTGTAATCGAGCAACCACCCATCAAGTTACCAATCCGAGTATTCCTAAGTGCTAAAAGATTTTGTGAATTGTAAAAGTCTCCATCATCCATTAACCGTTCTACTTCAGGTGGAATTATAGGTGAGGTAGGAATTAAAACAGCATCATACGCTTCTACCTCCGAGTGATATTGTTTCCTGAGATTTATTAATTTGTCCCAGGCATTAATAAAATCTGAAGCGAGAACATTTGCTCCACTCCTAAACCGCTCAAGAATTTTTTCAAACATTAGATATGGTGATTTTTCTATTTTATGTCTCCATGTTGCATATGCCTCTGGAGAATAAAGAAGGCCCGTTAAATCCATCGCTTCACCAACGCTCGAAACTGATATTTCTGAAATACTTGCACCCGCTTCCCGAAGTTTTTCAATCGAATTTTGAAAAGCTTTTTTAGGTAAATCTACGACGTTTTCCATGGCCACAGTTTTGAGTATGGCAAAGTTTAAACCTTTCACAGGCTTGGCTGCCGAAAGCACTATTTCTTTTCCTACCATTATTCCAAATAATCTGGCGGCGTCTTCAACACTTTTAGTCAATGGCCCAACAGTATCAAAACGACTGCATAATGGGACAACACCATCAAGAGAAAGTCTGCCTGCTGTTGTCTTAAAGCCAACCAAATCATTCCAGGCTGCTGGTATACGTACTGAACCACCTGTATCCGAACCTATCCCGGCCGCAGCCAAGCCGAATGAGACTGAGGTTGCCGCACCCGATGAAGACCCACCTGGAACAGATTCTGGATAATTCACGCATGGTGGGGTCTCCCTAATAGGGTTTAGACCCAAACCGGAAAATGCAAGTTCAGACATATGCGTTTTTCCCAAACAAATCAGGCCATGCGCTTCTGCAAAATTATAAACTTTGGCGTTTTTGATTGCTATTCTGCCTGCTAATAACTCGCTACCCGCTTCGCAAGGATAGCCTAATATATCGAATAAGTCCTTCCAACTGATAGGCACACCATCTAACGACGAAAGTCTGCGCCCCAAATCAGCTCGCTTCTTTGAGCTTTTCGCCTGCTCTAAGGCTAACTGGGGAGTAACAGTACTATAAATTTTTTTTCCAATCGGGCTTAATTCGATGCGTGATAGGAAATATTCCGTCAACTCAACAGGGTCAATTTCACCTCGACCAATCATATCCCCTAGTTTAGAAGCAGTTAAACAGTTAAAATCTGACATTTTTACCCTAATAAATTTAAATTCAGTATATTTCTTTCTCTGGACAATACAAATAAGGAATACATATTAGGCCTATGAAAAATGATTTTGATATCGTCGTTATTGGTGCGGGAATTAGTGGTCAAATCATGTCTCTTGCCGCTGCTCATGCCAGTTTTTCGGTAGCCTTAATTGACCAAAATAATTTTATTGAGAGTGCCCTTAGAGAATTCGATGGGAGAGCTTATGCAATGGCGTTTTCATCAGTTCAAATGATGAAAAATCTAAACTTATGGAATAAAATTGAAGATACTGCCCAGCCTATATTCAATATAAAGGTGTCACACGGCACTATAGAAAAAGGACCCGCCTCCGCTACTTTGCAATTTAATAATGCTGATATTGAAGAAAGTCCTATGGCACAAATGCTTGAAGATAGATTTTTGCGACAATGTCTTATTAGTGAAATTAAAGAAAACACTTTTATTGATCTAATTGAGCAAAGGACAGTAAGTGAAATTAGTGATTTAAATAGTAAAAAACATCTCATATTAGATAATAACTCAAAACTTCAAGCATCGCTTTTAGTGGCAAGTGATGGAATTGATAGCCCAACGGCGAAAGCATATGGAATTAAAAAAGCTGGATGGAAATATAAACAGCGAGGCCTGGTTTGTGCGGTAAATCACGAATATTCATCGAATAATACAGCATATCAATATTTCCTCCCCGAAGGTCCATTAGCCATTTTACCAATAAAAAATAATACTGCCTCAATTGTATGGACTGAAAGTATTCAAAGTGCGGCTACAATCTCAGAAATGAATGAAGCAGAATACTTAAGCGTCCTCCAAAGTAGATTTGGTGATTTTTTAGGCAAGCTAGAACTTACCGGAAAGAGACTTTCCTTTCCTCTTAAATTATCAATTAGCGAAAAATATGTTTCAGATAAATTTGCTGTTATAGGTGACGCTGCTCACGGATATCACCCAATAGCCGGTCAAGGTTTAAATGCAGGGCTGCGCGATATAGCTGCTCTTGTTGATGTCATTTCCTGTGCAAGAGAACGAGGCGAGGACTTTGCTTCAATAAATGTTTTGAATAGATATCAAGAATGGCGGAGATTTGATAATCAAACACTGGGATTTGCAACTGACAATTTAAATAAAATATTTTCTTCCTACAATCCCTTATTAAGTTCTTTGAAAAATTTAGGGATGAAGACAATAGATAACTCTAGTCTCGCAAAGAGAGCATTTATGAGACAGGCCGCGGGATTGAACGGAGACTTGCCAAAATTAATGCGTTAACTCAGTAATCTCGCTTCATCAGGAAGCATGATTGGTATACCGTCTTTTATAGGATAAGCTAAACCCCCAGATGTTGAAATCAGTTCCTGGGTCTCTTCTTTATACTCAAGGATATCAAGGGTTAACGGGCAAACCAGCGCTTCAAGCATTTTACGATCGTGTTTTGTTTGATTACTCACTGAAGCACCTCGTCATCGGAGCCGCCCCTGAGGCTAAACTCAAACAAAGTGGTTAACGTTTCACGGCGAGTTTGAAGCGAAGGGGCCTCCAAAAGCGCCTGTTTATCCTCAAGGTCGAAATCTAGCATCATTGATAAAGAATTTATTAGCAGTTCATTATCAGCTTGTTGCAATGTTTCCCAATCTGTTGAAAGTCCCTCACCCTCTAAGAACTTACTAAGTAATTTAAAAAAATCATCTCTATCAAATGAAATATCTTGTTCAGGAACTTCCCGATCTTTTTCAAAACCGCCCCATTGAACATTGAAACGACGATAAGGCGCAAAACCCTCAATTTCACTTTCTATACGATATCTACTTACACCAGTGAGCGTAATCATATATCTGCCATCTTCTGTTTCGGAGAATTGAGTTAATTTTCCAGCGCAACCAATAGAGTGAAGTCTACCGTCATTTCCAGTTGGTTGCAGCATCCCAATGCATCGATGTGGAGTTTTCAAACAATCGTCTACCATTGCTAAATAACGAGGTTCAAAAATATGTAATGGAAGCCGGGATCTTGGCAATAAAACTGCCTTAGGCAGCGGAAAAACTGGAATTGTTTTGGGTAGATCAATTTTTTTGGACATGAATGGATATTAGTTTGAATATCTATTTAAGCAAATATCATAGAACTTAATTTACGCCTGCCACTCAATACGATTGCATTGTTTGGTTCCAACGCCTCAAAAATTTTAAATAATTGCGATTTTGCTGCCCCATCATTCCATTCTCTATCTCTTTTAAATAGCTCCAACAATTGATCAACAGCTTCTTCTATTTGGCCTGCGCCATGCAAGGCTTGTGCAAGTTTAAATCTAGCGTCATGGTCGTCTGGCTTTTGCTCAACCAACAAAACTAAGTCATTAATTGGACCAGCTTCGCGAGCCTGCTTTGCTAATTCAATTTGAGCATGGACAGACTCAAACTCTGGATTCTGAGATATCTCTATTGGTACTCCATTTAAGATTGCTTCGGCTTGGTCCAAATCATCAAGAGCAAGATGAGATTTTATAAGCCCTACATAGCTTTTTAAATTATCGGAGTCCTCTTCTAGTATAGCGGAAAACGTTTCTATAGCGGCTTCAAAATCACCCTCGATAAACATTTGCTCAGCTGATTTGATCGCACTGTCAAGGCCGTTTTCAACCTCACCACCATTGGCAGCTACTACTCGGTCTACGAAAGCTTTAATCTCAGAACCCGAAACAGCCCCTTGAAACCCGTCTACCGGCTGACCATTAGCAAAAGCGAAAACCGTGGGTATTGACTGGACCTGCATTTGTCCTGCAATCGTCTGATTTTCATCCACATTGACTTTAGCCATTGTTACAGCACCATTTGCAGCTTTCACTGCTTCTTCAAGCTGCGGACCAAGTGTTTTGCAAGGGCCACACCAAGGCGCCCAAAAATCTACAATAACCGGTTTTTCCCTACTCGCCTCAATTACATCTTGCATGAAAGTAGCTTCGGATACATCTTTGATGACCGATACATCCATATTTTGTTCAAATCCTAGCATGATTGCCTCCTTGCCTTATTAATTGCATATAGGACGTTCAAGTCTTAATTCATAGGTCAATTGTAGCAAAAACCGGCACATGGTCACTGGGTCTCTTCCAACTCCGAGCCTCTCTCAATATTCTACTGCCACTTGTATGCTGGGCAATATCTGCAGAAGCCCAAATGTGATCGAGCCTTCGCCCTCTATCTGAGATAGCCCAATCCTTAGCCCTATAAGACCACCATGAATATAATTTTGTCGTTGGAATATCTTTACGTACGACATCAACCCACTTTCCCGCTTTTTGTAAGGCTCCCAAATGATCTATTTCTTCTTTGGTATGGCTAACAATTTTAACCATTTTTTTATGATCCCAAACATCCTCTGGTAGAGGTGCTATATTCAAATCACCAACTAAAATAGATTTTTTTGGTACGTTTTTATGAAAATAATTCCGCATCGCAGCTAGGTAGTTTAATTTTTGGTCAAATTTCTCATTTTTCTTTCGGTCTGGCTCATCACCCCCAGCCGGCACATAAAAATTATGAATAGTAATACCATTTTCTAGCTGGGCAGCGATGTGACGCGCATGACCCAATCCCGCAAAGTCTAAGGCACTTTTTTCTACAAGAGGAAACTTAGAAATGATTGCAACGCCATTATACCCCTTCTGCCCACGCGCAACCAAGCTCGAAAAG
>CACPBQ010000031.1 GCA_902632125.1 Paracoccaceae bacterium | reverse complement strand
TGGCTTTCCACCCAAAGTTTTCCTTAATGGATTCAACCGGCCAAACCTTCATCTTAGTTTTGCTGTTAAAAAAAACCCGCGACAGCAAATCATTGAATTTGTTAATCAAAGGAAAAGTCAGCCTGGTATAATTTATTGTGGTACACGAGCTAAAACTGAGACATTGGCTAAAGCGTTAAGAGAAGTGGGGCATAACACTTGTTATTATCACGGGGCTATGTCTGCAGAGGAAAGAAGAGAGGTCGAGAATAGATTTAAAGTTGAAGATGAACTGATTGTTGTTGCAACAGTAGCTTTCGGGATGGGTGTAGACAAACCTGATATTCGCTGGGTGGTGCATGCAGATTTACCCAAATCAATAGAAAGTTTTTATCAGGAAATTGGTAGAGCTGGACGTGATGGTGGCCCGGCTGAGACGTATACACTTTACGGGTCAGAAGATATACGTTTCAGGCGTAGTCAAATTGACGAAGGTCTGGCTTCAAACGAGAGGAAGTCTGCTGACCATGGGCGGCTTAATGCTCTTTTGGGCTTAGCCGAAGCCTTAACTTGCAGACGCCTTACTCTTCTAAAATACTTTGGCGATGATGATTTTGAGTGTAAAAATTGTGATCTATGCGAAATGCCGCCGGAGACTTTTGACGCTACTCAGTCGGTTCGAAAGGCTTTGTCGGCAATTCTACGGACAGGTGAAAATTTTGGTGTAGGTCATCTGATAGATATACTTTTGGGAAATGAAACAGATAAAGTATTAAAAAATGGGCACAACGTTTTACCAACATTTGGCGTTGGCAAAGAATTAACCAAATTTAAGTGGCAAGCAATTTTCAGACAGATGATGGGCCACGATCTTATCAGGCCAGATCCAAACCGCCACGGTGCATTACGAATTATGGAGACTGCTTTGCCGATATTACGCGACGAACAAAGTATAACGCTCAGAATGGATACAATTAAATCAGCCAAATCTAGTCCGGTAATTAAAATGTTAGTTAGCGACGAGGATGCTCCTTTGCTAAGCGCATTAAAATCTAAAAGGCGCGAATTATCAGAAAAAGAAGGAGTTCCAGCTTACATTATTTTTAATGACAAAACTTTAATTGACATGGCTCAAAAACGTCCGAGTAATCTTGACCAAATGGCAAGAATAAATGGAGTTGGAGTAAAAAAATTAGAAAAATTTGGAGATCTTTTTTTAGAGGTTATTGGTGGCAAAATGGAACGCTTGCATCCCAGTCGAAGAAAACTGGCTGGTAACAATGACGGCGTTTTGTATGACCTACTTTTAGATACACAAAACAGACTAATCCGAGGTGAGAATGGACTAGATAAGCATATGAGTTGTTCAGCATCTCTTCTCGTTAAAATAGCGAAGCGTAAGCCAGATAACCTTACAGAATTATCTGAGATATTGGGTGAGAAAAAAACGGATCGCTTTGGGACTGCTTTTCTAAAGGTTTTGGCGCAGGATAAATATTAATTGAAACAAAATAATCACTTTCGTTTACCAAAATTTATTTCATCCAGGTCTTGAAATTCGCAGATCGGATTACCACATAATTATTATAGAAATTACCTATAATTCAGGACAAACCCATGAAGATGATTGCGCTTAAAGGGCCGCATCACAAAAGGTATGTGGTCTTTAACAAAAATGGTAAAATTATAATCATTACAAGCAATAAAAACACTGCGAGAATGTTTTTAGATAAAAAAAATTTAAAGTTGGCGGCTTAATTTCATTTTGATTTTTCGCACTTAAGGCAATATTTTACTTCTTTTTTAGTCACATAATGCCTGCAAAGATCTTATTAGGTCACTCTGTTGTTTGAGCTCCTCTTATATAAAGAAAAGCTATCTTTTATGTGAGCATTGATTTAGTTTTTAGGATTTCAAATAAAAATTAATATCAAAATATGCAATAGATATAAACTGCCTCTTATTGTAAGGAGTAGTAAAAGTGAATGTTTTCACGTTGTGAAATTAGTGGCTGTTTTGTTTTTGAGATTTTAAGTGATCACTAGATGTTGATAGATAGGCGAGAAATTTTAAAAACTTCATTTGTGGGAGCGTTATCTTTTGCAATTCCAAGTTTCACTCTTTCTCAAGTTGATTTGGGTTCGGCAACTATAAGTACAATAAGCGATGGAACAATTACATTGCCCAGTAGTCTTTCATTTGGAAGTATGCCGTCAGATGAATTAGAGGTCATATTAAGGGACTTTAACCTATCCAAAGGTACATTAACCCGTGAGTGTAACATAACCCTTTATGATAATGGGGCAAAGAAGGTGCTTTTTGATGCTGGGGCTGGAGCAGATTTTCTAAGTGGTACGGGAAATTTGCTTCAGAGTTTGGAGACTATCGGCCTTTCTGCAGACGATATAACTGACGTTATCTTTACTCATGCTCACCCAGATCACATTTGGGGAGTACTGGATGATTTTGACGATTTAACTTTTCAAAATGCAGAATATCATGTTGGTAAAACGGAGTGGGAATACTGGTATGACCCTGAAACCGTAAATAAAGTTCGTGAAGATCGTATTTCTATTGCAGTGGGAGCCAAACGCAGACTGGAAGCACTTGAGGGAAACATCCACCTTTTCGACAATAATGATGAAATTATAGATGGTGTTAAAGCTTTACTTACACCTGGACACTCGCCTGGCCACATGAGCTTTGAAGTAGGGAAGTTATCCGAAAGGGTTCTTATATTAGGTGACGTATTGAATAATCATCATGTTGCTTTTCGAAAGCCAGGTTGGATCAGTAGCGGTTTAGATCAAGACCCTACTTTGGCAGCAGATACGCGTAAAAAACTTTTAGAAAAAATAGTATCTGACCAACTGAAAGTTGTGGGTTTCCATCTGCCCAATGGGGGAATCGGTAATGTAGAGAGAAAAGGAACAGGGTATGAATTTTTTAACCTTTGAGCTTTTTTATAAAGTTCATTTGGAAAAAGAAAATGTGAGGATGTAATAATGAAAACCCAAGTCATGACCTTTAAAATAAGTAATAGTTTTGCAGAGTGGGCAAGGCATTTCGACTCTCATGCTGAGATTCAGAAAGTTGCTGGAATGAACCCAATTTTTCGTGGTCCACATGAAAATGATCCGCAGAGGGTTTGCATTGTAATGCAAATCAATGATGATGAAAAAGCGGAAGCTTTTATGCGAGAACATGAAGCAGAGATTTTAGAGTCTGGACATATTTTGGAAACAACTGAGGTTAACAGATACCTATAAAAAAAAATATTAGCAAAAAAGGTTTAGCGATGCTTAAACTTATCTACTTCAAAATGAGAGCACTGGCGGAAGCTCCGCAATTGTTGCTTAATTATTCTGGAGTTGAGTACGAATATCTTATGTCTTGGGATCATTTTGACGATGCTTGGCATAATGTTAAGCCAAAAATCCCATTTCAACAGCTGCCTATTTTGATAGTGGAGGATGGCACGCAGATTTGTCAAAGTATTGCTATTCTCCAACTTATAGAAAGTAGATTAGGTTTATCAATAAGTGATCCAGTAAAGGCTGCCGAGGCAATGGCAATTTTGCAAAGCGCCCAAGAATTATTTGCACCCCTAAACCCAACAGTAAATTTTGCAACTGGAGATGAATTTAACGCTAAGCGTGATGCAATGCGAGACGGATTGAAAAATAGATTTGCTGATTTAGCCAGATGCCTTGAAAAATACGATGGCAGATATTTTATTGATGATACGCCAAGGGCAGCGGAATTTGCTGCTTTTCATCATTTTGATTTATCAAGATTTATTGATCCTGATATCCTAAATTCATTTCCAAGGTTGGTTCAGTTTGTTAATGATATTGAAAGTATACAGACTGTTTCCTCCTATTTAGAAAGCCGGCCCAAATTAATTGATGTAGGTACACAACCAAAGTTAATCATTGACCGCAGAGCTCAGCCAACAGGTGTATTAAAGACATGAAACATTTCATAGCAACTCACACATGCTTTTCTGAAGAGGCGCGAAGAGCATTTATTGAAAACACCAAAGCAATTACACATAAAGAAATGATAGAAGGCACCAAATCGGAGACAGCTAAATTATTAGCCCATTGGATGGGTAAAGATGAGTTCTTTTTTTGCCACTGGTTAGCAGTTAGTGAAGAGGCAATACATGAAGTCCTCGAGGCTCAGGGTTTGGCAGATATTATCGTTACCAATGCAAATGAGATGGTGAGATTTGTTTCTGCCTCGGACTTAAAAGATGAGCCAGTTGGGGATCCCGATGATCAATAAATTAAATGCATCAAGTTTTTAAACTACTGGTCGCAATTTTTATTGTTGTGCTTTTATATTTTGTTATTGATGCCAAATTTAAACATATGACGTCTAAATGGACTTTAAATGAGAAAAGACAGGAAAGTAATAGATGGCCGTATTCTCTCCTTTGATACGAGCCCATTGAACAAAGATTTTGATTTTTTGTCATTAAAAGTTGATAAGAAACGCATTTTTGTAGCCGATGGTATCATAGAAAGTATCGAGTCAGTCAACATTACCAAACCTGAGTTTGAAGATATTGAAGTTGTTGACTACGGGGATCATTTGATCTCAGCGGGATTTGTTGATGCTCACGTTCATTATCCTCAGACGGCTATTATTGCGAGCTGGGGAAAGCGTCTTATAGATTGGCTAAACATTTATACATTCCCAGAGGAAATGCGTTTTAAAAATCTTCAATATGCCTCGGAAATCGCTGACCGGTATATCGAATTTTCTTTATCGAACGGTACTACAACAATGGCAAGTTATTGTACAATTCATCCAGAAAGTGTTGATGCTTTTTTTGAATCTGCAGCTACTAAAAATATGTGTGTAGTAGGGGGTAAAACATGTATGGATCGTAATGCTCCCGACGATTTATGTGATACTGTTCAATCTGCATACGATGATAGCAAAACGCTTCTTCAAAAGTGGCATAAAAAAGGCCGAGCGCATTATGCGATTACTCCTCGATTTTCACCAACTTCAACGCCAGATCAACTTTCAGCTCTCGGATCACTTTGGTCAGAGCATCCTGACTGCGTGATGCAAACCCACCTCTCTGAGCAAACTGATGAGGTTGACTGGGTGCGCAAGCTGTTTCCAAACACTCGAGACTACTTGGACACTTATGAAACATTTGGGTTACTTGGTGAGAGAGGTGTTTACGGTCACGCAATTCACCTAGAAGCAAGAGAAATTGATCGCTTAAGTGAGGTAGGGGCATCACTTATTCACTGTCCAACATCTAATGCATTTATCGGTTCTGGTTTGTTTGATATGAAAACCCTATCCACAAGATCTGTCAAAATAGGACTTGCTACAGATATAGGAGGCGGTTCAAGTTTTTCCATGCTTCGGACAATGGCTTGTGCTTATGAAGTTGCTCAGCTTCGCGGATTTGTACTTCATCCAGCTCAACTTATGTGGTTAGCAACCCAAGGTTCTGCAAAAGCATTGCATCTCGATGATCAGATTGGAAATATTGCGCCTGGACTGGCCGCAGATTTTGTAGTTTTAGATCTTTCATCAACACCGGAGATCTCGCAACGTAGCGTGAGAGCAAATGACATCTGGGAAGAATTATTTCCAACGATTATGATGGGTGATGATCGTGCTATTGTTGCTACTTATGTTTCTGGAAAAAAAATTTAAGGAAGAAATCCTTTTGGAAAAAAGATACTATTTTGTTTAATATTAGAAGCTTAAATAAAAAATGAAAGCGAAGACACTTCCAATTTTGCTTATGATTGGAGCGGTATTTTGTTTTGCCTCTATGGATGCAACTGCTAAGTACTTGATGAAAGAAATTGGTCCAGCTCAAACCATTTGGGCCCGGTATACAGTTCAGGCTATATTGGTAACTTTACTTATTTTACCAAAGATTAATCTCTACGGAAGAACAAAATATCCTAAACTGCAGTTGTTGAGGTCTTTTGCACTTATGATGGCCACGACACTCTTTTTCTTTGCCTTTTCCAGGCTTGGACTTGCCGAAGCGTCCGCAATATTCAATGTAAGTCCAGTGTTAATTACTCTTGGTGCTTTTTTGTTTTTACAGGAAAAGATCGGTCCAAGGCGCTTAATAGGCATCATAGTTTCATTATTAGGCGCCTTGATTATAATAAGGCCTGGAAGTGGCGTATTCACTATTTATGCTATTTTACCGTTAGGGGCAGCAATATTTTACTCGACTTATAGTTTAGTTACACGATTTGTAGGTACAGATGAGAGTCCATGGACCTCGTTATTCTATTCAGCAATATTTGGAGCTATATGTTATTCAATTTATATCACTTTTCATTGGACTCCGATGTCTAATGGTGCTCTCGTATTAACTATAATTATCGGCTTATTTGGAACTGCTGGACATATATGCCTTATAAGAGCCTTAACACTTGGCGAGGCTAGTTTGGTAGCACCCTTTATTTATACAAATTTATTGTTCACTACAGTCTGGGGTTTAGTTTTGTTTGGCAATTTTCCTGACTATTTGACGATATTTGGAGCCTTAATAATTGTTGTAGCCGGTATTTACGTTTGGGCACGTGATCGTGCTAGTCGCCCTATCTAAAAGATCAGCTTTCACCATAATCAATTTTAGCAATCGCCAAAGTCAGATTGAGATGACGTAATAGCTTTTTGAGCGTCGGCCTTCGCTTCGAATTTTGCAGCAACGTTTTGCTGAAATTCCTTCATTGATGGAAATGCAGCATTTAAATTTTCATTGGTATCAAAATAACATAACGACATACCTCTGTCCGGCGCTATGTGAAATGAACGCATTGCAATTAAACCTTTTGGTGGCGGAGGCATATGACTGGCGATGTAATCATGGCAACTCTGCATCAGCGATTTGTTCAAATATCGCATGGTTAAGATGGCGCAAAATTTTACGTCGCTAGTCAACTTCTTGAATTTCTCACAAACTGTTATTTTAAATTACATAATTTATCACTTATTCAAAAAAAATAATGCAAAAGTTAATTAGTCATTGATTTTTCAATAGCCTTTTTCAATTCACGTTCTGCATTGCAAGGTAGCCAGCAAATCTTATCTATTTTTGCTAAGTTTGCTTTTGCTAAATCTATTTTTCCAAGCTGAAGAAATAACTCTCCCTGGTACTCTAGAGCGCCCGTGTGTTTTGGATTTATAGCTAAAGCTTGTTGGTAGTAGTCGCCAGCGGTATTTAAATCACCTGATTTTCTTGCTGTAAAGCCAAGTAAGTTCAGTCGGTCTGCTTCGTCAGTGATAACTTTTTTCATTTTTTTAAGCATCTTGTGTGCTTCAGCAAACTTTTCCAACGTAATCAATTTATTGACTTCCCCAAATCGGTTGGCTGATTTGTACGACCCTGAGTCATCAGAAGAAGAATAACTCGTTGAACTTGATGAACTTGACGAGCCTGAGGAACCGCCGCCCATAGCCGCCCAGCTTACTTCGGTAAAAACAAAAATTGCCAAAATTGTGTATATAACTTTATTCATCGGTCACCCTTCCTAAAAACAATTAGAATACGTCAATTGACCAGGATTGGATCAATTTAAATACTCGTTGAAAAACCAACATTAAATGAAAATGTTGAGAATATTAGGTTCCTGGCACCTTTATTATAATTTTTTGAATTATAAATATAACCGACGCACCTAATTATTAATTAAGTTTAACAGTATCGACTGCCGTTTCTTTTTGATAATTAAATACGCACACAGATGATTTATTATTCTCTTTGAAATCGAATGCGTCCCTTAACTCTGAAACAAGAGAACTAATAAGACCATCAAATTTTTTAAGATTACCTAAATCGTCAAAATTAGCCGAGATGCTGACTTCGCTTTCTTTGCTAACTGTGATTGTCAAGCTCGACATTTCAAGTTTGACAATATGTCGGCTTAAATACTCAGTACAGTGGCCAGCTGCGATTTTAGCTGAAGTAAAAGAGGTAAATTTATATGTAACACTTTTTGAATACATGATTACAAGTCCTCAAATAGTGCATCAAAGGCAGTGGTTTGGTTTGAGAAATCAATTATTTTCGATGAAAATGAAGGATCGTATAAATTTAGTTTATTCAATAATAGAGCTCCACTATCTGAAAGCTTATCCTGTTGGCTAACGAGCTGTAACTTTTTGAGCGATATTAAATTATCTCCACTTTTAATGGTTCCGTTTCGAAATTCGATGAGGGCAACCAAATCGTTAAGTGTAATTTTAGGATCATATTCTTGTATGTATTTTAAACCTAGCAGCAATTTCTGAGAATTATCTTTCTGAATACTACTCTGCCGTTGAAGGTAAGTTCCTAGCTTTTTGACCATATTATCGACAGCTGATACCACTTCTTCGCTAATGGCCTTAGGTGTATCGTGTCCTAGGCAGAAAGTTCCCAGAACAAGATTATCATTTGTTCGAATAGGGAAACCACAGTAACTGCCTGTCATTTTTCCCGATACTACATTTGGGTGTTTCCCAAAAATTGGGTGCTTAGATACGTCATAAACGATAGTTGGCGAAATTTCTGCTAATATGTGCTGACAAAAGGTTTTTTCAACAGGACAAGACCTATCGGGATCGAACTCCGGCGTTATGCCAGACAGTATGCACTGGTGAGTGGAGTCAATTAATGAAACCATTGACTTTGAGAAACCAGAAAGTAACTTACCAATTTCGCAAAAAGCATAAAATTCGTCCTGCTGATCTGTTCCGATCAGCGCTAAGGATTCTACGAAAGCCGCCCTTTCGGTTTCGTTTGGTAGTTTATCCGCAACTGGATACATCTAAGGGAACCTCTTTATCAACCTCATTGATATGATATTATAGTTTTTTAGTAGTTTCCAGATTACCTTACGTTCAAAATTATTTACAAATAAACGGTTGAAAATTTATCATATCCATATCATTTTTCGGGTCGCATTTGAATAAACTCGTCGCATTTAAAGAAGACAAAAAAACTTTTTATATTTTGGCTAATGGTGAGAGGATAGTTTTTAAACTGAAGGGTATTTAATGGATGGACAAAGAATCTGAGCGATGGAACTATAAACCTGCTGGGACAGTTAAATTAAATCCAATGTTCTCCAGACCAACTCGCTTTAGCTCAATTTTCGATTGGTACGCGTCTTATTGGTTTCAATTGTCTACAACCACATTAGCACTTGCCCTTGCGCTACTTGCTTGGTTATTTTTCTTTCCTGCATTATCATCTTTTGCGCAACTTAATTTGCGTTCTTACGGCACATTGTATCTGCTAAATTTGCTTCCACATTGTTTTTTTGCTGGAAGTATTCATCAATGGTTATATCGGCATAAGGGCCAGGCAAAAAAATTTAAATTTGATCCACGCGATCCTGCAATTAACAGTGGTTTATACACTTTTCGGGATCAGGTAAAAGATAACATGTTCTGGACAATTTGTAGTGGTATTTCACTTTGGACACTCTTCCAAGCCATTGTTTTATGGTCAATGGCAAACGGTATAGCTCCAGTCTTAATGTTTTCCAAAAATCCTATCTTCTTTATTCTAGTTTTCCCAATTTTGATTATTTGGTCTAGCTTCCATTTTTATTGGGTTCATCGGTTTTTGCACTGGCCGCCTTTGTATCGGATTGCACATTCTCTGCACCATCGAAATGTTAACGTGGGTCCTTGGTCTGGCATTTCCATGCACCCAATAGAGCACTTATTATTTTACACAAATTTTTTAATTCATTTTGTTTTGGCCTCTAGTCCAGTTCACTTGTTATTTCATGGTTACATGCAGTCAATCCATCCAATCTTTAGTCACTCAGGGTTTGAAAAACTTTATGTGGCAAATAAAGAACGCGCAAAAATGGGAGATTTTTTTCATCAGCTCCATCATCGTTACTTTGAATGTAATTATGGGACAGTGGAAATGCCTTGGGATCGGTGGTTTGGATCTTTTCACGATGGAACTGCAAAAGCGACTAATGATACTATAGACAGAAAAAAACGAATGTATAAAAAGTAGAGTTAGGATTTTTAACAATAACGGCTTTTCAAAATATCACGTTAGAGTATTTTAAATAGCAAATTAGATCACAAATTAACATAATAACGAAGTGGTGCGTAGTAATCCATGGAAACAAAATCTGGGTTTTTACTTATTGCTGATATAAGTGGCTTTACCGATTTCATAAAAATTCATGATATGCGATCCAAACCAATTTTTGGAAAGAGTATAGCTGCATTTTGGCAAAGCCACGCTGAACAATTGATAAAAGACCTACTCGAAACAATTATAAGTGTTTTTGAGCCAGTCATGGTTCTGAATAAAATTGAAGGCGATGCCGCTTTCTTTTATTTGGAAGAGGACATTGTCGAGCAACAGGCAGTACAAATTACCGATTGTATGCAGTTGGCTCAGGAAAAATTTAGAGAGAAGTTGTCGGCTTTACAGTATGTTCAGGCTTGCCCTTGTGATCCATGTCAGCAGTCAAAAGATCTTCGGCTTAAAATTGTTGTTCACAGAGGTAATTTCAAAATTTCTCAAATACGCGAGTTTACTGAATTAGCTGGTCAGGATGTAATTTTTGTCCATCGGCTTTTGAAAAATTCAATCCGTACTGATGAGTATTGGCTTTTTACTGAAGATTTTAAAAATCTTTTGAAGACAGATTTTGTTAATGATTTAAAAATTCACAAGGAAAAAATAGAAAATTTTGGGCTTCAGAAACTAAATGTATTAGCCCTAAATTCACAGCCCCTCAGTTATAGAGGATCCACGATGTTATCGAAATTTCCAGATCTATTGAAAATGCTTTGGTATTACCGGTGAAAAGATTTTAAATTAACTCTAGTCAGAAATTATAACCATCACTTCGTTTCTCCTCAAAAAACCTGGTGTGCTTGGGTCATTATAAAAAAGGTATTTTGATTTTGAGATTATCTCAAAGTTTCTATCTTTCACCCAGTCTAAAAGTATTTTTTCCTTTTCCTTAAGAAGAGAGCCAGTTTTGTCTGTTTTTCCTGAAAATCGTATAACTGCTGTCTTTGTTGGTTTTATTTCTTCAAAATACACCTGATTATTGTTGGGCCTCGGTAATGTTTTTTTGCTATACTTTGACGGCATAGAGAATGATACAATCCATTCGTTATCGGTGTCGCCCAAAGATTGCATAACTGGAGCAGTCATTGATATTTTTTCTCCTTCTCTCGCTTTCGCTCCTATATAATTCACCAGTGGTCTGAATCCTAACCGCAGAGCTTTATATTGATCGCCTGATACCTTTACGGACTGAAGTAACATGCGTTCATAGTACCGAACTTCAATATCACCATCTTTCTCTGTTACTCTATAAGCTGGAGTTTCAAGAAATTTTGGCACCAAATACCAAGCAGCCATAATTCCAACCAGAGCTACAAATATAACAATAATTATGACTTTGAATGTAAAAATACTTGCCTCACATATCTAAAGATTATTTACCTTAATAAGTTAGGTAGCCATGTTGCTGTTGCAGGTAAGAAGATCATAAGAATACCATAAAATATTCCAACCGCAACGAATAGTGGAACTTCCTTGAAGGCGCGAGACGGGTCATCTCTGATAACTCCAGCTGCAGTATATATTCCGACGCAAACAGGTGGTGTTATCATGCCAATACCAGCGAATGCCACAAATACTACGTAGAGGTGAAGAAGGTTTTGATTAAGCGAGACTACGATTGCAGCAAAAATGGGCACTGTTAAGTAAAATACTGGAACAATCTCAATAAATGTTCCCAAAATTAAGCAAATCAAAGCGAGAGCAAACCAAAAGAAGTAAATCCCAGCCCCTAAATTTGTAAAATATGAAATTATTTTTTGAGGTAATTGTGTGTAAGTCAGGACTACACTGAGAAACGTAGCTGTTGCTATTATAGCAAATATAACAGCAGTGATTGCAGCGGTTTCTTTAAGGCATTTCAGCAGACCCTCAAAAGTTAATTCTCCGTAAACGACAAATCCCATTATTAAAGCCCACATGCCAGCTATGGCAGCCGATTCCGAAGGAGTAAGCAATCCTGCATAAATTCCGCCCAAAATGATCCCTGGCGTAATTAGAGCAGGTATAGCATTTTTACCAGCAATAGCTCTTTCATAACCTGATGCTTTTTCGCTTCCTTTAATTTGACTGCATTTAAAAAGAACGACCGCTATCATTAAAAATAATAGAATAATTCCTGGGATCATACCTGCTGCAAATGTTTGGGATACTGGTACATTTGTTAAAGCGCTGAATAAAATTGCTGCGTTTGAAGGTGGAATTAGGGCCTCTAACAATGCAGCTGATGCAGCTAATGTCACAACGAAGGGTTTGGGATAGCCTTGTTCAATCATTTTGGGCATCATTATCGTGCCTACGGCGGTAATAGCTGCCAGAATTGAACCACAGAATGCTGCAAAGAAACCCATTGAAATAACCATGGCGATGCCGAGGCCTCCTGGCCAGTGGCCAACCAAGGTTGTGGCAAAGTGCACTAATCGGGTCGCAGCGCCTCCTCTGAGCATCGCTGTTCCCGCAAAAATAAAAAGTGGCACGGCGATAAGAACGTGCTTTGTTAAAGCTCCAAAAGAAACTTGTATTAAAACTGACCAGGGCAAATTGAGCCCAACTATGGCGGCTAAAGAACTTCCAATCCCAAAAACCAAAAAAATTGGAACAGAAATGCAAAGAAAAATCAGAGATAATGTGAAAGCCAAAAAGTACATTAGGTTTCCCTTCTGGCTGGATTTTTTGCGTCAACAATAGATTGGATGGTCATTTCAATTGAAAATAAAGCAAGGATTACAAAACCTACAGGAAATGATAAGTACATCCACCAGATTGGAATATCTAATTCTAATTCCATCATTTGACCTAAACGAAAGTACAGCATAGTAGCGTCAAATCCTGCTTTGAAGAAAATTAAAGAGGCAATAAAAGCGGTTAAATTCGTAAAGATCTTTATAAATTTATTGGTATTTGATGAAACTAAAGATGAAAGAAAATCAACCTGAATATGGTTGCCTTCTTTTAATATTGGGCCCAAAAGTGGAAAAACTAACCAACAAACTAAAATTGGCGGTAGCTCAATCAGCCAGTCGTAACCTGTTCCAGATATATATCGGGTAATGGCGCTTAAACTTAGCGCCGTTACCATTATCGCAACAATTAGCATTGCTAATGAATATGCGAGCTTTGACAGAAAATTATTTAGCTTGCTCAAAACCCGCATTTAACAATCCTAAAATTTACTGATTATGTTTACTATTTTGCAAACGCTTCAGCAGCTAACAGAACATCTTGGTCAAACATATCTGCCATCGCGGGCATAACTTTATCAGTCATCATAGCGTCAAATTTACTTTTTTCGCTCCCACTAAGTTCTGTAATTATTCCTCCCCGTTCAGCGAATTTTTTCAAAGTATTTTCTCCAGCATCCAAAATAGTATTGGTCGCAAGCGCACCCACTTCTGCACCTACTTCCATAACTAAATCTTGTAAGTCTGCAGGCAGAGAGTCAAACCAATCCTGATTAGCCATGATATACGCATCGGCAAAATACTGATATGGTTTCTGAGCATATTTGAGATACTCCCACCAGCTGTAGGCTTCAATAGAACCTGGAGGACTATTAATGGTATCAATCATTCCAGTTTGTAATGCAGTATAAACTTCTCCCGTGGGTAAAGAGACGGTATTTGCTTCTAAAGCTTCCCACATCGGTCTTTCACTCTTAAGCAATGCTCTGGCTTTAAGTCCTTTCATAACATCTATGCCTGTCAGCTCTCGCTCACTTGAAAATGTCATTACGGGGCCAACGGGGTTATACATAATTAATTTGGAATTGCTTTTCTGAGTCAAATCGTTCCAGACAGCTTTTCCAGCCTCAGAATCTTTAAAGAAGTTTCTCTGTTGTTCATAAGAGGAAAATAGCCCAGGATATGATGCCACATTAAAATTTTTGTTGATTGGGGGAAAACTGACTACTCCTACAACTCCGCCTAACTCAACCGCGCCTGAGGTGATTGCACCCATAACCTCTCGAATACCAAATAGTTGCTTTGAAGGATAAAACTCTATTGTCAGACGCCCATTTGATCGTTTAGTGACCTCGTCGGCAAATATCTGTGAGTGTATTGCACTCTGGTGTTTTGGGCTCCAATGCCCTGACATTCTAGCAACTAAGTTTTCAGCATATGTCACTGAAGCAAACAGTGATATTATCAATGAAAAAGTTGCAGCTAAAGATATGCCAAAACGGCTTTTCTTCGCTTGTTTAATTATCGTAAATTGCACTTTTTATACTCCCTGGTAATTTATTTTTGGGTTCATTCAAATCTTTTCGAACCAACAATTCTATGTTAGCCGCCTTGAAAAATTTTGATACTTTTTTTTTGTAATTCTTTCTCTAAACGTAAGGTGAAACGTCTGTCTAATTACTGTAATTTTTCTAAAATTCAGATGATCTACTGTTATTTTTGTACTTTATAACTGTTTGATGGAAAGCTATCAAATCGCCAAAGCAAAAAGTTTTATCTTACGGCTTGGAGAAATATTTTATGGATGAGCTACCGTTTTTAGTCAAATTAATAAGAAGAGTGAGAGCAATTGTTTTATGGATAGTGGCTACATTTTTCGCCGTGCTTTTGTATTTTGACTTCACCGAGGATGAAGACGTCGCTGCTATTTTAAAGTCTATATTAATATTTTTGATTTCAGTAGTTGTTATAACCATAATATTTAAGAAATTGTTTTCAAACAGAAGCAAAGATGAGGAGTAAAATATGAATAGAAAAATCACTCATGAAATTAAAATTCCAAATTCAGTAGTAGCGGTATTATATGCGATACTTGTTGTGTTAACGTTGAACCTTGTGTCATCTTTTTTAAATGTTAAAACAGCTTCAGCTTTTTCTAATGAAGTTCACAAAATAGCAATTTGTCATCCTGTTCATTTTACTAGATGCGCAGAAATAAAAGATGGCGTTCTGATGGCTGGATTTTATAATTAAATTAGGAAAATTTGGGTAGAATACTTTGTAGTATTTATCTTCTGTAGCGTGGTACGCCAGAAGTTTCGGCGTCTTTTGAAACTGTTTCTCTCCAAATAATGTAAAGTCCAGATCCTAAAATAAGTGCTATGCCAACTACGGTGGTCTTGTCTGGAAATTCCCCAAATATTATTACACCCCAAAAGACAGCAATTGGCAGTGCTATGTATTCAAAAGGTGCAACAACTGCAGCCTCACTAATACGATATGCATGTGAAATAAAAAATCCTCCAAAGGCACTGGTAATACCAATTAATATTAATATTAAGTAGTGATTGGTACTAGGCCATGACCATGCTCTAAATAGAAATTCTAAAGAAGGATCATTTGTCCCGGAAAATTTTCCATCACCTGTTATTAAGCCTGCTAATAAACAAACTATAAGGAAAGTTATTTGAATGTAGAACGACATTGAGGCGGCGGACTCAGTTTTTCCAATATAACGCGTTAACATATGTAATGTGGCATAACCGAATGCTGCTAAAAGAGGTAGAAGCGAAGCAATTTGAAACGTTTCTGAGCCGGGCCTTAATATTACTATGACTCCGATCAATCCAATTGTAACTGCTGCCCATCTGCGAGGGCCAACAATTTCATTTAAAAAAATTACAGAAAAAATAGTAATTAATAGTGGGCTTATGAAAAAGATTGCTACCCCTTCAGCAAGCGGTAAAGCGGCCAAACCTAAAAAGAATGTAATATTTGCAAAGACAACGCAAAAACCTCTCAAAAGATGAAGCCCAAGTCGATTTGTGCGAAGTAGTTTAACTCCACCTGACAGAGGAATAATTAAAAAAAACAAAACTATTAAACCTACTAAAGAGCGGATTAAAACTACTAAGTGAAGGGCATAGTCTTTGCTGATAAACTTAATTGCCACGTCATTTGTAGAAAAACAAAATACCGCTATAACAGCGCTTAACGATCCTAAAACTGCCGTGTTTCGGTTAGCAAATATTTTCATATCTACAAAGACATGCTTTTACCACAAAATTCTCTACGTCTGCAGCGACATTAATTTATAAATTGGACGTTTTTAAAGCTAGTTAAGTATAATTGACTTTTTTATCTGGAAAGACTGCTCAATCGCATCTGCAATTTTTTTGCTTCGACTCCATCGGAAAGAATTGTTAACTTCCCTATTACCATTTCTAATTTCGGAAATGAAAATATTATTGCTTTTCAATTTTTGTAATTTCTGTTCTACGAAAAATTATTCCTATTTACAATTTTGCTCTAAAGTCGAAAGCCTATACCAGATCAAATTAAATTTGAGGTCTAATCTTGAAAGAGTATTTTCAAAGAAAACCTAATGAAGCTGTGTTTGTAAGCTTCTTTCTTTACGCATTTAGTCTTGGAACTTTATTTCCGCGTTTGGGTGATCTCCAAACCCAAATGGGTATAGATAAAGCAACATTGGGTTTTGCTTTGATAGGCCTGCCTTTCGGTGTCCAAGTTACTCTTTTATTCGCCGATCGGATAGTTCGCAAAGTGAATTTCAGAATGATTTTAATAATTGGACTTCCGCTACTAAGCATTTCGCAATGCCTGTCAGCGTTAATGCAGAGCCCTTATCTTTTTGCCGGAATCTTAATTGTAGGAGGTGCTTCAATTGCCGTTGTTGAAGTCGCAGTGAACCTGGAAGCAGATCGTATTGAGGCTTCTTTTGGGCGGCGCATC
>CACPBQ010000030.1 GCA_902632125.1 Paracoccaceae bacterium | reverse complement strand
GACCCTCTTGAGCCCTAACTATTGGAATCTGATTTATGTCCCTGACAATTAATTTATAACTCCAACTTGCGGCGCCGGCTAATAACAACAACGAAAAAGCTGCCCCAGTCCAATAAACAATCATACTTGGTTTGAAATTACCTGCTTTTTCCTCGCCAGCGAGAGCTGGATCCTTACCTTCGAACATACTGCCTCCAGAGAAATCTCTAGTGATTTGCCTCTACCAGCTTTTGCTTATTTAATTCATTTCAGTTGCTGGCTCTACGCCTAGAATAGCAAGACCTGAGGAAATAACAACTAAAACAGCCGAAATCATAGCCATTTTTTCAAAAGTTAATGGTTGATCGTTTTCTTGGATAAATCGTAGTTTCTCAATTTCATTACCTTTATTCCACAAACTATGAAAATCGCTCGCCAGCTCATATAAGTAGAAAGCTATCCTATGGGGTTCATGAGTTTTAGCAGAAATTTCAACAAGTCGAGGCCATTCAGCTAACTTTTTAGCAATTTTGATTTCTGCTTCGTGGGTAATATTACAAAATGTTGCATTTTGCATTTGCTTTTGATCAAATTGAATTCCTGCTTCTTTAGCCTTTCGAAACACACTATGTATTCTCGCACTGGCATACTGAACGTAATATACAGGATTATCTTTGCTTTGTTCGAGCACCTTTTCAAAATCAAAATCTAAGGGAGCATCATTTTTTCGTGTTAGCATTACAAACCGTGTCACGTCGGAACCTACTTGGTCCACAAGATCTCGCAGAGTTATAAATGTTCCCGCTCTTTTTGACATTTTTAACGGTTCGCCTCTCTCGAATAATCTCACTAGTTGCGTCAATTTTATATCAAACTTTACTTTGTCATCGGAAAGCGCTGCAACAGCAGCCTTCATGCGCTTCACATATCCACCGTGATCAGCGCCAAAAATATCGATTAATTGATCAAAATTACGTTCTATCTTGTCGAAATGATAGGCTATGTCTGGAGCAAAGTACGTCCAGGCTCCATCAGATTTCTTGATAGGCCGATCTACATCATCTCCATGAGAAGTCGATTTAAATAAAGTTTGGTTTCTAGGCTCCCAATCTTCCACTTTTTTACCTTTGGGAGAGTCTAAAATTCCATCATAAATTAGGTTTTTGCTTTTGAGACTTTCAATTGCTTTTTCAATTTTGCCGCCACCATATAAAGATTTTTCTGAAAAAAAAGTGTCCATATGAATGCCCAGTACGGCCAGATCACCTTTTATTAGCGTCATCATAGCGTCTGTTGCAAATTTCCGAACATCGTTTATCCAGTAATCTTCTGGTTTATCCATATAGTCATACCCAACTTTTTCTTTGAGTGATTGTCCAACGGGAACCAGATAATCACCAGGATAAGTTCCTTCTTCAAAAACTACTTCTTGGCCACAGGCCTCGAGATAGCGAAGGTATACAGACCTAGCTAGCGTATCGACTTGGGAACCTCCGTCATTTATATAATATTCACGTGTCACATTATATCCGGCAAAACTTAGCAATTTTGAAAGAGCATCTCCAAAAACTGCTCCCCGAGTGTGTCCTATATGTAATGGTCCCGTTGGGTTTGCTGAAACAAATTCAACATTGACTCGCAAATTTTCCCCTAATCCTGAACGGCCATAGTCGCTCCCCAACTCTAAAATTCTATTTAGGATAGCTTGCCAAGCTTTGATATTAATTCGAAGATTTAAAAAACCCGGTCCTGCGACTTGAGAATTTTCGACAATATCTAAATTAGATAGTCGATTTGCAAGGTTTTCAGCAATTTTCCTCGGACTAATTTTCGCACTTTTGGACAAAACCATAGCCGCATTTGTGGCCATGTCACCGTGCAGAGGATCTCGAGGGGGCTCGACTGATACACTGGTCATATCTAAACCGGATGGGAGTTCTCCAGCAGTAACCATGCTGTTGAGTTCATCCAGCACATGCTGTTTTACTTTGTTAAAGAGATCCATCAGCTTTCAATCCTCTATTTCGCGGTTTAACAGGGTCAGCAACCACGTCAAGATCAAGCACAAACAATTAAAGTAAATATCTTTAATTTGAATTTCTAAGAATAGTCTTTTTAAAACAGTTTATTGTATTGAGTAATTGCATACCGATCAGTCATCCCAGAAATATAATCAGCAACTAAACGCGCTCTGGCAGTTTTACTGGATGCCAGATCAGTTTTCTGTTTCCAATCGGAGGGTAGATAACTTGGATCGTCAATATATATTTTAAATAGCTTATGTAACTTAAGAGAAACAGTTTTACGCATCTCCACTACTTTAGGAGACCTATACATATTATTGAATAAAAACAATTTTATTTCTTTTAAAGCTTGAAAAGTCTCTCTAGAAAATTGGATTGCTGGTTGACTAGCTTTTCGAATATCTTCTATCGAGTTGGGTGAAAGCTCTAAAATTATTTTTTTTGAACTAAAAATAACATCTTCAACCAGAATCCCAAAAAAACGCCGAAGAGCCTCATGTCTGCGTCGATACTGATCTAAATTTTGATAAATTGTATCAACTTCATGGTAACATTCTGCAATTAAAGGTAAATTCTTGAGATCATCATCGGTAAATAGTTTTGCTCTTAAACCGTCATGTAAATCATGACTATTGTAGGCAATATCATCTGATATTGCAGCGACTTGAGCCTCAGCACTTGCAAAAGTGTTTAAATTGAGATCCTGAACAGCATTATATTGCTTTAAGGCAAATGGTACAGCTTCTTTAATTGGGCCATTATGCTTCGCAATACCCTCCAAAGAATCCCAAGTAAGATTAAGTCCATCAAAATCAGCATAATGTTGCTCAAGACTGGTAACTATTCTTAAAGCTTGTGCATTATGATCAAATCCACCGTAGTCTTTCATCAAATTATCAAGAGCTTCCTCACCAGTATGACCGAATGGAGTGTGGCCCAAATCATGCGCCAGAGCTATTGTCTCTGATAAATCACAATTAAGTTCTAAAGCTGTACTTATGGTTCGAGCAACCTGGGCAACCTCTAGAGTATGCGTCAACCGAGTACGAAAATAATCACCTTCATTCTCAACAAAGACCTGAGTTTTGTGTTTTAATCTTCTAAAAGCTGAACAATGTAAAACACGATCGCGATCTCTCTGATAACAAGAACGATAAGTGCTTTCTTGTTCTTCAAAAAATCTATAATTTGAGATATTTTTTTTGAAGCTTGGGTCGGCTGCAAATCGAGCAAGCATTACAGATATTTCCTTGTTTTCAGGTTCTACCAGCTCTATATAATTAAAGGCGTGATTTATTGCTATGTATGTTTATTAAATCGGAGATAAAAATGCAGCTACCACCAAAAGTAACAGATCGTGCTTTTGAAAGGTTAGCTCAGATTATTCCAGAGAGCTCAGATAAAGGTCTTCGCGTAGCAGTCGAGGGCGGTGGTTGCTCTGGTTTTCAGTATAATATCGACTTAGATACGAAACACGAAGATGACCTTATTTTAGAAAAAGAAGGTACAAAAGTTTTTATAGATAATACTTCACTTCCGTTTCTAAGTAATGCCACTATAGACTTTTCAGAGGAATTGATCGGCGCTCGCTTTACTATCGATAATCCTAACGCAAGTTCATCTTGTGGATGCGGCACCAGTTTTTCAATTTAAAATTTGTTTTATGAAAATAGCAAGCTTCAACATTAATGGCATAAAGGCCAGAGGACCTGCCTTGGTCAGTTGGTTGAAAGAATCCAACCCAGATGTAGCACTTCTTCAAGAAATAAAGTCGGTGGATGAGGCGTTCCCCAAGGAAACTTATGAAGATTTAGGATATAACGTTGAAACGCATGGGCAGAAGTCTTTTAACGGCGTAGCAATTCTATCGAAATATCCTTTACGTGAAATAGTTCGCGGGTTACCAGGCGACGAAAGTGACGAACAAGCTAGATGGATTGAAGCCACTATTTGCGCCTCTCTTGAGATCAAAATCTGTTGCTTATACCTTCCAAACGGAAACCCTCTGCCAGGTCCAAAATATGACTATAAATTAGCTTGGATGGATAGACTTTATCTAAAAGCCCAAGAATTACTAAGTTCTGAGCAAACCACATTAATGGCAGGTGATTTTAATATTATTCCTCAAGCAGAAGACGCTGCATCACCAGAAGCATGGACGAATGACGCTTTATTCAAAATAGAAAGTAGAGCAAAATTTAGAAAAATTTTAAATTTGGGTTTTTTGGATGCATTCAGGGCATGCAATGAAGGCCCTGGTCATTATAGTTTTTGGGATTATCAAGCAGGTGCTTGGGATAGAAACGATGGGATTAGAATCGATCATTTTCTTTTATCCCCTAACTGCTCAGATATATTAACAGATTGCAAAATTGATAGTAGTATAAGGGGTCTGGAAAAACCGTCCGACCATGTCCCAATTTGGATCAAATTAAATCTATAAATTGGTGATATCGTAATTATATAGCCACCGAAAAGGTAAACCTGCGGACTGCGGAAAAGTTTTATCTAAGAAATGCAAACCAGTATGTGCACAGCTCCTTAAAAAACTATTTTCTAAATGAAACTTCCAAGCGTTATTTTTGATCTGCTTGATTAAACGTATCAAACGCGGTTTTCGAATATCAACATATTTGTCGGCAACTCCGCTAGGATCATTAGAAGCTATCAACTTGGCCAAAATAAATGCATCTTCCAAAGCGGCATTTGCCCCTTGTGCTAAAAATGGAAGCATTGGATGCAACGCGTCTCCAATTAAAAATATATTCTTTCGTGCCCAGTTAAACGGAATATCATGAGAGCTTAAACCCCATTTTTGTACCGTTTCGATGTAGCCCAAAGTATCCTTTAGATCACCCCCAAATTCAGAAAAAACATTTCTTATTTTTTTTGGGTTCTCGTTCATACCCCATTCAAAAATCTCGTCATTATCAGCTTCTTGAATTAAAACTAAATTGAGTTGCTCACGACTTCTCACAGGATATGAAACTATATGTTTTTTTGGAGCCACAGTTATTCTTACGCCATTATGATGATCAATTTGATTGGGAACAATAGAGCGCCAGGCGAAATAATCAGATCTTTTACTATTATTTTGATAAGGATTTAGTAAGTATCGTGTTTTTGAATGTGCGCCATCGGCAGCAATTACAAAAGAGTATTGATCACTTAGTAATTGGGCATCAGCAGTGCAACCTAAATTAAAACTTACTTTGTTTTTAATGGCCGATTGGTATAATAAATTGATTAAGTCTGCCCTGTGAATAAGTCGGAAATTTTTGTTGCCCAAAACAGATTTTTGATTAAATTGAATTAATCTATCTCCATCTTGATAATCGCATATCAAAATAGAATTGTTGCATAGAGAGTTAAGAATTATACCTTCCGAAAGATCCAATTCTTTCAAGACACAGAAGCCGTTGGGCGAAATTTGTATCCCCGCTCCTATCTCTCTTATTGACTGATTTCTTTCAAAAATGCATACGTCGTGGCCGGCCCGCGCCAACAGATTGGCCACGCTGAGCCCAGCCACCCCTGCTCCTATCACAGCAATTTTTAACAAAGATTTTCGCTCAAAAATCCACTCGAACTTCTAGAATAACCATAAAGACCAACGCCTAGGATGAGCTATTCGTCTCTATGTATCTTTTCTTTACGCTCGTGTTTTTCTTGTGCTTCTAAAGTCATTGTGGCAATTGGTCTAGCATCTAACCTTCTTAGTGAAATGGGGTCGCCTGTTTTTTCGCAATACCCATACTCACCTTCATCAATGCGCCTCAATGCAGAATCAATTTTGCCCACAAGCTTTCGTTGACGATCTCTTGTACGGAGTTCTAAAGCTCGGTCAGTTTCCTCACTCGCTCTGTCTGCTATATCGGGGATGTTACGAGTGCTGTCTTGAAGACCCTCAATAGTATCCTTACTATCAGACATCAAATCTGCTTTCCAAATTAATAGCTTACGTTTAAAATATTCAAGTTGGCGTTCGTTCATAAACGGCTCATCTTCAGCCGGCCTATAATCATCTGCCAGAAAAACTTCAGGCTTCATAATCACCCTCCCCTCAAGCGTTTCAAGATTGGACATATAGACCCCTTTTTATGTTCATCTTTATATCCCTGTAGAGTTGAGTTAAACTACCTAGGCTAATTTGTCACTAGTCAAATCAAAAGATTGCGGCTTTTTAATTATTTGGTTATTTTGAAATATCCGGAAAATGAGGCATCAGATGAAATTTAAAGGCACCGATAGTTATATAGCAACAGAAGATTTAATGATCGCTGTGAATGCTGCCGTTACTTTGGAAAGGCCTCTCTTAATAAAGGGAGAGCCTGGAACGGGCAAAACTGAACTTGCTAAACAAGTATCTCTAGGTCTTAAATTACAAATGTTAGAGTGGAATATAAAATCCACGACAAAAGCACAACAAGGTCTCTACGAGTATGATGCTGTATCGCGGCTACGGGATAGTCAATTAGGTGACAAGCGCGTAAACGATGTCTCAAATTATATTCGAAAAGGTAAACTTTGGGAGGCTTTTGAAAATAAGAAAAAAGTTGTTTTGCTTATTGACGAAATAGATAAAGCAGACATTGAGTTTCCAAATGATCTTCTTCAAGAATTAGATAAAATGGCTTTTTATGTCTATGAAACTGGGGAAACTATTTCTGCTCGGCAACGGCCAGTTGTAATAATTACGTCTAATAATGAAAAAGAATTGCCTGATGCATTTTTGAGAAGGTGTTTCTTTCATTACATCAAATTTCCTGACCAAGAAACTTTACGTAAAATAGTAAAAGTTCACTATCCCAAAATAAAGGACAATCTTCTCTCGACGGCTTTGACCCAATTCTTTGAAATAAGAGAGCAATCGGGCCTAAAGAAAAAGCCTTCTACTTCGGAAGTGCTCGATTGGTTAAAACTTTTGCTTGTTGACGATTTGAAACCTGAAGATTTACGCCGAGATAACTCATCTGCGCTGCCAAAATTACACGGAGCGCTACTAAAAAACGAACAAGACATTCAGCTCTTTGAAAGGCTCGCCTTCATTGCTAGAAATGAACGTTAACGCTTTTAATCTCAGGTAAAGGGAAATGTATCTCATCGCAGCATTTATAGGCGCTCTCATAGGAGCAAGGACCGCAAGAAAAAGAAAAGGCTCTATTGTAGACGTTGCCTTTTACGCTACAGGCTATTGCATCGCATTTGCTTTAGTTTCATTAATCGTCACTTTAATAATTCACCGTAACTTTCTGTAAAAATGTTCATTAGCCTTTTTGATAATTTACGCAAATCTGGTATTCCAGTAAGCCTGAGAGAGTATTTGACCTTTTTGGAAGCCTTGAGCAAAAATATAGATACCTATGAAATTGAAAACCTTTATATTTTAGCACGTACCATCATGGTGAAAAATGAAAGACATCTAGATCGATTTGACAGGGCTTTTTCTCATACATTTAGTGGTTTAGAAGAACTTACTTTAGAAGAAATTCTCGATAAAACAGAATTACCCAGCGACTGGTTAAAAAAATTAGCCGAAAAGCACCTGTCTGAAGAAGAAATGGCAAAAATTAAGTCTTTAGGAGGCTTTGAAAAGCTCATGGAGACCTTAAAAAAAAGGTTAGAAGAACAAAAAGCACGACACCAAGGTGGTAATAAGTGGATAGGTACAGCGGGAACTAGTCCTTTTGGCGCATATGGATATAATCCCGAGGGAATAAGAATAGGTCAAAATGAGAGTCGCCACAAAAGAGCCGTCAAAGTCTGGGATAAACGAAACTTCAAGAACCTTGATGACACCATCGAGATAGGAACACGAAATATCAAAGTTGCATTGAAGCGGCTTCGTAAATGGGCAAGAGATGGTGCAGAAGAAGAATTAGATATAGATAATACAATCCAGTCGACGGCGGAAAATGGTTATCTGGATGTAAAAACTCGTCCAGAACGTAGAAATGCAGTAAAAGTTCTACTTTTTTTGGATGTTGGTGGCTCTATGGACCCCTATATAAAATTGGTTGAAGAACTATTTTCCGCTGTGAGAAGTGAATTTAAACATTTAGAATATTTTTACTTCCATAACTGTGTTTATGAGGGCGTATGGAAAGATAACCAAAGAAGGTGGACAGAGCAAATACCGACAGACGAAATAATTCGAACTTATGGTAGTGATTATAAATGCATATGTGTTGGAGATGCTTCAATGTCGCCCTATGAAATAGCTTTTCCAGGTGGCGCTAATGAACACTACAATGCTGAGTCCGGTCAGGTTTGGTTAGATAGAATTAGGTCACAATGGCCAAATAATCTCTGGATAAATCCAGTAAAACAAAATCTTTGGGGCTATACTCAATCCATAGAAATGATAAAAGATATCTTTGAAGATAGAATGGTGCCGATGACACTTGAGGGTTTGGAGAAGGGTATGAAAGAATTAGCTCGTTGAAAATTTTAAGGTCATTTTTCATATGTCTGCTGTAATAATTCCTATAGCTTTAGCTGGCCTTTATGGAATTGTAATATTTCAATTCTCTTCTTGGTCATTAAAAAGGCAACTATCTCGGCAGTCAAATCCATTATTAGACAAAAACTTAGAAAAAATAATGGCTAAGTTCGCAAAAGCCCTTGAAGTTGAAAAGATACGTATAAACATTTTCGAAACTGAGCCGATAAATGGTCTAGCAGCGCCTGACGGCCGAATTTTTATCACAAGAGGCTTTTATAACAAATATAAAAATGGCGATGTAACAGTTGAAGAAATATCTTCCGTGGTGGCCCATGAATTGGGACACGTAGCATTGGGTCATATTCGACGAAGAATGATTGATTTTTCTGGACAAAATGCTGTTCGGGCAGCTCTTGGCGCCCTACTTTCTCGTTTGATACCCGGCTTAGGAGGCTATATTGCTAGTTTTATTGGAAGTTTACTGATGGCTAAGCTATCAAGGCGCGATGAGTATGAGGCGGATGAATATGCTGCCGCTTTGATGATAAAATCTGGTCTTGGGATAGAACCGCAAATTTCTATGTTTAAAAAGTTGGATAAAATATCAAACCTACAGGGTACTGTACCCGCCTGGTTGATGAGCCATCCTCCGGCGCAAGATAGGATAAATTCGATAAAACAAGTACATACAAATATTTATCAAAGATAAGCAAGTTACCACATAGTTTTTGCAATCTTGATTAAATTTTGAGTTGAGGTATTCAATTCTTTGCTTTCGGAATTTTCCGAAAGAATTGTTTCTAAGTCATTAGCTAATTCTTTTCCTAATTCTACACCCCATTGATCAAAACTATTTATCCCTAAAATTTTACCCTCTACAAAAACCCTATGCTCATACAACGCAATTATTTTACCTAAAATTTTTGGTGTCAATTTAGGATACAAAAGCGTTGTGGAGGGGCGGTTGCCAGGAAAAACTCGATGCCTTGCCTGATCTTCAAATTCGTCATGACCCAAACCTTCATCTTTAAACATAGAGCATACTTCCTCAAAACTGCGTCCCTGCATCAAAGCTTCTGACTGAGCAAAACAATTCGATAACAATGTTTTGTGATGATGATTTAAATAAGCCTCATGAGATTGGGCTGCTACCAAAAATTCACACGGTATTATTCTGGTTCCTTGATGCAATAATTGAAAGAAGGCATGCTGACCATTAGTACCAGCTTCGCCCCAGACAATTGGTCCAGAATGAAAATTTAGGGCTCTTCCGTCAAGATCTACGCTCTTACCATTACTTTCCATTTCTAATTGCTGCAGATAGGCTGGAAGCTTGTTAAGCCTTTGATCATAGGGCAGTACCGCTCTGGTTGAATAATTGCAAATTTGATTGTGCCAGACACCAATTAACGCCAGTAAAATCGGTAAGTTTTTCTCTAATTCGGCTGTTTTAAAATGAACATCCATTTCATGAGCGCCATTTAGAAATGAATGAAAGGCTTCAGCTCCCAAAGCAATAATTATCGATAGACCTATTGGACCCCAGAGTGAATAACGCCCTCCTACCCAATCTTCAAAGCCAAAGACATGGCCGCGAGGAATGCCAAATTCATCAGTTTTTTCAACAGCTGTAGACACTGCAGCAAATTGAAAAGAAGGATGATTGACAACTTTAGACATCCAGTCATAGGCGGTTTTAGCGTTTTTCATTGTTTCTGAAGTGGTAAATGTTTTGGAAGCAATTATTACCAGCGTTCTTTCAGGATTTAATTTTGAGAGTACGTCGTGAATGTGTGCTCCATCCACATTAGAAATAAAATGACAGTTTGGCCCGTCGTGGTATGGTTTCAAAGCTTTAACAACCATAGCTGGTCCTAAGTCAGATCCCCCTATACCAATATTTACTACGTCGGTTATAACTCCGCCTTGACCAGAAAACTGACCAGACCTGAGACGTTCAGAAAATACTTTCACTTTTTCTAATGTTTGCAAAACAGACGGCATTATATCTATTTCATTTACATAGACAGAGCTACCATCTAAATTCCTTAAGGCTGTGTGTAATACTGCCCTTCTTTCGCTGGTGTTAATTAATTCCCCGCTAAACATCGCATCGCGCGCTTCAAAAATTTTTGTAGATTTTACCAAAGCCTTAAGCAAATCTAACGTTACTTTATCGATGTTTGTTTTGGAAAAATCAAAAAATAAATCTTCAACTAGTACCGAAAACTCTGAAGCCCGGTTTTTATCTTGATCAAATAAGGAAGTGATTTTTCTATCCCGAACCTTATCAAAATACCTTACTAATTGATCAAACATTAACACCTCATTATTTATGAAGCCCAGTGTACACTTGCCCTCGGCAAAACAGCTGAAATAGGGGCAAGAATATTGGGTAGGTCTATAGCTTTTTCAAAGGCTGCCCGTTTTTCCTCGCCAAAAATTACCAAATGCTTTATTTTAGATTGGTTTAAGACTTTAGCTGAAAGTGTTATTCGAGCTTCCGCTGTACTTTTAGCTCTCATGGGTAGCAGGATCGGAGCATTACTGGAAAGAGCCTTTTTAAGATTATCGCCGTCAGGGAACAGTGAGGCAGTGTGCATATCTGCACCCATACCGAAAAGTAGGACGGAAATAGGTAAATGACGTTCAATCCGCTGCTCTACTTTTGGAATTCCAAGTTCTGGTGTTAGATTGTTAGAGTACATTGAAATATAAGTCGCGCGCGAAGCCTTATTAATTAATAGTCTTTCCCGCACCAGCTTAGTGTTTGACCGATCATTGGATTCAGGCACCCATCGCTCATCATTCAAAATTATACTTACTCTTTTCCAATCCAAATCAAACTCACAAAGCTCGTCAAAAATTGGAGCTGGTGTACCGCCACCTGGAACAGAAAAAACAACATTTTGTCTAACTTTTATCGCTGAGATTAAATCGTTGGCAAGAATTTGTGTAACGCTTGCGACCAAGTCTTGTCTGCTACTATACTCTAGAAAATTCACATTATTTCCCGCCATTTGCGGCCTTCACGCTCCAAAAGATTTAAACTATCATACGGGCCAGAGCTTCCACTATCGTAAGGTTTTGGCACATCATTCCTTTCAATCCATCCATTAATTATAGGATCTGTCCATCTCCAAGCAGCCTCGACCTCATCACCTCGCATAAACAGAGTTTGATTCCCCCGTATAACATCCATTATTAACCTCTCATATGCATCTGGTACCGCGTCTACATCTAGTCCAAGAGTTTCAGAAAAGGTCATATCCAATGGAACGTCAATTAAACGCATGCCCCCTGGACCTGGTTCCTTAATTGTCACATCCATTGTGATCCCTTCATCAGGCTGAAGCCTAATGATAAGTGCATTTTGATGGTTTCTCGCTTCCGGACCAAAAATGCTATGAGGCTTTTCCTTAAATACAACGGCTATTTCAGAAGTACGTGCTTTAAGTCGTTTACCAGTTCTTATATAAAAAGGTACGCCGGCCCAGCGATAATTACTAATATTTACTTTAAGAGCTACAAAACTTTCTGTCTTGGAATTTTTATTGTCAACATCAGCTCGATAATCTGCATGATCACTACCGGATCCATACTGACCCCGCACGATATGATGTGGTGCTACAGGATCAAGAGCTCTTATTACCTTTAATTTTTCATCACGCACAGAGTCAGGTTCAAAGCGTGCTGGAGGCTCCATAGCAATCAAACACAGTAATTGCATTAAGTGATTTTGCACCATATCCCTCATTGCGCCGGAATGATCATAATATTCGCTTCGATCCCCGACGCCAACGGTCTCAGAAACTGTGATTTGAATATGATCAACGTACTGCGCATTCCATAAAGGCTCAAACAACATATTCCCAAATCGTATAGCCATTAGGTTTTGTACTGTCTCTTTTCCCAAGTAATGATCGATGCGATATATTTGCTCTTCCTTAAAATGCTCTGACAAAATTATATTCAATTGTTTTGACGTCTCCAAATTTCGTCCAAATGGTTTCTCTACAACAATTCGAATATTTTCATGAGTGATCTCATAATTATGTAAACTTTGCGCCAAACTTCCAAATATTGAAGGTGATACAGAGAAATAAAATGCCTGTATTTTTGACGGTCTAAGAACTTTTTTCAATTCATTCCATCCATCTGAACCGGTAGCATCAATCTGAATGTAGTTTAGACATTTTAAAAATTTTTTGAGATCATTTTCTTTAATATTTAATTCATTAACGTTTTTGATAGAATTTTTTACCAGATCACTGAAAGTTTTTCGTGATAAATTTGAACGGGCGGCACCAATTATTTGTGAGTCTTGTGGCACTTGACCAGCAAGAAACCTTCTAAACAAACTGGGAAAGATCTTTCTCTTTGCAAGGTCGCCCGTTGCTCCAAATATGACCAAATCAAATGATCTGACAGGGATAACTCTAGATACCATATCTACCTTCTAATAATCACCATAGCGCCTTAACATTTGTTAGCCCTCACGAGAAGCTTAAAAAGCACCTAAATACCTATAACATTGGAAACAATTCTTGCTCAGATGCAAATTGAAACAAAAGCTTAGCTTATATCAACTTAATAATAAAGATCGATATAGGACAAAGAAATTTGTAAACTTTATCTTGCTATATCCTGTTTTTCTTAGCTATAGCCCAGTGAAGAGCTCTACACACCGACTCAAAGAGGCCCAAAATGTCTTACGCACCAAAAAGCGATTTCTTAAAGATAATGATCGAGCGGGGATTTGTAGCCGATTGTACTGACTATGAAGGCCTTGACAGTGCAATATCAAAGGGAAATCTAATAGCATACATAGGCTTCGATGCAACCGCCAAGTCTTTACATGTTGGTAGTTTAATTCAAATAATGATGCTTAGATGGTTACAAAAGACTGGCGGTCAACCTATAACTCTTATGGGCGGGGGTACATCAAAAGTTGGTGATCCGTCGTTTAGGGCAGAAGAACGGCCCTTACTGAATGATACGCAAATTGAGGATAATATATCTGGCATAAAAAGAGTGTTTTCAGCCTATCTTGATTATGGCGACAAATCGGATAGCGCTCTAATGATAAACAATGATGAATGGCTATCAAGTTTAAATTACTTACAATTTTTAAGGGATGTTGGACGCCACTTTAGTGTGAACAGAATGTTAAGTTTTGAAAGTGTCAAATCACGCCTCGAAAGGGAGCAAAGCCTATCATTCTTAGAATTTAATTATATGATCCTTCAGGCATATGATTTTTATGAACTGAACAAAAGATATGGCTGCAATTTGCAAATGGGAGGATCGGATCAGCTTGGTAATATCATAAATGGTATGGAATTAACCCGTCGTATTTCTGATGAACGCGTTTTTGGGCTCACCTCTCCTTTGCTTACAACTTCTGATGGACAAAAAATGGGAAAATCTCAGGACGGTGCTGTTTGGTTGAATGCAAATATGCTCTCTCCATATGAGTTTTGGCAATTTTGGCGAAATACAACAGACGCAGATGTGGCCCGTTTTTTAAAATTATATACAGAGCTGCCATTAAGTGAGTGTACTCGTCTTAGCAAACTTCAAGGTTCTGAAATTAATGATGCCAAGATTGTGTTGGCCAACGAAGTTACAACGCTTTTACACGGAAGAGAGACTGCGAATGCTGCAGCGGAAACATCCGTAGAAGTTTTTGAAAAGGGAGGCGTTGGAAAAGATTTACCAACTTTTAAATTTGAACTAGGCGAAATATCCAACGGTTTACCGATAGTGCAAGCTTTTGTTAAAACCGGTTTAGCTAACTCTGGAAAAGAAGCAAAACGTTTAATTTCTGAAAATGGGGCCAGAGTCGATGACGAATTAGTCGCTAGCACAAATTTGGTTTTAACTTCCGAAATGCTTGCAAAGCCTATAAAACTGTCAGCTGGAAAGAAGCGCCACGCTTTATTGAAACTTATTTAGCCAAATTTTACCCCATCCCATTTGAAAAGTTAGAACCAAGGCTACTGAGTTAAAACGGCTAACGAGTTACTTCTACAGATACCATCCTATCAGGTTCGCCTAAAATTGCTCCGTTTGGCCCTTTTCCTATCTTTATTTTATCGACAACAGCCATTCCAGATGTAACCATGCCTATCACTGTATACTTACCATTTAAAAAATATCCCGCATCAAACATTATAAAAAACTGACTATTAGCACTATTAGGATTTTGAGTTCGCGCCATTCCAACTATACCTCTATCAAACTTTATATCTGAAAATTCAGCTGGCAGGTCTGGAAGCTCAGATCCACCGCGACCCGCAAAAGCTATATCACCTTCCGCTTTTCCATATTGAACATCGCCAGTTTGAGCCATGAACCCCTCAATGACACGGTGAAAAACAACATTATCATACTGTCCCTGTTCTGCGAGCTTCAAAATTTGAGCAACGTGTAAAGGCGCCACGTCTTCGAAGAGATCAATCTCTATTTCTCCTTGGGCATTTCCCTCAACAGAAATTTTTAAACTTGACGCAAAATTAGGAGACGCCAGTAAAATAAGAAAAAAGAATACTTTAAACATCGGCAGCCACCTTAACGCTTATCATCCTGTCCGGATTTGCTGGAGGCTCGCCTCGTACAATTTCGTCTACAAGCTCCATTCCCTCTATTACCCTTCCATAAACGGTATATTGGCGGTTTAAGAAATGATTGTCGTTAAAATTTATGAAAAACTGGCTATTAGCACTGTCAGGGTTCTGACTTCTAGCAGCCCCTAAAGTGCCTCTATCATGAGGAATTCCTGAAAATTCTGCCTTCAAATTAGGTAACTGTGACGCACCTGTACCTGCTTTATGCGGCTGATATTCATTCTCCATATTACCAAATTCAACGTCACCTGTTTGCGCCATAAAGCCTTCAATAACACGATGAAAAGAAACATTGTCGTATTGACCCGACCGCGCCAACTCTTTCATCCTTTCACAATGCCCTGGCGCTATATCCGGCAACAGTTCAATCGTAACGGTCCCATTCTTTAATTCCAATAAGATTGTATTTTCTGCATCTTTAATTTTGGCCATAGGTCACTCCTTCTTCTACGTAGCCCTTCCTACGCTTTACAAACTATAAGAACAAGATATGCATTAACTCAAAGTGAAAGTCTGCCGGTAAAGGCGTTTATTTTTATGTGAGCAAATATTTTGTCTTGGAAAACACTTGATCAAATGGACTTAAATGGGCAACGCGTTTTAACTCGGGTAGACCTTAATGTGCCTATGGTCGACGGAAGAGTTGCGGACGCGACGCGAATTAAAAAAATAGTCCCCACAATGAATGAGATTATAAAGAGAGGCGGTATCCCCATTTTACTTGCCCATATGGGACGTCCTAAAGGTGTTAGGAATCAAGAACTAAGTCTCTTACAGCTGCAATCAGAATTGGAAAATTACTTGAGCACAAAAGTTATTTTTGTTGCCGAATGTATTGGGCCGAGCGCAGAAATTGCCCTCGAGATTGCACAAAAAGGCCAAGTTATCTTACTTGAAAATACCCGTTTTTATCCAGAAGAAGAAAAAAACGATCCTCAATTTGCTGCTTCACTAGCAGCATTGGTTGATATTTTTTGCAATGATGCATTTTCAGTTTCTCACAGAGCGCACGTTAGTACAACTGGTTTGGCAAAATATTTACCTTCGTGCGCTGGAAAATTTATGGAGGCTGAACTTAAAGCTTTAGAAAGTGTTTTAGGTCAACCCGCAAGACCTGTCGCTGCCGTCGTTGGCGGATCCAAAATTTCTACAAAAATTGAACTTCTAGAAAATCTGGTAGAAAAGGTGGACTGTATCATTATAGGCGGAGCTATGGCTAATACTTTCCTTTTTTCACAGGGGTTAAATATTGGTCGATCATTGGTTGAAAAAAGTTTAAAGCCGACTGCACTAAAAATTCTTAAAAAGGCAAAAAAATATTCGTGCAAAATCATTTTGCCAACAGACTTAATTATTGCAAAAGAGTTATCAAAAAATACAACCAGTTCCGTTGTACCGGCAGACAAATGCCCAGAAAACTATATGATACTGGATGTAGGACCATCAACAGTCGATAACATTAAACAATGTATCAAAAGTGCTAAAACACTTTTATGGAATGGGCCATTAGGCGCATTTGAGATATCGCCTTTTGATGAAGCCACCAATCAGGCTTCTAAGTATGCCTCTGAAAGGACAAAAGAGGGTGAATTAATATCGGTTGCTGGAGGTGGAGATACTGTAGCAGCCCTTAATAAAGCTGGAGTAACCGAAACATTTACCTATGTCTCAACTGCTGGTGGTGCATTTCTCGAATGGCTTGAAGGTAAGGAACTTCCCGGTATTGTTTGCCTCACAAAAAAATAAAATTTTCGTAAACCATTATTTTTTGTTGGTTATGATAGCGCAATCAGGATTGAATAGTATCGCTCGGCCTCTTATTCTTTTGCTTGAAGGAAAAGGAGAAAGTCTTGAGTAGCAATCAACAGCTAAAAAGAATTCAAAAAGATAAGGGTTTCATTGCTGCTTTGGACCAAAGCGGAGGATCCACACCTAAGGCTCTCCAGTTATATGGCATTTCCGAAGATCAGTACAAAGGCGAAGAGGAAATGTTCAAACTAATCCATGATATGAGGACGAGAATAATTACTAGCCCCTCTTTTAAACAGAATCACATAATTGGAGCGATATTATTTGAACAAACTATAGAGCGGCATATATCCGGGGTGCCAACAGCGGATTATCTTTGGAAAGAAAAAAAAATTGTTCCGTTTTTAAAGGTTGACAAAGGATTAAAAGATCCAAAAGATGGTGTCCGTTTGATGAAAGAAATACCAGATTTGTCTGAAACCTTAAAAAAAGCTTCAGAATTCGGCATTTTTGGAACTAAAATGAGATCCGTGATCGAT
>CACPBQ010000029.1 GCA_902632125.1 Paracoccaceae bacterium | reverse complement strand
AGCGCCGGATCCCACAGCTTGGGGCTTGCATGGCTCAATTCATAGAAATTGCCTCCATGCCAGATGCGCAATGCATGTCCATTCTATTTATGCGACCGTTATTGCCAGCCTAAAAGACAGCTCATTACCACCACTAGATCAAAATTGTGCTATATTTTACAATAGATATGTAATTGACGAAAATTATGGCGGTTTGGCTTTTGAAGAGGAGGGCGAAAGGTGCTCTAAATTACTAAAAGACCCACAAAAAAAAGTACTAATAATGGGAAACCACGGAGTTATGATAATTGGAAGCTCTGTCGCCGATACCTTCAACCGGCTTTACTATTTTGAACGAGCCGCCAAAACCTATATCAAGGCCCTACAAACGGGTCAGCCATTAAGAATTATACCTGATGATATTGCCGAGAAAACTGCCTCTGAAATTGAAAACTATTCTGACCAAGACGACCGCCATCTGGAAGAGTTGAAGAAAATTTTAGATTACGAAGGTAGCGATTATGCCAGCTGATATGATAAAATAAATTAAATTTAACATAGTTCGTTTATCAGTTACACGGTCTTGCCATCAAATATAAGCCGTGCAATTGTTTAAATCTAATTTCCGAAAGAATTCCATGGCGATAAAGTCTACTCAAAAATTAGCTCTTTTGCCCCAAACCATCACTTCTCGTAATAAAGGCATTGACTTAGATTTAGACTGGATTTCTTCCATACAGGCAAATACTTCTGCAATTGAAAGACGTGCGTCTTCTATAGCTTCTAGAAGATCTGTTAAAAAACACCATCAAGCTGCTTGGTTGCTTCAGGCCGTTAAATGTATTGACCTTACAACTTTAAGTGGTGACGACACCGTTGGTAGAGTTAAGCGGCTGTGTGCAAAAGCAAAAAACCCAATTTCTATCAAAATTTTAGAAAATCTTGATTTAGACAATATCACTGTTGGGGCTGTATGTGTTTACCATGATATGATTGAGACAGCCGTGTCACAACTTAAGGGTACAGGTATTCCTGTTGCTGCGGTATCAACAGGTTTTCCTGCTGGGCTATCACCTCTTCCTCTTCGGATTGCTGAGATCGAATATAGTGTTTCAGCGGGAGCAAATGAAATTGACATAGTAATATCTCGTAGGCACGTCCTTACGCAGAATTGGAAAGCTTTATACGAAGAAGTTAAAGATTTTAGAAAGGCCTGCGGCTCTGCTCATATAAAAACTATCTTAGCAACTGGAGAGCTTGGAACTTTGCGTAACGTAGCTCGCGCATCTGCAGTATGTATGATGGCTGGAGCAGACTTTATAAAGACCTCAACTGGCAAAGAACCTATAAACGCCACACTGCCAGTATCTTTGGTGATGGTGAGAGCAATTCGTGAATATCATGAAAAAACAGGATATAAAATTGGATATAAACCAGCTGGAGGAATATCAAAAGCCAAAGACGCTCTTACATACCTCAGCCTAATTAAAGAGGAGTTAGGTGATCAATGGCTTAATCCTGAGTTATTTCGATTTGGCGCCTCAAGCCTTTTAGGGGATATCGAAAGACAGTTGGATCATCATATAACTGGCGCGTATTCCGCCTCTTATCGACATGCAATGGGATAAAAATGTCTATTAAAAAAATTTTAGATGATATGGACTACGGCTTAGCTCCAGAAAATCCTGACGAAGTAAAAAACTGGCTACTTAGGCATAATTCTTCTTTTGGCCACTTTATCGGTGGCGCATTTACCAAGCCTAAAAACCAGTTTAAGTCAATTAATCCCTCTAATGGCGAAATTATAGCCCGATTAAGCCAGGCCTCCAAGACTGATGTAAATAACGCCGTTAAAATAGCAAAAAACGCATTTAAAAGTTGGTCTGAAACCAATCCGCACGAGAGAGCTAAAGTACTTTACTCCATTGCTCGACTTTTGCAAAAGAACTCTCGACTTTTTTCTGTGCTTGAAACAATTGATAATGGTAAACCGATAAGAGAGTCCCGAGATATTGATATACCCTTAGCCCAACGTCATTTCTACTATCATGCTGGACTTGCCCAAATATATAAAACCAAGATACATGGTATGGAGCCAATTGGGGTATGTGGCCAGATAATACCTTGGAACTTTCCTTTATTAATGTTGGCATGGAAAATTGCACCCGCTTTGGCAGCAGGTAATACGGTTGTTTTAAAACCAGCTGAATACACCTCTTTGACTGCATTATTATTTGCTGAAATTTGTATAGAGGCCGGGGTGCCAAACGGTGTTATAAATATTATTACTGGCGATGGCAGTGTTGGTGAAATGCTTGTTGATCACCCAGACATTAAAAAAATTGCGTTTACAGGATCTACTGAAGTTGGCAGAGTAATAAGAAAAAGAACCGCCGGCACTGGAAAGCTTTTAACGCTAGAATTAGGTGGAAAATCACCCTTTATTGTTTTTGACGATGCTGATTTAGATAGCGCTGTAGAAGGCTTGGTGGATGCTATATGGTTCAACCAGGGTCAAGTCTGTTGTGCTGGATCCAGACTTTTAGTTCATGAAGGCATAGAAGAAAAGTTTCACAAGAAAATCCGAAAAAGAATGAACAAACTACGAGTTGGCCCCCCTCTCGACAAATCGATAGATATGGGTGCGATTATTGATAAGTCTCAATTATCAAAAATTAGAAAGCTAATATCTGAAACAGAAGGTAGTGTTTATCACGCTGAATGTGATTTACCAAAAGGAGGTCTCTTCTATCGGCCAACTCTTATTACAGGCCTTTCTCCTTCTGATAGATTAATGCAAGAAGAAATTTTTGGGCCTGTTTTAGTAAGCACAACCTTTAGGACGCCGAAAGAAGCCTCTGACTTGGCAAACGATACCACCTATGGATTGGCAGCAAGTATATGGAGCGAGAATATTAATTTAGCTTTAGGATTAGCACCAAAAATAAAAGCTGGAGTCGTCTGGATAAACGGAACCAATATGTTTGATGCAGCAATTGGCTTCGGTGGAATTAAAGAAAGCGGCTTTGGTCGTGAAGGCGGTTGGAATGGATTAAAAAGCTATTTAAAGCATTCCATAAATTTCACTGTGCAGAAAAACAAACGCCCTCAGAGCTTTGCTCGTCAAGAAGCTCTGAGTTTGGACAGAACGGCTAAGCTTTATATTGGTGGAAAACAGACAAGACCAGATGGTGGCTACTCGCAGAAAGTTTTTGATGCATCAAAAAACTTTGCCGGGCATGTCTCAGCTTCTAATAGAAAAGATATTAGAAATGCTGTTGAAGCGATGAATAAGGCCTCTAGTTGGTCTACTTCCTCAGGACATTTGAGAGCTCAGATAATTTATTTTATGGCAGAAAACCTTCACGCCAGAAAAGAAGAATTCGCAAAACGTATAAACCAAATGTCTGGCGATAAAGATGGTTCAAAAGAGGTTGAGCTGTCTATTAGGCGACTTTTCACATATGCGGCGTGGGCCGACAAATTTGACGGTACAATTAGCGGCGTTCCTGTAAGGGGCGTGGGCCTAACAATGCGAGAATCCATAGGAAATATAATAGCTTTTTGTCCATCAAACAAACCTCTTCTTTCTTTAATCTCATGTATCGCCCCAGCGATAGCAATGGGAAACCGAATTACTACGATATCACCTTTTATTGCATCAATGACAGCAACAGACTTTTATCAAATATTAGAGACATCAGACATTCCTCCTGGCGTTATAAATATACTAACTGGAAGCCATCTAGAGTTAGCTTCACACGCTGCTAGTCATATGGATGTCGACTCTGTTTGGTCCTTTTCCGAAGAAGATATAACTAAGATTATTGAGTTAGAATCTGCGAACAATATAAAGCGTACTTGGTGCCTGAAAAATATTGATTGGCTAGACAAAAAGGCGGAGGGAGAGATGTTTCTAGATGCCGCAACAGAAACAAAAAGTGTTTGGATTCCTTATGGCGAAGGATAAGAAAGTAATTTTTTAAAAATAAACTTATCTGGAAACCCATCTGGCGTTTGACCTATAGTTTTCTGAAAACCTATTAGGGCTTTCTTTGTATTGTTGCCAAATTTACCATCTATACCGTAAGTATTATATCCCAATAGCGTTAACCGCTCTTGCATGACCAAAGTTTCTGAAGAACTGATTTGTTCAAGGTTTTTTGGCCATAAAATTTTTTGTGGGTTGTTATCCAAAGCGGATGAAAAAACCCAAACACTAAAAACATAAAGCTCAGATCTATTATAATGAAAAATCGCAGATGCATTTTTGCCAAATTTAAAATGGGGCCCAGAATGCCCGAAGGGAGCGGTAAAACCATTCTTTCGCGTTAAGTTTATTCCTGTTTTTAAATAATCTATATTTTTTGGTTTATTTGCTTTTTTCAAGATAAACCCTTCTTCAACCCAACCAACATTTTTTAGATAGCAAGCAGTAGAAGAGAATGCGTCCAAAGGATTTTCTTTGTTCCATATGTTTGGAGCTTTCTTGTTTTCAAAGGGAGCAGAAAACTTTAAATACGTGGTTGGCATAAATTGGGTATGACCAAAAGCCCCAGCCCAACTGCCCATCAGGCCTTCAACCTCTATACCTTTTTCATTTTTAACAGTTTCTAGAGCTAAAAGTTCAGACTTGAAAAAAACCCTTCTTCTTTTTTCCCTTGCACCAAAAGCAAGTGTAGCCAAAGAATCTACAACCCGATATTTACCATGTGTTTCACCGAAATTAGTTTCTATTCCCCATATTGCTATTATTACTTCAGGAGGTACCCCCCAATCTTTTTGTATTTTTTTTAATTGGTTTTTCCAAATTTTAAGTTTTTCTTTTCCAGCATCGACGCGCGCTTTGGTAACTGTCTTTTCTAAATATTTTTTTAGACTTAATAGGTTTTGACTTTGATTTTCATCTTGGAAGAGAACCTGTTCATCAAAAATCGCTATATCTTTAAAAAAAGGAGCCTCTTTTTCTAAAAACTCATTGAAATTCATTTTAACCTGAGGACCTTTTTGCTTTCTTCTTTTTTTTAACAGAACCCACTTTGTTTCTGTTTACCTTTCGACGAATAGTTTTTGAGATTCGCTTTCTTTGTATATTTGGAATTTTCTTGTCATCTATTGTTAAAGCCTCAAAAGCGATACCGCCAGCTAATGGATCAACATCTTTCAGTCTTACCATTGCTTTTTGCCCCAGGCTTATAATGTGGCCTGACTGAGAACCCTTCAGAGTGTTACTTCTTAAATCGTAATAATAATAGTCTGTTCCAAGCGTTCTAATAGGTACTATGCCCTCTGCTCCACTATCATGCAGTCTAACAAAGAAACCGAATTTTGCCACGCCACTTACTTTTCCTTCGAACTCATTTCCTACTTTTTCTGATAAATATGCTGCAAGATAACGATCAATGGTATCTCTTTCTGCAACCATTGATCTCCTTTCAGTATTTGAAATATGCTGTGCTGTTTTCTCAAGTTTTTCAAAATCCATTTCATGCAATCCGTCAGACCCAAAACCCAAGGAGCTAATTAAGGCTCTATGAATTATTAAGTCTGAATAACGCCTTATTGGAGAAGTAAAGTGCGTATATTTTTTTAATGCTAAACCAAAATGTCCAAAATTTTCACTGCTATAATAAGCTTGAGACATTGAACGAAGAGTTGTCATGCTAATTAGCTCAGAGAGGTCGCCCTGTTTTGACTTGGCAAGCAAATCGTTCAGGTGGCTTGTTCTTAAAACTTGGCCTTTTGCTAGATTAAAACCAGCCGATTGGGCGACCTCCCTTAAGGCTTTCAATTTCTCAGGCGTTGGCTCTTCATGAACTCTATATAGAAGTTTGCTTTTGGCTTTAAAAAGTTCCTCAGCTGCAGCAACATTTGCTAAAATCATAAATTCTTCTATCAGCCTGTGTGAATCAAAACGCTCTTTAAAAAGGATCTTTTTGACTTTTCCGTTTTTAAACAACTCAACCTTTCGCTCAGGTAAGTCTAAATCAAGTGGCTGCCGAGTTTCTTTTGATTTTTTTAAACACGTATAGGAATTATAAAGAGGCCTTATAACCCTATCGAGGTAAGGCCTTACGTTCTCGTTTACTTTTCCATCGATTGCTTTTTGCACTTCTTCATAGTTTAGTGATGCAACACTTTTAATGTTTCCTCTGTAAAATGTTTGTTTCAACTTATTGCCAGATTTATCAATTGTCATACGGACAGCTAAACAAGGGCGCTCAACGCCTTCATGAATACTACACAAATCCCCTGAAAGCCTGTCTGGCAACATTGGCACAACCCTATCAGCAAAATAAGTTGAGTTTCCCCGCTTTTGGGCTTCTTTATCCAAAGCGCTACCTGGTTTCACAAAATGTGCCACGTCAGCTATCGCTACCCATAAAACATGACCTCCTCGATTACCAGGATCCTCGTCTGCATGAGCATAAACAGCGTCATCATGATCTCTAGCATCTGATGGGTCTATTGTAACAAATGGTATTTTAGTTAAATCATCCCTAGGTACAGTTTCTGAAAAATTGATGTTTTCAGCCTCATGTAGCACCTCCTGTGGAAATTGGTTTGGAATTCCATGCTGATGTATAGCTATCAATGATACGGCCCGAGGCCCTGATGGATCACCAACTATATTGACAATCTTTGCTGCATATAATCCAGATATACGCTGATTTTTCAGCTGCTCAGCTTCTACAAGCTCGCCATCCTTTGCTCCAAGACCATCTGAAATCTTAACTCGCCACTCTCTTCCTGATTTTTCTATTGGGTGTATGCGACCACCTTCTGAAAGCTCTTTGTAAACCCCCAATATTTTTTTTGACGGCTTGTTCAAAAGTCTAATAATTCGGCCCTCATATTGGTATTGCTCACCATAAACTACTGAAGTTTTGGCAAGCACACGATCACCATATCCCAAAGCTGGGTCAGAAGAACTGTGAACCATTAGAACAATTGGTTCAGGTTGGCTTCCTTGCCAATCAACAGGCCTTGCAAAAAGATCACCATCGCTAGTATTTGCCATCATTTGCAAAATAGAAACAGGTGAAAGCTGATTTGGGTCCTCAAAAGACTTTTTCTTTTTTTCTATTTTGCCTTCTTGCGCCAACTCTCTCAATATTTGTTTTAACTCAGTACGTAGAGCCCCTTTAATTCCAAAGGCCCTAGAAATTTCTCGCTTATTGGATTTTTTTGGGTTCTCTCTTATCCAATCTAAAATTTGTTTTTTTGTTGGTAGTTTGCTCATAAACAAATCCCGCCTATTGCCTTTTCCTAATTTTGACATTTCGCTTTTAATGCTTCTAAATCCAACAAACTGTCGACATCTCGTAATTTAGAAAGGCAAGAAAATGATCGGCCTTCAAAAGTTTCTATAGTATCCAAGTATGCCCAAGAAGAAGACCACCTAACACCATCAAAAAGTTTCGTTGGGGGTTTTCCCTTATGACCAATTAACCAAAATCCACCATCCTCCGCTGGGCCAACAACGAATTTTCTTGATGCTAGCTTTTTGAAGGCTTTTGATACTTCCAATCTTGTAATACCTGGAATATCACCACCTATTATGCAAACGGGGCGATTAGTAAAAAGCTTAAATATGTTTCGCATTTTCTGTCCCAAGTCACCTCGACCTTGTGGAATACATTTGATTTTAGATGGCCAAAACTTACTTCTTTTAACAAAAAAATCTGGGCTTAAAGAAATGATTATGTCCCATCTTGGATCGTTTAGATTTCTTATGGTCTTTTTGAGCTGATGCCTAGACCACCAAGCAGCTACCGTAGACCCAACCTCTTTGGCTAATCTCGTCTTAACCCTTCCAGGTAAGGGCTCTTTTGCCATTATAACCAGGCAAGCCTTAGGTTTTCTCAAAGTATGCCTCGAGAATTCGAGAGTAAATTTCTTTCAGCTGATTAATTTGCTTTGTTTCAACCCTTTCATCAACAGCGTGCATTGTTTTTCCAACTAAGCCAAACTCGGTTACAGGACACATATCTTTTATAAATCTAGCATCTGATGTTCCGCCCGTTGTTGACAGCTTAGGCGTTACACCAAGTTCTTTTTTCACAGCTTTAGAAATTAAATCAGATAATTCGCCAGGTGGTGTTATAAAACTTTCCCCGGATATTTTAAAATCCGATTTAAATTGAATACCAAAGTCAGCAGATACTTTTTCCATCTCACCTTTCAACCAAGAAACAAGAGCTGAGCCTGAATGGCTATCATTGAACCGTATATTTACTGCTGCTTTGGTAACGGCGGGTATGACATTTGAAGCCTTATTGCCTGTATCGACAGAAGTAATTGCTAAAGTGGACGGATCAAAATGTTCCGTTCCAGCGTCAAGTTGATGTGATGCTAATTTATCCAATAGTTTAACCATCGCTACAATTGGATTACTGGCCTGATCAGGATAGGCTGAATGACCTTGAATACCTGTTGCTGTTATTGTTGCATTCATTGATCCACGTCGTCCGATTTTCATCATCTCACCCATTTGAGAGGGTGACGTAGGTTCACCTACCAAACAATGGTCTATCTTCTCACCATTTTGTTTCATCCAATCCAATATGGCTACTGTTCCATCTATAGCCTCACCCTCTTCATCTCCTGTTATGGTTATTACGATAGAGCCATCTGGGGGTTGATGGTTTACAAAATCAATTGCAGAAGCAACAAAAGCTGCAACACCTGATTTCATATCAGTTGCTCCACGACCGTATAAATAGCCATCTTTTATTTCTGCACCAAATGGATCAACTGTCCAGGACGATAAATCACCAACTGGAACAACATCTGTATGGCCATTAAAACCAAAAACTCTTCCATTTTTTCCAGTTCCCCACTTAGCAAATAAATTACTGACCTGACCTTTTTTAATTTTGGTGCATAAAAACCCATTCCTCTTTAGCAATTGCTCTAGTAATTCTATTGCACCACCTTCCTCAGGTGTGACTGACGGGCACCGGACAAGGTCAGCTGTTAATAATACTGGATCAATTTTCATTTTGATCATTCCTCAAGGGTAAAGCTTGCATAATATCGCTAGCAAAATTCTCAGGGCTTTCTATTAAATAGCTTGCTCCCGAGTTTATAAGCTCTTTTTCATTCCCGTATCCATAAAGCACACCTAATCCAAGTACTTTATTATTTTTTGCACCAATCATATCGTAACTGCGGTCCCCAACCATAACAGTGTCCTTAGAAACTATATTCATTTCTTTTAAAGCGTAATTTATTAATTCCGTTTTATCAGAGCGGATTCCATCTAATTCAGATCCAAATTCAAAGTCTAAATAATCTGATGCTCCAAAATACTTTGTTATTTTAACGGCATAAGAAATTGGTTTAGATGTCACCAGTGCTAATATATATCCTTCTGTTTTCAGAATACTAAGCTGTTCCAAGATTCCTGGATAAAAGAACCCTTCATACATGGCACCCTCAGTATAACACTTTCTATATAGTGAAATAGCTTGCTCTAGCTCATTCTCTTTTATTCCAAGTTTTATAAAAGTTGGCCAAAGTGAAGGGCCAACAACCCAAGAGGTGTCACCTTTAAGCTTTTCATATCCTAAGTTTTCCAAGGCGTAATTAATAGACTTAATAATGGCCAAACCAGAATCTGATAAGGTGCCGTCCAAATCTAATAGTGCTGCTTTCAACATTAATATTTTCAGTTTTCAAAAAACGGTGTCATTTGTGCTATTATAACACTATTTTCGTTTTCTGCTCTCTCCATGAGTTTTAATTCTTCGTCATCAATTTCTTCACCACCCTTTAGTCTATCTTCAACCGTACCATGGCCAGTAACATCCAGTGGTGCCAAGTCTGCTTGTTTTAGAATTGCAACTGTTTCTCTAACAGCCTCAGGTTCATCAATGCCACTTGCATAACATAATAAACCAGCTCCTGTTGAGCCATCAGGTAACCCATCATTTTTTGAACGGCCAACTTGAACAATTAAAGTATAAACAGACTTTATTTTTTTTATCATTTATTGTGGGGCAAAGATTTTAATTCTTATTAATCTCTCAATAACTCATTTATAGCCGTTTTGCTTCGAGTTTTTTCATCAACACGTTTTACGATCACAGCGCAGTATAAACTGACATCGTTTTTGGATGGCGTAGAGCCCGAAACAACTACTGAATATGGCGGCACTTCTCCATACATAACCTCTCCAGTTTCTCGATCAACTATTTTAGTAGATTGCCCTATATAAACGCCCATTCCCAGAACAGATCCCTCGCGGACTATACAACCTTCTACAACTTCTGATCTTGCGCCTATAAAACAATTATCCTCTATTATGGTCGGCCCTGCCTGCATTGGCTCCAAAACACCCCCGATTCCAACTCCGCCAGAAAGATGGACATTTTTACCAATTTGGGCACAACTTCCTACTGTAGCCCATGTATCAACCATTGTACCCTCATCAATGTAAGCGCCTAAATTTACGAAAGAAGGCATTAAAACTACACCTGGCGCTACGTAAGCTGATTTTCTTACAACACAATTAGGAACGGCTCTAAAACCGGCTTTTTTCCAAGCTTCCTCACTCCATCCTTTAAATTTATTGTCTACTTTATCCCACCATCCTGAGGACTGTGGACCGCCGCCATGAATTTCCATGTCTTTAATCCTAAAGCCAAGAAGCACTGCTTTCTTTGCCCATTGATTTACTTGCCAAATGTTATCTTTTGTTTTCTGAGCTACACGAAGTTTCCCTTTATCTAAAGCTTCTAAAGTTTCTTCTATAGCATCACGAGCTTTACCTGTCGTGCTAGAGCTTATGGTATCTCTTTCGCTCCACGCCGCCTCTATTTCGCTTTCTAATTTAGCATTAGACATATTCTCTAACTCCTAAAAATTTTCTTACGCTATAAACAGCGAAATAGAATGACACAATGCTAGATTAAAATTCCGGTATTATATTTGGATTTGCTCCACAAATTAAAATACCTATTTTTTCATTTGCTTTTGGCTTGTACTTTCCAAAAATAATTGCTGCCAATCCCGTAGCTCCTGCTGGCTCTACCAAAATGCGATGATATTCCCATAGAATTTTTTGGGCCTTTTCTATCTCATCATCTGATACAACCAAACTTTCTAATTGATGTTCTTTTGAAAGACCAAAACAAATATCTCCGATTACTTTTGCACCCAACGCACTTGCTGCAATTCCAGATACTGAGACATTAGATGGCTTACCTTTTTTCAATGCTACATTTAGTGTGGGACAGTTTTCGGGTTCAACGGCCACTATTTTCTTTCTTTTTTGAAACCAAGAGATAGCGCCTGAAATCAGCCCACCTCCTCCAACTGCAATAATAATAGTATCTGCTTCCAAACCTTGGTTTTCCCACTCACAAAAAAGTGTCCCCTGACCAATAATCGTCTCTCTGGAATTGTATGCGTGGACAGACATCGCACCTGTTTCCTTTTGGTGCTTATTTGCTGAGTCAAGTGCTTCTGCATATGTTCCAGGTACAATTGTTAAATTGGAGCCTGTTCCCCTAATTAATTCTATTTTTGTTTTACCAGATAGCTCTGGCACGAATATATGTGATTTAATACCTAATTTTTGCGCGGCATGGGCAACAGCAGCACCATGATTTCCACCAGAAGCGGCCACGACTCCACTTTTTGCTTTTTTATTATGCAAAAGCGAATTAAACGCTCCTCTACATTTAAAGCTTCCAGTGTGCTGGAGTTGTTCCAACTTTAATTCTAATCTTTGCCCAAAAGACGAAGTTTCAAAAGTTGGTGTTTCTACAATATGAGATCGAATTCTATCAAGACTATCTTTGATATCTTTTACGGAGTTTTCCAGCACTGTCTTAAACCTTCTTTCTTATAATTTTAACTTAACTGAAACTACGGTGTCATAAAATGACTAATAGTTGAGATTTAAATTTTTAAAATGTATGGCTTATCTGACACAAAATAAGGACAGCAAAATGAACTTTGATCGTTCAATAAAAATAGCGCCTTCAATACTATCAGCAGATTTTGCTAATTTTGGTAAAGAAATTGAGGCCGTAGAAAGTCAGGGTGCGGACTGGATACATGTTGACGTAATGGATGGACATTTCGTACCTAATATAACTTTTGGCCCGCCGTTATGCAGTGCTATTCGTTCACATATAAAAACAATAATGGACGTGCACTTGATGATTTCAAATGTTGACGAATTTATAAATGACTTTGCAAAAGCGGGCGCAGATATCATAACGGCACATATTGAGGCTGGTAACCACCCACATAAAACCATTCAAGCTATCCGTGCTTCTGGATGCATGGCTGGAGTAGCTTTGAACCCATCCACACCAGTTGAAAGTATAGAGTATTTGTTAGATGAAATTGATTTAATCTGTGTTATGACTGTAAACCCAGGCTTTGGTGGTCAAAAGTTTATTCACTCACAACTTGAAAAAATTAAAACTATTAGAGATATGATAGCAAATCGACCAATCCATTTAGAAGTTGATGGGGGTATTACTACCGAAACCGCTTCTCTCGCAGCGAATGCTGGTGCTAATATACTTGTTGCCGGTTCTTCTGTTTTTAAAAATGGATCAGTATCGAACCCCAGTCCATATGGACAAAACCTGAAATCTCTACGTACTGCCTGTGATATTTAGCTTACAGCCCAAAACGTCTTTTTTATTTTTCTTCAGTAATAGCTGTTCCTTCAACTGTAGCTTTAAAGTTTTCAAAAAATTGGTCAGCCATCTTTTTAGCAAAACCATCTATTATTCTACTGCCTAATTGAGCAAGTTTTCCACCAACCTTTGCTTTTACTGAATAAGATAAAGTAGTGACGTTATTATCCTCTGTTAAATTAACGGTCGCTTCTCCTTTAGCGAAACCCGCTGCACCTCCTTTCCCTTCTCCACTCAATTTTAAGCTTTCTCCTAATAAGACATCTGAAAGCGTCACCTTACCCCTGAAGGTTGCCTTAACGGGACCTACTTTTTGAACAACTGTCGCCTCAAAACCATCTTCTGGATTTCCTGTCATTTGCTGGCATCCTGGTATGCATTTTGATAATACCTCCGCCGACATCAAAGCACTCCAAACGGTTTCTTTTTGTGTTTTTATAATTTTGTTTTCTGAGAGCTCCATTACCGCATCCAAAATTTATTGTTTTTAGTCAAATATTCATGTTTTTTTGGCTATACTCATCTTTTTTTTAAGTATACATAAAAAGCTCCATCGCCACCATGTCTAACGTGAGCGTTTGTAACCTGAAGGATCTTACTTGATAAGGGCTCTATAGCGAGCCAAGAGGGAACGGTGGCTTTTAAAACTCCCTTTCTTCTGGGGATTACATCATGGTCTTCAGAGTTTCTTCCTTTGCCTGTTATAACAAGAATAAGTCTTAAGCCTCTGCCATAAGCATTCAAAACAAATTTTGTCAAAACTGGATGCGCTTGAGATAGATTTAAACCGTGTAAGTCTAACTTTGCTTCCGGTCTCAGTTTACCCTGTTTCAATTTGTTATGAAGTTTAGAATCCATACTCAAAACAGATGAGGTTAAGACCTGACCAACTGGAGACTGCGTTTCTTTGCTCCTTATGAAATATTTTTTTTCATGGTCCTGTAAATTTACAGAGTTTATTTGTTTATTTGTTGTTGAATTTGTTTCCTGGTTTTTTTTATTTTCGTCTCGTAACGGCTTAGCTGACTTAGAAAATTCTTTCCACAATTCCTTTTCATCATTGCTCAAACTGCGCTTTTTCATGTCTTTCCCACCCAACATCTGGGTAAAGCATTCAAGTTGTTTATACGCTATTCACCGGTTGCAACTAACAACCAATTTGGATTAGAGGACGTAATATCTTTAGAAAACGTCCAAGTGTCTTTTTGTCTTTTAATTTGCTTTGAGTCGCCCTCAACTATTTCTCCAGAAGAGTTTTTCACAACTGACGTCATTTCTCCAATAAATGACACTGCTATTTCCGCTATGTTTGTTTTGGAATTATAACTTGCATCCACAAGTTTCATTTCCCTAACGCCAATAAACTCTGCTTCAATGGTCAGGCCCTGTGAAACTCTTTGTGCTACAACAGAGTCAAAAGCTTCAGCAACCTCTTCGCTTAAAAGCTCTCTAATTTCGTCAATTTCATTTTTTTCAAACGACATGAGAATCCACTCGTAAGCTGATCGAGCACCTGACAAGAATTCATTTACTGAAAAAGTTTCATCTTTCTCTTTTATCGTTTTAAGAGCCTTTGCGGATTCTGAATTTTTTTCAACATTATCTGTAATATCTTTGTCTTCACCGCCATCTATTACCTTGAAGTCCCTTGTAGGTTCTTCATTTTTTGGTTGCATTCGTGGTTTTTCAAACCCTTCACGAGTTCCAAGAACACTTCTAAGCCTTAAAAATAAAAAAACGGCTATTCCAGCCAAAATAATTAATTCTATTAACGCAGGGTTCATTTTAACCTCAATGAAACAATGGGTAGAAATTCTTTATCTCATTATCTATGTAGGTGCAAAGGCCAAACAAGTCCACCATCCGATAAATTGGAGATAAAAATATGTGGTTGTTATTACTATTTATTCTAATACCGCTTTTGGAAATTTGGCTCTTTATATTATTGGGTGGTTTTATTGGTATTTACCCCACTCTTTTAATTATCTTGCTTACTGCTGTTTTGGGTACATTTTTGGTCAAAAAACAGGGTATTTACGTTTTAAAAGAAATTCAAAATAAATTTAACGAATTAAAAAATCCCGCAGAACCAATAGCGCACGGTGCAATGATTTTATTCGCAGGTGCTTTGCTTTTAACACCTGGATTTTTTACTGATACTATTGGTTTTTTATTGTTATTCCCAAAAGCTAGAAAAGTTGCATTTTTTTGGTTAAAAAATAGGCTAGATATTTTTAAATATGCCCCCAAACAAGGAAGTAATGTATATAAAAATCAAAATTCAGACATAGAAGTTACAGACTATAAAGAGGTAGAGCCAGAAGAAAAATCCCCATGGACCAATAATAATAAAACACATAATAGTAATTAAATTAGCTTAATGAAAAGTTAGTTTGGAGTTTAATATGGCGGACCAAAACCAGCCAATACAACCAAATACAAAGGTTCTTGCACAGTTTATTAGAGACCTCTCTTTTGAAAATATTTTAGCGCAGAAGGGTTTGGATACCAATACAGCGCCAGATATAAAAATTAAGGTTAACCTTGATGCAAAGAAAAGGAAAAATGAAAACCATTACGAAGTATTGATCAGATTGTCTGTTATTTCTTCAGCTAAAACTGAAACATCAAAAAGTTCTGATGGTGATGAAAACTCTAAGCTATCTGTTGAAGACAATAAGGTTTCTGAACTGTTTGTATTAGAAATAGAATACGGTGGTATATTTGAAGTAACTGGCATACCCGAAGATCAAATCCACCCATATTTGATGATAGAGTGCCCAAGAATTCTATTCCCGTACCTAAGACGAATAGTAAGCGATATAACACGAGATGGGGGTTTTCCACCTTTAAATTTAGAGCAAATTAATTTTTTAGCTCTTTACCAAAATGAAATTGCGCGACGCCAAAAAGAAGCAGAAAAAGCTACAAAAAATTAGTTTTTAAAGTCTAATTTTTTCCAGATAGCGTTTGGCCCAAGTTCCTTTAAAAATGCATTATGAGCCTCTTTCTCTTTAGCGGTTAAACGAGTCTTTAGTGTTGTGGGCCGCTTTAATTCTTGCCTTTCTTCGTTAAAGCTGCCTTCACCAATTTTATGTACTTCAGATAAACCAAAATCTGGCTGGCGACCGCCTATGAGCTCTAAATAGACCTCTGCTAAAATTTCGGAGTCTAATAATGCTCCATGCAACGTTCTAGCAGAATTATCTATATTAAAACGCCTGCACAGTGCATCTAATGAAGCTGGTGATCCTGGAAACTTTTTTCGTGCTATCCCCAATGTATCTATAGCTATATCACTTGGTAGTTTGCTTCTATCAGCTAACACTAATTCAGCATTTAAAAATTTCATATCAAATGAAGCGTTGTGAATTACAATTTTGGAATTCTTAATAAAAGCCAAAAAGTCATCAACAATTTGAGAAAATAATGGTTTATCTTTTAAAAAGTCCTCCGTCAAACCATGAACAGCTTGAGCTTCTTGAGGCATGTTGCGCTCAGGATTTAAGTATATATGGAATGTTTTGCCTGTAGGAAGGTGGTTCCATAGCTCAACGGCTCCTATTTCAACTATCCGATCTCCAGTTTCTGGATCGAGACCTGTTGTTTCTGTATCTAAAACTACTTCACGCATTTAGATAGTTTTCTATCTCTCTAATTATACTTACAACTTGTTTTTCAGTGTCTTTTTTATTGTACGTTTCAATTAAGAAATCTGATAATCTACACTTTTCTTCTATTGGTATTTGTTGCTGTATCATTTTTTCTATTTGGTCCTCTGACATAGACATTCTTGATCTTATTCGCTCCATTTGAATAGATTTGGAAACAAATACACATGCTACTTTATCCATGATTTTATTAGAGCCCGTTTCAAACAACAATGGTATGTCAAATACATTGATCTTATACTGTGTTTTTGCGATAAATGTCTCTCTGTCCGCTGATACTAACGGATGGACAATTTTTTCTAATAATTTTAGTTGATCAAAATCGTTCCGCAGATATTGTTTTAAAGCTTTTCTATTAACTGAACCATTTGATACAGCATCGGGGAAATACTTTTGAATCGTTTTTACCGCGGCCCCGCCATTTTTATACAATCGGTGAACAGCTTTATCAGCATCCCAAATTCCACAATTGTGTTTCGCGAAAAGTGCCGCGGTACTTGTCTTGCCCATACCCATCGATCCTGTTAACCCAAGTTTAAATATCATTTTACCAATATCGCTCTGAGTTCTTCAGTACTTATGGGTGTTTTTCCAAACCAATATTTAAAGCCTGGTATTGCTTGATGGATTAGCATTCCAAGACCATCAACAGTTCGTGATTCTCGATTTCTTGCCATCTTCAAAAAATTCGTTTCTAGAGGAACGTAAACTAAATCAGACACAAGAGCATCTTTAGGTATAGACTCAGGATTGATTGGGATAAAGCTTTCATCATTCATGCCTAATGAGGTTGTGTTTATAATATTAGTGCTAGACGCTGCTATTTCGTTTAGGTCATTCCATGACTCAACGTTAATCTTATTTTCAAATTGTATTTTCAATTTTTCAGCTTTTTCAATAGTTCTATTGATAACTATAATTTTATCAGAGCCTTCTGACAGTAGTGCTGCTATGACTGCTCTGCTTGCTCCTCCAGCTCCCAGTACTAACGATGCTCCTTTTTTTGGACACCAATCTGCGTATTTGCTTTTTATGTTATTTATAAAACCATAAGCATCCGTATTATCCGCATATATTTTTTCTTCTTTAGTAAAAGTTAAGGTGTTTGCTGCACCGATATATTTTGCTATATCTGAGCATTCATCAGCTATTTTCATAGCGGATAATTTAAAAGGTATTGTAACGTTAACTCCAGAGAAGCCCATTTTAATTAACGACCGTATAACTCGTTCAAAATCTTCTAGTTCTACTTTTATTGGTAAATAGTAACCGTTTATTTTATTTTTCTTTAGCCAATAATTATGCATTCTCGGCGATCTGGAATGCGAAATAGGATTACCTAAAACGGCCGCTAAAAGTGGCCTTTCATTATCCATCTATTATCCCCTTGATATTAAGAAAGTTCACAATTTCTAATAATGGCATACCTAACACAGAAAAGTAGTCACCACTAATTTTTAGAACTAAACGACAGCCTTCTTCTTCTATTTGATATCCGCCTACGCTACTTTTTATGTTATCCCAATTTCTATTGACATAGTCAGAAATATACGTCTCACTGCTGTTTCTTAAAATTAAATCTGCTTTACCCACGAAGCGCCATACTGGTACACGGTTTTCATATATAACTGCAGCCGAATGTGCTGTATGTTTTTTTCCAGATATTTTTACTAACTGCTCTACTGCCAGAGTTTTGGAAACTGGCTTTTCTAATATTGCTCCATTAAATTCTAGAATTTGATCGCAACCTAAAACTAAACTATCTGGGTGTTTCGATGAAATCTTGCTTGCTTTTAATTCTGCCAACGCATCTGCTACATCGCGCGGCGGATAGTTTTCTGTTAGTAACGATAACTTTACTGAGTCCTCATCAATATTCGGTTCAATTGAAATGAATGGTACGTTCGCTTTTTTTAATAGTTGTTTTCTGATTTTAGAAGATGACGCTAGTATGAGTTTCCCAATCATTTATAAACCCATGTATGTTTTTGTGGATAAGAGTACTTTTTTTTG
>CACPBQ010000028.1 GCA_902632125.1 Paracoccaceae bacterium | reverse complement strand
AATTCGCTGAGGCCCTTTCAAAGGCAAAAATTGCTTTTATAGGTCCTCCGCAGGGCGCAATTGAAAGCATGGGTGACAAAATTACGTCAAAAAAAATTGCGCAAGATGCGGGTGTTTCAACGGTTCCTGGATACATGGGGCTGATTAATTCTGCTGAAGAAGCAGTCAAAATTTCGAAAAAAATTGGTTATCCGGTCATGATCAAGGCCTCCGCTGGTGGGGGTGGTAAAGGAATGCGTATTGCTTGGAATGACCAAGATGCCAAAGAAGGTTTTCAATCATCTAAAAATGAAGCCTCCAATAGTTTCGGCGATGATAGAATTTTCATAGAAAAATTTATCACGCAACCCCGACATATTGAAATCCAGGTTCTTGCAGATGCTCATGGAAACTGTGTTTATTTAAATGAGAGAGAATGCTCTATTCAAAGAAGAAACCAAAAAGTTGTGGAGGAAGCGCCCAGCCCATATTTGGACGAGAAGACTCGCCAAAAGATGGGTGAACAAGCTTGTGCATTAGCCAAAGCAGTTGGCTATGAAAGTGCCGGAACAGTCGAATTTATTGTTGATGGAGAAAAAAACTTTTACTTTCTGGAGATGAATACCCGCCTCCAAGTAGAACACCCTGTCACAGAACTAATTACTGGAATTGACCTTGTGGAACAAATGATCAAGGTTGCTAATAAAGAAAAGTTAAAATTTCAGCAGAGTGATATATCCATCAACGGATGGGCTATTGAAAATCGATTATATGCTGAAGACCCCTATAGAAATTTTCTTCCCTCTATTGGAAGACTAACGCGTTATCGTCCCCCTGATGAATTTGAGAGTTCCACGCATATTGTTCGAAATGACACAGGTGTTTTTGAAGGTGGTGAAATAAGCATGTTTTATGATCCGATGATCGCAAAATTATGTACTTGGGCTCCTACACGCTCAGAAGCTATTGCTCACATGAGAGAGGCCCTAGATGGCTTTGAAGTTGAAGGCATAGGCCATAACTTACCATTCCTGAGCGCGGTTATGGATCATCATAAGTTTGTAAAAGGAGACATAACAACTGCGTTCATACAAGAAGAATACCCTCAAGGTTTCACAGGTGTGGAACTGCCAGAAGATGATTTATTGAGGATTGCTGCCTCTTGCGCTGCAATGAATCGAGTTGCAGAAATTAGACGTACGAAAATATCTGGTCGTATGGATAATCATGAGCGTCGCGTTGGCGATAACTGGATCGTAACGCTCCAAGATAAAAAATATGAATTAAAAATTTTTGCTGATCAATTAGGTTCTACCGTGCAATTTGAAGGTGGATCAAAAATCCGTGTTGAAGGCATTTGGACACCCGGCGATCAGTTGGCGAAAATGGTTGTTGATGATAAAAAATTGATAATGAAAGTAGGCAAAATAACGGGAGGCTTCCGTATTCGAAATCGTGGTGCTGATCTGGTAGTGCTCATAAGAAGTAAACGTCAATCAGAATTATCCCGACATATGTTAGAAAAGGATCCACCTGATACTTCAAAGAAACTAATGTGTCCAATGCCAGGTCTTATAGTGAAAATTGATGTAGAGGTCGGGGAAGAAGTTCAAGAAGGTCAGGCACTCTGCACCGTAGAAGCAATGAAAATGGAAAATATTCTCAGAGCTGAGCGCCATACTCGCGTAAAAAAAATAAATGCGAAAGTTGGAGATAGTTTGGCTGTGGATGAAACCATTCTAGAGTTTGAGTAAGAAAATAGACCGACATTTTAGGAATTAAGTTCTCCAAAACTTGGTTGTACAGACTTTACGTCAACTAAATTTGTAAATCACTTTTTCTCTTGTTTTTGTCGGTCCATCTCCTGTTGCCTTATTGGCATTTTATCGATTACCCGAGCAATTTCCCGTATATTCCAAGGAGACGGTTTGCGTAATTTTACCTGTCCGTCTTTTCCAATCAAAATAAAAGCAAATCCGTGCGGCCTTAGTCTTTTTCGCAGTAGTGAAGAATTACTGGGATTGGTGTCAACTAATACAACTATATCCCGCTCTTCCAGCGCTTGTAAGTCCTCTGACAAGAATTCTATTTGGCTTATAAAGTTGGGATCTTTTTCCGAATTAGCAAATATAACGATAGGCCGCTGGGTCCATACAAAGTTTTCTAAGTTTGTATTTTTTTTAACTTCTACAAAGTAGTTTTCCGATGCTCTAGTTAACTGTAAGCAGCTAATAAATAGAATTACTGCTAGGATTATAATTCTACCCGGTATATTTTTATATTGCCTCAGGGTTGCCATTTGGTACTCCTTTGTAGGGTAACATAGAGCATTAAATTTTTTAGACGAACAGTTAATATCGAAAAAGAATAAAAAAAATATATAATGATCAAAGAACGATTAGGAATGCCGTTTTAGGAAATTAACATGACACAAGATAAATCAAAATGGATGGCACTTGCCAACAAAGAATTGCGAGACAAATCTGCTGCAGATTTAACTTGGAAAACGATAGAGGGCATCAACATCAATGCGTTATACACCAAAGACGATCTGAACAGTTTAGAACACCTTGACTCTCTGCCTGGAGAAGAACCGTTTACTCGCGGAGTAAAGGCAACAATGTATGCTGGACGACCGTGGACAATCCGACAGTATGCGGGTTTTTCGACGGCTGAGGAGTCAAACAAATTTTACCGCAAAGCACTGAGAGCTGGACAACAAGGTGTTTCAGTAGCATTTGATCTCGCTACTCATCGTGGATACGACAGTGATCATCCCAGAGTTTTAGGTGATGTCGGTAAAGCTGGCGTTGCGATAGACAGCGTTGAGGATATGAAAATACTTTTTGACGGTATTCCTTTAGATCAAGTTTCTGTCTCTATGACGATGAATGGTGCTGTTATCCCCGTGCTTGCTAATTTTATCGTTACAGGTGAGGAACAAGGCCACGATAAAAGTTTGCTATCGGGAACAATTCAAAACGATATTTTGAAAGAATTTATGGTTAGGAATACTTACATATATCCGCCTGAGCCCTCCATGAGGCTGGTGGCGGATATTATCGAGTACACATCTGATGAAATGCCTAAATTTAACTCAATTTCTATATCCGGGTATCACATGCAAGAGGCTGGAGCTAATTTAGTTCAAGAGCTTGCTTACACGCTAGCCGATGGCAAAGAATATGTTAAAACGGCAATTGATAGAGGTATGGACGTAGATAAATTTGCTGGACGTCTATCTTTCTTTTTTGCCATTGGCATGAATTTTTTCATGGAGGCTGCTAAGTTGAGAGCGGCCCGCCTTTTATGGCACCGAATTATGGATGATTTGGGAGCAAAAAACCCTCGCTCCAAAATGTTAAGAACCCACTGCCAAACTTCTGGCGTTTCTCTTCAGGAGCAAGATCCTTACAATAATGTTGTCAGAACAGCATATGAGGCTATGTCAGCGGTTCTGGGTGGAACACAGTCTTTGCACACTAATGCTTTAGACGAGGCGATTGCTTTGCCCACGGAGTTTTCAGCAAGAATAGCAAGGAATACACAATTAATTCTACAAGAGGAAACAGGTGTAACAAACGTAGTGGATCCTCTTGCCGGATCGTATTATGTTGAAAAACTGACCGCTGACCTAGCAGATGCTGCTTGGAAATTAATCGAAGAAGTAGATCAGATGGGTGGAATGACTAAAGCGGTTGCAAGTGGTATGCCGAAATTGCGCATAGAAGAAACCGCTGCCCAAAGGCAGGCGGATATTGACAGAGGTAAGCAGGTTATTGTTGGCACAAATAAATACAAATTAAGCCACGAAGAGGAAATTGAAATTCTTGATGTTGATAATTTAGCAGTAAGAGAAGCTCAAATTAAGCGTTTAGGAAATATCAAGAATAATAGAGATGAAAAAGCCTGTTTAGCTGCACTTGAAGAGATAACCAGGCGAGCGGAACATGGTGGGAACTTATTGGAAGCGGCAGTTGATGCCGCGCGCTGTAGGGCAACTGTTGGAGAAATCTCTACAGCAATGGAAAAAATATTTGGGCGTCACAGTGCAGAGGTAAAAACATTGGCTGGAGTTTATGGAGCTGCTTATGAAGGTGATAAAGATTTCATCGCCATTCAGAAATCAATTGAAAAATTTTCAAAAGAGGAGGGGCGCCGACCCCGAATGTTAGTTGTGAAAATGGGTCAAGATGGACATGATCGAGGCGCCAAAGTTATTGCAACTGCATTTGCTGATATAGGTTTCGACGTAGATGTAGGACCTCTTTTTCAAACACCTGAAGAAGCGGCACAAGATGCGATCGATAATGACGTACATGTAATTGGTATTTCATCACAAGCGGCTGGTCATAAAACGCTGGCGCCAAAATTAATTGAAATTCTTAAAGCCAAAGAGGCCGATGATATTCTTGTAATATGTGGAGGCGTTATTCCTCAGCAAGATTATGCTTTTCTGAAAAAAGCTGGTGTTAAGGCTATTTTTGGACCCGGAACGAATATTCCCCATGCCGCTCAGGAAATTTTGGATTTGATTAAAGATGCTTCAAAAATATGATTGTTATCGATGGGCGGTTACAACGGGTAAGGGTAGGTAGCAATTTTAAATGTTATATTCCACACCAAATAAATTATTGGTTGTCGGCGGCGCAGACTTTTCAGAAGGCCTTTTCCAAGAAGTCTATGATCGTAAAATTCCTGTTATCGCCGCCGACGGTGGTGCAAATATTTTAGCCGAATATAATATTTCTCCTGAGCTAATAATTGGTGATCTGGACAGCTTATCCAAACAGAATATCCAGAATATAGATACCAAAAATATCATAAAGATTGCCGATCAAAATACTACTGACTTAGAAAAAGTTTTAATAAATACAGAGGCTTCTTTAACAATTGGTATTGGGTTTCTTGGATCGCGTATTGATCACGAGTTAGCTTCGCTATCTGCTCTTGTTAAATTTTTGCATAAAAAAATAATACTTGTTGGTGAAAAAGATATCATTCTGCTAGTTCCACCAAGTTTTTCATTATCTTCTTTTAATGGAATGCGCGTTTCTCTATATCCTTTAGACTCGGTAAAAGTCCAATCAGAGGGTTTGAAATGGTCAACGGAAGGATTAACGATGAAGCCAACCGACCAAATTGGAACTTCAAATCATGCAACTGGTAAAATTATACACTTGGCTCCTAGTGCGCCCAAATTACTTCTCATTTTATCACGAAAGTTATTAAATAAAGCCGTTTCGCACTTAGCGCGCTCACCATCTTGGTAAATTAAAAAACTTGAAATTTTCCTCTAGAATTCAATTTCTGCATACTGGTGTTTAAAATTTAGAGCGCCCTAAGCTTTAAGATCATTGTTGTTGTATTTTCGTTACCCAATTGGTGTATATTCATGATAGGCCGATCTGGATGGAAATTTGTACTAAAAACGTAAATCACTCTCGCAACTTTGGTTTGTGTTGCCTATAAAATAACAAAGATTTGGAGTCGCAAAAATGATTACGGACCTATCTCCATCAGACTGCAGTAAATATGCAAGTGCTTTGCAAGCTTCAAAACTTGTTGAAAATGGGATGAAGGTAGGATTAGGAACTGGTAGTACAGCATTTTGGCTGGTGCGTCACTTAGCGGATCGTATGCGAAATGAAAGTTTAAATTTCGTTGGGGTGCCAACTTCTATTAGAACAAGGGATCAAGCACATCGTGAGGGTATACGTCTTATTTCAATGGATGATGCCGGCAGGCTCGACATTACAATTGATGGAGCCGATGAATTTGATCAATCAATGAACCTAATTAAGGGAGGTGGGGGAGCACATCTTCAAGAAAAGATCGTAGCTTTTGGATCTGACATCATGGTTGTAATCGCTGATGAGAGTAAGAAGGTCAATAAACTTGGAAGGTTTCCTCTTCCGGTTGAAGTTGTACAATTTGGGAGTATTTCATCACAGATGAAAATAGAAGAAATGCTTTTTTCACAAAAATACAAAGACTTTAATATAAAAATGCGTATGAATAATAAAAAGCCTTTCATCACGGATGAGGGGAATTATATTTTTGATTTAGAATTAAATGAAATTGCAGACCCTAGAAAACTTTGCAGTGAACTCAACGCGATTCCTGGTGTTGTAGAAAACGGTTTATTTGTTGATGTTTGTAGTGCAATCATCATGGGTTATTCTGATGGAACAGCTAAAATTTCTTGGAAAAAAGATATTAAAAATTAGTTTCAGAAAAATCCGATTGGTCAGTTATTTAGTAGGTGAGTTCTATGAATTTTGATTACGATCTCTTTGTGATTGGTGGTGGATCAGGCGGTGTAAGGGCAGCAAGAGTAGCCGCCTCCGAGATTGGAGCCAAGGTTGCTTTAGCTGAAGAGGATCGATATGGGGGAACCTGTGTCATAAGAGGCTGTGTTCCTAAAAAGCTCATGGTCTATGCGAGTGAATTTAGAAAAAATTTAGAGGATGCCTCTGCTTTTGGCTGGAGCGCTGAACATGATGGGTTTAATTGGCAGAAATTCAGAAAAAAGCTCCATTTAGAACTTGATCGATTGGAAAATGTATATCGAGAACTACTTCGGAAAGCCGGTGTAGACACGTATGATCAAAGAGCAAAACTACTGGATTCGCATACTGTATTAGTTGGAGAAAAAAAGTTTACTGCGAGGATAATCCTCATAGCGACTGGTGGTCGGCCTTTCAGACCAGATATTCCTGGAATCGAAAACGCTTTGGTCTCTGATGATATTTTTAATCTTAAAAGTCTTCCAAAATCGATAGCTATAATTGGTGGAGGCTATATAGCTTGTGAAATGGCGAGCATCATGAATGGCTTTGGTGTTGACACGAAACTCATTTACCGTGGAGACCAAATTTTGCGTGGTTTCGATAAAGACATAAGAGACCATATCGCTGAAGAAATGACTAAAAGTGGCATTTCATTATCGCTAAATGAAGATATTACGGAAATAAATGCCAATGCAAAAGGTTTAGAACTTATTTATTCGGATCGTAAAACAGAAAATTTTGATGAAATTCTGGTTGCGACCGGGCGAATACCCAACTCTGATGACCTAGGTTTGGAAAACTTAGGCATACAAATTGGATCGATGGGTCAGATAGTAGTAGATGACTATTCCAGGAGTTGTATAGAGTCTGTCTACGCAATCGGTGATGTCACAGACCGCAGTAATCTTACGCCAATTGCAATCAGAGAAGCCATGTCCTTTATTGAAACTGTTTTTAGAGACGCACCTGAAAAACTTGATTATCGATTTATTCCTACAGCCGTCTTTACTGCACCAGAAATTGGAACAGTCGGATTAACTGAGGAAGAAGCATCTCAATTTGCGCCTCTTGAAATTTACACCACAAAATTCAAATCTATGCGTGATGGATTTGCGGGTAGGCAAGATCGAGTATTCATGAAACTAGTCGTAGAAGAAAGAAACCAAAAAGTTTTGGGTTGTCATTTTGTCTCACCTTTTGCTGGTGAATTAGTGCAATTGGCGGCAATAGCTGTTACAATGGGAGCAACAAAACTTGACTTTGATAAAACAATTGCAGTTCATCCAACAATTGCAGAGGAATTAGTTACAATGCGAAAACCGACTCGCAGAGCTTGAAAAATTAATTTAAATCTCCAGTTATTAGAAGACGGAGATATAGCACCGGTAAAGGAATAAAAATGGCAGGAAATTCTGGCGGCCCATGGGGCGGCGGTGGCGGCAACGGCCGTGATAGTGGAAAAGACAGTGGACGTAACAAACCCACTGGTGGAAAAAATAAACCTGAGGGCAGCAACCCTGTCCCTCCCGAAATCGACGATATGTTGCGGAAGGGTCAAGAACAACTTCGAGTTTTGATGGGTGGTAGAGGCTCCGGTGGCACAAACGGCTCAGGCCGTGGAAGTGGAGGCGGAGGGTTCGGACGCAGCGGATATTTTCTGATTATTGCTGGTCTGGTTGTGTTTTGGCTATTCAATAGTCTTTATCAGGTACAAAACTATGAAAAATCGGTTGAATTATTTTTTGGGCGGTATGTTGAAACTGGAGAAGAGGGTTTAAATTTTGCGCCTTGGCCGGTTGTACGAGCCGAGGTGGTTCCTGTTGATCGTGAACAGACTGAAGACATTGGCGTTGGCATCAGAGGCGGTGACGCGGGGCTAATGCTTACTGGAGATGAAAACATCGTTGATATCGATTTCCAAGTAGTTTGGAATGTAAACGATCCCGCTCGCTTTCTTTTCAATTTGCGCGAGCCGCAAGCAACGATTAGGGCAGTATCAGAATCTGCAATGAGAGAAATCATTGCTCAGTCAGACCTGGCTCCCATTTTAAACAGAGATCGTGCTGCAATTTCAGATAGTCTTGAGCTGCTAATTCAAAACACGTTGGATAGTTATGATAGTGGCGTCAATGTCGTTCGAGTAAATTTTGATAAGGCCGATCCACCTGAACAGGTTATTGATAGCTTCAGAGAAGTTCAGGCAGCTGAGCAGCAGCGCGATAGACTTGAAAAAGAAGCAGACGCTTACGCCAATCGTATATTAGCGCAGGCCCGAGGTGAAGCAGCGCAGGTTAGAGAACAGGCAGAAGCGTATAGAGCACAAGTTGTAAACGAAGCTACTGGTGAAGCAAGTCGCTTTGGTGCTGTTTTAACAGAATATAAGAAAGCACCCGAGGTGACTAGAAAGCGCCTGTATTTGGAGACCATGGAGCAAGTGTTAGGCGATGTCGAAAAAGTAATTATTGATGAATCCGCAGGCGGTAGTGGCGTTGTGCCTTACCTTCCATTGAATCAACTACGGCAGGAGACAAAATAATGAATAGAATGGTTATACTACTCGCTGCAGTATTCCTGGTTTTTATTGGAGTAATGTCTGCAATATTTGTTGTTGATGAGCGTGAGAAAGTTCTTGTTTTGCAATTCGGTAGAGTTGTTGCCACAAAGGAAGATCCCGGTCTATCATTTAAAATACCGATAATCCAAAATGTAGTCCGCTACGATGATCGGATTTTAAGTCGTGATATAGATCCCTTAGAGGTCACTCCATTAGATGATCGTAGGCTTGTTGTTGATGCATTTGCTCGATATCGGATTATTGACGTGAATAAATTCAGAGAAGTAACAGGTGCATCTGGTGACACAGCTATTTCTATTGCCGGGACAAGATTAGATCGTATCCTTAGTTCTCAAACTCGTGAAGTTTTGGGTTCTGTTTCATCGAATGATATTCTGAGTTCGGACAGATTTGCTCTAATGTTGAGAATTCGAAATGGTGCAATTGCGGAAGCTGAAAAAATGGGCATTGAAGTCGTTGATGTTCGTCTTAAGCGGACTGACCTTCCTCGACAGAATTTGGATGCTACTTTCGCCCGGATGCGTGCAGAGCGAGAACGAGAGGCAGCTGACGAAATTGCGAGAGGAAATGAAGCTGCGCAACGTGTAAGAGCGCAGGCAGATAGAGAGCAAGTTGTGATTGTCTCGGAAGCGAAACGTGAGTCTGAAATAATTCGCGGTGAAGCAGACGCAGAAAGAAACGCAATCTTTGCTTCGGCCTTTGGTGAGGACCCAGAATTTTTTGAGTTCTATCGATCGCTTAATGCTTATGCTAAATCAATACGAGGGTCTAATTCAACCATGGTGATGTCGCCGAATTCTGAGTTTTTTAACTATTTTAAGTCTGATTTAGGTACTCAGTGATCTCAACAATCTTTTACGGATTGGGATTGATATTATTGATTGAGGGGCTGGTCTATGTTTTGGCTCCTCATTTTGTAGAAAAAATGTTGGTCACACTTAAAGATATGTCTTACGAGAAACGGCGCTTGTTCGGCGCTTGTATGGCTCTACTTGGCGCTCTTATCCTTCTTTTTGTGAAAATGTTTTAATACACATAAAAATTTCGATTTTTAAATTCTCAAGTAGTTGTAAACTCAAAATGTCATCCTAAATAGTCATCACGAGCTGTATTTAATTTATTTGAGGACTACATGTTACAATCTTTCAATTTCAAAGCTTCACGAATTTTGAACATACATCAGACACACAAATTGCGATTATCCATTGTGACAACGATGTGTTTAGCTATAAGCTTATTTTTACAGACTTTGGCTCTCGATGCGCGCAGCGCGCCAGAAAGTTTTGCTGATTTGGTTGAAAAGGTAGGATCTTCAGTTGTTAACATAACCACAACAACAAAAGTAGAGTCTCCAGTTGTACCAAGAGGCGTAGTACCCGAAGGTAGTCCTTTTGAAGAGTTATTTAGAGATTTTCAAAATCCAAATAGTCCACGTCAAAGACCACGCAATGCAAACGCCTTAGGGTCGGGATTTGTGATAAGTAGTGATGGGTTCATTGTAACAAATCATCATGTTATTAATGGAGCTGATCAGATAACAATAGAATTTAACGATGGATCTTTTCGCGAGGCAGTTGTTGTCGGTAGCGATGAGAATATCGATATTGCTTTATTGAAAGTAAAGTCCGAAACGAAACTAGATTTTGTGAAATTCGGTAATAGTGATGTCTCTAGGGTTGGTGATTGGGTTATGGCAATGGGTAATCCCCTTGGCCAAGGGTTTTCTGTTTCTGTAGGAATAATATCAGCGCGTAATCGGGAGCTGGCGGGTAATTATGACGACTACATACAAACAGATGCAGCTATTAATAGAGGGAACTCTGGTGGACCTCTTTTTAATATGACTGGAGAAGTAGTAGGAGTTAATACAGCTATTTTATCGCCAAATGGCGGATCAATTGGTATCGGATTTTCCATGGCTTCAAATGTCGTTGAGCCTATTGTTGAACAATTGAAAGAATTTGGAGAAGTACGACGCGGTTGGTTAGGTGTAAGTATAGGCGATCTTAACCAAGATATGGCTGACGCTTTGGGTATGGATGAGCCAAGCGGTTCTATTATTTTGGAAGTCTATGATGGACCGTCTAAAGATGCTGGTTTGTTGGCGTCAGATGTTATTGTTATGTTTGATGACAAAAAAGTTGGCAATTCTGGCGAATTAGTTCGTATTGTCGGTGATACAACAGTGGGAAGAAACGTAGATGTCGTTGTACTTAGACAAGGAGAACGTATAACCGTCAGCGTAAGGCTTGGGCAACGGCCTACGAATAAAGAACTTAACGCGAGGGTTACACAACCTGAACCGGCTAAACCAAATGAAACTGCAATAGATGGCGTTGGCCTTTCTGAACTGACTGATAGTTTGCGAGAGGAATTTAGTATTGATCCTGAAATTTCTGGGTTAATAATATTATCTGTGGATGAAAGTTCTGCGGCTTATGAAAATGGGTTGAGAGTAGGTGACATAATTACGGATGTTGCTCAGAAACCTGTAAATACGGTCAAAGAAGTAGAGGAGTTGGTTTCGGGCGCGAAAAATGAGGGCCGCCAGTCTATTCTGCTGTTAGTACGGAGAGAGGGACAACCGAGGTTTATAGTACTAAAATTTAACTAAAAATTTCTTTATGCCGGGATTATGACTCCCTGTTATTATTAGTTTTAAGTTAAATTTATATTTGGCAATTCATCGAGCATGTATGAAATATCTTCAATATGCTCAGCTATAATATGTATGACTGAATTTTCGCTCTGAACTCGGCCTTTTATTTTCAAAAGACGCCCAGAAATTATAGCGCGGCGAAATTTTTCGTATAAAGTTCGCCAGATTACTATATTTATTGTTCCCGTCTCATCCTCAAGTGTGAGAAAAATAACGCCTTTTGCAGTTCCAGGACGTTGTCTTAGTATCACTAATCCTGCGACGCAGACAATTGTTCCAGGGGAAGGGCGTTTGAGAAAAGATGCAGGGCAGGCACTTGGTGGTTTTGGCCATGTTAAGAGTGTATTTTCCATTTTTTTAATATATTTGATTTAATGATTTTTTCAGAACAAAAGTAGAACATTTAAAATAATAAGGCAAGAATCTTTTAATAATTTCCAAAAAGGTATGGTCGAATTAAATTTAGCTGATTAGAAGAGTTTCACGAGTTATACGAGTTGAGCAGAATGGCGAAAATTACTTATATCGAGCATAACGGAACACAACACGTCGTTGAGGTGTCAAACGGTTTAACCGTGATGGAAGGAGCTCGTGACAATAATATTCCAGGAATTGATGCAGATTGTGGTGGCGCTTGTGCATGTTCCACCTGCCATGTCTACGTTCATCCGGACTGGGTAGCAAAGATTCCACCAAGTGAAGATATGGAGCAAGATATGCTGGATTTTGCTTATGAACCTGACCCGCAGAGATCTAGACTAACTTGTCAGATGCATGTCACTGAGGATTTTGATGGTTTGATCGTCGAATTACCCGAAAGACAAATTTAGTTCAGCATAATTTTATTTAAGTTAACTTTTTCAGTAAGTCCCCATTTACAATCTGTCCCGCCAGTACAACCGAGCATTATAAGCCTCAAATCGAAGTGTTCTGTTTTCCTCCAAAGTTATCCGGTTTTTTCCTCTTCACCTTAACGTACCTTCCATTTTACACAGCCTTCGTTAAAAATTCCTGATACCTCAAGTTTGGCAGTTCCGGCTATAATAATAGTGCCAGCTGTTCAATTCTCCTCAGAGGCATCGAAATCAAACATAAATATGTCATCCGGGAAAATCGCTTCGAATCCAAATTTTAATGCATCCCAAATTCTAGTCGAAAGGATGGAAACTTGAATACTAGGATCTGGTCAACCATTTGCAAGTTTCGGCCAGGGGCTTATTCGCCACTGATCTCCCTTAATTCGTTGATCAAAGATAATTCTATAAACTGAGGAAAACTCCTTTAATTTCTTTCTGGCTGACGGCATAAATTTTCAATAAAAGACACCTGCTTCGGCGGATTTTTTATATGCAGGATAGCAGCTGATAATTGATTTTTGATTAAAAAATCAGAGTGCTCTCCAGCCAATATCTTTTCTGTAAAAGCCTTGCGGCCAATCGATAGTTTTTATTATTTGGTACACACTTTTTTGGGCTTCGATTAGTGTATCTGCTCTGGTTGTGAAGTTCAAAACGCGTCCCCCGTTCGCGATAAACCTTCCATCCTGAATTTCTGTTCCAGCGTGAAAACACATAAAATCACTATTGGAAGGAAGCTCATCCAACCCACCAATTACAGAACCCTTATTATAAGAACCTGGATATCCTTTACTGGCCATAACAACTGTAATTGAATGGTCCTTGGCCCAATTAATCTTTACATCATTTAACTTGCCTTCGGCTGTAGACAGTAACGCATCTAAAATTTGTCCTCCCAACCGCATCATCAAGACTTGGCATTCCGGGTCACCAAATCTAACATTATACTCAACCAATCGAGGATCTGAATCTTTTATCATGAGGCCAGCATAAAGAATACCTTGATAGGGCATCTCTCGTTTGACCATTTCCCGCATTGTTGGGCGTATAATCCTATCCAGAGCTTTATTCAAAACTAGCTCATCCAAAATTGGGGCTGGTGAATAGGCTCCCATGCCTCCGGTATTTAATCCGGTATCGCCTTCTCCTACCCTTTTGTGATCTTGAGCGGTTCCTATAGGTAGGACATTTTCGCCATCAACTAATACAAAAAGGGAGGCTTCTTCACCTTCCATAAACTCTTCAACCACAACATTTGTATTGTCATCTCCGAAGGAGCCAGAAAAAATTTCGTTAACTGCAGATAAAGCCATCTCAATGTCTGTAGCTATGATCACACCTTTGCCCGCTGCTAGTCCATCAGCTTTTACAACTAACGGTGCTCTCTTATTTCTTATATAATTTAAAGCTGGTTCCCTTGCGTCGAAGCTTTTATATTTGGCAGTGGGTGCCCCGCATGCGTCGCAAATTTCTTTAGTAAATTTTTTACTCGTTTCCAATTGGGAAGCTGCTCTAGAGGGTCCCAAAGTTAAAATGCCCTCTCTCTTTAAAATATCGCTAACGCCTTCTGCTAGAGGCGCCTCTGGACCAATTAACACGAAGTCGATACTGTGTTCTCTGACGGACTTTAATATCTGACTAGTATTAAGAATGTTAATATTTATGCATTTAGCAATTTGTGCAATACCCGCATTTCCCGGTGCTACAAATATATTATCGCATTTTGGATTTTTTTTTATAGCCCAGGCTAGAGAATGTTCGCGGCCTCCACTCCCTAATATCATTATATTCATACTGGACCCACCTTGTGCTCGTTGATTTTTAATAATCAACATAATTTGCTTGGGCAAGACTTGCCGAAACTATTTGCCCTTATGCTCATCAAAGTTTAGGTTTTCGTCAGGAGTTTTGAATGGCTGATCTTTTAGAAAATCAAACTTTGGGAATTAATGAACCTGAGTTTTCTGTAAGTGAAATTTCAAATGCCATAAAAAGACTTATTGAAAATGAGTTCGCTTATGTTCGGATCAGAGGTGAAATTGGCCGAGTAAGCTTACCCAGATCTGGTCATGTTTATTTAGATTTGAAAGATGAAAAATCAGTACTGGCAGGAGTTATCTGGAAGGGTGTCGCTGATAAATTAATCACAAAGCCTGAGGAAGGTATGGAGGTAATTGCCAGGGGAAGAGTAACTACTTTTGGAGGGCAGTCTAAATATCAAATAGTTATTGATGATTTAAGGCCTGCAGGCGTTGGTGCTTTGATGGCTATGTTGGAAAAAAGAAAAAAACAGTTTCAAGCTGAAGGAATTTTCAATAGCGAGCATAAAATGTCACTTCCTTATCTTCCTGAACTTATCGGGGTGGTGACTTCTCCTTCTGGCGCCGTTATTAAAGATATCTTACATCGTCTGACGGATCGTTTCCCTAGAAAAGTAGTTTTATGGCCCGTTTCTGTGCAAGGAGAAAATTGTGCGAAAGAAGTTTCTCGAGCTATTGATGGTTTTAACTCTTTGGCTAAACAAAATCCTCTTATTTCACCTGATTTAATAATCGTGGCTCGGGGAGGTGGATCGATTGAAGATCTTTGGAGTTTTAATGAAGAGCTGGTGGTAAGATCAGCATTCAAATCTAAAATTCCTTTGATATCGGCGATAGGTCATGAAACCGACACGACTCTTCTTGATTATGTTGCAGATGTAAGAGCGCCCACGCCCTCAGCTGCGGCAGAAATGGCTGTTCCAGTAAGGCATGAATTGTTGTCTTCACTGGATACTAATGAAGCACGCTTAAGCAGGGCTCTCAGTGAGATATTATCAAGACGGTCTCAAAGATTATCGGACTTTTCTCGATCACTTCCGAGGGTTTTTATTTTATTAGAAGGACCTACACAGAGGTTGGACTCTATGAGCATTCGGTTGCCATCGTCTTTAACTTCCAGTGTTAGATTTAAAAAAAGTAAGCTGTATGAAATAAGTACTGGTATTAAGGCCGCGTCATTACTTATGCGCTTGCAAAATAAACAAAGCAAATTTGATTTGCAGGCGAAGCAATTAACAAGTTTATTCAGTTTTTTAATTGACCTTAAGAAGCAAAACTTAAATTCATATTTTTCCAGAATTGAGGGTTTGTCTTTGAAACGTGATATACGACGTGAGCATAGAAACCTTGGCGAATTATGGTTAAGGTTAAAAAAGTTTCACCTTGTGAAATTCAAAGAGTTAGAATTAAAACTGCAGTCCCTTGATCGATTGAGGGAAACACTTGGGTATCGTCAAACTTTAGATAGGGGATATACAGTAATTAGATCAGGCGACAGTATTATTACGAACAAAACGAAAGCTTTGCGTTTGACAGATTTAGATATCGAATTTCGCGATGGTAAATTATCTGTTACAAAAGCCGAAGTCTAACTTAACTATTATAAAAAAGATGATCGTAATCTATCGTATGTATAAGTTTCAAGGTCGTTTTTAAGTATTAAAAAAGTTCACTTTGAATATAGAATTTAGTATAAAGATCGGGGGAGTATGTAAATGGCTTTAGACCAAGATAAAGGTGTTTGGAAATCGGCCAAAGGCAAAGGGCGACGTACACCGAAAGGTCGCCAATTTGAAGATAAGGCTTTAGACCAGGTCAAATTACTCCTCGCAGACAAGCCTAGACAGAAAGATCTACTTATAGAGTTTTTACATCTTATCCAAGATGAGTATGGTTATTTATCTGCCCAGCATCTTTGCGCTTTGGCTGAAGAATTGAAAATATCAATGGCAGAGGTTCATGAGGTGGCGTCATTTTATGCACATTTTGATATTGTTAAGGAAGATGATAAGCCACCCCCAAAATTGACAATCAGGGTCTGTGATTCTCTATCATGCGAGTTGGCTGGAGCTCAGAAGCTTCGTAAAGAACTTGAAAACAATTTAAATCCAGACGAAGTTAGAGTCTTGCGGGCACCATGTATGGGTAGATGCGATACTGCACCTACCCTAGAAATAGGACACAACCATATAGATCATGCTTCAGCTGAAAAAGTTAAAACTGCTATATCCGAACAGAATTTTCATTGTGACATTCCAGAATATGAAGGGTTCCAAGAATATTTTAATAAAGGAGGTTATCAAACACTTGTAGACTTAAGACTAGACGGTGATTGGGAGGATGTTCAAAACAAAATTTTGGAGTCTGGCTTAAGGGGGCTGGGCGGAGCTGGATTTCCTTCTGGTAAAAAGTGGGGATTTGTTCGAATGAATGAGGGCTCACGTTTTATCGCAGTAAATGGCGATGAAGGTGAGCCAGGAACATTCAAAGATAGGTTCTATTTAGAAAGAACGCCTCATTTGTTTCTTGAAGGAATGCTTATAGCTGCTTGGGCGATAGAAGCTGAAAAAGCTTACATTTATATGCGTGACGAATATCCCGCCGTTTTGGAAATACTCCGTAGAGAAATCAATGAATTGGAAAAAGCTGGGATAGTTGACACGAATTACGTAGAGCTGCGCAGAGGAGCTGGCGCGTACATCTGTGGTGAAGAAAGTGCAATGATCGAGTCCATCGAAGGTAAAAGAGGATTGCCAAGACACCGGCCTCCATTTGTCGCTCAGGTTGGATTATTTGGTAGGCCAACGCTCGTTCACAATATTGAAACGCTTCATTGGATCGCGCGGATTTGTAGAGAGGGTCCAGAGATACTTAATAGTGTGGAAAAAAATGGTAGAAAAGGCCTTCGAACCTATTCCGTATCAGGTCGGGTTCAAAACCCAGGAATTTACTTGTTGCCCTCTGGATCTACAATTTTAGATATCATTGACGCTGCAGGTGGGATTAAGGAAGGTCATGTATTCAAAGCTTATCAGCCAGGTGGGCCTTCTTCTGGATTATTACCTGCCGAGCTCAATGATGTGCCTATGGATTTTGATACCCTGCAAGAACACAACACTTTTATTGGATCAGCTGCAGTAGTTATTTTGTCAGACCAAGATAGTGCTCGAGCTGCAGCTCTAAACATGTTAAAATTTTTTGAAGACGAAAGCTGTGGACAATGTACTCCGTGCAGGGTCGGATGTGAAAAATCTGTAAAACTAATGGAAAACAACGAATGGGATACCGAACTTTTAGAAGAAGTGTGCAATACCATGGTTGATGCTTCTATTTGTGGATTGGGGCAGGCGGCGCCTAATGCAATTAAATCAACCATAAAATATTTTCGAGATGAAATTTAGGTTAAGCCCTTGTTCAAAATTTAGAACTATATTCAAAGCTTGCTTTGATCTTACATATTTAAATTTTTGTGGGTTTATACGGATTGATATCAAAGTATTGAAATGGTGTAATTGATGGCATTTTTCAAAAAACTTAAGGAACGTTTGTTCAAATCTTCTTCTAAAATTGATGAAGGTATAGAGGCGATAATAGAAGATGGTGGAGAACCGGAAGAAGTTGAATTAAAGCAAGCCGACACATTGCAAAAAGAAGAAATTAATACTCATAAAAGTGATCAATCTGATATTTCAGGTGTTCGAAATGAGCCCATATTTAACCAGAAACTACCAGTTGATAAGGAAAGTCTTCAAACTACGAACCAGAAAGAAACTTTTGTTGGAAAAATTTTGAAGCGACGAAAGCAGAAAGCCACAAAGCGAAAATTCGATGATGATATGCTCGAACAACTTGAAGAGCTCCTAATTGCTTCTGATATGGGCGTTGACACTGCCATGAGAGTATCTGCAAATATGGCCCAAGGAAATCTTGGAAGTCGTTTTTCCACATCTGAAATCAAAAAATTGCTGGCAGACGAAATAGAGCAAATTATGGAACACGTTGCCCAACCCTTGCCAATCTATTCTAAACATCCTCAAGTTGTGCTTGTTGTGGGCGTCAATGGTTCAGGAAAAACAACAACAATTGGAAAGTTGGCTAGCCAATTTAAAGAGGCAGGCAAAAATGTCGTTATTGCTGCTGGTGATACTTTTAGAGCTGCGGCCGTCGAGCAGCTTCAAATTTGGGGAGATCGAGCAAATGTCCCAGTTTTGGTTGCGCCAGAGGGTTCTGACCCTGCATCATTAGCTTTTGATGCATTAGAAAAAGCACAGCAAGAAAAAGCAGACCTACTTATGATTGACACGGCCGGGAGGCTCCAAAATCGAACAGATTTAATGGAAGAACTAGCAAAAATTGTACGAGTTCTCAAAAAAAAGGATCCTGAAGCACCTCAAAATACAATATTAGTTTTAGATGCAACTACCGGTCAAAATGCAATTTCACAAGTTGAGACATTTCGTGAAATAGCAGAAGTTAGCGGCCTTATAATGACCAAATTAGATGGAACAGCAAAAGGAGGTGTTCTAGTAGCATTAGCTGACAAGTTTGGCCTTCCAATTCATGCAATTGGCGTCGGTGAACAAATAGATGATTTAGCGCCTTTTGATCCAGCAGAATTTGCTCAGGCACTTACTGGCTCAGAGGGTTAGAAGACTTTATAAGGATGAGTTTTGACCTCTCATTTTTTATAGATTTGATTTACAAAATTGAGGGAACTAGTACAGGTAGTCGTGTAGCTTTATGGCTGGCTGTTTTGGCAGCATTTTTACATGCTGTTTTTGGCTCTTTACAAAAAGGGCGCCATGATCCCTGGTTGTCCCGTGGTGCTATGGATGCCAGTTCTGGCCTTTCAATGCTTCCTTTGGCGATATTTGTTGTTCCAATCCCTGAGCCAGAGTTGTGGCCAATTTTTTTGTTAATTTTTATAATTCACTTTATTTATAAAGTTCTTCAGGCTTTGGCATATTCTAAAGGGTCTTTTACTGTAGTTTATCCGGTAGTTCGGGGAACAAGTCCAATTTTCACAGTCATCGGTGCCTACATTTTGTTTGGAGAAACATTCACTTCAACACAATGGTTTGGTATTTTTCTCCTTTTGATGGGCATATTTGGTCTGGCATTATATAACTTAGTTTTTCTGGAGACTTCTAGAGAGACTTTACCAATTGCATTAATCCTTGCTATTTGTACAGGAAGCTTTGTGGCTCTTTACACGACGGTTGATGCTTATGGAATTAGGGTTGCTATTAATCCTTTAGCATTCATAGTATGGTTCTTTCTGTTTGATAGTTTATCAATTACGCCCTATGCAGTCTACCGTTGGATTAATTTGCGTGAGAAACCAAAATTTCTACCCTTGGCGATCAGAGGTGCTGTGGGTGGAGTTGTTGCTTTTTTTAGTTTTGGATCAATTATGTTGGCGACGCGACTTGATAAAGTGGGAGAGGCTGCAGTTTTGAGAGAAACTTCGACAGTTTTTGCTGCCGTTATAGGTTGGCTATTTCTAAAAGAAACTGTCGGCCCGCGTAGAGTTTTGTTAATGGCGTTAATTGCAATTGGTGCAATTATTGTTGAATTTGGAGGATAAATTATGTCGTCAAGTCAAAAAAGTTCAGGAATGAAGTCTACTTTAGAATTTGGACCGGTAATTGTCTTCTTCGTAGCTTACATTTTATTTGAACGCTATGAAATAAGCTTCAATTTTAATGGTCAAAACTATGAAGGCTTTGTTTTAGCAACTACTATTTTCATCCCATTAATTTTATTTACAACTTTTTTATCTTGGAAGTTAACTGGTGAAGTTTCAAAAATACAGCTTTTTACCGCTATACTG
>CACPBQ010000027.1 GCA_902632125.1 Paracoccaceae bacterium | reverse complement strand
GGGCAAATATATCTATCGCATTAGAAGAAACTTCATATCGTGTTATTGCAGTAAATGAAATTTATGAAATCAGAGATTATGATGATCGCCTTGCTGTACAAACTATTCAAAAAAACGGGCAAAACGATGCTTTTAGAAAATTATTTAAGTATATTTCTGGGTCAAATATCTCTTCCACAAAAATAGAAATGACGACGCCAGTCACACAGTCGGTAAAAATAGATATGACCACGCCGGTTACGCAGAAGTTTCAAGATGGTGAAATGATTATGAAGTTTTTTTTGCCAAGAAAATTCAAATTAAAAACAGCACCTCAACCATTAAGTGAAGACCTTGCTATCGTCATCGTAAAAGGGGGTAGATATGCCGTTATAAAATACTCTGGACGCTCAACTTTTAAAAATTTTGAAAAGCATTCAAAAGTACTTCTTGCAGCTTTGTCGAATGATAAAATTATAACAGTCGATCAACCAATAAAGGCTACATTTAATGGACCATTAACGCCATTTTTTATGAGAAAAAATGAAGCGATGATAAGGATTAAGTAGTTCTGTATTTTGGTGATTTAGCAAGAGTATCTAAACATACAGATACCCTTGCTGATTTTTTATTCGACCTTTACCAGCATTCTTGATGACTTTAATGTTGCTGCCTCATGCGCAGCATTAACGATACCAAGAAAGCGTTCATCGGTGACCATCTTGTCAACAGATTGTCCCCAATGAACCATTGAATCAAATCGGTAGACTACTCTTAGCATTTCATGATCATCCTTCATTATTGGAACACCAACACCAACCTCAACGCCCAGGGTATCCATAAGTTTTTCAAGCTCTGGTGCAAGTTCTAAAGCCTTTTGTACAGCCGATCTTGAGGCATGATAGTCGCGATGAACCACAACAGGCTTACTGCCCTTTGGAGCGCTCCCAAATACCATTCTTCCTATCCAAGGCCCTACAACCTCTCCAACCGGATCTACGGCACGTAAGTGCATAACCTTTTGGAAGTCTTCATCGGTACCAAAAGCTTGGAATGCGGTTGCGCCAGCTTCAACGGTTTCATACCAGTTCATCAGGTCAAATCGACCAGCTCCATCTCCAGCAACGACTTTAAATACTCCAGATTTTGCACCATGCCGCTCCATAATGCTCGACAGTCGAAGCATTCTTTCTTGCAAAACAGCTTCTTTGCCACTCACTGGCGTTACCTCTCTTATAGCTACATATGACATTTAAATCCTCCCTATATATATCTATATTTTATTCACTAAACTTAAACTTTTTAAATATATTTTTGGTGCAATTAGAGAATTAGTTCACGGGTTTAAAATCGTAAACAGCACCGCCACCTAACGAGTGCCTAGTTTTGCCTTGAAACTTAGCTCCAGTTAAAGCTGCCCACTTCCCAGTTCCCGCAATAATTGTTACCGCAATTGTGCCGTCTGGTTGGAAAATACCATTATTTAAGGAAATATCACCATCTGGGTCATACGCTTGGCAAACCCCAATTCCCCCACTTGGTTGTTGTTGGCCAGCAGCAAAAACCTGAAAATAATTACAGTTAACTTTCATTGCTTCAGGAAAACCTTCTGGAGGATTATCATACATCCAGATATCGCTGGTCGTTACCTGGACATGGTTACCAGAAGTACCTTCAATACTTTTTAAATCAATACGAACCCCTGTTCCAGATCCACCCAAAGCCGAATGACCTCCAGCAAAAGCAAAAAAAGGAGCAAATAGCAGCACGGCGGCTGTAATAATTTTTTTCATTTTTATCTTCCTTATTTATATTGGACTTAAAGCTAGGCTTTTCAGGTAAAAATTATCAAGAATTACGTAACGCTATTTCTGCGAAGCATATTATTTGAACATTTATTATTCACCAATTATTACTTGGCGAGAAGTTTGAAAAGTGGGTTGTCAAACAAACAATTTTAAAACAATGCACTTAGTTTACCTTTGGGCTGAGTGGTATAAAAGTAAAATTTAATATGCAAAGCCTATTTAAAACGAACTAAAGATTACACATCCAAATTGGGGTATTTTTATGCAATTAGAGCGAAGAAAATGGGTGCCGGAAGTTAGCGAAAATTTAGTTCAGGATCTAGCTCAAAAAGTTTCAGCATCATCTTCTAAAGAATTATTGGAACGCCTAAACTTTTTGGCTGATTTAAACAAAATTATTCATGAAAAAGACTGTTTTAATCTCAATCCAGCTACCAATATTATGAACCCAAGAGCAGAGGCTTTTCTTTCATGTGGTATAGGCTCTCGTCCGTCTCTTGGATATCCAGGAGATAAATACGAAATGGGGCTTGAAGCTATAGAAGAAATAGAAGTTGTGGCTTCGTGTCTCGTAGCAGAAATTTTTTGCTCCAAATTTGCGGAAATTAGAGTGCCCTCGGGTGCAATGGCAAATCTTTTTTCTTTTATGTCTATTTGCAAACCCGGAGATACCATTATTGTACCTCCTGCCTCTATCGGTGGGCACGTAACTCATCATAGTCCAGGTTGCGCAGGTTTATTTGGATTAAATATTATCGAGGCTCCTATCGATAAAGACTTTTATACTGTAGATGTAGATCAACTTCGTAAACTTGCTGTGAGAGAAAAGCCAACACTCATAACACTTGGTGGGAGCCTTAATCTATTTGAGCATCCTATTTCAGCAGTTAGTTCAATAGCCAAGGAAGTAGGGGCTCACCTTTTATTTGATGCTGCTCACCAGTGTGGACTTATAGCAGGGAAAGCATGGGAAAATCCACTAGATCTTGGAGCTGACTTAGTAACAATGAGTACCTATAAAAGCTTAGGAGGACCTCCAGGTGGTGCAATTGTTACCAACGACTCCAAACTTGCAGAAAAATTAGATCGAATAGCGTTTCCGGGCATGACAGCGAATTTTGATGCTTCAAAGTCAGCAGCCTTGGCTGTTACGATGTTGGATTGGAAGGAGTTTGGCAAAGAATACGTCAACGAAATGGTTCTAATGTCTAAAACTCTAGCCTCATATTTAGAAGAATATGACATTCCAATATTTTTTGGAGCTTTGGGCCATACACAATCACATCAGTTTGGGGTACTTTCAGAAGAGTATGGTGGAGGTCAGCAGGCATCTAAGCTATTGAGAAAATCTGGCTTTTTAGCATGTGGAATTGGATTACCTGTTAAAGAGTTGGATGGAGATATGAATGGCCTGAGGTTTGGTACTCCTGAATTGGTTAGATGGGGTATGACAGCAAAGGACTCAATTCGTTTGGCAGAATTGATTGCAAAAGCCTTGAAAGGTCAAATTGTTAAAGGTGAAGTATCAGAATGGCGAAAGACTTTTAACAAGCTCCATTTTATCCATTAAGTATGAAGTATTTTTATAAGTTTACCAGTTTTACAGTGATACTTTGTAAGCAATAAATTATTGACAAACATTTTTTCTAACGACACCATCTATTGTGGGGGAATGAATCCCGTATTAATAATGAACATTTATTACTAAGGCACATGGGAGGCTTTGAAAATGAAGAAAATAATTGCAACGATGGCTGTCGGCCTGATGGCATTAGGTAGCTATGCCTACGCCGGGACCACTGTTTGTCTGATTACAAAAACAGACTCTAATCCCTTTTTTGTTAAGATGAAAGAAGGCGCTCAAGCCAAAGCAGATGAGCTTGGGATGACCCTTAAAGCTTTCGCTGGTAAAATTGAGGGAGATAACGAAACACAAGTCGCAGCGATTGAAACATGCATTCTTGATGGTGCTAAAGGAATATTGATCACCCCTTCTGATACAAAAGGCGTTGTGTCAGCAGTGAAACAAGCCCGTGACGCCGGTTTGGTTGTGATCGCATTAGATACACCCCTTGAACCAATCACAGCAGCCGATGCTACATTTGCAACAGATAATTTCGTTGCAGGTGAGTTAATCGGCGCTTGGGCTCGTGCTACCATGGGCGATGGTGCTGCAACAGCAAAGCTTGGTATGTTGGATATCAGAGTGGAGCAGCCAACTGTGGGCGTTCTGCGGGACCAAGGTTTCTTACAAGGCTTTGGAATCGATTTGGGTGACCCGAATAAGTGGGGCGACGAAACAGATCCACGGATCGTAGGAAACGATGTGACCTTTGGAAACGAAGAAGGTGGACGTAAAGCGATGGAGAATTTGCTTGCAAAAGATCCAATGATAAATGTGATCTACACTATCAATGAACCAGCTGCCGCGGGTGCTTATGAAGCCTTGAAAGCAGTGGGCCGTGAAAAGGATGTGATCATTACCTCTGTAGATGGTGGCTGCCCTGGTGTGGCTAACGTACGTGACGGTATTATTGGTGCAACTTCGCAGCAATATCCTCTTTTAATGGCATCAATGGGTGTTGAGGCTATTAAAAAATGGGCTGAAGAAGGTATCAAACCAGCTCTGACACCGGGTAAGGACTTCTTTGACACCGGTGTGGCGCTAGTGACAGATAATCCGGTACCTGGAGTTCCATCTATATCTTCTGCTGAAGGTATGAAACTCTGCTGGGGTTAACATTAAATTGAGGGGGAGGGTTAATCTCTCCCTTTCATTATCTTTTTCTGCACATTGTCCAGAAAAAAATATTGTTTGAATACCTAAAATATTTGGGAGTAGATGATGTCAAAACTGACACAAGAAGAAGCCGATTTAGAAGCATCTTTATCATCAGCACCGACCGAAGTCGCAGAATTTGCTGAACAGGACGGAGGTTTAATTCGCAAAGCGCAGCATGTGCTTCATCAAAACCCGGCTCTAGTTCCGCTGATTGTACTTATAGTTTCAATAATTATATTTGGAGCCATACTCGGGTCAAAATTTTTTAGTCCTTTTGCCTTAACTTTGATTTTACAACAGGTGCAAATTGTTGCGATACTCGGCGCCGCACAGAGCCTTGTTATTCTCACTGCTGGTATAGATCTGTCGGTTGGCGCAATTATGGTTTTGAGCTCGGTTGTGATGGGACAATTCACATTTCGTTACGGTATTCCAGTTGAACTGGGTATCGTTTGTGGCCTGATTTGTGGCACAGGTTGCGGCTTTATAAATGGATGGCTCGTTGCAGTCATGCGTTTACCGCCTTTTATTGTGACTTTGGGAATGTGGCAAATTCTACTAGCCACCACTTTTATCTACTCCGCAAATGAGTCAATTCGGGCACAAGACATTGAAGAACAAGCAGTCTTGCTTCATTATTTTGGTACAAAAATACCATTTGCAGGAGTCAACTTTACCTATGGCGCTCTGTTTGCTGTTATACTGGCATTTGGACTGGCGTATACGCTTAGAACCACTGCCTGGGGTCGACATGTTTTTGCAGTTGGCGATGATCCTGAGGCAGCCGAACTATCTGGTGTAAACGTAAAGAAAACCTTAATTTCGGTTTATATGCTTGCAGGACTGATTTGTGCATTTGCAGGTTGGGCTGTTATTGGACGGATTGGTGCTGTTTCACCAAATGTTGGTCAACTTGGAAATATAGAATCAATCACCGCGGTTGTGATAGGCGGTATTTCCCTTTTTGGAGGTCGAGGATCTATTGCAGGAATGCTCTTTGGCGCTCTCATTGTTGGAGTTTTTTCTTTGGCATTGAGGTTACTTGGAGCTGACGCGCAATGGACTTATTTATTGATTGGATTACTGATCATTTTCGCTGTTGCGATTGACCAATGGATTAGAAAGGTATCTGTCTGATGCAACCAGTCCTTCAAGCCAGAAACTTGGTTAAGCATTTCGGTCGCGTCACAGCCCTCGATGGAGCGGATTTTGATTTATTGCCTGGCGAGATTCTCGCAGTAATTGGTGATAATGGCGCTGGTAAATCTGTGATGATTAAATCGTTGACAGGAGCAATCCAGCTGGAGAGTGGTGATATTAGTCTTCAAGGAGAGCCTATTCACTTTCATTCCCCCATAGCTGCCCGTTTAAAAGGAATTGAGACAGTGTATCAAACGTTGGCGCTGTCCCCAGCATTATCAATAGCAGATAATATGTTTATGGGTAGAGAACTGCGGTATTCTGGTATTCGTGGCAAAATTTTCAGACAGCTAGACAAACCTGCAATGGAAAAATTTGCGCGCGAAAAATTAAGTGAACTAGGTCTACTGACCATCCAGAACATAAGACAAGCAGTTGAAACTTTATCTGGCGGTCAGCGCCAGGGTATAGCGGTTGCAAGAGCGGCAGCCTTTGGATCAAAAGTCATTATACTTGATGAACCAACGGCAGCTTTGGGAGTGAAAGAGGGACGCAGAGTTCTCGATCTGTTGCAAGATGTTAAAGCCCGCGGTATCTCGATAGTTCTAATTAGTCACAATATGCCCCACGTATTCGAAGTTGCTGACAGAATTCACATTCATCGCTTGGGGAAACGGTTGACTGTGATTAACCCCAAAGATTACTCTATGGCCGATGCAGTTGCCTTTATGACAGGTGCTGCGCTTCCTCCGGAGCTTGAAAGTGGATCCACTTCTTGATGAAGTGATTCAATCAATTAAACCCAAGATATATTCGCCAAAGTATTTAATTTAATATCGAATGAATAAATAAGGTAGAGATAAAATGTCTCCTAAAAAAAGTAGAATGGCCGAAAAACTCGCACGTATAGTATCCGGAAACTATAAACCTCAAGATTTTATAATAGCGGACGCTAAAGATGGAGATATGGGGGGCGGAGCGGACGCTATTGGCCTAGAGGAAAGAACTTTAGATGGCCTTGGAAATGTCCAAATGGCTGCTCCAATGAAAAATTATCGTGATGCTATGAAAGAAATGGTCGATTCTGACTTAATTGATATTATGCTAATGTCTCTTTCTTCGGCCGAAGCCTTGGTATTGGAAGGCATTTTTGAAAATAGCAATATAATACCTGCTGTACGTTTGAATGATGCTACTGACATATGGGGATATCGTGGTGCAAGCTACAAGGAAAAACCATCTGTTGCATTTAATACAGCTAAAATTGAAAGTGCACTTAAATATAGTAAGCTGGGTTTATACTCTATTACGTTTTATAATGACCTAGACAAAGATTTACAAAACCTTAATGCCTATACCCAATTTCGAGATTCAATCAGTGGTACGGAAATGGACCACTTTCTAGAGGTCTTTAATCCAGCATTTGCGATTAATACAGGTGATGTAGATATTGGAACTTATATCAACGACTCCATTGTGCGGTGTCTTGCTGGTTTGGAGCGTTTGGAACGTCCATTATTTTTGAAAATTCAATATAACGGTGCTCGGGCAATGGCAGAATTAGCTGAATTTGACCCAAATAACCTGGTAGTTGGGATCCTGGGTGGGGGTGCTGGAACAACAAGAGACACATTTGAGCTAATCGAGCAAGCTAGCAGATTTGGAGCACGTGTTGCTCTGTTTGGGCGAAAAATTTACAAAGCTGAGGATTCTTTAGAGATAGTAAAGTTAATGCGGCATATCGTTGAGGATGATTTGTCGGCCAAGGAGGGCGTAAAACTTTATCACCAGAATTTAGTTAAAAAATCTATTTTGCCTAATAGATCTCTTGAAGCTGATCTAGAAATTACAGATCAAGTGTTGATGGCAGAGGCCAAATGAACTTAGGTTCAAAATCACGCAGAGGGTTTATAACTGGAGGCACTTGGTGCGCAGATCACAATAAGTTAGTAAGAGATTGGCCGAAAGAAGAAGAAGTTGTCGAGATAACAGAAGAGAACGTAAGAGGTGGTGGTTCTGCATGTAATCTTGCTATCGATTTAAAACGCCTTGATCCAAAAATTCCTGTTTCAACAATTGGTCTTGTGGGCGAAGATGAAGACGGAAGTCTGCTAATTCAAGAGGCTTTAGCAGCTGGTTTAGATACAACTTTTCTAAAAAAAACAGATCTTACGAAAACCCAAAGAACAGACGCATATACCGCGAGTAGTTCTGGACGCCGTACACACTTATATTTTGCAGGAACTGCTGCATATCTAACACCTGATCATTTCGATTTTACTAAATCCACCGCTAGGTTTCTCCACCTGGGTTTGCCTGGAGTGCACGAAAAGCTCGACAAATCATGGGATCAAGATCCCAACGGGTGGGTTACGGTTTTAAAAAAGGCAAAAACTGCAGAGCTAATCACCAACTTAGAGCTATGTTCAATATCAGCTAAAAAAATTTATGAACTTGTAAATCCATGTCTCCAATTTTTAGATCTTTTAATTGTAAATGACTTTGAGATTTGCGCTATTTCTGGAATGGAACTAAATCCAGAGCAACCAACTGACTTTGATGCTTGCAAAGTTGCAGCGCGTGATGTTCTTAGATCTGGAACTATGCAACTTGTTGCTGTTCACTTTCCAGAAGGAGCCTTTGTATACACTCGAGATGGAAACTTTTATTCACACCCCTCCGTCGCTATTCCAGATACTGCCATAATAGGGACAAATGGCGCGGGCGATGCTTTTGCAGCAGGTTTTCTTTACGCACTGCATGAAAATATGGGTATCGAGACAGCTATCATTACAGGACATTCTGCTGCGGCAGCATCCGTAAGAGGCATTGGCACTTCTGATAAAGTTGAGACCTTTCGACGATCTATAGAAATTGCAAACAAGTGGGGATGGCGAGATGCTTTTTGATCTTTATGACTTATCATTGGGATTGAAAGCTAATTGATACATCAAAATTATAAATGGGAACACTGAATGTATATTGGAGTTGATCTAGGCACGTCATCTATTAAGATTGTGCTTGTTGATCGTAGTGACAAAGTGCTGGAATTTTCGTCTCGATCAATTCCCACTGAACGTCCTTCAATTGGTCACTCTGAACAAGATCCTAACAGGTGGTTTGAGGCTTTGTTGGATGCTTTTGATGAACTATCATCAAAAGCTGAAAAATATATGAAACGGGTTGAGGGTATTGGTCTATCAGGCCATATGCATGCTGCTATTTTGATGGACTCGACAGATAAACCGATTGGTAATGCAATTTTGCATAATGATGGTAGAGCCGAAAAAGAAGCACATGATCTTAACGACAAATTCCCTGATTTAGCCGAAAAATCTGGTGTTATAGCGATGCCTGGTTTTACAGGTCCTAAATTATTATGGTTGTCTCGTAATGAGCCAGAGAGGTTTAAGCAGGCAAAATATATTCTTTTTGCTAAAGATTTTTTACGCCTTAAGTTGACTGGTACAATAGCAACAGATGTTACAGATGCAGCCGGATCTTGGCTTTTTGATCAGAAAAAAAGAACATGGTCTGAAGAATGTATAAGTGCCTGTAATTCAGATAATTTGGTACTGCCATCGATTTTTGAGTCTCCAAATTTATGCGGAATACTAAAAAGTGAATTTTCAGTCCGTTGGAAATTACCAAAAGGTATTTTAGTAGCGGCCGGTGCTGGCGATGTGGCTTGTGGTGGTGTTGCCCTTGGAGCAGTAGATGAAAGTACAGGTTTTATTTCTATGGGAACGGCGGCCCAAGTATTTTTGGGATCTAAAAAATTCGAACCAAAAACTAAAAAATTAGTACATAGTTTTTGTCACGCCTTGCCATCAACTTGGTTTAATATGGCCGCGCTTTTGAACGGAACCAGTATAATGGATAAAGTTTTGAGTTGGACATCAGAAAAAAATATTGAAAGTTTGATGTTTTCAGCGGAGAGCAAATTCCAAGGTCCTGGAGATTTACTAGCTTTACCTTATCTTTCTGGCGAACGAACTCCGCACAATGATAGTAGGATAAGAGGGGCAATCATTGGTTTAAACCATTCTACAGCTACTGAAGATATAACATTGGCTTTTTTAGAGAGTATCGCATTTTCACTTGCAGATGGAGTAGACGCATTATCGGAAGATAAAGCCAAGCTCAAAAACCTAATATTGATCGGGGGAGGGTCTAAGTCAGACTTTTTTGCCCAATTAATCGCAAATGTCCTTAACATTTCAATCGATACTTGTCTTTCATCAGCTTACGCGCCTTCAATAGGTGCTGCTCGGCTAGCACGGCTAGCTACAGGAAATGAAGGTGAAAACGATGTTATTGTTGCTTTGCCTGTAACTAAAACTTTTGAGACAGACCAAGCTATGCATGCTAAATATGCAGAGAAACTGAAGCAATTCAGATTGTTATATAAGAAATTAAGGAACTAAAAAAATTAAGATCAAGTGCGATTAACTTGCTATAAGATCGTATTTGCTGCCATATCAATTAACTTTAATTAAAAATTTATTTTAAAAATTTTCTGTCTTCAAACTATCAATATACCCCCGTTGATATGCAGAACTTGGCCCGTTATTTGGTTTGCTTCATTTGAGACTAAAAAAAGAACCGACTGCGCAACTTCAGAAGGTTGAATTATTCGACCTAAGGGTAAAGAATTCCCCATCTCAATTATCTCTGCCTCGCTGTGCCCATCTCTAGGCTGCGCTGTATCCGTCAGTCCAGGTGCTATAGCATTTACCCTTATAGAGCTCTTTGATAGTGACATTGCGAGGGCCTTTGTCATACTTATCAAACCCCCTTTGCTGGCAGCATAGTGTATTCCAAGCGCAGGACCATCATAAGCCGAGATAGACGCTATATTTACAATCGAACCATTTTTATTGGATTGTACCATTTTTGCAGCAGCAGCTTGGGCACAAAAAAAGCATGCTTTCAAATTTATGTCATGGACATAGTCCCAATCGTCACTGGATATTTCAAAAAGCTCTTTTCTTGGAAAAACTCCAGCATTGTTGACTAGGATATCTATTCCTCCAAATGCATCAGTCATATCAATTATTGCATCTACTTGAGATTTTTGAGTTACATCACCCTGAGCTGTGACTGCTTTGCCGCCCCTTTTAATTATATCTCCAACTAGCTTATTTGCTGCGGTCTCATCATCCAGAAAATTTACAACTACTGTTGCGCCTTCTTCTGCCAAAGCTTCAGCCGTGGCTTTGCCAATTCCTCTTTGTGCTCCCGTGACTAATGCCACTTTATTTCTCAGTTTCATGGATGGTTACCTCTTATCAAAGAAAAATACCTCACGCGCCTTCAAAAACAAGCATAATAAAAACAACAACTCCAAGTGGTAAGTCAGCTTTTCCTGTCTTAATCGCGCCATAAAAAGACCTTTTGTCCGCATGTTTAATGCATGATCTAAGACGCATCAAACTCAAAAGGCCCCAAACCGCCAAGAGGCTGGCTGGTAAGATTTGCTGTGATCTGATGGGGTCCAATTATGAGTTCGGCGAGATCGTTCTTAATAGTTGCTCTGTGAATTGGTTTTCCTGCACACCGTGCCAGAAACGATATCGCCTTGGTTATTGGACCATTGAGTCCTCTAGGTCCATAAAGTTCAGATGGTGTCCAAACAGTCACCCCACTGTCAGCCAGAGCCGTAGCCAAGCCAATTACATAGGCCGCTCCAAATGCAGCGCCATGACGTGGATCATTATCAGCCATACAAAGGCGATTAAGATCTGGGTTAGGAAATGTTCGCTGGCCATAAGGGTTATGGCGCATTGCAATTGTCGAAGGCCCGATCCGGTAATCAGCATCACCAATAATTGCTCGAGCGGATCGCGTTATATGTGGGATCGCCTCTAGTGTCTCCATCACGGAAATATCGTCCGAGGCATGCACTATAGGGCACAGGCTATGCGATACAAAATCTAGCTGTTCTAATGGTGGCCTCTTTCGGTTCAGTTCGGGAAAAAAGGTAACCATTCCACCGCCACGAATAAGATCACCGAAGGTATCGGCGCTAGCGCTATATATTTCCTCCAGTGGTGGACATTTAGGCCAGTCAGAACCTGGAGGGGTTGATATCTTATCGGCCGCGGGGCACAGCATAACACTTTCCGGCTTGAAACCGGCTGTATCCATTGCCCCGCGCAGTTTTAAAAGTTCTAATGAAGGGGGTTCTTCAAAGCCGCAAATCAATTCAAGATCATACACAAAATTTGGCATCACGGCTTGTAGTTTAGCGTAGGCTTCAAAAAACTCCGCGGTCGTAACTGTAGTTGCGTCCACGTGACAGAGCAAACGCTGTGGCGAAACCTGTCTTATGTCCACAGGATGTTTTATAAGTTGCATGGCATCTTGAGGAGTTAAAAGTATTGCAGTTTCTGGAAATAGAGTTTCAGAAAGTACACTATTATTATTACTTTCAGGTTGTCTTGTGCCAGTTCTATGCCAGGTAATAGAAACCGATTGCACCAGAGGTTGGCTTTGGCTCAGAGTGTACGGCCAGGGCAGAGCTAAAGGACGGACGTATGTTTTGTAAGAGGCATCCCCCCATTGCCGCTGGTCTTCCATCTCAAACGTGTCCCCAGTAAACTTACAATCGACAGCTAGGCCATCTGCAAAATGCGTTAATGCTTTTATGTCTTTAAACGGTTGCCATGGCTCAATGAGGGACGGAAAAGTTGACGTCTCAATGCTTCCATTAGAATGTTCAACTGAGACTGGGTGACCTGCAAGTCTCGCCGGGTGAAGGACCGTGAAGCCAGCTCGGTTTGTTTCGAAGATACCGTTTGGGATCCCTTCTGCGCGCATGGTTATCTTATCCTGTAACGCCTCAATGAAAATAGAGACATTTAGTACTGCCGTGGGTGTCTCAAATTCTGCCTCAAGATGAAGCGAAAACTTAGTATCATCGCTTTTACTCGAAAGAAGGGATAAACGTGGCGTAAGCGTACCCCAATCACGATCCCTGACCAAAAAGGCAATACACCGGATGATCTCTATGCCGCCTACTTTTATATGTCGCAATGCGCCTTCTTCCAACTTGAAAGACATCTGGCCTATTGTAAAATACTCCGGGTTTGCTGGTGGTTCTAACGTGCCGTAAAGGCGAAATACCTCGCTCATATTTCTTCCAGTTCAACTGTCCGATGTTCAGATGCCGATAGGTATGCCGCTTCCACTAAACTGAGAGTTTGCAGGTTGTCATACCCGTTCGTTTCGGGTTCGCATCCCTCCAGTAAACAATTAATAAAATGCTTTTGGATAATGCGCACGCTTTCCTGAATGTTATGCCATGGCTTGGACGCCCATGGCAGCAGAGGAGGCGACAGATCCCATGTCTTGGATTGTCCATTGGCCTGAACCGTCATTTTGTATCCTAAGTCGAGGCTAATAGTGCCCTTATCTCCATCCACTTCTATAACGCTTTCTGGGAAGGCCTCGATCTGACGTCTGGTGGCATAAGAACAATCTACAATGCACGACGTACCACCTTTATGCTCTAAAAACATGGTTGCAACATCCTCACCTCTAATCGACGGATTGATGCGGCGTTTCGTTGCCGAAATCCTTGCTACATCGCCAAAAAGGGCTCGTGCGATGTCAAGAATATGGATCCCAAGATCCTCTATAATGAATCTCTCACCTTCCGCTAGATAGGGTTGTCCAGAAAATACGTCAAACCCAGACCGAAAGCTTACACGGCCAAAGAATGGCTCTCCAATTGTACCATTTCGTAGCTCCTCTATCACGGCCCGTACGGCGGACTGCCAACGGAAATTCTCGTGCACCATGAGAGTTTTTCCAGTAGCTTCTACCGCATTAACCATAGCCCTTGCGTCTTTAATACTCTCAGCAAATGGTTTCTGGCAGATAATGTGTTTGGCGTTCTGGGCAGCCATTTCAACAAGAGACCTATGAGAAGGAACTGTTGTAGCAATATCTACAATGTCAAAGTCACCATAATCAAACAATTCGATAGCATCAGTAAACTGTCGCTTGATTTTAAACTCTTTGCCCGTTGCAACTAGGTTTGATCGGTCATTGTCACACAAAGCGACCACATCAACGCCATCGATATCTCGCCAAGCGTGTAGGTGATTTTGCGCAAAAAATCCGCAACCGATCACTCCAACCTTCATTCTCTGTATTCCTTTGCAGAGTATCTAAACTTGTCATACCAGTGCACGTTTGATAGTCTCAAATCAAGAGACAGTTATCATATGCCTTCAACAAAGCAGAGCAATATGACTTTTCGAGGGCATCCGAAACAAGGCCAAAACTTTTGGATCGCATGTTCGAATGTTTATGGACTATAACCGTTGTGAGCGAATTAGCTCGCAGAAGTTTGTTTCAAACCAAAATTGCTTTGGCAGAAGCCTCTCGTTTGAATAAAGAACAGCTGGTCGCTTCTAATAGTCTTTATAAGGTTAAAATCTCATGACTCCGCAAAACCCTTTAAGAGTAGAAGCAGATTATCTGATCGAGACAGCCATTGATCCCATTCAGGCCGCAGAAATTATGGCAGGAGAACAATCCTCAGGCACATTCCGCCCTATACCAGGCGAAACTGCTGAACTAAAAATGCGGGCGGCGGCACAAGTGGAAAAGCTTAAGATGCTAGAGCCAGTGTCAGAACCTTCGCTTTTAGGCTCGGTCCCATCAGTCGATCAAAAAAAATGGTGGCGGGCGCAGATAACGCTATCATGGCCTATTGATAATCTGGGACCTTCTTTACCAAATCTTATTACAACTATTGCTGGTAATCTTTTTGAGCTTCAGCCCCTCTCAGGCATTCGGCTGATGGATCTGAGACTACCTTTAGCATTTTCTAATAACTACGCAGGCCCAAAATTTGGATGTGAGGGCACGCGCAAATTAATGGGTATATATGATCGCCCTTTGATCGGCACGATTATCAAGCCGAGTGTTGGGCTGTCAGCCAAAGAAACTGGTATGTTGGTTTCTCAGCTTTGTGCTGGTGGTATTGATTTCATCAAAGACGACGAATTACAAGCAAATGGTCCGTCCTGCCCTTTTGAAGATCGCGTCATAGAAGTCATGCGGGCTGTCAACAATGCTGCTGATAAAATGGGACATAAGGTCATGGTGGCTTTTAACCTTACTGGTGAAATCGATGAAATGCGCAGGCGACATGACTTTGTGTACAATCAAGGTGGAACTTGTGTGATGGTCAATTTGATGGCTGCTGGTATGGCAGGAATTATTGCACTTGGTCATCATACGAACTTACCAATCCATGCCCATCGTGCCGGCTGGGGCGCGCTTACAAGAGAACCCTTGCTAGGGTGGTCTTATCCAGCATGGTCAAAATTATGGCGTTTGGCCGGTGCAGATCATATGCATGTCAGTGGCTTAAATAATAAGTTTACCGAGCCAAACGAAAGTGTCATTGAGTCTGCCAGATCGTTGAGCAGCCCCCTGTTTAGTCATGCGCCAATGTCTGCTTTGCCCGTTTTTTCCTCAGGACAAACCGTCAGGCAGGCCGCTGCTACACTTGATGCTGTAGCTACTCCTGATCTTCTTGTCACAGCAGGTGGCGGGATCGCGGCGCATCCAGGTGGCGTGGCTGCTGGGGTGCAGGCAATGCGTCAAGCCTATGATGCAGCGATGCAGAAAGTTGATATTGTCGAATATGCAGAGGACCACCCAGAACTTGCGGTCGCTTTGGCTGAATTTTAGGTTGAAAACTATGAAACCACTTCTCACTTTTTACGGCGATGACTTTACCGGATCAACCGCGGTCATGGAGGTGCTTAGTTTTGCTGGTGTGCCAACAATGTTGTTTATGGAACCACCTGAATTGGACATCTTAAAAGAATATCCGACTTTGCAAGCCATTGGGGTTGCAGGTACTGCCCGCTCCAAAGATCCAGCTTGGATGAAGAGTAACTTGCCTGCAGTGTTCGAAAGCCTCAAAAATTTCGGTGCACCCGTTTCCCACTATAAGGTATGCTCAACTTTTGACTCTTCACCAAAGATTGGATCTATAGGCGTGGCAACGGAAATTGGAGACGCAATCTTCAGTGCAGACTGGGTCCCTCTTGTGGTTGGGGCGCCCGCCATCCAGCGTTATCAGGCATTTGGTACCCTTTTTGCTAATTCAGGCGACAGTATTCATCGTCTCGATCGCCACCCAGTGATGTCCCGCCACCCAATCACTCCCATGAATGAAGCTGATCTGAAACGGCATTTAATCTGCCAGACAAATCTCAAAGTTGGCATAATTACTTTGGCAGAAATAAAAGCTGGGCAGAGCAATGAGGCAGTCAGCAAATGCCTATCTGATGGAGCGAGAATTATTGCAATTGATGTTGTGGACGACGAGACACTTGCAGAAGCAGGGCGCCTTATTTGGCCAATTGGTTCAGGGTCTTGTTTTGTAGTCGGCTCGCAAGGCGTTGAATATGCACTTGTTGCTCACTGGCGGAAAATTGGAACCATTGGGCACTACGAAACACCTCCAGTGCTCACACCAGTTGACCAGATATTTGCTGTCTCAGGTTCATGTGCGTCTACCACCGAAGATCAAATCGCAAAGGCGGAGGCTCGTGGCTTTCAAATCCTCAACTTTGATGTTTCTACGGTAACAGATTTAAAGCGGTTGGCCGCAGAATTGGAACGGGTCCGCAATGAGAGCTTAAAAAGGTTATCAAAAAACTATGATGTACTGGTTTCAACAGCGCGTGGTCCGAATGATCCGATGATAAAACGAATGGAGGAGGCGGTTAACAAAACAAGCGTGACACCGAGTGCTGCTAACGAGCGACTAGGTGAGGCTCTTGGTCAACTTGTATCAGACATTCGGCGCACAACACACATGAAACGCATAGCTATCGCCGGTGGAGACACCTCGGGCCACGTCCTCAGTTCTCTTGGGGCTCAAGCACTCTCTGCAGTGGCACCACTAGCGCCAGGAGCTCCTCTATGTCGATTACATACTAATAACGATGCAGACATTGATGGCCTTGAAGTGACTTTGAAAGGTGGACAAATGGGAGAACCTTATTTTTTCTTACAGGCTAAAGGTGGTAAGGAATGGTAAATAAACCAAGCAGAACAGCAAACAAGTTGACCTCAAATAATGGAGACAAAAAATGACCAAAGTAGCACTAATGGGAGCTGGTGGAAAAATGGGAGTGCGTCTAGCAAGCAATTTGATAAAGTCTGATCACGATGTATTGCACGTGGAAATCAATCCTGCAGGGCAAAAGCGCTTGAAAGATGAAACTGGTATTGATTGTGTCGAGCAAGGCCAAGCACTCAGCAATGCTGAAGCTGTTATCTTGGCAGTTCCAGACCGTCTAATTGGTAAGGTTCTAACAGGCTTTGTAGACGATCTTAAACCAGGTACCGCTGTTATCATGCTTGACGCTGCCGCACCACATGCGGAAACCTTACCAAAACGAGATGATATCACCTACTTTGTTGCACACCCCTGCCATCCACCGTTATTCAATGATGAAATAGATCCAGACGCGAAGAAAGATTATTTTGGTGGTATTGCAGCAAAACAACATATCATTTGTGCCTTGGGCCAAGGTCCAGAAGAACACTACGCAATGTGTGAGCAGATCGCTCGGGATTTCTATCGCCCCGTCATGCGATCACATCGATGCACTATTGAACAAATGGCAATCCTTGAGCCCGCATTATCTGAGTCTGTCGGGGCAACCTTCGCCAAAGTACTTAAAGATGCAACCGATGAAGCAGCACGCCGAGGAGTTCCATACCAAGCAGCAGAAGACTTCTTGTTGGGCCATCTGACTATCTTGCTTGCCGTTGCATTCGGTGTTCAGCCTGGTGGGAAGCTTTCCGACGGATGTTTATTGGCAATCTCAGAAGCTGAGCCAGTGATCTTCAAGGAGGGATGGTTAGATAAGGTTTTTGCACCAGCAGCTGTTAAGGCGTCGGTCAGATCGATCTGTAAATAAATAGATTTCGAACTCTGTTTTATTTTTATGTTTCACAGTGAATTTTTGACAGTCATACGCAATCACGTCAGTTTGCAGTACTTGAAGAAGAGTATAGCAAAGGGTCTTAAAAATCCAAATTATGACGCCGTGACATTTCTAATCTTTCTTTTAAATTATAGTTTTTTTAAATACTTGAACCCTTCTCGAACGGTAAAGAAGTAAAAATTTATTTTTCAAGAAAATCTTACTGTATTGTTAGCTTTTAAGCGATCTGATTATAATGAAAAAAAATACAAAATTAGGTCATCAGGATATTATTTAACTATTTAAAATAAACAATGTGGGAGAAGACGTAGGTCAAACGGTCATGCAATGCCATACTCACTTAATACCTAGGAGAGCAGGTGACGTGGACAATCCAAGAAGCGGTGTTCGAGGAGTGATTACAAGTAAACAGAATTATTAATTCAACTCCATCTCAATGATCTTGAATTATTCGTAATCAATCTTATGTCGAGTCCATGAAAACGATATACTTTACAGCAAACTATATCATTCAATTGTTCTTCACCTGTGTGTTTGGAATGCAGGTAAAAGAACTTTATCTCAAACCAAAGAAGAAGACCTAACGCTTCCTCAAAAATCCAGTCATCTTACTATAATTTAACGCTCCAAAGGTCTCTCTTCTCTTGCTGTCTTGTGGTTAGTGAAATCATTTGATTATATTGAAAAAAAGTAGAGTTGGGTGTTCCCAAAGTGTTCAACGGGGTAGCATTAAACTATTGAAAAGTAATGATGTCCTCATCGGGTGTTCCAAAGGTGTTAAAAAATAAATGGCAATAAAAACAACAACATCAAGTGGTAAATGGGAATTCTGGATAGACCGCGGAGGTACATTCACGGATATAGTTGCAAAATCACCAAACGGGTCATTTAAAAATTCCAAATATCTTTCCGAAAACCCCGAACAATATGAAGACGCGGCCATTCAAGGAATTAGGAATTTTTTGAAAATTGATAAAAACGAAAAAATACGAAACTTAGATATCCGCTGTGTGAAAATGGGTACGACAGTAGCAACAAACGCTTTGCTGGAACGCAAAGGAGATCGAACACTTCTTTTAATAACCGAAGGGTTTGGGGATTTGCTTCGTATAGGATACCAAGCAAGGCCAAAACTTTTCGATTTCAATATTATCTTACCTACTCCCATTTATGAAATGGTTAGTGAAATTAAAGAAAGATTAGACGCAGAAGGTCAAATAATTGAGCCATTAGATGAAGCACAGGCTCGTAAGAGCTTGAAATTGGCTCGGGCTAAAGGGATTAAAAGTGTCGCCATCGCTTTTATGCATAGCTATTTAAATCCAAAACACGAAAAGCAGATTGCACAAATAGCTGCTGATGAAGGATTTGAGCAGATATCAGTGAGTCATGAAATTTCACCTCTCATGAAATTGGTGGGTAGGGCAGATACAACCGTTATAGATGCTTATTTATCTCCAATTCTAAAACGTTACGTTTCTCAAGTAACTTCAGAGTTCGATAAAAATTATACAGCTCAACTTTTGTTTATGCAGTCAAATGGTGGTTTAACAGATGCCAATGTCTTTAGAGGAAAAGATGCCATACTTTCTGGCCCAGCTGGTGGAGTTGTGGGTATGGTCAAAACTGCAAAAATTGCAGGATTTGAAAAATTAATTGGTTTTGATATGGGTGGGACTTCTACTGATGTCTGCCACTATAATGGTGAATTTGAAAGAAGCTTTGAAACTGAAGTTGCTGGTGCACGCGTACGAGCTCCTATGATGGACATCCATACAGTTGCAGCTGGCGGTGGATCAATTTTATTTTTTCGAGATGGACGGTTTCAAGTTGGCCCTGAAAGTGCTGGGGCAAGCCCAGGTCCCGCTTGCTATAGGCGAGGGGGGCCTTTAACGGTAACTGATTGCAATGTTATGCTAGGCAAGCTTCAGCCACTCCATTTCCCATATGTTTTTGGACCTAACGCAGATCAGCCAATAGATGTGTCAGTTGTCGAAAACAGATTTAAAGAGTTTGCTGAAGAAATATCAATAAAGACGGGAAATAAACCTTTGTCTGCTATAGAATTGGCGGATGGGTTTTTGCGAATAGCTGTATCTAATATGGCCAACGCCATCAAAAAAATATCTGTTCAAAGAGGATATGATGTAACAAAGTATGCGCTACAATGTTTTGGGGGTGCGGGAGGACAACATGCTTGCCTTGTAGCTGATGCTTTGGGAATTGAGACCATTTTTATACATCCTTTCGCAGGCGTACTTTCAGCCTATGGTATGGGCTTAGCTGAAATTCGCTGTATGAAAGAAAGCCAATTTGAGCGTCCTCTTGCCGATTATGAAGATGCATTAGTGCTGCTTTCAGAATTGTCAGAAAAAGCTACTGACCAAGTTGTTTCTCAGGGCGTTCTTTTCGATGATGTAATTGTTGAATGTAGAGCACACTTACGCCTGAAGGGCTCACATCAAGCACTTATGGTTAGTTTTGGTAATTTGAAAGATTTAACGCAGCGTTTTGATGATGCCCATCGTGCGCGTTATGGATTTTCTAGTGATGGAAGAGAGCTTATATTTGAGGCCTTAAGTGTAGAGGCTATAGGCGGTGCATCTGAAATTAAAGAAGCCATTTATCAAGAAGTTAAGCAAGCACCAGAAGCGATTGATACAGTAAAAATGACCACTCATGGGGAGAAAATAAAAACTCCGTTGTATGAGAGATCATTGCTAAATCCAGGCC
>CACPBQ010000026.1 GCA_902632125.1 Paracoccaceae bacterium | reverse complement strand
TGAAGTCTTTTCCACAAATTTTAATAGCTCGTTTGTTCCTTGCAGCGTCTCAATACCGAGTACGAGGCCATTTTCGACAACAACTCCTTGACCAATATCCTCAGCTGATAATATTTTCAGTACCTTATCCGCCTTCTTAACATCTCTTTGAATAGACTGATATGGTGTTCCATAAACAAAACCTGGCTCAAGAATTAATTCTGGCAAAATTTCTGACGCACCAACAATCTCAAAACCATTTCGTTCAAATTCACCTGCTATAAATGAAAGAAGCTCGTTATCCCCTTGAACTAATTTTGTACTCAATAGTGGCATAATCGATTTAGTGTAATCGTCCATTTTTTTTTGCTCAAATTGTGGACGACTGATAGCACCTGCCATAACAATACGGCTAATACTATTTTTTTTCAGACTTTCAAAAAGAGAGCCTAGTTTCTCAAACTCACATTCTACAATATTATCTACAGGCATTTTTTCTGGTTTAGTAAACGTAATGTAGGTCGCTTTTTTAAATGATTTTTTAATGAGTAAGGGAAGTTTCCCAGAGCCGCTTATAATAGCCAGATCAGACCCATCGTTCATATCAAAAATCACCCGGCGTTAAAAAAGATCGATCGCTAGCACCTAAAATAAAGTTTGTTATAGCATCAACGTAATCGCTACTTGCCTCTTCCTTTAATTTTTTGGCTCTATCCTGAAATGTGCCTTCACCCTGCGCAAGCGTTTGAAACGCAGCGCGCAGAGCTGTTATATCAGATCTTTCAACACCTTTTCTCTTAAGGCCAACGAGATTTATTCCATCCAAAGCACCTCTCGGTCCTTGAACAAGACCAAATGGAATAACATCATTAGTTACCATGGTAACAGCACCAATTATAGCTCCACGACCAATTCTGACAAATTGGTGTATGCCAGACAGTCCACCAATTATGACATCGTCTTCAATAATACAATGGCCGGCAACAGCTCCGCAATTTGCTATAATTACATTATCGCCAATCATCGCATCATGAGCCACGTGACTACCTGTCATAAATAAACAATTATTTCCAACTAAAGTTACTCCACCGCCCCCAGCTGTTCCCACGTTTATCGTTACATTCTCCCTAATTTGATTATTTTTGCCAATTTTTAGGCTTGTTTGCTCGCCATTAAATTTTAAATCCTGGGGAATTTCGCCAATTACTGCAAACGGAAATATAACAGTGGAATGCCCAATTTCCGTATTTCCCGTTACCACGACATGGCTTTTAATTTCTACTCCAGAATGTAGAACAACCTCAGCACCAATATAACTAAACGGTCCAATAACAACATCACTAGCTATTTTTGCTCCAGGCTCTATTATAGCTGAGGGATGAATCATTTTATTTTTCATCATTTAGAATCCTGATGGTAATTCCATCATTGCAGTAAAATCTACTTCAGCAGCAATTTGACCTGCAACACTAGCAGCACCAGAAAATTTCCAAACTTTACTACCAATCTTGCCTCTCAAGACATTAACCTTCAATTCGAGTGTGTCTCCCGGTACGACTTTACGACGAAATTTACAGTTATCTATCCCCAAAAAGTAAATTAGTAAATTTTTATCAGCTAAATCTAAACTTACACCAACCATAACTGCGGCCGTCTGAGCTAGAGCTTCTATTATCGTAACGCCAGGCATTATAGGAATATTTGGAAAATGACCTTGGAAATAAGGCTCATTAAAAGTCACATTTTTAATACCAGTAGCTGACTGTAAGTTATTAATTTCAATTACTTTATCAACAAGTAAAAATGGGTAACGATGCGGAATTATCCGTTGGATTAACTGTATGTCTGCTGATTGAAAATTATTTGACAAAGGACCCCCTATTTAAAATAACCAGTTCGAAATTAAGAAGCTTTTTACGATATTTCGGTATCAGTAAGCAATTTCAATTCTAATGATTACTCTAATATGCTTTAGTTAATTCGCACTACTACCTAATACTTGATTAATTAATTTTATTGCATCATCTGTTAGGTCAACAGAGCTATCCCACAAGATTGCATTCCTTTGATCAACCAATACTGACCCACCTTTTTCCAATAATAATTCGTAAAGTAATGGATAAATTCTTTTATAGAATTCTGTTTTTTCTTTGCGCGCTTTATTATTTAAATTTTCTTCCTTTGTGCTTTGCTCTGACCGGATAATTGACACTTTCTTGTCAAATTCTGACGCCTTCGGTCGAAACTCATCTAAAGATAGTAATTTTCTCTGCTTACTTAATTCTTTTTCTTCTGATAAAAGTTTCGCTTCTAATTCTTCATTTTCGTTTTGCAGACTTTGTCTCGCTTGATTGTTAGCTAAGATGATAAGCTTTCCAAAATCACTTGATCTAAACAATTTACCCATATCGACTGTGAACACGCCCGACTTTTCTGAGCCAAGTAAAGGCTGCGCGATCAAAGTTAATAAAAATACATAAATCCTAAAATTTATCATTAAAAGCGAGTTGATATTGTTAAGTCAAAGGACTCATCCCTATCAAATTGTTCCTTTTTGAGTACATCACTGAAATTAAACCTCAAGGGTCCTATTGGAGTATTCCAAAATAGAGAGGCTCCTATTGCTTGACGCCAAGACCCGTCTTCATAAAGAACGTTATTATTCGTATTTTTAAGAGACCACAAATTACCAACATCGTAAAATACGCCTCCGGTCATTCCATATTCATCAGGTAATCCTAATGGAAACTCAGCTTCAAACCTAACAACTGCAAAGTTTTCTCCTCCAAGAGCATCATTACTACTTACCCCGCAGTTTCCATTGGTACATTCTCTTGGACCAAGTCCACCAGCATCAAACCCACGCATTTTATTGGACCCTAAGAAAAACCTATCAATAACTCTGCTATTGCCAGTTTTGTAGGTAAGAAGGCCCGACTCAAACTCTGCTTTCAATTTTAAGTCCTCTTTAAAAACAGTCCTTTGCCCCACTATTTTCATTGTTGTCTTCAGTGCTGTTTTATCACCACCCAAACCAGTAAATTGTTGACCCAACTTAAAAATGAAACCGTTTTTAGAGCCTGATTTGTAAAGCCTAGTATCATGCGAAAATACATAACCCATGCTAGACGAAACAATTTCTCCTTCATTTACCTCATTTGTTATGATAGCTCCAACATTATTGGGGTTACTTAGCTCGGTTTGCGATATTGAATAATCAATTTTTATTTTTGACCTTTCACCTAATGGATAAACCACGTAGGGCTGAAGTTGCAGATTGGCTGTATCATAAGCCGCGTTTTGTTGTTGAGTATCTTCTAGAGATAGATTGAGCCCAAAACCCAAATCGTTCCTAAGAAACATTGGTTCAAAGAAAGATATTTCGTATAATTGGTTATCTTTACCGGTATTAATTGCAAACGATAAACTTTGACCTCGTCCTAAAAAGTTCTTTTCTCCATATTCAACAAGAGCTCCAAGCCCCGCTTGACTAGAATAACCAGCACCGAATGTTAAATATCCAGTAGGCTTTTCAACAACTTTAACATCTATTACCACCTGCGACGCGGTACTGCCTGAAGTTGTGCTTACGGAGGTATCAGAAAAGAGACCCAGTGCTCTTATCCTGTCTGCAGCGGCTCTAATCTCTCTAGGATTAAAAGGGTCACCCTCCACTATGAAAAATTGACGTCGCAATACTCTATCTAGTGTTGCAGTATTGCCGGAAATATCAATGCGTTCAATAAAAAGACGATCTCCTTTCTCAAATACTAAATTGATATCCAAAGTTAAATTTTTTATATTTCGAATAATTTCAGGTTTAACGCGAACAAATTCAAAACCGCTTGCCTGTAATTTTTCTTCTAGCCTTGTAACCTCAAACTGAATTTTAGCAGGTGAATAAATTTCGCCTGACGTCAATCGAACAGTATTTTTCCAGTTCGGAGCAGAAACTTCCTTTACTTTTGATGTTAACTTTACATCGCCAATGGCGAATTTAGGCCCTTCGGTAATATTGTATGTTACGAAAAATCCATCTTTTTCGACGGAAAGCTCGGCGTTAACATCGTTTATTTTAAAGTCTGCAAAGCCTCGACTACGATAAAAGTCCGTCAAAAGTCTTTTGTCCAGAGATATTTTTTCTTCAATCAGTGTATCTCTAGTGATTATTTTTCTCAAAATACCAGCTTGTTTGCTATTCAATACCCGGCGAAGCCTGCGGTTGCTAAACTCTCGATTTCCAACAAAGTTTATTTTTTCAATTTCAACAACATTTCCTTCAAAAATCTCGAATATCAAATTGACTCTATTGTTAGTAAGATTAACCACTTTGGGTTGGATCCGCGCTGAAACTCTTCCGGTATTTCTGTAAGCTGTTTTCAGAGCATCCAAATCTTTTTCGAGATCATTTGGAGAGAAGGCCAGGTTTGCTTCTGTGGTTAAAAAGGACGAAAGCTTTTCATCTGTGAACTTTCTATTTCCTTCAAAAGAAATCTCGTTTACGGTTGGGTATTCTTCAACAGATATAATCAAGTTTCGATCATTTTGTTGAAACGCAACACTTTTAAAGAGGCCTGTATCTAAAACCCTAGTGTAAGCAGAACTCAAATCTTCCGGTGATAAAGTCATATTTGGACGCAATCTTGCATAATTTATAATTGCGTCATCAGACAATCGATTATTGCCCGAAACCGAAATGGAACCCAACTTAAAGGTATTAGCACTAAGAGCAACCGGTTCTAAAATAAAAATATGGCAGAAGAAACAAATCAGAGCCGCTGATATAAATTTTCCCATAATTATCGCCCGTATTCTTTTGTCTATTCAATGAGTATCGCGTTACAAAACCAAAGTCAAAAGTCTCTTCTCAGAAATTCAAGGACACAAAAAATCATTAAAGAGGGAAAATAACATCAGACCAATCAATAATACAAATCCAAAGGTCATAAAAGTGTTTACAATTTTTTGGTTAGGCTTTTTACCTATGATTGCCTCAACTGTAAAAAACATAAGATGCCCTCCATCAAGAACTGGGATTGGAAATAAATTTATCATTCCGATTGCGCTAGATAATACCGCTATAAACCATAAATAATTCATACTTCCCTGTTTGACCATTTGACCAGATGTTTCGGCAATACTGATAGGGCCGGATAAATTACAACTGCTAATGTTCCCAAATAAAATATGGTAAAGTCCCTTAACGGAACCCTCCATTATAAGATAAATACTTTCAATTGAACTAACCAACGCCCAAGAAATAGATTGTTTCGTTTTTACAGGTTGAAAGGGAAGATAATCGCTGACAATCCCAATTCTATATATACGTTTAAAGCCACCAGTTTCTGTTGGAATATCAACAACCAAAGGCGTTAATTCTGTCTCATATATCTTTCCTTTCCGCCAATATTCAATTTTTAAAGCCTCGCCACGCGAAGATTCTACGTTTTGCTTAATTTGAGAAAAATTGCTTATTTTTTGTGAATTAAGAGATAAAATAAAATCCCCTTTTTCCAACCCAGCTGAGATTGCAGAAGATTTGGGTAGTACCTGTGATATCCTCGGAGGGTTTTGAATAACCTGATCTAAAATTAAAAGCTTTCCATTTCTTTCAACGACGTAAGTAAAGTTTTTATTTAAGAAAATATCTTCGTCTAAACTACTGAAATCATTTAAATTATCTTTTATTTCTACCCCGTTAATTGAACGAATAATGTCGTCCTCCTTGAGTTTATGATTATATGGAGCATCAAAAAGTTTCTCAACTGTAAGAGGAAATTTAATCGTACCCTGGTTCATATATATCATAAAAAAAACAATACCCGAAAAAATAAAATTAAAAATAGGACCAGCAGCAACAGTCATAAATCGTGCCCACAAAGGAGCGCCGTACATCGATTTTCTTATAAAATTTGGATCATCGGACAAAACAACTCCTGAATTAGAGCTTTTTGAAGGAATTTTATCTCCTAAAAATTTAACATATCCACCCAAAGGTAATGCAGCGATTTGCCATTTAGTCCCCTCTTTATCACGAAATGAGATTAAAACCGGTCCAAATCCAATGGAGAAAACTTCAGCATGAATGCCACTTATTTTACCTATAAGATAATGTCCAAATTCGTGAACAAATACTATAACAGAGAGACATAAAATAAAGGCTAAAACTGTTATTATTAAATTACCAAATTGGGGAATAAAAAAAGAATACTCCAAAATTTCTCCTTAATATTTTCCAACAAATTTCTTTGCAACCGATCTAGCCTGTAAATCAATCTCAATCACCGCTTCTAACTCCACTTCGGAACTAAGATGGTTTTTCGATGATAATTCGTCCATTGTAGCTCTAACAACATCTGCCATACCTAGAAAGCTCAATTTACGGTCCAAAAAATTATCCAAGGCTTCCTCTTTTGCCGCATTAAAAGCAGCTCCAGCCAAACCTCCTTGCGCAAGAACTTCGTAACCTAACTCTAGAGCAGGGTATTTGGACATATCTGGTTTTTCAAATTTTAGTGTTCCAACCTCTGCCAGGTTAACTTCTGGCATAGTAAGATTAAATCTTTTTTCTTCATAAAGAGCGTACGCGATAGCATGCCGCATGTCAGGCGGACCAATATGAGCTTTCATTCCCCCATCACAAAAAGATGCAATGGCATGAACCAATGATTGAGGGTGTATCAGTACTTCAATGTCAGATGATTTTAGATCAAAAAATTCTTTAGCTTCAATTATTTCTAATGCTTTATTGAACAAAGAAGCGCTATCAATTGTTATCCGCTTGCCCATATTCCAATTAGGATGTTGCGCAGCTTGATCTGGGGTAACGTCAATTAATTCAGCTTTCGTAAGGTTTTTGAAAGCACCACCAGAAGCAGTAATAATAATCTTTGAAAGACTATCCCGCTCTTCACCTCTAATTAACTGCGCTATAGCTGAATGCTCACTGTCTACAGGCATCAACTTAGCGCTTTTCATTTTAGCAATTTTTTTCATAATTGGTCCAGCAGCAACCATGCTTTCTTTATTTGCAAGAGCCAGGTTTGCACCTGTTTCAAGAGCTCTTAAACCGGGTAGAAGCCCAGCGGAGCCAACAATAGCGGACATAACCCAATCAACTTGACGCGAGGCAACTTCCAATACGCCGGTTGCCCCACCACAAACTTCAATTTGATACTTTTTAAGAATTTCTCTTAAATCATTAAACTTACTTTCATTAGCTGTTGCTACAACGTCAGCCTTCAGCTTAATCGCGCTTTCAGCCAATAACTCGATATTGTCTGAACCGGTCAAACCAACAACGTTAAATTTATCTCTCTCTCTTAAAACTAAATCTAAAGTATTTTGACCTATAGATCCCGTTGCTCCCAAAATACTTATATTTTTCACTAATATACCCACTCAAAGAAAAGACCTGTAACAACCGTCGCTCCTACAAAACCATCAAATCGGTCCATAAAACCACCGTGGCCAGGCAGTAGAGTCGAACTGTCTTTTACATAACTTCTTCGCTTAAGGTGACTTTGTATCATGTCACCTATCTGAGCAGATACTGACAAAATTATACTAATTGACACAAACTTAAGAAACAAATTTTGAGGAGCAATGTTCTCAACAAATGACCAAGAAAACAACGCTACCGCAAACCATCCTGCCAAAACTCCTGACCACGTTTTCTTAGGGCTAATGCGAGGGAATACTTTTGGGCCGCCAATGACTCGCCCAATTAAGTAACCTGCCGTATCCGTAAAGACGACTACACCAATTAACCAAAAGGTGTGATATAGACCAAACTCCAATCTAATTCTGTAAAAAATAACACCACAAATAATGACCGCCAATGAATAATAAGCGCCAAAGGTACTATTGTGATGAAAGAAGTATTTTTGAAAATAAAAGTTAACCATTAAAATTATAATTGGCAGCACAAAACTATTTGTTTCTAAGAGAAAAAAAGTTGCCGTTATGGACAAGGCAGCACTAAACCACATCGCTTGCGCAGACAAAGGTGACAACATTTTTCCTAATTCCCAATGCATTACGCCGACAAGGGAAATTACAAAAAAGGTGAAAAGGTAACTGCCAAAATAAATACAAAAAGCGCTGACAATTAAAAGTAAGAAGGCTGAAATCAATCTCAATTGCAGATCGTGCCAGTTACTATTAATAACACTCATCTTAATATGCCACCAAAACGACGCTCACGATTGTCAAATTGATTGACTAAATCCGCAAAGATTTCTTTCGTAAAGTCGGGCCAAAGTGTATCGATGAATTCATATTCAGCATACGCAGATTGCCACAACAAAAAATTTGAAATACGCGCTTCGCCTGAGGTTCTAATAACGAGACCTGGGTCCGGCAAAACATGAGTATCCAAATATTTAGGCAGTGTTTCTTCATTAATATTTTCCACACTTAAATCACCATTTAAGACATCCTTCGCCATTCTTTTTACAGCCCTTGTCACTTCATCTCTGGCTCCATAATTTATGGCTATTGTTAAATTTACGGCTGAGTTTTTTTCAGTCAGCTCTTCTAAACGGTCCATTAAATTTACTAGAGAAGGTTCCAAGCGCAATCTATCACCAATAAACCGAACACGAACTCCAGCATCGATGAGCGGCTGGGTTTCTTTATCGATATATCGTTTAAACAACTTCATTAGTCCTGAAACTTCTATTTGAGTTCTTTTCCAGTTTTCGGTTGAGAAAGCGAATATCGTCAAATACTTTATTCCTAAACCTGGGCAACTTTCGACAATCTCTTTAACTCTTCTTGCACCAGCCTGGTGTCCAAATAATCTTGGTCTTCCTTTGTTTTGAGCCCAACGACCATTTCCATCCATTATTATAGCCACATGCTCAAGACCATTCGGTTTTATATTTCGTACAAGCATTGAAGATTAAACCTGCATTATTTCTTCTTGTTTACTTTCAAGTATTTCATCAAGCGTTTTTATAGTTGAATCAGTCACCTCTTGAACGGCTTCCTCCCAAAACTTTTGATCATCCTCAGACATTCCATCTGATTTTGCTTTTTTAACCTGATCCATTCCATCCCGCCTTATATTCCGCACTGCCACTCTAGCACTTTCTGCATATTGACCTGCAACTTTAGAAAGTTCGCGTCTTCTTTCCTCATTTAATTCGGGTATAGGAAGCATAATAATTGTCCCGTTCAATTGAGGATTTATGCCTAAGCCACTTTCTCTTATAGCCTTCTCAACTATCGGAACGTTTGTCTTATCCCAAACGTTAATGGTTACCATGCGAGGCTCCGGAACATTTATAGTCCCTAGTTGGTTCAAAGGGGTTCTTTGCCCATATACCTCTACTGTTACGGGATCAAGCATACTGGAAGAGGCACGACCCGTTCTCAAAGATGCAAATTCTGCTTTCATAGCTGAAAGCGCCCCATTCATACGTCGCTGCAAATCGTCAGTATCAATAAATAACTCGTCTGCCATTTGCTTAATTTTTTCCCTGCTCTTTCGATTTAATGTTTGCCTATAAACTACTCTGTAACTTTTGTATATGTTCCTTCGCCATTTAGTATTCCTTTAAATCCACCTGGCTCATCAAGTGAAAAAACTATCAAAGGCATTTTGTTATCTCTCATAAGAGCGATAGCACTCGCATCCATTACTTTAAGATTGCTTTGTAAAACTATGTCATAAGTGATATTTTTATATCTCTTGGCCTCAGAGTTGCTCTTTGGATCACTGTCATAAATACCATCGACCTGTTTACCCATAAAAACCGCATCGCAAGCCATTTCACTGGCACGTAACGCCGCCGCAGTATCTGTTGTAAAGTAAGGATTACCTGTACCAGCAGTGAAAATACACACTCGATTTTTTTCCAAATGTCTAACTGCCCGTCTTCTTATATAAGGCTCACAAATCTGATCCATAGGTATTGCCGATATTACCCTTGTATAAACTCCCTGACCTTCTAGTGCGCTTTGCATTGCCAATGCATTCATTACAGTTGCCAGCATTCCCATGTAATCGGCTGTCGTTCTCTCCATACCTTGGGCCGAACCCTGCAATCCCCGAAAAATATTCCCTCCTCCTATGACCATACAAATTTGGACGCGCATATCATGAACTGATTTAACCTCCGCTGCTATTCTTTCGATAGTGGGAGGGCTTATCCCATAGCCCTGGTCCCCCATCAGGGCCTCACCAGATATTTTAAGCATTATTCGTTTGAAAGACATTTGCGACTGCTCTGTATCTGTCATATGTTCAATCCTGTCGAGTATTTTTTATTAAAACATTAAATGAAGTAATTTGATAAAATAAACAATAATTGATTTAAATTAATTTGAGTAAAATCCTGGTAGATCTCCAGATTTGAAACCGTAAAACTAACTGTTGCTGATGGATATATTTAAAAATCTTGCCGAAATTAATCAAAACACGCCAATTTTAATTGCCGGTCAAACTGCATCTGGCAAATCGCGTCTTGCTTTTCAGCTTGCTGAAACACTTGATGGTACAATAGTTAACGCTGACGCAATCCAAGTTTTTAGCAATTGGAGAATTTTAACCGCTCGACCTTCTGCAGAAGACGAAGCAAGGATCAAACATAAACTATACGGCCATGTAGACGGAGATGCGGATTATTCTGTTGGTACCTGGCTCAAACAGATTAAAAAAATACTATCGGATACTTCCAAACCAATAATCGTTGGAGGTACAGGCCTTTACTTCTCGGCATTAAGCGAAGGACTTGTAGATATACCAGAAATCCCGAAAAAAATACGCCTAGAAGCAAACAGCCGGATTTCTAAAAATGGATTGGAAAGCCTAATTAAGGAATTAGATGAAGAAACGGTTAGAAAAATAGATTTAAATAATCCAAGGCGTGTTCAAAGGGCATGGGAGGTTTTGATATCAACAGGACGAGGCCTTAACTCTTGGCACAATGAAAAATCAAAACCCATTCTAAATCTTAATCAATGTAAAACAATTTTAGTAGATGGGGAGGTTTCTTCATTTAATAAACGAATAACAAAACGTTTTGACCAAATGATGGAACAAGGTCTTATTCGAGAGGGAGAGAGTAATTTAGAGAATTGGAATGAAACGTTTCCAAGTTCAAAAGCAATTGGGGCCCGAGAATTAATTGCGCATATACAGAACAAGATTACTGTTGATGAACTTAAAGAGCAAATATTGATAGCGACACGACAATATGCAAAGAGACAACGAACATGGTTTAGAAGTAAGATGAAAACCTGGAAAAAATATATAATTAATTAAAAAAAATTAAAAAAAAATTTTTATTGGAAATTTAATTTAAATATTGTTTTTTAATGAAATTTTTCTTTTTTTGTCGTTTTTAAGAAATGAATGTCGTAAAATTATTCGGAAATGACGGATGATACCGTTGACCTTAGCATCGTCATATGTTCCGTTGGTCTATGTTCGTGTTTTGGGATTTTTGTGATTTTCAAAACATTTGGTTATTTTTTAGCGTGTCACACAGGGAGAATGAGATGACGCAAGATAATAAATTCCACCCAGCGGTGGAAATGTTTAAAACAGAATATGAAAACGGAGAAATGAGTCGCCGTGAATTTATGGCAAGAGCTACTACTCTAGGTGTCACTGCAACTGGCGCATATGCACTTCTAGGCATAGCTCAACCAGCATATGCGGGCGGCCACATGAAAAGCGGTGGCACCCTTCGCATGCAAATGGAGGTTAGAGCTCTCAAAGATCCAAGAACTTACGACTGGACGCAGATAGCACATAGTACAGCAGGTTACCTAGAATATCTTGTCGAGTATAATAACGATGGTAGTATCACTCCAAACTTACTGGAAAGTTGGAGCGCCAACAGTGACGCAACGCAATACATTCTAAACGTGCGTAAGGGTGTTAAATGGAATAATGGAGATGACTTCACTGCGGATGATGTAGCGCGCAATATCGCAATGTGGTGCGAAAAGGCGGTTGAGGGTAATTCAATGGCCGCACGAATGTCATCACTGGTTGATGCCGATACGGGGAAAGCTGGAGCTAACGCAATTAAAGTTGTTGATAGCCACACAATAGAATTAAACTGCAATAGCTCAGACATCACAATCATCGCAGGTATGGCTGATTATCCAGCTGCGGTCGTTCACAGCAGTTTTGACCCAGCCACAATGGCATCGGGGTCTGTTGGTACTGGACCATTTGTTTTAGAATCGCATGAAGTTGGCGTAAAGTCAGTTTCTGTCAAAAACGAAGGCTTTGACTGGTGGGGATATGCTGCAGGCAGAGAGTGCCCGTTAGACCGTATTGAATACATCGACTACGGTACAGACCCCGCAGCATGGTTAGCAGCAGCAGAGGCTGACGAAGTGGACTGCTTCTATGAAAACGTAGGCGAGTACGTAGATGTCATGGAAGGAATTGGATGGGAAAATTCAGAAATTGCGACTGGATCAACTATTTTAATTCGACCAAACCAAACTACTCCAGACGCGGACGGAAACACAGTTTATGCTGACAAAAGGGTGAGACAAGCTCTGGCTATGGCGGTAGATAATAGCATTTGCCTTGAATTAGGTTATGCCAATAAAGGTGCGCCAGCTGATAATCATCATGCCGGCCCAATGCATCCAGAACATGACCCTTCTGTAGGTCGCCTTCCCTATGACCCCGCAAAAGCAAAAGCATTGATGGCCGAAGCGGGCATGGCTGATTACGAGCATGAGTTGATCTCAATCGACGATGACTGGCGTAAAAATACTACAGACGCAGTAGCAGCACAGCTTCGTGACGCTGGAATTAAGGTAAAAAGAACTATCCTTCCAGGATCAACATTTTGGAATGATTGGGCAAAATATCCTTTTAGTTCAACAAACTGGAACCACCGACCTTTTGCTGTTCAAGTATGGGGATTAGCATATCGTTCTGGAGAAGCCTGGAATGAAATGGGTTGGAGTAATGCCGAATTTGATGCATTGCTGGCAGAGGCTAATTCAATAGCGGATGCAGATAAGCGTCGCGCAGTTGCCGGTAAGTGCCAAGCATTAATTGCTGAAGAAGGCTGCACCATTCAACCGTATTGGCGGTCACTGTATAGAAGTCACTCCTCAAACACTGTATGTGACATGCATATCGCCTATCACGCACACGTTTATAAGTGGGGCTTCAAAGCTTAATACGTATAAAACTGCTATGGCCGCGCTTTAATGTAAGCGCGGTCTTTTTATTTTAAATAAAAAGAAGATCGTTATGGGGCAATTTATTTTAAGACGAATAGGCTTAATGCTTATTACATCGATATGCCTCACCTTTATAGTATTTTATTTAACGAACTTGTTTCCAAATCTTGAAAAACTTGCCAAGACACAAGGCAATTTCAGAATGTCTGAGGCTGAAGTTACGTCTTTTTTAGAGGATCGAGGTTATTTACAATCGTTGCCCATTAAATATGGACAGTGGCTCGGTGTCCTGCCCGGATACGTCATCGAAGGCAAAGATGGTACAATACGAGGAAAATGCATTAAGCCTGGGATGCAGCCAGAAAATGCAGCAAAATTTTGTGGCGTTATACAGGGCGACTGGGGGTTTTCGACAGTATTTAAAGATGATATTGGTAAAATCGTTCTGATAAGGCTATCCCTAACTGGCAAATTAATGTTCTGGGTCATGCTTCTCATGATACCAAGTGCATTAATCGTAGGCATATTAGCGGGTATGCGAGAAGGCAGTCGCACTGACCGGACATTATCCACAATTTCCATAACAACAACTGCCACTCCGGAATACGTTTCGGGTGTTATTTTTATTGCTGTGTTCTCGTCGACAGCTTTTGGATTAAAGTGGTTTAAGGGAACGGCTGCTAAAGCAATGGAAGATGCTAATTTTGAAAATTTTTTTCTGCCTGTACTCACAATAGCTCTCTACGGCATGGGATATATTGCAAGAATGACCAGGGCATCTATGGCGGAAGTTATGACGGCTCAATACATACGAACGGCGCGCTTGAAGGGAGTATCTTTTCCTAACATTGTTATGAAACATGCTCTTAGAAATGCATTAATTGCCCCATTCACCGTAATTATGTTGCAATTTCCTTGGCTTTTAAATGGGGTCGTGATTGTTGAAACTCTGTTTAACTACAAAGGCTTTGGATGGGTTTTAGTTCAGGCTGCAGGCAACAACGATATTGAACTTTTGCTGGCCGTTTCGGCAGTATCAGTAGTTGTTGTTCTATTAACTCAACTTATATCGGATATAGGTTACGTGTACCTTAATCCCCGCATCAGCGTTTCGTGAAGGATTAAACGAATGGAAGCATTAACCTGGGCGGAAATTTTATCACGAATGTTCTATCAGTTAATCCCTGTTTGGATTGCAATGGTAGCCATGTTCTCCATTTCATTTTATTATAAAAGAAATTTAGGTCTTTACGGTAAATTATTTGATAGTCCAATTGGAAGTATTGGTTTTGGTATCGTAATTTTTTGGGTATTAGTTGGTTTCTTTGCCGGCGCATTAGACATGATTTCAACACACGACCCACTTTCTCAAGTATCGGGAATGAAAAATAAGGTGCCCGGAACGCCATTAAGGGGTGCAGAGGAGGGAGATTATGCATTCTACCTTTTAGGAGGTGATCATCTTGCACGCGATGTTTTCAGTAGAGTTATGGACGGAGCGTCTATAATTGTAGTAATAGCGCCGTTGGCCACGCTATTTGCTTTTATGGTTGGTATCACTCTAGGATTACCTGCGGGTTATTATGGAGGAAAATTAGATACAATTCTCTCGTTTATAGCGAATTTAATCTTAGCTTTTCCTGTAATTTTATTGTTTTATTTGCTGGTCACACCAGAGATTAGGATGACAGGATTACCCCAATACATGGCCATATTTCTTTTTAGTTTCCCAATTTTATTCTTTGCTGTTTTAATTAATACGCGCTTTTATATCCAGCCCCAAAAACGAAATTTACTTATATTTATAGTTGTCGGTTTACTAAGTTACTTGTATCTTTCACTGATCAATGAAGCCGGTACTAAAGTAACTTTTTTTAATGCCATAGATGGGTTTGACGTACCAGGAGGGTTATTAACTGTTTTTGTATCCGTGGTTTTTGTAAATTCTCCAACTGTTTTTCGTATTGTAAGAGGACTTACTCTAGATATTAAAACGCGAGACTATGTATCAGCAGCGCAAACACGAGGTGAGGGTCCTTGGTATATAATGCTCTGGGAAATTCTACCAAATGCCAGAGGTCCTCTAATAGTCGATTTTTGCTTGAGGATCGGGTACACAACTATCCTTCTTGGAACACTGGGCTTTTTTGGACTAGGCTTAGATCCTGAAAGTCCTAATTGGGGCGCCACAATTAATGAGGGGAGAAAATTACTTTCTATATACCCACACCCTGCTCTTCCGCCAGCCTTTGCATTATTGAGTTTAGTTTTAGGTTTAAACCTCTTGGCCGATGGTTTGAGAGAAGAAAGTTTAAAAGACTAAAATATAATGATGTCCACACCATATATGCTAATTAAAAAGAGTAATTTTAATGTGGGTTGAACATTACACCGTATCAAATATTTGCAGCTAAAAGTTTTTTATTTGATTTTACTGTTTTAAAAAGTTGGAATATTATAGCCACTGAATAAGTAGGATTTGAAGGGAATTTAAATGGCAGGCTCAGTAAATAAAGTAATAATCTTAGGTAACTTGGGTGTAGATCCTGAAGTTCGTAGTTTTCCAAATGGTGGCAAAGTATGCAATCTTCGCATTGCAACATCGGAAAACTGGAAGGATCGTAATACCGGAGAAAGAAGGGAAAAAACAGAGTGGCACTCAGTTGCTATTTTTTCTGAGCCATTGGTTCGAATTGCAGAACAGTATCTAAAAAAAGGTTCAAAGGTTTACATTGAAGGACAATTAGAAACTAGGAAGTGGCAAGACCAGTCTGGTCAAGACCGATATACAACCGAAGTTGTACTAAGACCTTATTCCAGCACACTTACGATGTTAGATAGCCGCGGAGACTCTGCTTCATCCGGAAGTTATATTGGAGATACTTCCGATGGGTATGATACCTCATCAAACCTTAGTGGAGATACACCCACCTCTTCAATTTCACAGGATTTCGATGACGAAATCCCATTTTAAATCTGAGAATTGCCTGCCATAAAGATAAATTTCAAATTTTAGGCGGCACCTGTTACCTGCGCTGCCGTCCTACGTGCGACCAACTCGTCAGCAACCAAAAATGCGAGCTCTAGGGATTGTGATGCATTCAACCTAGGATCACATGCCGTGTGGTAGCGATCTGAAAGATTTTCATCGGTTACCGCTCTTACACCACCTGTACATTCAGTAACATCTTGACCCGTCATTTCAAAATGAACTCCTCCTGGTATTGTTCCCTCAGCCTTATGAATTTCAAAAAATTCTCTAACTTCCCTCAAGACACTTTCAAAAGGTCGCGTTTTATAACCAGTAGAAGACTTGATAGTGTTGCCATGCATCGCGTCACAACACCACACAACATCTGCACCTTCTTGCTCAACAACTTTTATCAATCGCGGCAGATGATCACCTACCCTGCCTGCACCAAATCGAGCGATAAGGGTAAGTTTTCCCGGTTCATTGTTAGGGTTTAATTTACTCAATAATACTTTTAGATCATCTTCAGTGGTTGTTGGACCACATTTCAGACCAATTGGGTTTAATACACCTCGGGCAAATTCGACATGAGCTCCATCTGGCTGACGCGTACGATCACCAATCCAAATCATGTGGCCTGATCCAGCCAGCCACTTACCCGAAGTCGAGTCTAGACGCGTTAAAGCCTCCTCGTATTCTAACAGTAAACTTTCATGGCTTGTATAAAAGTCAACGGTGCGGAGTTCATAAGATGATTTACCTTCAAGCCCAGCGGCTTTCATAAAATCTAAAGCATCTTTTATTCTTTTTGCCATTTCTCTGTACTGAACCGCTTTTTCACCCTCTGTAAAACCAAGGGTCCAACTATGAACCTGGTTAACGTCAGCGTAACCACCAGAAGAGAAGGCCCTTATTAGATTAAGCGTCGCTGCCGCCTGAGTATATGCTTGCAACATCTTTTTAGCGTTAGGTATTCGTGCTTTTTCGGTAAACGCTAGTTCGTTGATAATATCGCCCCGATAGCTTGGTAGCTCCTTACCATTCTGTATTTCAGTTGGTGCTGACCTTGGTTTTGCAAATTGACCTGCCATACGTCCTACTTTAATTACAGGAACCTTTGCGCCAAAAGTTAAAACCATTGCCATCTGAAGCATAACTTTGAAAGTATCTCTAATAGAGTCTGCACTAAATTGTTCGAAGCTTTCGGCACAATCGCCACCTTGCAACAAAAAAGCCTTACCTTTTGAAGCATACGCAAGTTTTTCTTTAAGATTTCTTGCTTCACCAGCAAATACAAGCGGGGGATATGCGGATAATTGTTTTTCAACAGAATTCAGAATTTCTTGATTTGTATAATCTGGCATCTGAACCCTTGGCTTGGATCGCCAATTACTTTTTTCCCAAATACTCATATTATTACTCCAAACAACAATTGTTGTGCGTTCTATAACAACTTTAAAAAAACCACCATATTTTATTTTATAAGTTAAAAACGCTTGACCTCCCCAGAACATTAAGACCAAGTAGTATTACAAGACAGTCGAAGTTATTATTAATGTTTAGATTCGCTAAATCGGATTTGATTAATGTTAAATGAAAACAGCATTATAAAGCTCACTACTGAAGTAAAATCTCCTAGAAGATTCGTATTTGTATTGATCGAAAACTTTACCCTACTTTCTTTTTCATCGGCCCTTGACGCACTGCGAATAGCAAATCGAATGTCAGGTAAAAATTTGTATGAATGGATGTTTATAGGTGAAAATGAACAGGTTGTTTCTTGCTCGGCAGGAACACAGTTCAAATTGGATAATTTTCTTATCGAGTTGCATCGAGACGATACGCTATTACTTTGCGGAGGAACACAAATACAGGAATCGACGACTAAAAAGCTTATTGGGTGGCTTCGTCGCGAAGCTAGGAGAGGTCTTGTTATAGGAGGTCTTTGTACAGCCGCCTACCCAATGGCTAAAGCAGGTTTGTTAGACGGTAAAAAAGCTACAATTCATTGGGAAAATCAGGACAGCTTTGCAGAAGAATTTTTAGAGGTTGAATTAACTAAAACAGTCTTTGTTTGCGATGGTAATCGCTATACTACGGCCGGCGGGACATCGTCTATCGATTTAATGTTAAAGATTATCGCCGATGAACACGGAGAAGAATTAGCAAATGCCGTGGCTGATCAAATGATTTATTCTTCTATAAGAACAGACCAAGATACTCAGAGGTTATCAGTTCCGACCCGAATAGGCGTTAGACACCCTAAGTTGAGTAAAGTTATACAAATGATGGAGATAAACATAGAAGAACCTATAAGTCCATCAATACTTGCTAGAGACGTAGGTATGTCGACCCGCCAACTTGAAAGGCTATTTCGTCGCTACCTAGACCGAAGTCCTAAGCGTTATTATATGGAATTAAGGCTTCAAAAAGCCAGGAATTTGCTTATGCAAACAGATATGAGCGTAATAAACGTAGCCTTAGCCTGCGGCTTTGCATCACCCTCGCATTTCTCAAAATGCTACAGAGCACACTATGATACCACGCCTTATCGAGAGAGAGGCAGCCATGCAGCCAAGCGGGCCGTTTAGAGATTAAATCACAAAAAATATACAACCAGTTAGAATTTGGACTTTTAATTTCTGCCCATCGAACTTAATACTGTTCGAAGAAAAATCTTTTAGGGAGAAAAAAATATGAAAAAGCTGCTGGCGGTAACAGCCGCAACTGCAATGATGGCTACATCAGCATTTGCTGACGGCCACGCTGAAATTAAAATAGGGGTTATACTTGGATTCACAGGTCCAATAGAATCTCTCACTCCACCGATGGGCGACGGAGCTGAATTTGCTATGAAGGAAGTCACCGACAGTGGGAAGCTTTTAGGAGGCGCTTCTGTAACTTCTGTGAGAGCCGATAGTACATGTATTGACGCCGCTGCAGCAACAGCAGCTGCAGAGCGTCTAATAACGTCTGATGGCGTCAAGGGAATTATGGGAGCGGATTGTTCAGGTGTAACAGGTGCAATTTTAGCAAATGTGGCTCTTGCAAACGGTGTGGTAATGATTTCACCATCTGCAACTTCTCCTGGTCTATCAACAGCTGAGGATAATGGATTGTTTTTCAGAACAGCACCATCCGATGCTCGCCAAGGTGTTGTAATGACAGAAGTGTTAATGGAACAAGGTATCAAGGAAGTTGCCGTTACATATACAAACAATGACTATGGGAAAGGCCTCGCTGACAGCTTTGCAGCTGCATTTGAAGCCGCCGGAGGAACAGTAACCATCAATGCTTCACATGAAGATGGTAAAGCTGATTACTCTGCTGAGGTAGGTGCTTTGGCAGCGGCTGGTGGTGACCGATTGGTAGTAGCTGGTTATGTAGATCAAGGTGGATCGGGTATTGTAAGGGCTGCTTTAGACAGTGGCGCATTCGATACGTTTCATTTTCCAGATGGTATGATAGGTGCAAAGCTTGAAGAGAACTTTGGTTCAGAAATAGATGGATCAACAGGTCAACATCCAGGAACAGATAGTCCTGGAGCAGCCAAATTTACAGAGCTGGTCGGTGGAGCGTTTGATGCAACATCTCCATTTACGCCAGAAAGTTATGATGCCGCAGCATTGATTATGTTAGCTATGCAAGCAGCTGGTTCAGCAGAGCCAGGTGACTATAAATCCAAGGTAATGGATGTCGCTAACGCACCAGGCGAAATGATTTATCCAGGTGAATTAGCTAAAGCACTTGATATTTTGGCTTCAGGCGGAGACATCGATTATGTTGGCGCAACAGCCGTCGAATTGATTGGTCCAGGTGAGTCTGCTGGTAATTACAGACAAATTGAAGTCTCTGGTGGTAAAGTAACAACTGTACAGTATCGCTAATTCAAAGATCTTTTTTAAAACAGCCTAGGTAGTTCCTGGGCTGTTTTTTGAATGGGACATTAGACTTATATCTAGAAGAGTTTACCATTGATTAGGATCGATAACCTTCACAAACACTTTGGAGGGTTCCATGCTGTTGACGGGGCCTCTCTTAAGATTGAAAGTGGTTCAATAACGGGGATTATTGGGCCTAACGGGGCCGGCAAGACGACTTTGTTTAATGTGATTGCTGGTGTTCTTGAACCTACTTATGGAAGTGTATTCTTGGATGATAAGGATATTACTGGCCAGCCTCCCCATCAATTGTTCGAAAGAGGACTACTGAGAACATTTCAAATCGCCCATGAATTTCACTCTATGACCTGTAGAGAAAATCTAATGATGGTTCCAAACAATCAATCTGGTGAGAGGCTCTGGAATACTTGGTTTGGAAGAAAACGTATTGCCGATGAAGAAAGGGCTTTAAGGGCAAAAGCTGACGAAGTCTTGGAATTTTTAACCATAGACCATTTAGCAGACCACAAAGCGGGTCAAGTGTCTGGAGGACAAAAAAAGTTACTTGAGTTGGGTAGAACCATGATGGTCGATGCGCGAATTGTTTTTCTTGATGAAGTTGGTGCTGGTGTGAATCGCACTCTTTTAAATACAATTTCAGATGCAATCATTCGTTTAAATAAAGAGCGCAATTATACCTTTGTCGTTATCGAACATGATATGGATTTTATTGAAAAATTATGTGATCCAGTCATTTGCATGGCAGAAGGTAAGGTGCTTGCGCAAGG
>CACPBQ010000025.1 GCA_902632125.1 Paracoccaceae bacterium | reverse complement strand
ATTTTGAAAACCAGAGCCTGATTGTCGCCAATATCAACAATTCCAGCATTCTCCCCAGGTCCACAAATAACTTGAGGACCGTCGACAGGTAAAATTCTAAGCCATTTTTTTGAAGATTTGTACGAACAATGTTCATTCCACATTGCCGAAAAAATTCCAAGCTCGGTAAATGTGGGAGTTCTTTTAATAATAGATAAAATTAAATTGTATTCATCTGACTTTAGACCATGTGCTTCAATCAATTCTTCGGTAATATTAGGTTCGTCCATTTTTGGCTCGTGTCCGTTCTGTATCCAATACATTAAGTTTTTAAAATAGCAAAAATATCGGTAAATTATCTGTTTAAATTATACTGTTTGGGTTTTAATTGTTTTTCGGTGTTCTATAATTTCTGATTGAACAAAATCCCTAAAAGCTTCAATTCTTTTTGAATGACGCAATTCTTCTGGAAAAGCCAAATATACGGGTACATCGTTAGATTGAACCTCTTCCAAAACTGGAACCACACCATCAAATTCCTGCGTAACATAATCTGGTAGCACACCGATACCTAAATCATGAATTACAGCTTGCAGGACGCCAAAATAATTATTTATGGTTAGCATAGTCGGTATCTCTTGGGTCACTAAGCGTTGCACCAAAGCCAGACCTGAAGAAACTTGGGCTGATCTTGGGTTTTGACATATCAGACGATGATTTTTCATATCAATCTCATTTTTGGGAGTACCGTATATTTCGAGATATTTTGGGGATGCATAAAGGCGCATATTTACAGTCATCAAGCGTTTTCGAATTAAATCAGCTTGACTAGGTTCTTTCATTCGTATGGCCACATCAGCTTCCCTCATGGGCAAATCTAAAACACGCTCTTCTAGCATTAAATCTATTTTTAGCTCAGGATACTTTTCATAAAGTTTGGGTAATCTAGGCGCTAACCAAAGTGTGCCAAAGCCTGTAGTAGTTGTAACTCTAAGATCTCCATACACCTCTTCTTCACTGTCTCGAATACGTGCTGACGCGGCTTCTAATCTTTTATTCATACTGTTTGTCGCATCAAACAAAAGTTCGCCCTGTTCAGTGAGAATAAGCCCACGAGCGTGCCTGTGAAAAAGAGTAGTTTTAAGACTTTCCTCAAGCGACCTTACTTGCCTGCTCACCGCTGATTGTGACAGACGTAAATACTCTCCAGCGTGTGTCAGGCTTCCTGCATCTGCTACAGCATGAAAAATTCTTAATTTATCCCAATCCATAATTTACCTCTACGTAGTTGATTTATCACATCATTCTAGTTTTTGTAAAACAGCATCATGGACGTAACGTGAAAACTTAAGATTTTTACTGGCACAACTTTAAGTAGAGCACTAATCTTATCGTAAGGTAAGGGAAATCGACATGCCAAATACATCTATTAAGTTGGATGATAAGTTTAATATTAAAAAGTCTAATGTTTTATTAAACGGGACCCAGGGCCTTGTTCGACTGATGCTTGGTCAGAAACAGCGGGATGAAAAACAGGGTTTAAATACTGCGGGATTTGTCACCGGTTACAGAGGCTCACCTTTGGGAGCTGTAGATTTCCAAATGAGGCGCGCATCTAAAGAGTTATTAGCCTCAAAAATACAATTCAAGGAAGCATTGAACGAAGATTTAGCGACTACCGCTTTGTGGGGAGCTCAACAGGCTGAGCTTCGAGGGGAGGGCCTCTACGATGGCGTATTTGGCCTTTGGTACGGTAAAGGTCCCGGGGTGGATAGATCTGGTGATGCCATGCGACATGCTAATATGGCAGGGAGTTCAGTGCATGGTGGTGTTTTGATGGCTATGGGAGATGATCACTCTGGTGAAAGTTCAACTGTTTTACACCAGTCTGACTTGGCAATGATTGACGCCGGTATGCCTATTTTGAGTCCCGCGGGTGTGCAAGAAATTCTCGATTACGGCTATTATGGTTTTGCTTTATCTAGATACAGTGGACTTTGGGTTGGTTTGAAAACCATGAAGGATACAATTGAAGTTACATCCGTAGTTGACGGTGATCCGTTTAGAATGGAATTTAAAAAACCTAAGACAAGATCGAGAGCTGATAATTTAAATATTCGTTTAGTTGATACGCCCGCTGACCAAGAAAAAAGGCTATTGATTGATAAAAAAATTGCAGCAGAAGATTTTGCTAGGGTTAATAGAATCGATAAAATTGTTTTGCCAAAAAGAGATGCCAAGATCGGTTTAGTTGCGGCTGGAAAAAATTGGTTGGATTTAATACATGCTTTGTCGCTTTTGGGAATAGACGAAAGGGAGGCAGCAGCCTTAGGTATAACAAGTTATAAAATCGTTCAGACCTGGCCGATTGACCGCAAAAGTTTGCATGAGTGGGCAGATCAACTTGATTTAATCATAGTTATTGAAGAGAAGCGTAAGATTGTTGAAACGCAAATTAAAGATGCTCTTTTTTCTATTAGTAGTAAAACACGTGTTTACGGTGGTCATAAAAATGACGAAAAACTGTTTTTAGATCATGGAGTATTAGACCCCTTAGACATTGCGTCGGCATTAGGGCAAATATTCAAAGAAGAAGGCTGTATTAATAAAACCCTTGAACTTAGTCTTAAGAAGATCACAGAGGTTCAATCAGTAGATAATGCTCCAGATTTGGCCGAGCGACTGCCATATTTCTGTGCTGGATGCCCGCATAATAGCTCTACTATCGTTCCTGAAGGATCCAGAGCTTATGCGGGAATAGGGTGCCATTATATGGCGCAATGGATGGACCGTGAGACGCTTGGATTTACACATATGGGAGGAGAAGGCGCAAATTGGATTGGGGAATCACTATTTTCAAAGCGGCAGCATGTTTTTCAGAACATAGGGGATGGTACCTATAATCATTCTGGTATTCAGGCAATTCGTGCTGCCGTGGCCGCTAATACTGATATAACTTATAAAATTTTATTTAACGATGCAGTTGCTATGACTGGAGGACAAGGTAATGACGGTCAGCTATCTGCTATGCGCATTGTCAACGAATTATTAGCAATTGGTATTGAAAATACAGTATTAGTTTATGACGATAAAGAAAATTTGTCTTTAAGTTCGTTTCCACCTCAGATTGAAAAATTCGGTAGAGAAAAGCTTAACGATGTACAAGAAAAATTATCTAAAATCAGAGGTGTAACAGCTATTGTTTATGTTCAAACTTGTGCAGCTGAAAAGAGGAGAAGGAGAAAACGGGGACTGTTTCCAGATCCTGATAAGAGACTTTTCATCAACACGGATATATGTGAAGGCTGCGGTGACTGCGGAGTTCAATCAAATTGTGTTGCCGTAACGCCTATTGAAACCGAATTTGGACGCAAACGTGAAATCGACCAATCAAGCTGCAACAAGGATTTTAGCTGCTTAAATGGATTTTGTCCTTCCTTTGTTTCTCTTGAAGGTGCTTCGGTGAAGAAATCAAAACAAAGAGATTTTGAATTGCCTACTTTAGAGCAGCCAAACTTACCTTCAATCGATGGGACTCACAATATTGTTGTTACAGGGGTAGGAGGGTCTGGAGTAGTAACAATAGGCGCTCTCATCGCTCAGGCAGCCCAAATAGATGGCTTAGGGGCTGGAATGATGGAAATGGCAGGATTAGCCCAAAAAGGCGGAGCTGTTCATATCCACTGTAGATTAGCAAAATCACCACATGATATATCTGCCATTCGCGTTACAATGGGTGAGTGTGATGCCTTAATTGGAGGTGATTTAGTCGTAAGTTCCGGCTCAAAATGCCTAAATTTAACTGCAAACGGACGTACAAAAGCGGTCGTTAACTCAGATCAAATTGTAACAGGAGAATTTACCAGAAATACCGACTTTACGATTCCAAACGATCAACTGATAGTTTCTATGGAAGCAAAATTAAAAGAAGGATTATCGCTGCTTAATTCTAGTAAGATAGCTACTAAACTGATGGGAGATTCCATCTACTCAAATATGATAATTCTTGGTGCTTCTTGGCAAAAAGGGCTACTGCCGTTAAGCCATAAAGCAATATCTCATGCTATAAAACTCAATGGTGCCTTCGTCGAACAAAACTTGCGAGCCTTTGAAATAGGTCGTTGGTCAGCGCTTTTCCCCGATGATGCCAATCAAATAATTTCCAATCCGATAGTTCACTTAAAAAAATCGTTATCAGACCGGATAGATTATAGAACAAAACATTTAGAAGCTTATCAAGGAAATTCACTTTCTAAAAAATTTGTTGATATGGTCGAGTCTTTTGAAGATCAAGAAATCAAAGAGACAGTGATGATAAATTATCATAGAGTTCTGGCTTACAAAGACGAGTATGAAGTTGCTCGATTACATCTTGGAACGCGGCAAAAAGTTGCTGAAAAATTTGATAATGTCAAAAAAATTAAATTTTATTTAGCGCCTCCTTTGATTTCAAAAGAGGGTAAGGATGGGAGATCTAAAAAATTTGAATTTGGTGGTTATACTATCTATGCCTTTAAATTTCTCGCGTGGCTAAAGTGGCTTAGGGGCACGAAATTTGACATTTTTTCATATTCAAAAGACCGAAAATTGGATCTAAAATTAATTTCCGAATACCAACAAGATTTACATTTTGTTAAAAAAATAAACTCTGATTGCGATAAAGAACAAATTTTAGAGTTGTTAAATCTTCCTTCATCAATAAAAGGGTTCGGAGTTGTTAGGCGAAAAAATTATGAAGCAGTTTCGGCTCAAAGAAAAAGTTTATTGAAAAAACTGGAAGACTCTTCTGAGGTTTTAAGTCATGCAGCAGAATAAAAAAATATTCTCTAAATAACATTGTTACAAACTGTTTTAAGCTTTTTAAAAAATCAGGATATATGAGACAGTATCAAAAATATGCTAGTGATATCAGCTATGCTTGTTGTGCGCGCACGACCAGTGGAAGAGTTTTAATAAAAATTTTAGAGAATATTACAGGAAGAAGAAATTTATTAAATAAAGCCCAAGGATATGAAAGAGAATTATCAGATGGTCATAATTTCTGGAGTATAATGTTCCAAAGGTTTGGTTTATCGCTAGAAATTTTAAATGGTGCACTCAATGCAATTCCTAACAAAGGTGCATTAGTATTTATAGCAAACCATCCCTTTGGTATTTTAGACGGATTAATACTTGGGTATATTATGTCAACATCTAGAAAAGATTTCAAAATTTTGGCCCATAAAGTATTCGATAAATCAGAAGAATTAAATGATGTTATTTTACCAATTTCATTCGATGCAAACAAAGAAGCTTATAAAAATAATATCAAAACTAGAAATACTGCATTAAATTTTTTAAATTCGGGAGGCGCGATTGGAATATTTCCAGGCGGAACTGTTTCCACTTCATCGGCCCCTTTTGGCGTTCCTATGGATCCACGTTGGCGATCCTTTACCGCTAAAATGATAATAAAGTCACAGGCTCGAGTAATCCCTATATTTTTCGAAGGGTATAATAGTCGTACTTTTCAATTAGCTAGTCATTTTAATATCAATCTTCGAATGGGTTTGTTAATTAAAGAGTTTAAATCAAAGCTTGGTAAGCCAGTTAAAATTTGTATTGGCAAGCCGGTGTCCGACATTGAAATTAAGGCTCGATCTGGTAATCCGCGAATTCTAATGGATTTTCTTAGAGAAGAGACATATAAACTCTCTCAAACTCCAATAGAAAGTTTAGACTATGGATTTGAGTATGATGGTCGGTATAAGCTTAAAGGTTTTTGATAGTGTTAGCTGAATTTATATAGACACAGGTAAATTATTCAAATGTATAAAATCGCTATTTTGGGCGCTTCTGGATACACTGGCGCGGAGTTAATTCGAATAATATCTAATCACCCCGAAATGGAGATTAAGGTTTTAGCAGGTCATTCTAAAGCCGGTCTAACAATGGAAAAAGTATTTCCTCATTTGAGATCAATAAAATTGCCGTCCTTAATTAAAATTGAAGATGCAGATTTTTCCAATATTGATCTTTGCTTTTGCGCATTACCTCATAAAACTTCGCAAGAAATTATAAAATCCTTACCTAGTAATTTAAAAATAATAGATTTGAGCGCAGATTTTCGTCTTAATAACGCTGCTGATTATGAAAAATGGTATGGTAATGACCATCAGGCTTTGGAAATCCAAGATGAAGTGGTTTATGGGTTAACAGAATTTTATCGCCAAGAGATACGTAGTGCGCGCGTTGTAGCGGGCACAGGTTGTAACGCCGCAATCGGTCAATACATCTTACGTCCCCTTATCGAAAAAGATACTATTGATGTCGAAAATATTATTCTTGATTTAAAGTGTGCAGTTTCAGGAGCTGGTAGATCTTTAAAAGAAAATTTGTTGCATTCAGAGTTATCAGAGGGCTCTAATTCCTACTCTGCTGGCGGTGTGCACAGGCACTTAGGTGAATTTGATCAGGAATTATCTAAAGTAGCCGGCAGAGCCGTAAATATTCAATTCACACCACATTTGATACCAGCAAATAGAGGTATCCTGGCAACTGCTTATGTAGTTGGGGACGGTGCCGTAGTAAATGAAACCCTTTATCAAAGGTATAAAAACGAATATTTTATTCATATTTTACCGTTTGGTGAAACACCAAGTACTCATCACGTTCGAGGGTCAAATGAATGTCACATAGGCATAGTCTCTGATCGAATTAAAAATCGTTGTATTATTGTTGCAGCGTTAGATAATTTAACTAAAGGAAGCTCCGGTCAGGCGATACAGAACGCTAACCTTATGCTCGCGCTCGATGAAACTCTTGGCCTAAATTTAGTACCTGTTTTTCCATAGTTCATGAAAAGTTTAAAAAAACAACGTCGGATACAAGTAATTGTTATCACTATTATCGCTTTAGCTCTGTCTACAGTTCTTATAGGTTATGCAATGCGTGACGGAATAAATTTTTTTCGGACTCCTTCTGACGTTCTACAGCAACAGCCAGAAAAAAACGAAACTTTCCGAATAGGCGGACTCGTTCAAGAAGATAGCTTAGTGAGAGGTTCTGGTGCCGTTATAAATTTTATTGTTACTGATGGTAATAATTCTGTACTGGTCGAATATTCTGGAATTTTACCAGATCTCTTTGCGGAGGGGCAAGGGATGATAGCAACAGGTAATTTTGTTGATGGAAAGTTTATTGCATCTGAAATTCTGGCAAAGCATGACGAAAATTATGTGCCAAAAGAGGTAGTAGATACTTTAAAAGAACAAGGTCTTTATAAAAATTTTGATGATTAAATTTCAACATATTGAGCTGTAAAATTTAAAATTTCTATTTTAAAATTGCGACAATCATTCCAGAAATAAGCATGGAAAGCTCTTCACATTAGAATTATATATACTCAATGGTAAACGAAATTGGACACTTCACTTTATTGCTGGCTTTTTGCGTGGCAATTATACAGGCAATGGTCCCTATGTATGGTGCGCATAGGGGCAGAGCTGATTTGATGGCAATTGCTGAAAGCTCCGCAAATCTACAGTTTGCTCTTTTACTGGCTTCGTTTGCTGCTCTCACACACGCTTTCGTAACGTCAGATTTTTCGGTTAAATTAGTTGTCTTAAATTCGCACTCATTAAAACCCATGCTGTACAAAATAACTGGAGTTTGGGGAAATCATGAAGGGTCTATGCTCCTTTGGGTTTTAATTTTGTCCCTTTTTGGCGCTTCTGCATCTTGGTTTGGTTCAAATTTGCCAATTGTTCTGAAAGCAAGAATGCTCTCTGTTCAAGGAGCAATAGGTTTAGCCTTTCTCGCATTTATTATTTTTACCTCGAATCCTTTTGAAAGAATTAAGATACCACCTTTTGATGGACAGGATCTTAACCCATTGCTCCAAGATCCAGGTTTAGCTTTTCATCCGCCATTTTTGTATTTGGGTTATGTGGGATTATCCATGGCATTTTCATTTGCTGTCGCAGCATTAATTGAAGGTAGAATTGATGCTGCTTGGGGTAGGTGGGTTCGTCCATGGACACTGGCTGCATGGATATTTCTTACCATTGGCATAGCGCTTGGAAGTTGGTGGGCCTATTACGAACTAGGATGGGGCGGTTTTTGGTTCTGGGATCCAGTCGAAAATGCTTCTTTTATGCCCTGGTTATTAGCAGCGGCTCTACTTCATAGCGCTTTAGTGGTCGAAAAGAGGGAAACCTTGAAAAGTTGGACTATTCTACTGGCAATACTTGCTTTTGGATTTTCATTGATCGGAACTTTTATAGTTCGTTCGGGGATCCTTACTTCTGTGCACGCATTCGCAAATGATCCCGAAAGAGGGTTTTTTATACTGATTATTCTGGGTATTTTTATGGGTGGAGCCTTACTACTTTTTAGCTTTAGATCGGGTGCAATGGATGCTCAAGGTGTGTTTTCATTAGTAAGTAGAGAAACTGCACTAGTATCAAATAATTTATTACTTGCGGTATCAGCCTTTGTGGTTTTTTTAGGAACAATTTGGCCTTTAGTTGCTGAATTATTTTTTGATAGAAAGCTTTCTGTCGGCCCTCCATTCTTTAACATGGCCTTTACGCCTTTCATGATTTTATTGGGTCTGATTTTGCCTTTGGGATCAAATTTATCTTGGAAAAGAGCGAGCATTATAAAAACACTTAAAAAGTTCGCGGGTGTTTTTATTACGTCTGTATGTTTTTCTGGGTTCATTTGGTCAATCCAAACGGGGCAGAGCCTGATGGGTCCAATTGGGGTATTTTTGGGATCATGGATAGCAATGGGAGCAATTGTTGACCTACTGTCAAAACTCGGTAGCTCACGGTCTGTGGGAAGATTGTTTCTTCTACCAAGAGCCGATTTTGGTAAACTTTTTGCTCATACTGGGCTTGGTATAACCATGTTTGCGATCGCTGCTCTTTCATCTTGGGAAAAAGAAGACATAAGGATTGTTTCAATTGGTAATAGTTGGAATGTAGGCTCTTATGGCTTGAAACTTGATGATGTTCTAGAAGTCCGTGGGCCAAATTATTTTTCAACTATGGGAATAGTTACAGTTTCAAAAAAAGGTTTGGAGCTTACAAAATTACGACCAGAAAAACGGAACTATCCTATTGCTCAAATGTCTACGACAGAGGCGGCAATAGATTATCGTATATCTCGAGATCTTTATGTTGTTTTAGGGGATCAGCAATCGGAAAATGCTTGGACAATCAGAACATATTTAAAGCCTTTTACCAATTGGATTTGGGGAGGGTGTGCTATGATGGCTTTTGGAGGTTTTCTAAGTCTGACCGATCGTAGGTTGAGAATTGCGGTTGGTTCTAAAAAAGTGAAACATTTAGGTCGAACAACATGAGAGCTTTTTTATTTTTTATTTTTTTGAGTTGTTTTCCTTTCATGTCTTTTGGTGTTGAACCTAGTGAAGTTTTAGATGATCCTATTCTGGAAGAACGTGCACGCGACATTTCTAAAGATCTAAGATGTTTAGTTTGTCAAAATGAGAGCATTGACGATAGCGAAGCTATTCTTGCAAAGGATCTCCGTCTATTAGTAAGAGAAAGGCTTTTGGCGGGGGATAGTAATGATCAAGTTATACAATTTATAGTCGATAGATACGGAGAATTTGCTTTGTTAAGGCCAAAGTCAAATGGTTCTAATTTAATACTATGGTTTTCAGGTCCGGTCATGTTTTTAATTGCCTTGATTATCTCTTTTCTATTTATAAAATCGAATATTAACTCTAATCGTGCCAGCTTTAAAAGTTTAACAAATGATGAGAAAAGTGAATTGAATAAAATCGTTAATGAAGAATAAATTTAATGCACTAAATTGCAATCAAATGCTCCAGACGGCTCAAAGGAAAAGGTTATGGACTACGAGACAATAGAACTAGAAATAAACGAAAACGTAGCAATTATACGTCTTAATCGACCTGATGTAAAAAATGCTCTTAATACTCAGATGCGGGCTGAGATTACCCAATGTGTAAATCAAACAGGGAAAGAGGCTAGAGTAGTTGTAATCACAGGCTCTGGTTCTGCTTTTTGTTCTGGACAGGATTTAGGGGATAGACAATCAGTTTCTCAGATTGATTTGGAGCGTACACTCAGGGACGAATATGAGCCTATGCTACGCTCAATATTAAATTGTCCAGTTCCTACAATAGCTGCTATTAATGGAGCCGCGGCTGGCGCCGGTGCTAATCTGGCTTTAGCTGCTGATGTCGTTATCGCTTGCGAATCTGCTTACTTTTTACAGGCTTTTACCCGAATAGGATTAATACCAGATGCTGGCGGCACGTATATAATGCCTCGAACTATGGGAAAAGCCAAAGCAATGGGTGCATCATTATTTGCTGATAAAATAACGGCAAATCAGGCAGATCGTTGGGGTTTGATCTGGGAAGCTGTACCCGATGAATCCTTTGAAAAAGTTTGGCTAGCCCGCGCAAAGCATCTGGCTAATGGTCCCACCGTTGCTTATAGATATTTAAAGGATGCTTTGAAAAATTCTTTTGAGAACGACCTTGATACTCAGTTGTCACTTGAAGCGAAGCTACAAAACAATTGCGGCACCACTCGAGATTTCCAAGAGGGAGTTCTGGCTTTTTTACAAAAAAGAGAGGCGAAATTTGAAGGGCGATAAGAATTAGCGTGTTTCTATGTCAGTATAATCTCTTGCAGTTTCTCCCAAATATAATTGTCGCGGCCTACCGATTTTGACTTGTGGATCCGCTATCATTTCTTTCCATTGCGAAATCCAACCAACTGTGCGCGATACCGCAAAAATGGGAGTAAACATGGAAGTTGGAAAACCCATTGCCTCCAGTATAATACCAGAATAAAAATCTACATTTGGAAATAACTTTTTATCAGCAAAATAATCATCATTTAGTGCCATTTTCTCCAGGTCTTTTGCAACTTGAAGTAGTGGGTTGTTTTCAAAACCTAATAAATCTAAAACTTCATCTGCAGATCTTTTTAATACTTTTGCTCTTGGGTCAGTGTTTTTGTATACACGGTGACCAAATCCCATCAGTCTAAAGGGATCATTTTTATCCTTAGCTCGTTGTATAAATTCAGGTATTCTGTCAGCAGAACCTATTTCCCGCAACATTTCGAGACATGCTTGATTAGCTCCACCATGAGCTGGGCCCCATAAACATGCGATACCCGCTGCAATACAAGCGAACGGATTTGCTCCTGAACTTGATGCAAGACGAACAGTGCTTGTAGAAGCATTCTGTTCATGGTCAGCGTGAAGAGTAAATATACGGTCCATTGCTCTACTCAAAATTGGATTTACTTCGTAATTTTCGGCAGGCACCGCAAAGCACATCCTTAAAAAGTTCGAAGCGTAATCTAAGTCGTTCCGTGGATAAATAAACGGCTGTCCAATTGTATATTTATAAGCCATTGCAGCAATAGTTGGCATTTTTGCAATCATCCGTATTGAGGCAACTTCGCGTTGCCATTGATCATTGATGTCAGTGCTATCGTGATAAAATGCGGACATTGCTCCAACAACGCCAGTCATGATGGCCATAGGGTGGGCATCTCGCCTAAAACCCCGAAATAAATATCCCATTTGCTCATGTATCATCGTGTGATTTGTTACACGATTTTCGAAGTCTTCTAATTCAGCCGGAGAAGGCAAATTACCATATAAGAGAAGGTAGCAAACCTCCAAATAATGCGAATGTTCGGCAAGCTGATCGATTGGATAGCCTCTATGTAGAAGCTCACCTTTTCCGCCGTCGATAAAAGTAATTGTACTATCGCAACTTGCAGTAGAAGTGAAACCTGGATCATATGTAAATACTCCAGCCTCGCCGTAAAGCTTCCTAATGTCTAGAACGTCTGGGCCTGCAGTTGGCGACATAATTGGTAAATTATACTCATTACCCCCAATTAAAAGCTTTGCCGTTTTTGAAGACTTAACCATATACAATTTCTTTCATTTTTGGCATCTGCTTGCCTACATTATACTTTTCTAATACGCGTAAGGAGTTAAATACCTTGAGCACTATTTAATCTTAATATTGTTATATCGCGCCCCAATACAAGCATCATATCAAAAACGCTAGGTGTCTTTGTTTGGCCTGAGAGAGCAGACCTCATGGGCGAAGCTAACTTACCAAACTTTACTCCACAACTTTCTGCAACGCTATTACACACGTGCTCTAAATCTTCTCTGACCCATCTAACATTGTGTAGTTGTGGGGTCAATGTTTCCAACATTTTTAGGCCAAATTTATCAAGATTTATTTCTGCATCTGAGCTAATTTGAATTGGTAATTCAGTAAGAATAAACTGAGCTTTTTCAATAAGTTCAGCAAATGTCTTAGCCCTATCTTTAAGACAATATAAACCAGATTTCAAGAGTTCAACTTTCTCTGTAGAAATTATTGATTTTTTATCCTTTGAATAAAAATCAATAATTTGATTTAAGAGTAAAGTGTCATCTGCATTTTTTATATGTTGGCCAGATAAAAACTGTAGCTTTTTTAAATCAAATCTTGCTGCTGATTTCCCAATATTGTGTAAGTCAAACCACTGCAAAGCCTGCTGGTCATTAAAGTACTCATCATCCCCATGGCTCCAGCCTAGTCTAGCTAAATAATTTCTCATGCCACTAGCCGGATAACCTTTTTTTTCATATTCCTCTATACTGGTTGCACCGTGTCTTTTGGACATTTTTTTCCCATCCTCACCGTGAATTAAGGGAATATGTGCATATACAGGAATTTCCCATTCCATCGCCTTGTAAATTAAGTTCTGTCGAGCTGCATTGTTTAAATGGTCATCTCCTCTAATTACATGTGTAACACCCATATCGTGATCATCCACAACGACCGCAAGCATGTAGACTGGTGATCCGTCGGACCTAACCAAAACCATATCGTCTAACAGATCATTTTTTATAACTATTTTCCCCTGCACTTTATCTTGGATAATTGTTTCACCTGACCCCGGCGCTTTAATTCTTATAACATAAGGGCCATTAGGGTGCTTGGAAGGATCGGTATTTCTCCAAGGACTTTTAAAAAGAGTTGATTTGCTGCTCTTTTGCGCCTCTGTTTTAAATTTTTGGATCTCTTCATTAGAACAAAAGCATTTGTATGCTTTTCCATTTTTTAATAAAGTTTCGGCAATTTCTATGTGTCTTGGCGCTCTTTCAAACTGACTGATTATATCTCCGTCATAATCTAATCCTAACCAACCTAGACCGTCAATAATAACCCGTTTGGCTTCTGTAGTAGATCGCTTTCGATCTGTGTCTTCAATACGAATATAAAATTTACCTCCTCTTCCACGCGCGTAAAGCCAGTTGAATAAAGCTGTTCTTGCCGTCCCAATATGCATAAATCCAGTAGGGGAAGGGGCTATCCTCGTTATAACTTGGGACATTATCTAAACCCTTAAATTAGATATTAATTCGATGAAGCTTTTATCGCTACAAAAACATTATAACAAGGCCGTAGAGGAAAGAACCGTACGATAATTTTTTATGGTATTAAAAAAACAACTACCAAATTTAACAATAATGATCAGTTGATTTTTAATATTAAGATCAATAAGTCCTTAAAAGCCCAACGAGACGGCCCTGAACCTTGATCTTCTCGTGCGAAAACATGCGAGTTTCGTAAGCTGGATTAGCCGCTTCTAATGCAATTGCTTCACCTCTCACGAAAAATCTCTTTAGAGTTGCTTCCTGATCTTCAATGAGCGCAACGACAATGTCGCCGTTCATGGCTCTATTTGTCTCTTTGATAACGACAACATCACCGTCATTTATTCCAGCATTTATCATAGAGTCACCTTTAACTTCTAAAGCGAAATGGTCTCCTCCTCCTCTAAGGATTTGACCTGGAACGGCTACGTTATGTGAAATTTCACTTATTGCCTCTATAGGTACACCCGCAGCAATTCTACCCATAACAGGGATCTCATTTGCATAAGCATTTTCAATCGGTGCCAATGGGTTATTAGCGCTTGCCGGATTTTCTGTTCTAGTAGGTACTTTAGATACACTTGTTCTAAATTCTGGCAAATTAGGCATTCTAACGATTTCGATAGCTCTTGCGCGATTTGCAAGCCTTTTAATAAAACCTCTTTCTTCTAAAGCAGTTATGAGACGATGTATTCCCGATTTAGATCTGAGATCTAGAGCCTCTTTCATCTCGTCAAAAGATGGCGGAACTCCATTTTTTGACAATCGTTTTTGTATAAACTCGAGTAAGTCTAGTTGTTTTTGCGTCAGCATGCTCAGCCTCACCTTTATAAACTTAACACTTTTGTTCTACATTAGTTCTTGTTTTGTGTCAAATATTAAATGTTAATCTAATTCTAAATAACTGATCAGATCACCTTTCTTAGCGGGTGGCTCATTGGGCTCCCTAATTGCCAAAGAATTGGCTTTTTGTAATACGCTTAATAGTGAACTATCCTGATTTTTACATACTTCCAAATAACCATCTTTTAATAACGCGCGCATAAAATGTTTTCTTTTTCCGTTTTCTGGAAGATCGTTTTGCAAGAATGCTTTTTTTTCAATATTGATCAATTCGCGCGTTCCAAGCATTTTTCCAATAAGCGGCTTTAAAAAAAGATGAGCGCACACCAAAGCGGAAACAGGGTTGCCCGGCAGCCCAACAAAAATCGTACCTTTATTCTTACCTGCTAAAATTGGTTTGCCTGGCCGCATAGCTACTTTATAAAATGAATATTCAACTTTTATATTCCTAAAAACTTCACTTACGTAATCATGGTCACCAACGGAAGCTCCACCCACTGTAATTACTAAATCAGCTGGAACAGCTATCTCTAAAGCTTTTTCTAAACTTAATTTATTATCCCTTGCAATGGGTAGAATGTGGCAAGTCGCTCCCCATTTTTTCATAAGTGCTTTCAACCCAAATGTATTGGAGGCGACTATTTGATTTGGCCCGGGTACAGTGCCCGGAAATACAAGTTCGTCTCCAGTAGAAATAATGGAAATTCTTGGCTGCCGTTTAACTTTTGGTAAAGGTAAATTCATTGAAGCCAATAGAGCAATGTCAAATGAGCTAAGAATCTTACCTTTTTGAATTAAAATTTCGCCAGCCTTGTAATCACACCCTTTTTTTCTAACAAAATCTTTTTTTTCAAATTTTTCGCATATAGTAATGCCGCTTTCTAGTGGAATTGTATCCTCCTGGATCAAAACACTGTTGGATCCCTTAGGCATTGGCGCCCCAGTAAAAATTCTAACAGCTTCTCCTTTACTAATAGAACGAGCGAAAGAATTACCGGCTGTTACTTTCCCTATTACGGATAAATTTTTGTGTGGTACTTTATCTATCTTTTTGACAGCATAACCGTCCATGGCAGATGTATCAAAAGGCGGCTGATCTCGAGAAGAGATTGCGTCAACTGCAAGAACGCGGTGATGCGCTTCTTCTAAATTAACTTCTTCAACATCAATATATTCTACTAAGGAAAGTAGTTTTGATAAAGCTTGCTCATATGATATCATGAACTTTCATATCGGCCAGTTTTGCCGCCGTCTTTAAGTATAAGACGTAAGTCTTTAACAAGAATATTTTTATCTAAAGATTTAACCATATCGTAAACGGTCAATGCTGAAATGCTCGCCGCTGTTAATGCTTCCATTTCAACTCCAGTTGGTCCTGTAGTTTTGGCTGTTGCAACTATTTCAACTCCCGGGAGCTTATCGTTAAAATTTAAATCTAAACTCACTTTGGTTAAGTTTACAGGGTGGCATAAAGGAATAAGCTCAGAAGTTCTTTTTGCTCCTTGTATTCCAGCAATACGAGCCACGTTTAAAACATCACCCTTTTTAGTCTTTCCATTTGAAATATTTTGTATGGTTTCAAGTGACATGTGAACGTAACAAGCTGCTTTAGCTATCCGAAAACTGCTTTGCTTTTCTGAAATGTCTACCATGTGGGCGATTCCATTATCATCGAAATGGGAAAGTTCAGCCATTCATTGATACTCACTTGCAGGTTTTGAAATTAATTTCCGTGTAGCAACTTCTAAATCGTTTTCTCTCATTAAACTTTCTCCAATTAAAAACGCAGAGGCACCATGTGAGTGAAGATCTTGGAGGTCTTCTGGTGAGTTTAGTCCGGATTCAGATATTAAAAGTCGGTTATCTGGGACTAATTTTGCAAGACTACGAGTCGTATTTATGCTGGTTTCAAAAGTTTTTAAATTTCTGTTATTTATCCCTATTAATTTTGATTTTAGATTTAAAGCTCGCTCTAGCTCTGTTGCATCATGAACTTCTAAAAGAACGTCCATGTCCCAAGAAAATGCTGCTTCTTCAAGTTCTTGAGCTTGTTGGTCGGAAACAGAAGCCATAATTATAAGAATACAATCTGCATTTAAGGCTCTAGCTTCGGCGACTTGATAAGTATCATACATGAAATCTTTCCGAAGTGCCGGCAAGGAAGTTACTTTTTTTGCTTCTTTTAGGTAATTTTTTGCGCCTTGAAAACTTGGAGTATCTGTCAAAACTGATAAACAAGTTGCGCCACCTGTTTCATATGCTTTGGCAATCTCACTTGGGTTGAAGTGTTTCCTTATTAGACCTTTTGAGGGCGATGCTTTTTTGATTTCCGCTATCAGGTTGTAGATAGGTTTGTCAGTAAAACTTAGTGCTTTTGCGAAAGGCCGAACTTTGGGTGCAGCTTTTGCAAGTGCTTCTATATTTGATAGTGATTTAACTTTTTTATCGTTTTCTATTTCAACTAACTTATAGGCTTTTATTTTATCTAAAATAGTTAGGTTCATTTTTGTCCCGCAGTTATTTTAGTTAATTTTTTTAAAGCAGTTTTTGCTTTTCCACTGTCAATTGCTTCCTCAGCGATTTCAACACCCGTTGCCAAATCATTGGATTTTTCTGCAACAACTAGAGCAGCTGCTGAGTTCAACAAAACGGCATCTCTATATGCACCCTTCTTACCGTCTAGCAAATCTTTAAAAGCTTTACTATTTTCATTCGGTGTACCTCCGAGGATTTCCTTGAGTGGATGTACCTGTAGTTTTGCTTCTTCTGGATGAATTTCAGATTTATAAATATCCCCGTTTTCTAGTTTAACAACTGAAGTCTGCCCAGTAATTGTTATTTCATCAGTTCCATCTGATCCATGCACCAACCATGCTCTTTTGCTACCTAGAGATTTCAAGGTCTTCGCCATCGGCTCTAAAAGTTCACCAGAAAATGAGCCTGTCAATTGATATTTTACTCCTGCGGGATTAGTAAGTGGTCCCAAAATATTAAAAATGGTTCTTGTGCCCAATTCTTGTCTTGCTGGCATCACGTGCCTGATGGCCGGGTGGTGCATTGGAGCCATCATAAATCCAATACCAACCTCTTCCAAAGACTTTTCTACGATTTCTGTACCAACCATAACGTTAACACCACTTGCTGATAGAGCGTCCGCTGCTCCGGATTTTGAGCTTAAATTTTTATTTCCATGTTTAGCAACTGTAACACCAGCACCAGCCACAACAAACGCGGTTGCAGTTGAAATATTTAAAGTTCCTACTCCGTCTCCTCCGGTCCCAACTATATCCATTGCATTCTCTGGTGCTTTTACTTTAACACATTTTGAACGCATTACAGAAGCTGCTGCTGCATATTCAATGATACTTTCTCCTCGGGTTCGCATAGCCATTAACAAACCGCCGATTTGAGCCAAAGTCGCTGATCCTTCAAAAAGAATTTCAAAGGCATTTATGGCTTCTTCACGGGTCAATGGACCGCTCGCTGCTGCAGCAATTAGAGGTTTAATTTCTCTATTCATCTCTTAACCTTTAATAAATCTAAAAAGTTTTTAAGAATGTCATGTCCGTATTGTGATGCTATCGATTCTGGGTGAAATTGCACGCCATGTATAGGTAATTTGCTATGTGACAAACCCATTATAATTCCGTCCTCTGTTTCGGCCGTAATCGTAAGTTCGTCGGGTAAAGTTGATCTCTCAACGATAAGTGAATGATATCGAGTGGCCTCTATTGGACTTGGTAAACCTCTAAATAAGGACGAATTATCATGCTTTATTACCCCCATTTTGCCGTGAACTATTTCGTGACATTTTATAACTTTCCCACCAAAATACTGCCCTATTGTTTGATGTCCCAGGCATACTCCAAGCAGTGGTACTTTTTTTGAACTTGCCGCACCAACTATATCCAAACAAATTCCTGCTTTGTTCGGATTACAAGGTCCTGGCGATAATAAAATTCCTGATGGATCTAGATCCAGTGCTTGCTCTACTGTTATCTTATCATTTCTTTTTACAATTACATCCGCCCCTAATTCAGATATATAATGCACCAAATTATAAGTGAAGCTATCATAGTTATCGATAAGCAAAATCATATAAGAATTCTTTCAAAAAAAGAGAAGGGCTAGCCCAACAACGAATAATAGAGTTATAAATGTTCAGGGATAGCAAGCCACGTCAAGAGTTGATAAGCAAAGAAAATGAAAAAACCTAATTGTTTAAACTAAAAGAAAGGTTTTGAGCTGTGAGAGGTATAATATCAGGATTTCTTTTTGGTTGTATTTCTTTAGCAGTATTTTCTATGATTTTTGGAATTTTAATTCCAAAACCCCCAGAAAGCTTTGATTTGATCGCTCCTAAGTGGTCACAATTTGTTAATTCTAAAGAAAAAGCTTACTGGAAAGCTGGGGCTCAAGATCAGGTCCAATATAGTAGTTATGGAATTACTTTACCGACTACTAAGCGCAAATTAAATCCAGGGAATAATATTCAAATTAATTTATTGACAAAACCAATGCCGCCAAATTCTAATTTTTCTACTACCGTTAAAATCATTGATGCAACTGATGAGGGTCCTCTACAGCCAAAACTTCCAAACATTAATCAGGATATTTCAGTAGAAATTAAAGAATGAATTTATTTATGCAAAGAGTTCTCTTTGAAATTTAAGATTAATCTTCAAACATTTTTGCATCTGATGCAGCCCTTCTAATTGCGTTAGATTTGTGAACAGTTTCCATATATTCTTTTTCAGAATCGCTATCAAACACAACTCCTCCTCCAGCTTGGATATATAAAGTATCGTTTTTTAAAACAGCGGTCCGCAACGCAATACACATATCCATATCACCACCGGAACTAAAATATCCAACACCTCCGCCATATACGCCGCGTTTTTCCGGCTCCAACTCATCAATTATTTGCATAGCTCTAACTTTTGGAGCCCCAGATACGGTACCCGCAGGCATTCCGGCAAAGAATGCTGAAACGGCATCGTGCTCTTCGCTTAATTCACCGACGACGTTTGATACGATATGCATTACATGACTGTACCGTTCAATAATAAACTTTTCGGTGGGTTTAACAGTTCCTATTTTTGCTACTCTTGCAACATCGTTTCTACCCAAATCCAATAACATAAGATGCTCAGCTAATTCTTTTTTGTCTGTTAATAAATCTTCTTCTAACTCTTTATCCTCTTGTGGTGTGGTTCCTCTTGGACGGGTTCCAGCTATAGGTCTGACCGTAATTTCATTTCCAAATACACGAACTAGTATTTCTGGACTTGCACCAATAACTTGAAAATTCCCAAAATTGAAAAAAAACATAAAGGGGGACGGATTTGTTCTCCGTAAGGATCTATAAAGAGAAAAAGGTGAGTATGGAAATTTTTGGGTCCACCTTTGAGAAGGTACAACTTGAAATATATCACCCTGGTTTATGTAAGTTTTGGCCTTTTCTACCGCTGCCTTGTATTCTTCTTTTGTGAAATTTGAGTAAGGTTCTTCGATTTTGCCGGATTTTCCTAAATTTCGATTTTTACCAATTTGTTTTTTTAACTCAAAAATAGCATTCGAGATTTTGTTTTGAGCTAAATCAAAAGCTTCATCACTAGAAGTTTTTGGATCATAAAACACTGGAGAAACCAAGATTACTTCGCCTTTGACGCCATCAAGTACTGCTATTAATGATGGTCGAATGAATATTGCATCTGGCACACCAAGTTTATCTGGGTTTATATTTGGTAGGTCTTCAACATGTCGTACCATATCATAGCCAAAATAACCAAATAACCCTGCCGATGCTTGAGGAAGATCTTCAGGTAAATTAATTTCACTTTTTTTGAGTAGATCCCGAAAAACATCAAGTGGATTTCCTTTAATGTAGGTAAAGGTCTTATTGCCATTACTTAGAAAACTACGCTCGCCATCGCATTTCCAAATCAGATCAGGCTCCATACCAATGATCGAGTACCGTCCCCTTGTTTCACCGCCGGTTACTGATTCCAGAATGAAAGAATTTTTTTTTGCTCCCGCTAACTTCAGCATGATAGAAACTGGGGTATCCAAATCGGAAGTAAGCTTTGAAAATACTACTTGATTGCGGCGGGCCGAATATTCTTTTTGAAAATTAGAAAAGTCCGGAGTAAGAGCCATAATCTAAACTACTGAAAGTTCGAATGAACTGCATTTATCGCCTGTTCGTTGATATCAAGCTTGGAATAAACTCTAGCCATTTTGGCAAAGCTTTCAAATAGGTCAGCAGAGACACTATTATTAATCTGATTTTTAATTTGGCTTACCAAGAGTTTGCCTGTATCGGATGTTAAATCGGCTTCTGATATACCCTTAAGTCGCAAAATATAGCTTTTTTGGTCTCCGCTGATAACAATTCCTCTGCCAATCGATAAATTGAATACTTCTTTAATTATGTCATCAGGTAAACTGGGCAGAGTTTCGTCTCTTGTTTTTCTGTTAAAATTTAAAATTTCGCCTTTATATTGATTTAAGCTGAGCATATCTTCTGCAAGTTCGTTCAATTGATTTTGACGCTCCTCTTTTTGCCATGCTTCTTTAAGTTGTTCTCGTATTTCGCCGATCTCTTGTTGTCTCGAATCTATCATTTCATCAATGCGAAGAGCGAATAAGCCACCATTAGGAAGTTCCTTAATCTCTGGAAAATCATCTATTTTTGCCGTTTGCGCAATATTATAAAAAATTTCATTTTCTAAAATTGGTATACTTGCTTCACTGTTAAATAAGATATTTTCTATTCGATAACCTATTTCTTTTTCTAATTCTTCTAGGGTTCCGCCTGCTGCGAGTAAATTTTGAGATTCTTCTATGCGTTCATCAATCAATTTTGAGGCCTCGGATAATCTATAGTCTTTCTCTATGATGGATTTTACTTCTTCGAACGATTTCTTTTTTGATGGTATTATTGCCTTTACCCTGAATATTGCGGGACCAAGGTCAGTTTCTACTGGGCCCACGACTTCGCCTGCTTTAGCATCAAAAACCTGTTTTTTACCGTCAGGTAATTGCTCTTTTGTGAACGTTCCGTAAAGAACATCTTTGTCTGTCAGATTACGGTTGGTTATTAGCGTGTCAAAGTTAGTCACTGTTGCATTAATATCTGCAAGGACGGAATTGGCATCATCGAGTGTTAAAAA
>CACPBQ010000024.1 GCA_902632125.1 Paracoccaceae bacterium | reverse complement strand
GATGTCTTAACAGCCTGTAAAAGTCTTCAAGCGTGGATGCCTGGCGTCGGCCGAGGCTTAGTAAAAAAAATAAATTTAAGTCGAATAGGGCCGATTGAATTTATTGATGATGGGTACAACGCTAATCCAGTTTCTGTTTGCGCAGCATTAAATACTTTGGGCAAAAATAAAGCTAAACGCAGAATTGCAATACTTGGTGATATGTTGGAGTTAGGGCCATCTGAGATTAATTATCATAAGAAAATAGCAACTATGTCTGTAATTTCTAAATTAGACTATATCCATACTGTGGGACCTCTTATGGAGCACCTTCATGAAAATTTACCAGATGAAAAACGTGGGCTTCATTTCGAAAGGTCTGAAGATGTTGTGCCTTTACTGGACACAATTTTAAAAGGTGGTGATTGCTTACTTATCAAAGCTTCTTTAAGTGTTGGGATGAAAGTAGTTTCTGATGCAATCTCTATTTGTGAGTGCCCCGAGTAAAGTCTAAGGAAAAAATTATGTTATATTGGTTAACTCAACTTTCGGATGGAGGCGACTTTTTTAATCTGTTTCGTTATATTACTTTCCGCGCTGGTGGTGCTTTTTTTACGTCGTTAATTTTTGGGTTTTTATTTGGAAGACCTCTGATTAATGTTCTTAGAAAAAAACAAGGCAAAGGTCAGCCTATCAGAGATGATGGCCCGTCATCACACTTTGAGAAAGCTGGTACTCCTACAATGGGAGGTCTGCTAATCTTGATTTCTTTACTTTTTTCAACCTGTTTGTGGGCCAGGCTCGACAATATTTTTATTTGGATCGTTATTTTAGTTACACTTAGTTTTGGAATGATCGGTTTTGCCGATGATTATTCCAAAGTGTCCAAACAAAACACAAATGGTATTCCTGGAAAAATACGCTTGCTTCTTGGTTTTATAATTTCAGCAATAGCGGCATATTTTGCTGCTACTAATCACCCTGAAGCATTGCAATATAAACTTGCATTACCAGTTTTTAAAGATACTCTGCTGCATCTAGGTATTTTGTTCATTCCATTTTCGATGATAGTAGTTGTTGGTGCTGCAAATGCTGTCAATTTAACTGATGGATTAGACGGTCTTGCTATTATGCCTGTTATGATTGCTGCGTTAGCTTTGGGTGTAATCGCTTACGCCGTTGGTCGCGTAGATTTCACTAATTATTTAGATGTACACTATGTACCTGGTACTGGAGAGCTATTGATCTTTTGTTCCGCTCTTTTTGGAGGTGGCCTGGGCTTTCTGTGGTACAATGCCCCCCCAGCAGCAGTTTTTATGGGTGACACAGGAGCTCTTTCTTTAGGTGGAGCCTTGGGGTCGATAGCTGTAGTAACAAAGCATGAAATAGTATTGGCTATCGTTGGTGGTTTATTTGTAGTGGAGGCATTGTCTGTAATTGTACAAGTTGCATATTTTAAAGTAACTGGTCAGAGAGTTTTCCTAATGGCGCCTATTCATCATCATTTTGAGAAGAAAGGCTGGGCGGAACCTCAAATTGTTATTCGGTTTTGGATTATTTCTTTAATTTTAGCTATGATCGGACTTGCGACATTGAAGGTTAGATAAAAAGATTTGTACAAATGATACCTGCTCGAAATGTAAATAATGCTAGCTATGTTATTCTGGGTTTAGGGCGATCTGGGTTGTCTGCGGCAGCAGCTTTGAAAGCGGGTGGTGCAAAAATATGGTGTTTAGATGACAATAAAAGTAATCTTAAAAAAGCGGAGAATTTGGGTTTCGTTTGTACTGTTCATGACAAAATAAACTGGGATACAATTGATGTTTTATTAGTTAGCCCTGGTATTCCTCATCATTATCCAAGGCCCCACGTTGCAGTTTTAGAAGCAATAAAAAATGGAGTTGCGATAGATAATGATATTGGCCTTTTTTTTAAATCGATGGGTTCAGCAGATTGGTCAAAGTACGAGGCAATACCCAAAATCGTAGCAGTAACTGGGTCCAATGGAAAATCTACAACCAGCGCTTTGATACATCATATATTAAATTGTGAAAACCGTCCCTCTCAATTGGCTGGCAACATTGGTAAAGGTGTCTTTGACTTAGAGCCTGTAATCGATGGCGAGACGATAATTTTGGAACTTTCTTCTTATCAAACAGAGGTTGCAAACAGTCTAACGCCTGACGTTGCAGTATTTACAAATTTTACACCCGATCACCTAGAACGTCATGGTGGGATCGGTGGTTATTTTGCCGCCAAAAAGCGTCTTTTTGTGTCTGGATGCCCTGATCGGTCGGTTATTGGTGTAGATGAATTTGAAGGTCAGTTTTTAGCGCAAGAACTCGCTGAACATTTGCATGATGATCGAATTATTAGAGTTTCCAGTTCTAGGAAAATTACTAATTTGGGCTGGACTGTTTTTGCCAATAAAGGATTTTTGTCTGAGTACAGAAAAGGAAAACAAGTAGCCTCAATCGATCTTCGTAAATATTCTGCTTTGCAAGGTTCACACAACCATCAAAATGTTTGTGCGGCTTATGCTGCTGTTCGTACTTTGGGAGTAGGGCCACATTCAGTGAAAAAGGCCTTGGCGAGTTTTAATGGCCTTTCACATAGATCACAGTTAGTAACTGAGATCGGTGGAGTGGTTTTTATAAATGACAGTAAAGCAACAAATGTAGATAGTGCAATGAAAGCACTTGAAACGTTTTCACAAGTCCGTTGGATTTGTGGTGGCCAGCAAAAAGAAGAGGATATCTCGAGACTTAATAATGTTCTTGGTAATGTTAAAAAAGCTTACATCATTGGTGTAGATTCTGTGAAGTTTTCTTCCCAAATAAGTTGTGACTTTGAAATTTGTAATACGATGGAAAGAGCTGTAAAAACTGCGTTTGAAGAAGCAAAAGATGGTGAAACGATCTTGCTTGCTCCAGCTGCTGCTAGTTTTGATCAATTTAGTTCCTTTGAAGAGCGTGGTGAAGCTTTTGTGAGCGAAATAAAAAACCTTATTTTACAGTAAACATCTCTTAGTTTAAAATTGTAATAAAATGATAAAAACAAAAATTAAAAATTTATTTCCGCTAGCTTTTGGGGATAAATTTGGTTACCAATAATTAATAGATCTCGGAAAACCGAGGCAAAGAAGAGGTAAAAAGGCGGTTTCCATGACGGAAATGGTTTATGGCGCAACACCTAAATTAGGTGGAGAAGCAATATTATCGCGTTGGTGGCGCACAACTGATTTGTGGACCATGACGTGTATATTTCTTTTATTCTCAATTGGGTTGCTGCTAAGTTTTGCGGCCTCTCCACCTTTAGCGGAAAAAAATGGGTTTACTCCATTTCATTATGTGGAAAGGCAGATTGTTTTTGGTTCGATATCATTAGTAACTATGATTTCATTGTCTATGATGTCGGTAAATTTGGTAAGAAGACTAGCGGTCGTTGGTTTTGTTTTTTCATTTGTTGGGCTTGCTTTACTTCCTGTTTTTGGTACCGATTTTGGTAAGGGAGCAACTCGGTGGTACACTTTGGGATTTGCCTCCTTACAGCCCTCCGAATTCTTGAAACCTTGTTTTTTAGTTTTGATTGCTTGGATGATTTCAGCTTCTAAAGAAATCAACGGGCCCCCAGGAAAACTGATTTCATTTATTTTAGCTACGGTCATTTCAGCATTTCTTGTTTTACAACCAGATTTTGGGCAGGCATGCTTAATCTTATTTGGTTGGTCAGTTGTATATTTTGTAGCAGGAGCCCATATTCTTCTTCTTCTCGGGTTGGCAGCTGCTGCAACAGGTTTAGGTTCTTTCGCTTATACTTATTCGGAACACTTCGCGCGTAGGATCGACGGGTTTTTATCGCCAGACTTAGATCCGAAAACCCAGCTAGGCTATGCTACTAATGCTATCCGGGAGGGAGGGTTTTTTGGCGTTGGTGTAGGGGAGGGCCAAGTTAAATGGTCTCTACCCGATGCTCATACCGATTTTATCATTGCTGTTGCAGCTGAGGAATATGGATTTGTTTTAGTTGGACTAGTTTTGTTCATATATGCCTCTGTAGTATGTATTTCATTAGCTAGGTTACTACGTGAGAGAGATGTTTTTGTACGTTTGGCTGGCACCGGCCTCGTTTGCATGTTCGGAATACAAGCCGTTATAAATATTGGTGTGGCGGCGAGATTGTTACCTGCAAAGGGAATGACTTTACCATTCGTAAGCTATGGGGGTTCTTCTTTAATCGCCGGTGGCATTTCGATCGGTATTTTGTTAGCATTAACTCGAAGCCGACCACAAAAAAATGTAGCTGATATTCTTATCAAGGGATAGATTGTGGAGACAAAACCTTTAGCAATATTAGCAGCTGGTGGAACGGGGGGGCATATGTTTCCTGCTCAAGCTTTAGCCGAAGAGCTGATATCGCGAGGTTGGGCAGTAAAGCTTTCGACTGATTTTAGAGGGGCTAGGTTTACCCAAAATTTTCCTGCCCCAGTGAAAATTGAGACAGTGTCTTCCGCAACTTTTGCCAAAGACGGATTAATTTCCAAAATAAAAGCGCCTCTCCTTATTCTAGGGGGTATTTTTTCCACTACAAAAGCATTCCAAAAGAATCGACCTTTGATTGTTATTGGCTTTGGTGGATATCCTACAATTCCAGCTTTAACCGCTGCGATATTTGCGAGATTGCCGAGAATTATACATGAGCAAAATGGAGTTTTGGGGAAAGTAAATCAGTTATTTGCTAGAAAAGCTCATCTGGTCGCTTGTGGTACTTGGCCAACAATTATGCCGAAAAACATAAAGTCTGAATACATTGGTAATCCAGTTAGAAGAGAAGTTCTGAGCCGCTCCAATTCGCCCTATATACCTCCTGGCAATCACCCAATGTCTATTTTTATAATGGGTGGATCTCAAGGCGCTACGATTTTGTCGAAGATAGTTCCAGAGGCTATATGTACTTTGCCGGATAAATTTTTGCGCTATATTCGAGTTTTTCAACAAGCGCGTGAAGAAGATTGCCAACGAGTTGAGTCGTATTATACTGGTAAAGGAATAAAGTGCGAGGTTCTGCCTTTCTTTAACAATATAGCCGCCCACTTGAGTGAGGCGCAGCTTATTATATCTAGGTCAGGTGCGTCTTCAGTTGCTGATATTGGAGTGGTTGGACGCCCTTCAATTCTAGTACCGCTTGGTTCTGCTTTGAGAGATGAGCAAACCTTAAATGCTTATCCTTTAAAAAAAATTCGAGCAGCTACGGTGATTCCTGAAAAGAACCTGACAGTCAAAAGACTCAACAAAGCGATAATAAAAATTCTTTCCTCGCCTGAAAATGCAAATAAAATGGCCGCTAACGCCCACAAAACAGTAGTACTGGATGCTACCAACAAATTAGCTGACCGCGTTGAAGAGATATCGGGATACAATATTGAATGAACTCACTGACTAAACTCCCATTAAATATAGGGGCTATACATTTTGTAGGCATTGGCGGTATCGGGATGTCTGGCATTGCTGAAGTTTTATTGAACTTACAGTATAAAGTTCAGGGTTCAGATATCAAAAAAGGTCCTATTACTGAACGTCTGGAAAAATTGGGTATAAAAATTTTCTATAAGCATGATGCTTCAAATATTGAAACGGCTACGGTTGTTGTTATTTCCGCTGCAATCCAAAAAACTAACCCAGAACTAGTAGAAGCGCGAAACAAGGGCCTTCCAATTGTAAAAAGATCCGAAATGTTAGCAGAATTAATGCGTTTGAATTCGAATATAGCAATTGCTGGCACACATGGAAAAACGACCACAACAACTTTGGTAGCAACTCTTCTCGATGGAGGAGGTCTTGACCCAACTGTTATAAATGGTGGTGTAATTCACGCCTACGGTTCAAATGCCCGGCTGGGTCAGGGTGATTGGATGGTTGTTGAAGCAGATGAGAGTGACGGTACGTTCAATCGGTTGCCGGCAACCTTAGCTGTAGTCACAAACATCGATCCTGAACATCTTGATCACTGGGGTGATTTTGAAAAGCTTCGTCAAGGATTTTTTGAGTTTGTATCGAATATACCTTTTTATGGGGTCGCTTTCTGTTGTACTGATCATCCTGAGGTGCAGGCACTCGTCGGCAAAATCACCGACAGACGGATTATAACTTATGGTTTCAATGCGCAAGCCGATGTTCGTGCCATGAACTTACATTTTAAGGATGGTGTTGCCTGTTTTGATGTCATGTTGCGAAAAAAAGATATAACTTTAAATCGTCTTTCATTGCCGATGCCCGGCAAGCACAATGTGTCTAATTCTTTAGCTGCTATAGCAATAGCTCAGCATCTAGAAATTGATGAGAAATCAATTAAAAAATCGCTTTTATTATTTAAAGGTGTGAATAGAAGATTTACTCAAGTTGCCGAATTAAATGGGATCAAGATTATAGATGATTATGGCCATCATCCCGTTGAAATCGCCGCCGTGTTAAGTGCTGCTCGGCAAACTGTAAATGGAAAAGTTTTCGCTATTCATCAACCTCATAGGTATACGAGATTAAATTCTTTGTTCGAGGATTTTTGCTCGTGCTTCAATGAGGCAGATTTTGTTGGTATAATGGAGGTTTTTTCAGCGGGTGAGGCTCCAATAGAGGGAGCGTCACAATCCGATTTGATTAATGGTTTAGTAAGGCACGGCCATGGAAATGTTTTATCAATCGATAATGAGGATGATTTGGAATCACTTATCAGACAGAAGGCAAAAAGTGGTGATATCGTGGTGTTTTTGGGTGCTGGTACAATAAGCGGTTGGGCAAATAATTTACCCTCCCGATTGAGTGATTTTACTAAACGGCTTTTTTAGGGAGCTGTTCGTTCAGGATAATTAAGGAAAACGTTTTTTATGAAGTTTGATATACGTGGATCAATTACTAAAGATAAAAATCTTTCGCAAATCACATGGTTGCGAGTGGGAGGACCAGCTGATTTATTTTTTATGCCTGAAGATACCAAAGACCTTATTGGTTTCTTAAAAGTACTTCCAAATGACATCGACGTATTTCCTATCGGAGTTGGAAGCAACCTTTTAGTTCGAGACGGTGGAATAAGAGGGGCAGTGATAAGGTTGGGAAGTGGATTCAAGAATATTTCTTTTAAAAATAACAGAATTATTGCTGGCGCTTCCGCTCTGGATTCTCATGTGGCTTCGAAGGCCGCAGATAATGGTTTAGATTTAACATTTCTAAGAACAATTCCTGGTTCAATCGGAGGAGCAATAAGTATGAATGCAGGATGCTATGGTTCATACGTTGCAGATCATTTCATTTCGGCAAAGGTTTTAAGTCGTTCAGGTGAACTATTTGATTTGTCATCCAAAGATTTAGAATTTTCCTACCGGCAATGTAATATTCCTGAGGAATATATAATTTTGGAGGCTGTGTTTGAAGCAAAATCTGGTGATCCGTCCGACTTGCACTATAAGATGAAAAATCAAATTAAAAAAAGAGATGCCTCGCAACCAAGTAAAGAGCGTACTGCAGGAAGCACTTTTCGAAATCCCTCAGGCTTCTCCAGTACAGGGGAGAAAGACGATATACATGACCTCAAGGCTTGGAAATTAATTGATGATGCTGGTATGCGCGGGGCAACTTATGGCGGGGCAAAAATTAGCGAAAAGCATTCGAATTTTTTAATTAACACGGGCACTGCTTCAGCTGACGACTTGGAAAATTTAGGTGAGCTCGTGAGAAAAAATGTTTTCCAAAAGAGTAAAGTTAAGTTAGAGTGGGAGTTAATAAGAGTTGGTGAATCCAACCTGTAACGCGCTTTTGGTTTAATTTATTTAGACTATTTAGTAGCTAATAGAGGCGAATGATTATGTCGAGCAGGGCAAATCTTCACGTCGCGGTTATTTATGGCGGTCGCTCGGCTGAACGACAGGTATCAACAGTATCGGGTCGTGCATGTTCGGCTGCCCTGCGTCGTTTGGGTTATAAAGTAAGTGAAGTTGAGGCGGGTAATGATTTACCAGAAGTGCTTTCTCAACTTACTCCAGACGTAATTTTTAATGCCTTGCACGGTAGGTATGGAGAGGATGGATGCGTTCAGGGCTTATTTGAGTGGTTAGAAATTCCATATACTCATTCTGGCGTCCAAGCTTCGGCTTTGGCAATGGATAAAAGCACAGCAAAGAAAATTTTTAAAAGCGATAATTTACCTATCGCAGAAAGTATTCTTACTTCTTCTGAGTTAGCGTTTTCGACGCACTTAATGGAACCTCCATATGTCATAAAACCTTTAAATGAGGGATCATCTGTTGGTGTTCATGTAGTTCTGGGACACGAGGATAATTTACTTCCAGTGGGAAAAGATTTTCCAGATCAAGTTTTGGTTGAAAAATTTATACCAGGTAAAGAATTAACCACAACAATAATGGGTGAGCAACCGCTGGGCGTCACAGATATTATCACAGATAGTTGGTATGATTACGACTCCAAGTATAATGTTGGAGGTTCAAAGCATGTTGTTCCAGCCAATATTCCAAAAGAAATATACGATTGCTGTCAGGATTTTGCGCTGCGTGCGCATTTATCCCTCGGATGTAGAGGTATATCCCGAGCTGATTTTCGTTGGGATAGTAGCCTTGGTATTGATGGATTGTTTTTGTTAGAAATAAACACTCAGCCAGGTATGACCCCAACTTCTCTGAGTCCAGAACAAGCTTTAGTAAGAGGTATTTCTTTTGATAATTTATGCGACTGGATTGTGGAGGATGCCTCTTGCGACAGATGAGTTTTTCCAAATTCAGAAAACGGGATCCTGCGCCTTCTAGGTTGAGATATAAATTTTCTAGATGGATGCTCTCCCCGGTTTTCAAAAAAACATTGTTATATGGTGTCCCTATTATTCTCTTAACACTGCCTAGTTTAGTGTTTTTCAACGATCAAAATAACAAAGAACAAGTGCAAGAAATAGCCTTTGATTTGTATCGGAAATTAATAGAGCGTCCTGAGTTTATGATAGACGCCCTATCTATTGAGGGAGCAAGTGACAGCTTAAACTCGGAAATAAGAGAAGTTTTGGGATTACGCTTTCCAATTAGTTCCTTTGATTTAGACTTAGCTGACCTGCAAAAACGGATTTTATCATTACCCCCTGTTGAGATTGCTGAAGCGCACATAAAAGGCGGAGGAATTTTGCACCTTAAAGTAGGCGAAAAAGCTCCGGCCTTACTGCTAAGGAAGGAAAACGGTTTCGCTGTCTTAAGTGAGTACGGCCAATACATAAGGTCAGTGCCCTCACGTGAACATTTTTTTGATTTACCTGTCATTGCAGGCGAAGGAGCCGAGAGTGCGGCGTCTCAAGCTATGAATATATTTCAAGTAATTAATAAAAAATTTGATCACATCCGCGGTTTAGTTTTTGTAGGTCAGAGACGCTGGAATATTATTATGAAAACGGGTCAAGTTGTTATGTTACCTGAGAATGACCCCGCAAAAGCCGTTCAAAAAATTCTTATTTTAGATCAAGCAGAACAAATTTTATCCCGTGATATAGCGGTTTTTGATTTCAGGCTTTCCTCAAGGATAACGTTAAGGCTTCCATTAGATGAATTTTTTGAAATTGATCCTAAAGTTGTTGGAGTAAGAAATTGACAGAATTGTATCATTCGCAGCGAGCTATGAGAGCGATGCGATCTGCGGCCTTACATCGTGGAGTAATTGCTGTCCTAGATGTTGGGACTTCCAAGATAGGTTGTTTAGTTTTAAAGTTTGATGGCACTACCGAAAAAATTGATGGAGATGGTGTTGGTTCTTTAGCAGGCCAATCAGGTTTTCAAGTGATTGGCTCTGCATTAACCAAATCAAGAGGTGTCGAATATGGTGAAATTGTTTCTATGCCTGAAACGGAAAGGGCAATTAGAACTGCGCTACAATCTGCCCAGAAATTAGCAAATTCTCGCGTAGATCACGTGATAGCCTGTATTTCGGGTGGTTCTCCGCGGTCTTATGGACTGGAAGGTTCCATAGATATAAAAAGTGAAATAGTCGATGATAAAGACATTGCTGATGTCTTGGGGTCGTGTGATATACCGTCGTTTGAGTCCGATAGAGAAGTGCTGCATGCCCAACCAGTGAATTTTTCCTTAGATCAGAGAACTGGTTTGTCCGATCCCAGAGGGCAAATAGGTAAAAATTTATCGGTCGATATGCATATGCTCACAATCAAAGAAAAAACAATTCGAGACCTAGCCTATTGTATAAAAAGGTGTGATTTAGAATTAGCAGGGGTTGCCTCTTCCTCATATGTAGCAGCACTCTCATCTTTGGTTGAGGATGAAAAAGAATTGGGTGCGGCATGTATTGATCTAGGAGGAGGATCTAGCAATATTTCAATATTTTGGAAAAAGCATATGATTTTTGCTGAAACAATAAAAATGGGAGGAGAATTAGTGACTCGTGACATTTCTATGGGTTTGCAGGTTTCCTTATCAAAAGCAGAAAGAATAAAAACTCGAAATGGAGGAGTTCTTGCTACCGGTTTAGATGATCGTGAAATGATTGAGATTACTAGTGAGACGAACGATTGGGAGCTTGACAGAAGAATTATCAGTCGGTCAGATCTAATAGGAATAATGAGGCCAAGAATTGAAGAAATTTTAGAGGAAGTACGCTGTAGTTTAGATGGTGCTGGTTTTGAAGATTTACCAAGCCGAAAAATCGTTCTGACAGGGGGAGCTAGTCAAATCCCTGGAATAGATTCTCTCGCCAGCAAAATTTTAGGCCAACAGGTTCGGCTTGGAAGACCAATGCGAATTCACCGACTTCCTCAGGCATATTCTGGACCGAATTGTTCAGGACTAGTCGGGCTTAGTCTTTTTGCAGCGCATCCTCAGGACGAATGGTGGGATTTTTCGCCACGTAGCAAAAATTTTAATGGTCAATCAGTGAGTCGGGTCTTTCGATGGTTCAGAGATAATTGGTGAGATTCAACCGGATCACGCGTTATTTTGTCTAAATATTGCCTATTTATAAGGCTAATTTACCATATATAGTAAAGATAATTGTTTTTTTTCGTGACCTTTTTAACAAAAAGCTTTATACTAGGTTCCAATAAAAGCAGTAAAATTAGCACCAAAAAATTGGGCAAAACAGGCGGATCGAGTATGACATTAAATTTATCAGTTTCAGAAAAAGAAGAATTAAAACCCCGTATAACGGTTTTTGGCGTCGGAGGCGCCGGCGGTAATGCGGTAAACAATATGATTGAGAAGCAGTTGAAGGGTGTGGATTTTGTAGTGGCCAACACAGACGCTCAAGCCTTACAGCAAAGCCAGTCATCGCATAAAATTCAATTGGGTGTAAAAGTAACAGAGGGGCTTGGGGCAGGCGCCATAGCCTCTATCGGCGCTTCGGCAGCTGAAGAAAGTATCGAACAAATTGTAGATGAATTATCTGGAACTCATATGTGTTTTATCACGGCTGGGATGGGAGGCGGCACAGGAACAGGCGCCGCTCCAATAATCGCACAGGCTGCTAGAGAGCTTGGAGTCTTGACTGTGGGTGTTGTCACGAAGCCATTTCAGTTTGAGGGTGTTAAGCGCATGCGCCAGGCTGAGGAGGGTGTTGAAGCTTTACAAAAAATGGTTGATACCTTGATCATAATCCCAAATCAAAATTTATTTCGAATAGCAAATGAAAAAACTACTTTTACTGAAGCATTTAGTATGGCTGACGATGTTTTATACCAAGGTGTAAAAGGTGTGACGGATTTGATGGTTAGGCCCGGTTTAATTAATTTAGATTTTGCAGATGTTCGCGCAATCATGGACGAAATGGGCAAGGCAATGATGGGAACTGGAGAGGCAGAGGGCGATGATCGAGCCGTCCAAGCATCTGAAAAAGCTATTGCTAACCCACTTCTTGATGAAATATCACTTCGCGGTGCTAAAGGCGTGTTAATAAACATTACCGGTGGATATGATTTGACACTTTTTGAACTAGACGAGGCAGCCAACAGAATTAGAGAAGAAGTTGATCCTGATGCAAACATAATTGTTGGCTCAACTCTAGATACTGAGTTAGAAGGTAAGATGCGGGTATCTGTTGTGGCAACAGGTATTGAAGCAGAAGAAAGTTTACGGGCTTCGAATGAACATTTTGGTGAAACATCTTTTTTGAAAGCAAAAGAAGTTTTTGAAGAAACTGACCAAAATTTATCTAAAGAAGACCCTATCGTTGCAAAAACGCAGCAGATTTTCGATGATGTTGATAATGAAATTTTTGCGAATAGAGAGTCTGACCAAGCGCAAATGCCAGAGAAACAAAATTCAGAGACGGTTTCTGAAATAGAAGAGCCTTTCATTTCTCAAACTAAATCTTCTGCGGTAACTCCGTCACAGGAGACGATGGCGCGTCTAAGAGCGGCAGTTACTAACGAACCCAACAAGCTAAATACCACGGAAGCCATTGATCAAAAAACAGAAAATGAGCGTCCAAAATTTGGTATCGGCTCTTTAATCAGTAGAATGTCAAGGAGTGAGCCAGTGAAGCCAGTATCTAGCGTTAGCAGAAAGGATCCAAATCTTGACTCTAATAGTGTTGAGGAACTTGATCTTGAAGATTTAAAGCAAGAAAAGATAGAGGTGCCGGCATTTTTGCGGCGTCAGGCTAATTAATTATACTTTGTTAATTTGATTTTGGTGTGAAGCGAAGTAAATGAACTTGGCTCAGCAAGCCTATGTAACAAAAAGTCACAAAGAGTTAATTGTTTGATAGGGATTGAGGCCCTAGTATATGAAAAATTTAAGTCAAATTTGAAAACTTTATTGGGGTAGTGAGTTGCAAACAACGGTCAGTAAACCAATTACTTTTGAGGGAGTAGGTTTACATACAGGCTTAAGATCAAGGCTAACGGTCTTGCCAGCAAATATCAATTTTGGTATCTGTTTTAAAAGAACTGATATTCAGACAAAAGCTAAATACATACCAGCTGCATTGGAAAATGTGGTTGAAAGTCAACTATGTACCCGTTTAGAAAACTCAGACGGTGTAAGTGTTTCGACCATTGAACATCTAATGGCCGCTTTGGTTGGCTGCGGTGTTAATAATGTCTTATTAGAAATTGATGGACCAGAGGTTCCAATACTGGACGGAAGTGCATTAGTGTTTGTTAAAGAGATACTTAAAACTGGAATTAAACTTCAGAAGCAACCGTTAAAAGCGATACGAATTCTCAAAACAGTTGAATACAAACAGAAGCTTGCCTGGGCGAAATTTGAACCAAGTATCAACTCAAAAATGAGTTTTTCTATCGAATTTGCAGAGGAGGCAATAGGGACCCAGAGTAAGACGCTAGATATGTCTAACGGTTCATTCGTTCGTGAACTTTGTGATAGTAGAACTTTTTGCAGATACTCTGAGGTGGAAGCGATGAGAACAAAGGGGTTAGCTCTTGGTGGTAGCTACGAAAACGCCGTAGTAGTTGATGGAAACAATATTTTATCTCCCGGTGGATTGCGTCATTTTGACGAGCCTGTAAGGCATAAAATGCTGGACGCTCTTGGGGACCTAGCGTTGGCTAAATACCCAATTATCGGACATTATGTTGGATATAGGGCGGGCCATGGCATAACGCATGGACTTCTGCGAAATTTATTTTCTGACAAAAGCAACTTCGAAATTTTCTCCTGTGATAAAGAAACAATTGATAATTTGCCTGGAACTGGTGTGAAGTTGTCAGAAGTCTGTAAAGCAATTTAAATATATAATTTTATCTTTACGACAGAGGTATTTTTCAAAAATTTCTTATGTGCTAATATTCGGCTTGTCTATGCAGCACCAACAAAATTTATTGGAGAAATATGTAAATGAATCGGATAAAAAATCCTTTATCGCCTCTAATATTTTTGCTTATTTTGATATTGTTTTCAAATTGTTCGGAAGACTCAGTTGATGTTCACGAATTTACTTCTGAGAACCAGGCGGCCGAAGAAATTTATAATTCTGGGGAAAAAGATATCCTCCGGAAGCGTTATGGTGATGCCGCCGAAAAATTTAAAGAAGTTGAAAGACTTTATCCTTATTCAGATTGGGCAAAAAGGGCGCTAATTATGCAGGTTTACTCGTTGCACAAAGATCAATCCTACGAGGAGACGGTCAGTGCAGCAAATAGGTTCATCGAATTTCACCCCAGTGATAAAGATGTACCTTATGCATATTATCTTGTAGGTCTAAGCTATTACGACCAAGTACTAGCAGTTGGTCGAGATCAGGAATTGGCAAAGGAAGCATTAAAAGTTTTTGCTCTAATTGCAGATGAATACCCTCAGAGTGAGTACGCTGCAAACTCACAGATGCGGTTTAATTTTTTACGGGATCATTTAGCCAGTAAAGAGATGGAGGTTGGCCGATATTACTTGAAACGCTCGCACTATGTTCCTGCTATCAATAGATTTAGAGGTGTTATCGAAGAATTTTCGACGACATCTCAGGTTCCTGAAGCTTTACACAGACTTGTTGAAGCTTACCTAAGCCTTGGATTTACTGAAGAAGCCCAAACTGCAGGTGCAATCTTGGGGCATAATTATAAATCAACTGATTGGTATGATCGAACTTACCAACTATTGATGAGTAAAGGTTTGAAGCCAAAAGCTTCCGGCAACAGCTGGTTGAGTAAAATCTATCGTCAAGTTATCAAGGGACAGTGGTTGTAAAATATCATGCTTTGTGAGCTTGAAATCAAAGATATTTTATTAATAAAAAGGTTATCTTTAAAATTTTCTTCTGGTCTTAATGCTTTTACTGGAGAAACGGGAACAGGAAAGTCCATTTTGCTTGACTGTCTTGGCTTTGTTTTAGGCGCAAGGGGCCAAGCTTTGATGGTTCGTGATGGAAAAGAAAGGGGTGAAGTATCAGCTATTTTTTCATTAGAAAGTGATAGCAAAGTTATCCTAGCTCTTGATGAAGCAGATATTACCAACTCTGATGAGTTAATAATTCGTAGAGTGAATTACGCGGATGGACGAAAAGCAGCCTGGGTAAATGATAAACGAGTATCGTCTGAATTTTTAAGATGTCTGGGTGAAAGCCTTATTGAATTTCATGGGCAGCACGACGACCGTGGACTTTTGAACACTAGAGGCCATTTGCATCTTTTGGACCAATTTGCCCAAACAGAAGCATCTTTAAGCCTGGTTAAAAAAGCTTTCTGGATTGTTAAAAAAAATCAAAAAGCTTTAGAAGAAGTCACCAAAAAAAATCAAGAGCTTACTGAAGAAGAAGACTTTATAAGGCATAATTTAGAAGAAATTTCTAACTTAGCGACCTATCCAGGTGAGGAGACGGAATTAGATATTAAACGAAAATTGATGAAAAATTCTTGGGATATACGCAAAAATATCAGTGAAGCCAGTAATCTAATTGATCGAAATGGTGTCGAGGGTCAGTTGAGTACAGCAATCACGCATTTAGAGAAAGCAGCAAAAAATATTGAAACTGTTTTAGATGACCCAATTGAGGCGTTGAGGAGGGCTCAATTTGAATTGCACGAAGCGCAGTCAGGTATTTTCGATGTGCTTTCTAGTTTAAGTTTTAATCCTGAAGAATTGGAGATACTTGAAGATCGTTTATTTTCTATCAGAGGTCTTTCGAGAAAATATAAAGTTACGTCAGATCAGCTTCCAGAGTTAGAACAAAACCTTAAAGAAAAGTTAATCTTTTTAGAAAATAGCACAAGAAATATCGAAGACTTAAAAGTGAAATATGACGGGTCTTTAAAAGAATTTATTGGCTTGGCGCAGCGCTTGTCTAAAGAAAGGCAAAAAGCTGCGATTGTTTTGGATGGAATGGTTGAAGAAGAATTGAAACCGTTAAAAATGGAGAAAGCGAGATTTAAAACTGAAATTAAACAGATAAGTCCAAACGAACTAGGTCAAGATACTGTTTCTTTTACAATTTCTACAAATGCAGGAAGTAAGTTTGGGCCACTAATAAAAATTGCATCGGGTGGAGAGTTAAGTAGGTTAATTCTTGCGCTAAAGGTGTGTCTTACCAATGACCAGGAAGGTGTTTCTATGGTTTTTGACGAAATTGATCGAGGTATAGGAGGAGCAACAGCAGACGCGGTTGGTCGACGACTTTTGCAGCTTGCTCAAAAAAACGCTCAAGTTTTAGTGGTCACCCACTCACCGCAAGTTGCAGCTTTAGCGGAAAGGCATTTTGTAGTTTCAAAAGTCTTCGAAAATGAAAAACCTCTTTCAAATGTGAGCGAGGTTAAAGGTAAAGGTTGCGTGGAAGAAATAGCCCGTATGATTTCGGGAGATAGAATCACAGATGAAGCTAGAGAGGCGTCTCGAGTTTTGATTTCTCAGGCATCTAAAGTTTAACTAGTTTCTTTTAATTAACTTGCCTGGATTCATGATATTTAATGGATCTAACGCTTCTTTTATATTTCCCATCACGTTCCAACCGTGGCCCAGCTGCGCGGGCATAAAATCAAGTTTGCCGATGCCTATTCCGTGTTCTCCAGTGCATGTTCCTCCTAAACTAATTGCCAAATTGGCCATATTAGTCGCAACAGATTTAGCAGCTGTCATTTCTTTAGGATCTTCCGGGTCGACCAATAGAATTGCATGAAAGTTTCCATCACCAACATGTCCGAAAATTGGCCCAGATATTCCACTTCTAGAAATATCTTTTTGAGTTTCTGATACAGCTTTACCCAATTCAGTCTGAGGAACGCATATATCTGTAACTATTGCTCTTTTTCCGGGAGCTGAGGCCAGAACTGCATAGTAACCTTTGTGACGCAATGCCCATAGTTCCTTTCGCTCTTCCTCTTTGTTTGACCATTGAAATTCCATTCCTCCGTGATCAGAGCAAACAGATTTAAAGTTTTCAATATCACTTGGAGAGGATTTTTCTGAACTATGCAATTCAAAAAGAAGGTGTGGCTTTAAAGGGAAACTCAGTTGAGAATAGGCATTAAAAGCTTCAACTGATTTCTCGTCTAGAAACTCAAGTCGTGCCACGGGAGCGCCAGTGAAAATTATTTCTTGTACTGCTTCAACAGCATCATCAATTGTTTCAAAAGCAACAACTCCAGATGTGATTAATTCTGGAATAGGATGAAGTTTGACCGTAATTTTTGTAATTAGTCCTAGGGTACCCTCTGAACCAATAAATAGTGAAGTAAGATCATAACCTGCTGCTGACTTTTTGGCTTTTGTATTGGTAGTTACACGTTCACCATTTGCCAAAACTATTTCTAGACTCAGAACATTTTCTCGCATCGTGCCATAGCGAACTGCGGTTGTACCCGATGCTCTTGTGGAGGTCATTCCCCCGAGAGTTGCATTAGCTCCAGGATCTACGGAAAAGAATAATCCTGAATGCCTTAACTCAATGTTTAACTGCTCTCTGGTCACTCCTGGCTCTAAGGTGGCTGACATATTATAGGGGTCAATATCTAAGACTTTACACATCTTTGAAAAATCGACACAGATGCCCCCATTTATTGCAGAGGTGTGCCCTTCCAAAGATGTCCCAACCCCATAACCAATCAATGGTATCTGCGCTTCCTGGCAAACATTTACAAGAAATATTACATCCTCGGTCGTGATTGGATAGACGACTGCGTCTGGTGCATGAATAGGATAGTAAGATTCGCTACGCCCGTGATTTTCCAGATCTGAGGGTGATACTGACCAACGTTCACCAAAGTATTTCTTTAATTTTTCAAAAGGTTCTTTTTCTTTCATTTATTGACAACCAACCGAATTACATTTTTTTGACCATATTATTTAAAGTCTCTCAATAATGACAGCATCGTTAGGAACAAAAGCAATATAATTTAACAAATCTTTCACTTCTGGTCTAGGGTTGATAAATTCAAATGCGGTATTTTCTAGTGTTTGGCTTTTTGTTATTATTGAATAATATCCTGCAGTTCCTTTATGTGGACAGGTAGTTTTGTGACCTGTTTTTTCAAAGAAAGCCATTGCGAGATCTTGTCTTGGAAAGAATAAAACTGCGTTTTTATCGCCTTCTTGCAAAAGTAAAGCTTTTGTAGTTTCGCCAAGAACGGCACCGCCCGCCCGAAGTGACCATTTGCCGTAGATGACATTTATTGAAATTTTTAATTTCAATTTAAAATTTCTTCCTTTCATTACTTAGCAGTGGTTTTGTCATGTTTTTTAACCAACCCTTTGTGGGAGCTGTCACGTGATCTTTTACTCGATGCCAACACTGATCATGGTAAGCGTCGACCCACTCACGTTCATTATCATCTAGTAAATGTAAGGATATTAACCGATTGTCTATAGGAACAAAAGTTAGAGTTTCAAATTCTAAAAAGTAGTTATCTTTTCCAACGGTAGAATTTTGGACTAAAATAAGATTTTCAATCCTAATCCCAAATTTTCCTTCCTTATAGAAACCTGGCTCATTTGAGATAATCATACCCTCTTTAAATTCGACATTTGAAAATTTGGAAATTCTTTGTGGCCCTTCATGAACGCTGAGATAGTGTCCTACGCCGTGACCAGTTCCATGGGCATAATCTTGTCCAATTTCCCATAGAGCTCTTCGTGCAAAAGCATCTATATCCCTGCCACTAGTATTAAATGGAAATTTTAACTTTGATACTGCAATCAATCCTTTCAGAACTCGGGTGAAAGCATTTTTTACTTCCTCACTTTGGGCTCCAATTGCAATTGTCCGTGTTATATCCGTAGTACCATCGATATATTGACCCCCACTATCCACAAGCAACACGTCGCCTGTTCTTATTTTTCTACTACTCGAATAATTGACGCGATAGTGAGGCTGTGCTGCGTTTGGGCCAGAAGCTGCAATTGTATCGAAACTAATTTCCTTAAGATGTTTATCTTTTCTGCGGATATTTTCTAGCTCAATTACAACATCAATTTCATCGAAATCATTATTTTTTTGCCTGTCTACCCAAGATAGAAATTCACACATATGAACTGCGTCACGCTTGTGGCATATTCTAGCATTTTTTAATTCAACAGGATTTTTGCAGGCTTTTGGTAAGATTATAGGGTCTTCACCAAAGATAACCTTGCTACCATTATTTTGAAGTATTTGGATAACAGCGAAGGGAATTGTTGCTTCATCAACTAGTATTGAACACTTCAGTTCTGAGAGAACCGTCTCAAAACTCTCCCAAGAAAAAACTTTAACAAAATTTTTTAAGGAATTGATAGTATTTAATATTTTATCATTATCACAAAATAGTTGGACACTTCCTGTACTGTTGATTATCAAAAATGAGTGTAAGATTGGGTTGTGGATAACGTCATTTCCACGCAAGTTTAGAAGCCAGGCGATACTATCTGGTAGTGTGATAACTGCTGTATCTGCCTTTTTTTGTCTTAATACTTCTGTTATTCTTTGACATTTTTCTTTTGCTGAAAGTCCAGCCAATCTTACAGGGTAACTCACGACTTGACTGGATGCTTTTTCGGGGCGGTTCAACCAAACGTTGTCAATGAGATTATCACATGGCGTAAAATTAATGCAGGTATTCGCAAAAGTCTCGACTAAAACCGATATCTCTTTATATGAGTGGATCCAAGGGTCAAATCCTATTTTCCCCTCGGCTATACTATTTTTAATCCATTTTACTATATTTTGCTTATTCCATTGGATCACTTCAAAACGTGTATCTGTTTGTTTTTTGGCTTGGATATTGTAGCGGCCATCCACAAACAGAGCAGCCTTATTTTTTCCGACAAAGCATATACCAGCTGATCCTGTAAAGCCTGTAATCCAAGATAATCGCTCATCACATGCAGCAACATATTCCCCTTGGTGAACATCAGAACGAGGGACTATGTAGCCTGACAATTTTTTTTTGCTCAGCTCTGCCTGGACTAAAGACAACCGTTCAGGAGTTTCCCCCTTGCTGGTAGTATCTTCAAAAGATTGAAAGAAAGCTGTTTTCATAGCTAGCCAGTCTTTTTTAACCCCATAGCCCGCGCGCGAGCTCGCGGATCTGTATCAAACAACGCTGCTAACTGTTCTGTCATTGCTCCCGCCAATTGCTCTACATCGGTAATTGTAACGGCTCTTTCGTAGTATCTTGTAACGTCATGACCAATTCCTATCGCAAGCAACTCTACTGCTTTTCTACGTTCTACTAGGTCTATCACGTCTCGAAGATGTTTCTCCAAATAATTTGCAGGATTTACAGACAATGTGCTGTCGTCTACCGGTGCACCATCTGAAATAACCATTAATATTTTGCGCTGTTCAGAGCGTGCTAGCATTCTTCGGTGAGCCCATTCTAGGGCTTCTCCATCGATATTTTCTTTCAGAAGACCTTCTTTCATCATAAGACCTAAATTTGGACGAGATCGTCTCCATGGTGCATCTGCGCCCTTATAAATGATATGCCGCAAATCATTTAAACGGCCTGGCTGCTGAGGTCTCCCATCATTAAGCCATCGCTCTCTGGATTGTCCGCCCTTCCAGGCTCGGGTTGTAAAACCAAGTATTTCAACTTTTACACTGCATCTCTCAAGAGTTCTTGCAAGCACATCAGCACAAATTGCTGCGATTGATATAGGTCTGCCTCGCATTGATCCCGAATTATCCAACAGCAGTGTAACAACGGTATCCCGAAATTCCGTATCCTGCTCCATTTTAAAACTTAGTGGGGTTGTTGGGTTGGCAACCACACGTGCCAAACGACCTGCATCCAGTATACCCTCTTCTAGGTCAAATAACCAACTTCGGTTTTGTTGGGCTTGAAGTCGTCTTTGTAGTTTATTTGCTAATCTGCTAACGGCACCTTTCAAAGGCTCGAGTTGTTGATCTAAATATGCTCTTAGTCGTTCCAGTTCTACAGGCTCAGCAAGTTCTTCTGCGGAAACTTCTTCGTCATAATTTTTATCAAACACTCTGTAATTAGGATCAGCCTCTGAAATCGGCTGAGGTGCTGGAGGTTCGACTGGGGAGTCGCCTTCTGGCAACTCCGTTTCTTCGGACATATCATCGGAGGTCTCATCTTCAATAGAGACACTTGCTTGTCCTGCATCCTGCTGCTCCTCTTGAGACTGTTCTGGATTGGCCTCACTCTCTTCATCCTGATTTTCTTCTTCTCCTGTGCTTTCTGGATTTCCGTCTTCATCAGTTTCATCTTGAAATTGCTCATCATCTTCATCATCCATATTGTCCGGGTCTTTCCCAAGCTGATCACCATAGCCAAGATCAGTTATTACTTGGCGCACAAACTTAGCAAACTGACTTTGATCTTCTAATTGCTCTGAAATATTGCCAATGGTTTTTCCAGCCTGATCTTCAAGAAAATCACGCCAAAGGTTTAGTACATTCTGAGCGCCTTCTGGTAATTCACGACCAGTTGCTAAATTACGAACTAAAAATCCAGCTGCTGCAGATAAGGGTGCATCAGATCTATCTTTGATATCCCTATATCCGAGGCTGTCTGTCTCTGATCCAATTTTGGCGTCTATATTACTAGCGGTACCTGGCATGTCTCTGGCTCCTAGAGCTTCGCATCGTGCAGTTTCCATAGCTTCGTAAATATCTTTGGCTATTCCACCCTCAGGCAAATAGCGAGTATGAGTTTTTTCATTATGGTAGCGATGATACAATGCTAGAGCATCGGAGGTTCCGCGGGCTATCAAAACTTCCTCATGGCTCATTCTTCTGCTTATTTGAGGTAACCTTATGCTATCTCCTGAGATACCTGAAGGATCCACAGTATAATTAATAGTTAAGTCAGGATCATTAGCCATCACTTTAGTCGCTTCAGCTAATGCCTTTTTAAATGGATCTGCGGGATTGTCGGAATTATTGGCCATTTTATGAATAGCTTTCTATAATTTTCTCAAAAATTTAAACCCTCAATATTTTTATTGATAATATTAGCTTACACTCATCGCGGCTGCGCTTTCTGGTAGTTCTTCATCAAAACATC
>CACPBQ010000023.1 GCA_902632125.1 Paracoccaceae bacterium | reverse complement strand
AGGATGCTATTTTATGCCCCGTAGGAACACTTTGCAGGGTGTTAACATCTTCGATAAGTATTCCAGAATTCACTGCTTTAATTGCAGTCACCACATTATCTGCGCCACTCAATCTAACGAATGAAGTCATTGTTTTACCATAAGCTATCAATACTTAAAAAATTGTAGCTATCCAAAGAAAAGATACCCTCGAAACTATCAGAGCAAATTCCAAAATCAATATCGGTTATAACAATATCTCTATCATTGGCGGCCATATGAGCAGCACTGTTAAAGCTAGAATTTGAATTCCTATAAAAGGTAAGAAACCTTTAAAAATATCCGTGAGTGATATATGCGCAGGAGCAACGGATTTTAAGTAGAATGCCGCGGGACCGAATGGCGGTGATAGAAAGCTCACCTGCATATTCATACAAAATAAAACGCCAAACCAAACCGCTAAATATTTAGGCTGGAGCTCGCCTATTAAACCTATTTCCTCAATAGGTAAACGCTGCACAATGGGAAGAAAAACCGGAATTATTAATAGGACAATACCCACCCAATCCATAAATGCACCCATAAACAGTAAGATAACCATCATAATAAGTAAAATTGCCATTGTGGGTACTTCGAGGCCTACAATTAGATCGGCAACATATTGGGGCCCTCCAGCGATCGTGTAAGCTCCGGCAAGTGCAGCAGCACCAATTGTAACCCATATTATGGTTCCTGTAGATTTTAAAGTACGCATCAAACTGTCCCAAACTAGATCAAAATTCGCTTCTCCCCTAAAGACAGAGATAATAAGGACGGCAACAACACCCATTCCAGCAGCTTCGGTTATGCCCGAAATACCTCCATATATTGATCCCAGGACAACTCCTATTACCACGATTGGTGCGACTAAGCCTTTGCCCATCTCCCAACCAATCTTTGCTCTTTCAGTGCCAAATACAAAAAATATTAATGCGAGTGATATAGCGGTGTAAGAACCAAACCAAGGTATGTAATCTGCAGTACCATAAGCTATTTCGTCAACACCCTCTACGTAAATATTTTGGCCTGTAACGGTAAAGAATAAAACTCGCGCTAACAATGCCGCAGAGAAACCACCTATTATGATCGACATGAACGCACCGAACAGTGCCCATTTTTCTGCGCCTTGAGGATCGCCAGGCTTAGGTTCTGGTAAAGGAGCCTGGTCAGGGTTTAATTGTGTTCGAATTATGATATAAACTATAAAAAAAGAGGCCAACATAAACCCTGGCAGAAATGCAGCTGTAAAAAGGGCTTTAATTGAAGTCTCAGTAATCAATCCGAAAATAATTAGAACAATAGACGGTGGTATCATTGTTCCCAAAGAACCAGAAGCACAAATTGTCCCAATTGCAAGATTTTGATTATATCCCAGGCGAAGCATTTGCGGTAGAGCAATTAATCCCAATAATACTACTTCTCCACCAATAATTCCCGACATTGCAGCCATAATCACAGCCATAATCGAAGTTACTATAGCAATACCGCCTCTAACACTGGACAACCATACGTTCAGTGAAGCATACATATCCTTGGCGATACCCGATCTCTCTAATAAAGCAGCCATGAAAATAAAAAGCGGCACTGAAATAAGGACATAATCCGTCAGGAGTCCATATATTTTTTGAGCTAATATATTCAAAGGCCCCGTTCCAAATTTGCGGGTTAGCAAACCGTCTCCAAAAGTAGTTGGATCTAAAAGAAGCATTGGCTCAAACTTCATTACCAAAACAAGCACTGCTAAAATAGCCGAGGCCATGCCAAGCGGCATACCAATTGCCAACAACAACATTAGCCCTAAAAGCAAAACTAGTGATATAGTTCCAATGTCCATTAATTGTCTCCGACTGATTTTTTGAGTCTTTCAATTTCGTCCTGATCAATGTCATCCGCTGCAGTATGTATCTCTGGCTCTTTGTTCCAATCCTTAATCAGATTAAGTAAAGCCTGGAGTGCGACTAAACATACCACCAACAAAACAAGCGGCTTTAACGTTGCAGGGATAGGTGGGTCAAATACAGTGCCAAAGGTTTCCCACCGCAATAACTTAGCTTTTGCCTCTCCATAGCCGCCATAGACTAGAAAAAAAGCAAACAAAAGAATTAAAAATGTCGACACCGTATCACATGTTCTTTGAAGATTACGGGGCAACATATCGTAAAGAAGAAAAATACGAATATGACTTCTCTGCTGCATCGCGTAGAACCCTGCTAAAATAAAAACAAATCCAGCCATCCACAAAGATAATTCATTCGCCCATAATGTTGGACGTTCAAAGACATATCTTAAAATAACTTCATACATCATAACGCCGACAACCAATGCAATGAGCAGCATAGTTACTCTGCCGATGAACATAGCGACTTGATCTAGAGAAGAATAATCTTCGATCTCCATCTGCGCGCGTTTTACATTTAAAATTCCAAGTATAAAAAAGATTGGCAATCCAATTAATGCTGCATAATCCAAAAAGTTTATCTGTCGATATCGCGCAGCCAGAGCATCAGTATATCCACCAAAAGCCATGATAAAAGAAGCGCCGTGCCAAATTATCCAGCCCGCGCAACCAATGAATAGTAATGGGTACACCCATTGAGTGAAAGCGCTTTCAGAAGTATTCATTTTTTAAACCTATTGAACGAAAGCAGACAAGCCCAGTATTTGGGCTTGTCTTTAATTATCGCAAACTATTTTACGAGACCAAGTTGACTTAAATAAGCAATGTGGCTCGCTACCAAAGCTTTTGCTTCTGGAGTTGTTGCAAATTCTGGCCATGTAGCTTGAGCTGCGTCACGGAACGTCTGCAAGTCTTCCTCAGACCACTGCCAAAGAGTTACACCTTCAGCTTTTAGTTGCGCTGCAGCCTCTGCATTCTTTGTTTCAAAGGTCAATGCTGTTCTTAGCGCAAGAGCTTCCATTGCAACTGACATGATAGTTCTATGATGTTCAGGCATTGCATCCCAGACAGCCTTGTTACATGCTAAATGATCCGATGGCATAGAATGAAAGCCTGGGAAGTTAGCATGCTTCACCAGATCATAAAGTCCAAGACCCACGTTATTTGCTAAACCCGAAGCGTCCGCACCATCGATGATACCAGTTTCAAGAGCTGTAAAAATCTCAGTGAAATCCATAACAATTGGCTTAGCACCTAGTTTTTCAAATATTTTTGTTTCCATACCGGGTGGTGAACGGAATTTAAAATCTTTGAGAGCTTCTGGACCTGGCAATGGTCTAGACGAAGCCAAGCTTTCCTGACCATAAACCCACCAACCAATTAGTTGCATGTCGTATTTGTTGTACAATGCTTGAGCATCTTCCAAACCACCGCTGTACAACCAGCTTAGCTGTTGATACGGAGTCGCATATCCACCCATGATGTCACCAACAAATTGGAAAGCTGGGTTTTTACCGGTTTGATAACCACCACCTGTCATATCGCAGTCTAGAATTCCTGTTGCAGCCGCATCAAATGTTTCAACTGATTTTACAACAGACGATGAATAAAACATTTCCACTGAAATTTCACCATTTGACATACTCTCAATATCAGCAACATATTGGGCCGCTAATTTTCCTGAAACAGTTTCGGGTGCATAGTGCGTTTGAATACGCAGATTTGTTGAAGCATGGCCATCAGCAAATGCTGATGTTGCCATAAGCGCCGTTGCGCCAATAGCTGTCGCTACAGTTTTTACTAAACTCATTAGAGTCCTCCCTTTAATTTATCGGCCCATCTAATTAAATGACCTTCCCTCGAACCTACCTAGATATAATCATCTGGCAAGGGAAAAATAATAGAATTGTAAAAAAATGTAGTCGATTAATGGGAACAATTATAATTATTTAAATTCAGCAAAAAAGTTAAAGTAAAGAAATCGAAAAGTTTTTAGATTAATTTTTGTACACATTTGTTTTTAACTCGTCTTCAATAAAAATTTGAATGATTTCCTCGAATGATTTCTCTGCTTTAAAACCAAGTATTTCAGCTTTTTGCGTATCAAAATTTTGCGGCCATCCCTTAACGATTTCAATAATTTTTTCATCGGGCTTAAATTTGATCAGATTAACAACATCATTTCCTGCAAGTGCCCGAAGAGCTTCGATTTGTTCTTCTACTGTGCAACTTAACCCAGGCATATTTATGGCACTATTAAAAGTCAAAACACCCTGTTTTAAACTTTCAGCATGCCTGAGAAATCCAACTGCTGATCGTGGAGATGCGTGCCAGTGCCGAACATCTGTAGATACCGGCAAATTGGCTTTCAAGCCATTTAGTGGTTCCCTAATTATTCCAGAGAAGAACGAAGAGGCAGCTAAGTTAGGCTTGCCAGGTCGAACACATATTGTCGGTAAACGAATAGCCAAACCTTCGCAAAAGCCTTTCCTTATGAAGTCATTCAACATCAATTCACAGCAAACTTTTTGAGCCCCGTATGAGGTTCGAGGGGCTGAAAGAAAGTTGTCAGGTATTTTTTCTGGAAAAGGTGAGCCAAATACAGCTATTGAAGAGGTGAAGATGACCTTGGGTTTATACTGCCCCTCAGATTGCACGTGAAGTTTCTTGATATTGTTAAGAAAACCCCAAAAAGCTTGTACATTTACATCCCAGCCTTTTAAAAAATTTTCTTCAGCTTCTCCCGAAACAACTGATGCTAGAAAAAAAATTGTCTTTGGAAGGCTATTCAGCATTTTCTCCATAATTTTGGCATCACGGATAGATCCGTAAATCCTTGTAGCATTCAAATCACTTTTTTCTGGAAAGGCTACATCAAGAAGCGATACTTTCTCGTTTTTGCCAAATGAAGCAGCAAGCTTTTGGCCAATCATGCCTCCGCCACCGATTATTAAAATCGACGTCATATTTTTCTCCCGTTCATATTAAGTAATTCTAAAAACAAAGCTGAATGATCTAGCTCCGAACCATTCAAAGAATTAACTAATCTAGTATATCGATGGTACGCAGACTTAGAAAACGGCAGATCAATATCCAGAGCTTTCGCTTGCTCTAAAATATTTGTCAGGTCTTTTAGATGCAAACGGCTTGGGCCACCTGGTTCAAAATTTCTTTCATTCATTCTTTTCCCGTGTTGTTGTAAGATTGAGCTATCTGCAAAACCGCCAAGTAAAGCATTTCGAACGGCAGCAACATCAGCCCCTCCTTCTTCCAGTAATAAAGTAGCCTCGGCTACCGCTCCTATTGTAATCGCAACAATAGCTTGATTTGCCAATTTAGCTAATTGCCCAGAACCAGTTGGTCCAACAAAAACAGCTCGGCCTAGTGGTTTGAAAACATCTTCAACTTTTTTGAATACTGCCCGATCGCCCCCTACCATGATTGCAAGTGAACCAAGTTCAGCACCTTTAGTGCCACCCGACACAGGGGCGTCCAAATACTTAACGTTTATCTTTTCAAAATTCTTTGAATGAGCTCTAGATTCATCTGGCTTTATTGAGCCCATTTCTATCCAAGTACATTTTGGTGATAAATTTGCTCGTAGGTTTTCATCATTTTGAACCTCGTGACTGGCATTACCGTCAGAAAGCATTGAAACAATGACGTCAGAATTTTTAACTGCTTCAGAAATCGATGTTTTCACATCTACATCAAATTTTTTGAGAACCTCTGATTTTGACGGTGTTCTATTCCAAGCAGATACTTTAAAGCCCTGAAGTGCTAAATTTTTAGCCATTGGGCCGCCCATTAATCCAGTACCTAAAAATGCAATTTTCATGTAAAACTTAACCTTACTATTTTTCATTTTTAACCAATTTGAAGTCTAAAATTTATTTTTAACTCTATCAAATTTTAAATTTTTAAAAATTATATTAAATATTTCATACTTAAGTCTTGGCACCACTCAAAGCCATTGCTACTGTTTTCTGAAACTAAGTACTTCACTGAATTGTTTGTGTTGTGGAAAAATTGAGTTGGCCTTTAGCCATTAAAATTCTTGGGGAATAAAAATGACAAAACGCCTAAATGGTAAACGTGCGTTAGTCACTGCAGCTGGACAAGGAATTGGAAAAGCAACTGCTTTAGCAATGGCTGCTGAAGGTGCTCATGTTTTTGCAACAGATGTAAATGCGAAGATTTTGAAAGAGCTATGTGACGAAGCAAAAGACGTGGGAACTTTGGAGATATTTGAATTAGATGTTTTGAGCAAAAGCTCAATTGACGAAGGTGTTAAACGGTCAACGCCTGAAATTTTATTTAACTGTGCCGGATTTGTCCATAATGGGACGATCCTAGAGGCTACTTCTAAAGAATGGGATGAGGCATGGGAACTGAATGTTTCTTCAATGTTCAAAACTATTCGGGCAGTACTTCCTGGCATGATAAAGCGCGGATCTGGTTCAATCATAAACATGTCCTCGGTAGCATCTTCGATCAAAGGCGCTCCAAATCGCTTGGTTTATGGTACTACCAAAGCTGCAGTAATAGGCCTAACGAAAGCAGTGGCCACTGATTACATAACCCAAGGCATCAGATGCAATTGCATCTGTCCAGGGACTGTTGATAGCCCTTCATTACATAAGCGCTTAGAGGCAACTGGCGATTATAATAAAGCAATGAAAGATTTTATAGCACGGCAGCCTATGGGACGTATAGGGTTTGCAGAAGAAATAGCTGCACTGGCCGTTTACTTAGGTTCAGATGAGAGTAACTTTACGACCGGTCATGCCCATGTGATTGATGGCGGCTGGTCTAATTAATCGGGAATAAAAAATGAAAAATAAAATGCTCCGATCGCGTCAATGGTTTGATAACCCTGATGATAGAGAAATGACAGCTTTGTATTTGGAACGCTATCTCAATTACGGGCTTACTAGAGAGGAATTACAGTCTGACCGACCAATAATTGGGATTGCGCAAACGGGCAGTGATCTTAGCCCATGCAATCGGCACCACATAGAGTTATCGAAAAGAGTAAGAGATGGTATTAATGCTGCAGGCGGAACGGTAATGGAAATTCCTGTACACCCAATACAAGAGACAGGAAAAAGACCAACGGCCATGTTGGATAGAAACCTGGCATACCTTTCACTGGTAGAAACTCTTTTTGGATATCCTATTGATGGGGTTGTTTTGAATATTGGGTGCGATAAGACAACGCCTGCTCTTCTTATGGCAGCAGCGACAGTTAATATTCCAGCAATTGCTTTATCTGTTGGACCGATGCTTAACGGATATTATAGAGGCGAAAGAACTGGGTCTGGAACAATCGTCTGGAAAGCACGCGAGCTGCTGGCAACTGGTGAGATTGATGACGATGGTTTTATGGAGCTGGTCGCATCTTCTGCGCCCTCGACTGGTTACTGCAATACCATGGGTACAGCCACAACCATGAATTCACTTGCAGAAGCGTTGGGCATGCAACTACCTGGATCAGCCGCTATTCCAGCTCCCTATCGTGAACGAGGACAAATGGCCTATAAAACTGGCAAAAGAATCGTGGAAATGGTTTTTGAGGACCTCAAACCTGCTAATATTATGACGCGTGAGGCTTTTGAGAATGCTATTGTGGTAAACTCTGCAATTGGGGGCTCAACGAATGCCCCTATTCACTTGAATGGCATTGCAAAACATTTAGGCATAGAATTAAACAACGATGACTGGCAAAAAATTGGTCTCAACATACCACTGTTAGTTAATTTACAACCAGCCGGCGAATATTTGGGAGAAGACTATCATCGCGCTGGAGGCGTGCCAGCAGTTGTAAATCAGCTTTTATCAAAGAATTTGCTGCCTTATCCCAGTGCAATAACTGTAAACGGTAAATCTATTGGTGAAAATTGTTACAACACAGAGACTATAAACAAGGATGTTATCAAGCCAATTGAGGCTCCAATGCTTGCAAATGCTGGTTTCATAAATATGAAGGGCAACCTATTCGACAGCGCTATCATGAAAACAAGTGTTATCAGCGAGGAATTCAGACAAAGGTATTTATCTAACCCTAAAGATCCCAATGCTTTTGAGGGGCGCGCTATTGTCTTCACCGGTCCGGAGGAATTTCACGAAACTATAGATGATCCTTGTCTAAATATCGACGAAAACTGCGTTTTAATAATGCGGGGGGCAGGCCCAATAGGATATCCTGGTGGCGCTGAAGTGGTAAATATGCGGCCGCCGTCGTATTTATTGGAAAAAGGCGTTCATTCATTGCCTTGTATAGGAGATGGGCGTCAGTCGGGTACTTCTGGTTCACCATCAATTCTCAATGCATCTCCGGAAGCCGCCGACGGAGGAGGTTTAGCGCTGCTCAAAAATAACGATATGATCCGAGTTGACCTGAATAAATTCACAGTAGATGTCTTAATTGATGATATTGAATTAAAAACAAGAAAAGAGAAATTAGATGACTCTTTCTTGAAACCCAAAAGTCAAACCCCATGGCAAGATATATTTAGAGAAAAGGTTAGTCCTTTTAGTCAAGGAATGACGTTAAAAGGCGCCGACAAACATAGAAACATAGCAGCGCATCATTTGCCGCGCGACAACCATTAAAAGGAGTAGAAAATGAAACTCTTACGTTATGGAGAATTAGGGAAAGAGCGACCAGGTATATTAGATGAAGATGGGCAGATTAGGGACCTCTCTGGTTACGTCGAAGATATATCGGGATCTGTGTTAAATCTAAGTTCGATTACTAAGCTAAAGGAAATAAATCATTCAAACCTTCCACTTGTTGAAGGGCAGCCAAGACTAGGAACTTGTGTTTCTGGTATAGGAAAATTTATGTGCATCGGCTTAAACTACGCAGACCATGCCGCTGAGACAGGTGCAGATATTCCTGAGCACCCTATCTTATTTATGAAAGCTAATTCAGCAATCGTCGGGCCAAATGATGATGTTATTATGCCTCGGGGATCTACTAATACAGATTGGGAAGTTGAACTCGGAGTTGTAATCGGCGAAACCGCTAAATACGTTTCTGAGGAAGATGCTCTAGATTATGTAGCAGGGTATTGCGTCTGTAACGATGTAAGCGAACGGCATTTTCAAGCGAAATTGACAGGGCAATGGACCAAAGGGAAATCCTGTGACACTTTTGGGCCAACTGGACCTTACTTAGTTACAAAAGATGAGATTTCTGATCCTCAAAATCTGGATATGTGGTTGGACGTTAATGGAAAGCGGATGCAAACAGGCAATACAAAAACTATGATTTTTACCGTTTCACAGATTATTTCTCATCTATCAACACTTTTTACTTTACACCCAGGTGACGTAATTTCCACTGGTACACCGCCAGGAGTTGGAATGGGAATGAAACCAGAGCCAGTATATTTAAAGGAAGGTGATGTAATGGAAGTTTGGGTTGAGGGATTAGGAAAACAAAGGCAAGTAGTTCTCCAGGATGCCTAAACGTAAACTTTTGCAGATAGGCAACATAACTTCCAGAATGTCTGATCGGCTTTCAGGTAACTTTGATATTATCGAATACTTCAAAATTCAAAACAAAGAAAAAATGATTTCTCGGAACGCAAAAGAGATAGTTTGCGTACTTACTGATGGGCACTGGGGTGTTCCTGACAATTTGATGGAACGACTTCCAAACTTAGAAATCGTCTCAAGCTATGGAGTTGGTTATGACGAAATTGATGCTGATTTTGCAGCATCAAAAAAAATATTGGTTACTCACACTCCAGATGTTTTGAATGATGAAGTTGCAGACACTGCAATTATGCTCTGGTTAGCTGTTTACAGACAACTTATTCCAGCCGATAGATGGGCAAGGCAAGGAAACTGGGAAAAAGAAGGGTCATTTCCACTTTCTAGAAGTGTACAAAATCAAAAAGTTGGTATTTTGGGTCTAGGTAGAATAGGCGAAACTATCGCAAGGCGTGTGAAAGCTTTCGAGGCGGAGATACATTACCACTCACGATCACAAAAAAATAATAACTATCACTTTCATGATTCACCAAAGAAATTAGCTGAAAATGTTGATGTTTTATTCGTAATAACGCCTGGTGGAAACGCAACGCGAAACTTGGTAGATGAATCCGTTTTAGAAGCCCTTGGAAAATCGGGAACCTTGATAAATGTATCTCGCGGAAGCGTTGTCGACGAAAGGGCTTTGGTTGACGCTCTCCAAAAAGGCACTTTGGGGGCGGCTGGATTGGATGTTTTTGAAAAAGAACCTTTTATACCAATTGAACTTAAGAATATGACAAATGTTGTCCTCACTCCACATATCGGTAGCGCAACTGCGCAAACACGCGAGGCTATGGGAGATTTGACCTGCGATAACCTATTATCTTATTTTAAGTCAGGCAAAGTTTTCACACCTGTACCTGAATGTTCAAAATTGAATATTTAATAATGGCAAAAATACAAAAGTTAAAAACCCATTATTATAGATTACCTCTCGATGAAGTTCTAATCGATGCAAAGCATGGAAACCATTCCCACTTTGAATTGATAGTCACTCAAGTTTTTGATGAAGAGGGCGCATTTGGAACTGGTTACACTTATACTGGCGGCCGAGGGGGGAAAGCCATATTTTCGATGATCACAGAGGATTTAGCGCTATTTGTTCAGGGTAAGCAGTCTGAAAAAGTAGAAGAAATTTATGAAGAGATGCAGTGGTACTTGCACTATGTAGGCAGAGGAGGAGTATCTAGTTTTGCCATTTCAGCCGTTGACATTGCACTTTGGGACTTACGCGGGAAGAAAAACAAAAAATCTTTAGTAAATATGGCTGGAGCAAATGATTTTTTCTGCAAAGCCTACAGGGGTGGAATAGATCTTGGATATAGTGAAAAAAAGTTAATTGAGAGCGTAGAGTCTTACATTGAAGAAGGTTTTAACGCGGTAAAAATAAAAGTTGGGCATCCAGAACTTTCAACCGACGTATCAAGAGTGAAAGCTGTTCGCGAAACCATTGGCCCAAAAACAACCTTTATGGTCGATGCAAATTATTCTTATAGTGTAATCGAGGCGATAAATGCGGGGAAACGTTTCGAGGATCACAATATTTACTGGTTCGAAGAACCTATTATACCTGATGACTTTAAAGGGTGTTCTGAGGTATCAAAATCTGTCAATATACCAATAGCAATGGGTGAAAACTTGCATACAGAACAGGAATTTTTACACGCATTTGAAATGTCAGATCTCAAGTTTATTCAACCTGACGCATCAAATTGTGGTGGAATTACTGCATGGTTGCGTGTGGCGGAAATGTCCAGAAAATATGGTGTTTCGATATGTAGCCATGGTATGCAGGAACTTCACGTTAGTTTAGTAGCCGCTCAACCTAATGCAGGGTGGCTTGAGGTACATTCTTTTCCAATAGACAAATATACATTTCGTCCTCTCAAACTTGAAAACAAGTTAGCTATAGCCCCAAATAAGCCGGGAATAGGTGTTGAATTTGATTATGAAAAATTAAACTTCTTCAACGAAATTTAAGTATATTCAATTACTAAATATCAAAAAAATTTTGACTAAATTTTTTCTTAAGCAGTGATTTTTTTTCGATCGTGAGCCTTCAATTGCTCTAAAACTGATAAAAATCGACTGCTCCAGTTAATCTCGTGAGCTTGCTGAAGTTTAGCAGCTTCTACTAGGAATTTTGTTTGATTTAATGGTTCTGCGAATACCGTTGCCGGAGCTGGTAGCATCATACTGGCTAGCGACTCTACCACCGAAAACATCAAAAGCTTGGTTTTAGTAAACTTATTAGTTCTTGCTCGAACATTGATGTTATCATAGTTATTATTTTTAATTTCATTTCCAATGGCAGAATAAATATGTCTAGCTGCGAACATTGCAGGCCTTACTTTTGGAGGAAGATAAGCAATCCCCGCCTCTGACCGATGATAAAGAGTTTCAGCTTTACCCAACAATCTCTTTGTGAATGCAACTGTACTTTCAGACTTATCTGGTTTGCTTAAAAACTCCTCTGGATCTATACCCTCTTCTTGAAACCAATCATGGGGAATATAAAGACGGCCCTCTTTGGCATCCTCACCTATATCCCTAGCTATGTTTGTCAGTTGCATAGCCACACCAAGATCACATGCACGTGAGAGAACTTCAGCCCTTCTTTCACCCATAATTACGCAAAGCATTACTCCAACCGATGATGCAACTCTGGCAGAATAAGATATTAAATCATCAAAAGTTTTATATTGTTTCGACATAGCATCCCATACAAACCCTTCGAATAACGCTTCTGGAAGCGCTCTTGGCATATCAAACTTCTCTACCATATTTGCAAAGGCACGGTCCATGGGATGGTTTCGTGGTGTGCCCGTGTAGACTAAATCTAATCTTTGAACCAAATCATAAATTGACGCTGACTTATCTTCTTTCAAATCCACTTCATCATCGGCAAGGCGACAAAAAGCATAGAGGGCTAGACACGGTGTTCTAACTGACTCGGGCAAGGCCAATGATGCAGCGTGGAAAGATAAAGAACCATGTAAAATTGCCTTTTTACAGTACTCAATATCACTTTCTTTGGTCTTCATAATTTCGTCCTCACGGTCGATACATCGGGTATTAACTTTGCCATAACCTCAGCAGACGTGACAACACTTGGAATTCCCGCTCCTGGATGGGTCCCGGCACCTACTAGATATAGGTTTTCAACCTCTTCACTAACATTGTGTGGTCGAAACCAAGCTGACTGGAAAATTCTTGGCTCAAGAGAAAAACCTGCACCATAAGGGCTAAGATATCTCGAAAGGAAATCTTCAGGATTCAAAATGAACTCAGTTTCGATCGTTTCGGAAAAACCTGGGATGATATCATTCAGTACTTTTTTAAGTTTTCCCTTATATATTGTTCCCATCTCTTCCCAATTTACTGGATTATTGGTTTTAAGATTAGGTACTGGCGAAAGAGCATAAAATGTGTCTGATCCATCGGGAGCAACTGTTTTATCGGTACAGGATGGGCGGTGGAGATAAATAGACATATCTTCGGCTAGAAATTTTTTATCAAAAATATCTTTTAATAAACCCCTATAACGAGGTCCGTTTATGATTGTGTGATGACCTACATCTTTCCAGTAGTTTCTTGTGCCTTTAGTTCCAAAATACCAAACAAATAAACCCATTGACCATTTTGATTGAAATAATTTTTTATTCGTCCAACGAGTTTTTGATGATTTTACTAGATTTTTGTAAGTCCAACCTGGATCGCCGTTTGATACAACGAGGTCTGATTTAATTGTACGACCATCTGATAATTTCACTCCCGAAGCCTTACCTTTGTCGATTAAGATCTCCTGTACACACTGATTAAGAAAAACGCCTCCCCCCTGACGTTTTACAACAGATCCCATAGCATCTGCTAATGCTTGGACCCCTCCCTGAACATAATGAACGCCAAAAGCTTTTTCTAGATGGCTTACTAGAATGTACATAGAGGTAACACGCCGGGGATCTCCACCGATAAAAAGAGGATGGAACGATAATGCCATTCTAAATCTTGGATCTTTTACCCGCGATGCCGCATGGCTGTATACGGATTTATCAGCTCTAAGCCGAACAAATCCCGGAATTTCCTTAAGCAAATCCCAAAGTTTATTCATCGGCTTTCTACCCAAGCCCTCAAAACCAAAAAGATACCGTTTTTCACAATCTTTTAAAAATTTTATATAACCGTCAAAATCTTGAGGAAATTTGCTTTTTACTTCAGCAAACATATCCTTTTCGTTTTTAAAAACTCGAAAATTTGTTCCGTCTTGCCATCGAATTTCATAAAATGGATCTAAAGCTTCGAGTGTCACATCATTTTCAAATACATATCCACAATCTTGCCAAAGCTTTTTAAAAACTTCTGGGACAGTGAGAATTGTAGGACCAAGATCAAACCTATATCCATTTTCAAAAATGGATGAGCCTCGACCTCCAAGTCTATCTAACTTATCAATAATTTGTACTTTATAGCCTTTTGAACCCAACCGCATGGCTGCCGACAAGCCACCCAACCCAGCACCGATAACAACAGCTTTCTGTCTAGGCTTATCTGAATCAATTAATTCAGTATCTGGTACGATGGGTTTATAGGAATATGTCATATTATTTATACATTACAGGTGTCTATTTTATTTTACAATAAAAGTATTTTATGCTTGACTGTACCTATGCCCACTAGCAATAGCCCAAGCGGAGGCACAAAATTCAAATTGTGACTTTAAATTTATTTCGCTTTGAGAAAGCAACCGACAAAATCTGGGCTTTTTTAATGATGGGCCAGGCGCGTTTTCGTTTGAAAAAAATAAAAGGCCTTGAATTCTGGAAGCTATTTGGCTCAGGTACTGGAGAAGGGTTTACTCCTATCCCAAATTTTGGTGTTTATGGCCTGCTTTGCGTCTGGGAAAATGAAACCGCAGCTCGAAACGCGCTTCGAAATGATGACCTTTTTAAAAAATATATGTCTCGAGCTTCACATACTTCTACAATATTTATGAATCCAGTTTCTTCTCGAGGTTACTGGTCGGGTGCACAGCCTTTCATACCCAAAAAAGAAAATCCGAAAGAGTTTGTTGCTGTTTTGACCCGAGCAACTGTACGATGGAGTAAATTGAAAAGCTTTTGGAGAGAGGCGCCAGGCATTAGTAAGAGGATTGGAACTGATAAAAACGTTATGTTTAAGATCGGCTTGGGAGAGGTGCCTATTCGACAACAACTTACTTTCTCAATTTGGAAAAATTTATCGCATATGGACAAGTTTGCCCATCAAAAAGGATCACACAAAGACGCAATACTAAAAGTGAGAAAAGGTAATTGGTTTTCAGAAGAACTCTACGCTCGTTTCAATGTAATTGAAGTAAAGGGAAATTTTAGCGAATTTAATCAAAAGGAACAGGAATTAGTTAATGAGTAATGCTTTCCCATTCGCAGCAATAGTAGGTCAAGAAAAAATGAAGCTTGCTATGATTATGACTGCAATTGACCCAAAAATCGGCGGTGTGTTGGTGTTTGGTGATAGGGGAACTGGAAAATCTACTGCTGTGAGAGGCTTAGCTAACTTATTACCACCAATAAAATCCATCGAGGGATGTCCTGTAAACTCGCGATCAATAAATGAAGTGCCTTCATGGTCGGAGAATACTGGAAAGAAGATCAAAGAAATACCTATGCCAGTGGTAGATTTGCCCTTAGGTATAGGTTCTGACCGTGTTACCGGGGCATTAGATATCGAAAAGGCGCTCGTTGATGGTGTCAAATCTTTCCAACCAGGGCTTTTAGCAAAAGCTAACCGTGGTTATTTATATATAGACGAGGTTAATCTTCTCGAGGATCATATCGTTGATTTGCTATTAGACGTCTCACAATCGGGAGAAAACGTTATTGAAAGGGAAGGCTTGTCAATTCGGCACGCCTCAGATTTTATTTTAATAGGGTCCGGAAATCCAGAAGAAGGTGAGCTTCGACCTCAGTTATTAGACCGATTTGGTCTATCAGTGGAAGTTATAACACCTCGAACCGTGGAAGAAAGAATAGAAGTTATAAAACGGCGTGATCTATTTGATCAGGCTCCTAATGAATTTCAAAAGGAATGGGAAAAAGAAGATAAAAAGATCTGTAAAAAAATTGTAACTGCCAGACGAAGTATAAACAAAATAGACACTCCGGAAAATATTTTGGAATTATGCGCCGAGATATGCATTGAATTAGGAAGCGACGGACTTCGTGGCGAGTTAACACTACTTCGAGCTGCGAGAGCTTTAGCGGCCTATAGAAATGCAAAACAGGTATCAAAAACGCACATTAAAAGCGTTGCCTCTATGTGTTTAAGCCATCGGCTACGCCGCGATCCATTGGATGAAACAGGGTCAGCATCTCGTATTGAAAGAGCTTTACATGCTGTTTTTGGATAAATCATGGAAATTGATGTCAACAGAAACACAACTCTAGCTTTTAAACTCGTGGCTATAAATCCTTCGGCATTTGGGGGAATTGTTTTTAAGGGAGCTACTCCTGAGCATACAGAGAGCATCTTGAATTTTTTCAAGATATCAGAGGTAAATTTAAACAAGATATTTTCGAATTTTTCTGTAACAGATTTAATTGGCGGCATCGATCCGCTGGAAAGCCTGCAAAAAGGTCAATTAGTCCACCGAAAAGGTGTTCTGACTAGGCAAGGGTGGTTTTCTTGTACGTCGATAAACGAAATGCCAAAAGCCCTCCAATCTGTAATTATTACCCAAATGGATAATTCAATATTAGGCCCTATAATTGCTTTCGACGACGGGCACAGGAAAGATGAGGTTACCTCACCAAAACTATTCGACAGGTTGGCATTTTTCATTGATCTAACCGACGTAAGATTCAATCAATTTTCTCCAGATTTTTTCCAAATTACTACGTCGAAAGCAGCTAAAGCAGAAATTACTGAAGCTCAAATCCAATCTGTAGTCGTAAGTGCAATTAAATTTGGAATACATGAAATTCGACCAGCTCACATGACAATAAACGCAGCACAATATTTAGCGACTTTGGATAATCGTACCGCCGTAGAACAAAAAGATCTAAATTTAGCGGCAACATTGATTTTGGCACATAGAGCTCAAATATTTCCTGAGGAAATGGAAGATGACAAAAAAAATAACTCTCAAAAAGAAAATGAGGAAAGTTCTAATGAAAAGGTCGATCAGAAAAATAGTAACGAAATTAATCTTCCCACCGAGGTCTTAATAGAAGCAATAAAAGCTTCTTTGCCTGATAACATTTACGAACACCTAAGAAATAATATTAGACAGAAAACAAAAACAGGCAGTGGCTTTGGCAACCGCCAAAAATCAAAAATAAGGGGTCGACCCAAACCACCTAGAAATATACCTCCCGGTGATCAAGAACGAATAGATATTGTTTCTACTTTAAGAGCAGCAGCTCCATGGCAAAAATTACGGAAGAGGCAGCTTAAATTATCAAAAAATTTAATTATTCTGCCAGGTGACCTTCACACTTTTAATTTTGAAGACCGCTCCGAACGGGTTATTATTTTTCTTGTTGACGCTTCAGGTTCGGCAGCGATGAATAGGCTGGGAGAGAGCAAAGGGGCGATTGAATTAATGTTAGCAGACTCATATGCCAAGCGCGATTTCGTTAGTTTAATTTCGTTTAGAGACACAAGTGCAGAAATTTTACTTCCTCCTACTCGATCACTCGTCCAAACGAAAAAAAGATTGGGCTCATTAATGGCAGGGGGAAGCACGCCTTTGGCCACTGGTCTCAACGTTGGTATTACTCTCGCTCAAAACTGCAAACGAGCAGGAAAAATGCCAAGTTTAGCAATTTTGACTGATGGGAAGGCAAATATAGACCTTGAAGGTCTCCCGAATAGAGAAAAAGCTTTGTCCGACGCAGTTTTAGTGGGCGCTGTAGGAAAAAAGTTGGATATGAAATCTGTTTTTATTGATTGCGGGAAGCGGCCAAATAAAAACTTGACAGAAATAGCGGTTTCGATGGGTGCAAATTATGTCAGCCTACCGCGAACAAACGCAGTAAAATTATCTAATTTAGTACAAACAAACCTGGATATATGATGCAAAATTCAGTGCCAATTACTTGGCCTTTTGGCAAATATTCCGAATACGTTGAAACTCGTCTTCATAAATGGCATATCCAGCGACTGGGTAAAAATAAAGGTAAAAAAATATTATTTATCCATGGTACTGGCTCTTCCTGTCATACATGGTCCAACACAGTAGATTATTTGCTAGATGAATTTGAAGTTTTATTAGTAGACTTACCGGGGCATGGCTTTTCCAGGACTCCGGCACCAGGACAAAGTTCATTGCAATCCGTGGTTAAAGGATTAATGGAATTAATTGAAAAAATTCGTTTCTTACCAGACGTTATTGTTGGTCATTCCGCAGGAGCCGCCATTGCAGTTTTAATATCAGAAAAAATAAAAGCAAAGCACGGAGCCATATGTATAAATGCAGCCTTCGGAGAATTTCCCGGACTAGCAGGCCTAATGTTTCCAATTTTTGCCAAGATCATAGCTTTGGTTCCTTTTTCCTCAGATGTATTAGCCGGTCTCTCTAGAAACAATATGAGGACGGAGAAATTAATTGCTAATACTGGCTCTAAAATTACGCAAGATAAATTAAATTATTATAAAGCACTTTTTTCAAAGCCTGATCATGTTAAAGGGACTTTAAAATTAATGGCGGAGTGGGATCTATCGAATTTCTTAAAAAATCTTGAAAAAGTTGACTCGAGCATCACGTTTTTAGTTGGAAATCAAGATAAAACTGTTCCTTTAAGCATTTCAAAAAAATGGTCACAGATTTTAAAAACTGCCAAGTATCAAGAATTTCAAGAAGCCGGTCATCTCTTACATGAAGAAAAGCCAGATGAGGTTAGCCAATGTATTTCATACCACCTAAAGAGCATTGAAAAATAACAAAATCCCAATATTTGACACACTTTTATCTATTCAAATTTAATAAGAGAATTAATAAGTGATCTGTATTCAAATCACGAACTTTATTAATTTTAAAACTACAATCTTTTTAAAAATCTTTCTCAATTAAAATTTTTTGCGACGTTTATCCAAAGAAAAGTCACCACCGCCATGCAAGAAAAGAAACAAAAAGCCCCCAGCCATCGACATGTTTTTCATGAAAATGACTTTATCCATATTATTGGTAAAATCGCTGTGGAAAATAATTGCTGTCAAAATACAAAACACAAAGAATAAGAGGGAAAATAATTTTACTCGCCAACCCAAAATGATTGCCAAAGCCCCACCTATTTCAAGTAAAATAACCAAGGGCAGCAAGTATTCCGGCACGCCCTTCAGGAACATCCACTCTGCCACACCTTCATAATATGAAATCTTATTAATCCCGTCTATTAAAAATATGTTGGCTATTAAAAGGCGCCCAACTGGTGAAAATAGTTGCATATAGCTAGTCATGATTGCTTTCTCCCAAATACCATAATATCAAACGCTACACCGTCTTAGTTGTAACAAAGTTAAATAAAAATAATATCCTAAAAGTTCCAACATCTGGTTATTGACGTAGTCTAAAAACTTTTTAAGACAAATTTGCCAATTTTGACGAATTTATATCAAACTCTCTGAAGGTATCCACATATGATACCAAATAAAATTAAGTATTATAATTAGGCTACAACCCTTGCGATCGCACATTGTTTCCATAACACATTTAGCGCAGTAACTAAGTGATCTATATCTTTATCTGAATGCAGTGGAGATGGAGTGAAACGTAATCTTTCAGTTCCTTTGGGAACAGTAGGATAATTAATAGGCTGTACATATATGCCAAATTCTCGCATTAAAATATCTGACAACATTTTACACTTTACAGGGTCTTTAATCATAACCGGAATGATATGCGACGGGTTGTGCATATGCGGTATCCCTGCCCTATCTAAATCGCTCCTCAGTTTTTGAACCTGCTTTTGCTGACGTTTTCTCTCCAACTGAGACGATTTTAAATGGACTATTGATGCCCGCGCGCCCGCTGCAACTGCTGGAGGCAGAGCGGTCGTAAAAATAAATCCGCTGGCAAATGATCTTATAAAATCACATAAAAGTTTAGAGCCAGTTATATATCCACCCATTACCCCATATGCTTTGCCCAGAGTGCCCTCTATCAGAGTAATTCGTTCTGCCAAACCTAATTCTTCCGATATTCCACCACCTCTGGGACCGTACAAGCCAACTGCATGAACCTCATCCAGATAAGTCATGGCATTATGACTTTCTGCTACTTCAACGATTTCCTGCATTGGAGAAATATCACCATCCATAGAATAAACAGACTCGAAGGCCACAATTTTGGGACGGTTTGGACCTATTGCTTTTAATTTTCGATCTAAATCTTCTGGATCGTTATGCTTCCAAATAACCTTATCAGCGCGTGAGTGCCTTATACCTTCAATCATACTTGCATGATTAGCTGCATCTGAGAGAATAACTGCATTGGGTAATTTCGAACCTAAGGTTCCAAGTGAAGCCCAATTGGAAACATAACCCGATGTAAACAAAAGTGCCGCCTCTTTTCGGTGCAAATCTGCTAGCTCTTTTTCCAATAATACGTGATGATGATTGGTACCCGATATGTTTCTCGTACCCCCTGCGCCGCATCCGTTTGTATCAATTACAGATTTCATAGCATCTTTAACAATTTGGCTTTGTCCCATTCCCAAATAATCATTAGAGCACCAAACAGTAACATTTTCTGGAGAACTTTGGTCATAACTTTTAGCCCTGGGGAACGCTCCACATTGACGTTCTAATTCAGCAAAAATTCTATAATTACCTTCTTTTTTGAGTAGATCTAATTGATCAGAGAATAAAGCATCAAAGTCCATTGTAGTCCTCACCTAGATAATCATGTTTAGTTTTTGTTTTAGGAAGCATCCATCGCCATAATCGAGCATCTGGTATAGGTAAAACCATGAACCAGTGCTCTAAAAGAGCCATCAAAGAAATAGCAAATAATAGCGAAAAACCTATAATTTCGTATGGTTGCTGAACTGAAAAAAGTCTTTCAGCCCAACAAACTGTTGTTAAGGTCAAAAGCGTTACCGAAAAAGAGAAAAACCAATTTAATTTGGATATTTTAAAATAACTTTTCAAATGAGAAAGCGCTTGGGGAATGAATTCCGCGTTGACATGTGGAACCCCTAAAAATAGGTTCAGCTTTGCAAAAATTCTGGCAAAATAAAGAACTGTAAAAGTCCAGACCCCAAATTGATTTTCTTGTCCAAAGCCCAAGTATATTACTGCACCCAGAGCAATTAGTAGAGAAACTTCATGGTAAGCTAAGGTCCCCCAAGCACGGATAAATTTTTCAAACAAGGTTATATTTATCGGACATTGTGATTTATTTGGACCCGTTATTAAACCAGTCAAAAATGTAAGCTCAATCCATCCCCAAACACAAATTGCTGAAACGAAGGCGAGATAAGAGCCTAAAATTGTGAATTTGGAACTCGTTTCACAAATTCCCCACAAGCCTAGTGCCAAAATTGGCATACTTAAAGAACAGACTTTTAGTTTCGTCGAAAGACTTTTATTTTCCAACAGCCTCACTACTACAAGTATCGCTCCAGTGGAAAACCACCATAAAAATACCGCTGCAAGCATGGCTATAAGAATAGAGCCCGTCATCAGTATGCAGGCTCCATTCTTGTAACTTCTGGTACTTTATTGCTCTTCGCTGGCACAGCTAAAAGCGAAAGAAAAATCAATGCAGCACGAGTGCTACACCACACCTGCTTTATCTTATTCTTATTCTTTTTTGCTTCTGCAAGATCTGCATTAACTTTTTGAAGCCGTCTTAATTTCTCAAACCACTTTGGATTTTCTATATCAAGAGTTATGGGAAAAATTTGCTTACTCAACTCAGAAGTTTTGGTAAATACTTCTTCAGCATACCAATCTGGGTCAACTCCCAACGCTTTATGAAATGCAGGCCTTTGATGGTCCCTTATATACATCGTGGCATAAACGGCAGTCAGAAAAAATTTTATCCAGAAAACATTTATACCAGAGGTCAACTTAGGATCTGTTTTCATCAAAAGCGCAAATGCTTCCCCATGGGCAAATTCGTCGTTACACCATTCTTGAAACCACTTGAAAATTGGATGAAATCTATAGTGCGGATTTTTTTCAAGGTGCCGATAAATTGTGATGTATCGAGCATATCCAATTTTTTCAGATAAATACGTCGCGTAGTAAATAAACTTAGGACGAAAATACGTATATTTCTTTTTTTGTGTTAAAAATCCCAAATTTACTGCTACACCAGCCTCTCTTAACGCGTCATTAATAAAGCCAGCATGTCTGGCTTCATCGCGAGCCATCAATTGAAATAGTTGAGTTATATCTTTATTAGATCCTCGTCGCTTCATTTCCTTATAAAGTACGCACCCAGAAAATTCTGCAGTACAAGAGCTTATCAAAAAGTCAATAAATTCCTTTTTTAATTCCGGCTCCATACCATTCCAGTCTACCTTGTCCCAATCATCATTCTTCTTGAAGTGTCCTTTATTCGGATCACTGAGCATTCTTTCAATAAGTGTATCCCATTCTTCTGAAATCCCGCTAACGTCAATCGCATCAAGTTCATCAAAGTCTGTGGTGTAAAATCTTGGTGTTAAAAGGGTATCCTGCATGGCGACTTCAGTTGCCATATCGCTGTCAAGAGCTGACTGAATTGCAATAGCTTCTTCCGCCGTTGTTGCATCTGCTGAATGCTTGTTCATAGCGTTGCCTCCTCAGAAAACGAAAACTCACAGAGTTCCATAACTTCAAAGTCGCCAAAAGTTTTTGTCCACAATCGCTCTAACAGGCTCGCCCTTATTATTATGGCGTCCCTTTCTTCTGTAATAACTTCGCCAAATGGCGCCATAATCTCAGGACCCTGAACCTGAACTTCATCTCCAGGATAAATAACTGCACCATTATTAATACGAACATGCGCATGGAGGCTTTCA
>CACPBQ010000022.1 GCA_902632125.1 Paracoccaceae bacterium | reverse complement strand
CCAGTCGCGTTGAACCTGCTAATACTTCAGGAGGAGTTGGTAGAAAGACTGGTATATCGGAACCTGTAAGAAGCTCTGTATCTGGGTTATTTGCTATTCCAATTGTTATGGCTCCCACTTTTTTGGCTATTTTCATAATTACGGAAGGATAGGTAGTATTTCCACTTGCTGCCAAGCAAATCACACAATCTCCGGGTTCAATAATTTCAGCATCAGATATCGCAGATAATTTATTATCTTCCATATTACCTTTTGGTTGGGCCACATCTTGAAGCCCACCTGCCCTCAATATCTTAATTTGTGAAATAGGAATGCCGAATGTCGGAGTAAGTTCTAAGCCATCTGCCATACCCTGCAGACCAGAACTACCAGCTGCAGCATAAACTAACTTATTCCCCTTTGAGACTGCGTTCGCCATGGCTTTTGCTCCTGCTTCGAGGGACGCCATTGGCTTGTTTACGCATTTAGCAGCTTCGATTTGAGCTTCGTAAAGAATAGTCAGTATTTCTAAATTACCTTTTTCGTCGAGGCCTAAAGCATTGGGATGTAATTTCTCGGTAGTTTGCATTGTTTATTTTGTTTAATTGGAGCTAATCATCGTTTTATGTTAGAAGTGTAACGTACAACTCGTCAAATCTTAAGGTTTAGATTAAATCATGTCTGAAAATAAATCTTTTGTTGGCGCAACAATTTTTGATGGTTTTAAGAGGCACTTTAATTCCGCCTTAATAATACAGAATAATAAAGTCGCCGAAATTATAGCTGAAGAAAACGTTGATCCCAAAACTGAGCAAATTGTTTTGGCTGGAGGTCTCCTCACACCTGGTTTTGTTGACTTACAGGTAAATGGCGGAGGGGGTGTTTTGTTTAACGATAATCCCTCACTAGAAAACCTGAAGACAATTTGTGAAGCACATATAAAACTTGGAAGCACTTCAATTCTGCCAACACTTATCTCTGATAGTCCTGAAGTAAATAAGCAAGCAATTTCAGCAATCATTGATGCTTTAGATCAGAAAATCAATGGGTTAGTAGGATTACATCTGGAAGGCCCACATTTGGCTCTTGCCCGTAAGGGTGCTCACGAAGAAAGGTTTATAAGGCCTATGAAGGAATTCGATTGCCTTGAACTTGAAAGTCTAGCAAATAAAGTCCCTAATTTAATGTTAACAGTAGCTCCAGAAGCTGTATCTTCTCAACAAATAACTAGGCTATCAAAAGCGGGCGCGATTATTTCCCTGGGACATACTGATTGCACTTTTAATCAGGCTGCCGACGCCGTTCATGCAGGAGCAACATGTGCAACCCATCTTTTTAATGCAATGAGCCCCTTTGGAGGTCGTGAGCCTGGACTTGTCGGAGCAGTATTAGATACCGGAAAACTTTTTTCTGGCATCATAGCAGATGGTTTTCATGTTGATAAAACTAGTATAAATTTAGCGTTGCGAGCCAAGGAGGCACCTGGCGCTCTATTCCTGGTTAGTGATGCAATGTCTACCGTAGGCTCAGACCAAAAACACTTTTTTTTGAATGGTCGCTTAATTGCTCGGAGCCAGGGAAAATTAATATTAGAAGACGGGACTTTAGCCGGTGCTGACATTAATCTCTCAGATGCAGTAAAATATATGGTCAATGTAGTGGGGATTTCGCAAGATGATGCAATTAGAATGGCAAGTCTTATCCCTGCCAAGGTTTTGGGCGTGGAAAGTGAAGTTGGCTGCCTAGTGCCAGAAGCTCGAGCAGATTTTTTATGGATGAAAAATGATTTGGAGATTGAAAAAGTTTGGGTTGGTGGAAAAGAGCAGTCTTAAATAAAATTTTATGAAGGATATGCGATTACACCACCTGTCATTGGTTTCCAGACACCCGTTGTTTTGGGGTATGAAATTGGAAGATTTGACAGAGTTCTTGCTGCGAGAAAGGCAAAACATTCTGCTTCTATAGCATCCCCGCGCCAATTGTATTTATCGGCTGTTCTAATATCGATATTTGCCCGAGACGAAATTTCTTGCATCATTGTAGGGTTTTTTCGTCCACCGCCTGAAACGATCAACTGGGTCGGGCGTATGGGTAAAAGATCAAGACCTTTCCCAACCGAAGCTCCTACTAGTGCAGTTAAAGTTGCGGCACCGTCTTCAAGTGGCATGCCTTCAGCAATTTTGTAAGAAAAATCAAATCGGTCTAACGATTTTGGGAAAGAGACTTTAAAATATGGATTTTTCAATATTGCGGCTAGTTTATTTTCGTCTACTTTTCCCCTGGCTGCTATTTCTCCATCTAAATCCATTTGACCAATATTAAATGATTTAATCCAATCATTTATTGGTGCGTTGGCAGGACCAGTATCGAAGGCAATGAGACCATACTTCTCAGAGGAACAAGTTAAATTTCCTAAACCACCTAAATTCAGTATTGCTGTAGTTGGTGCAGCACCGATTTTTTTTAATAGTGCTGAATGATAAACTGGACAAAGTGGTGCGCCCTGTCCACCTTCTTTTATGTCTTTGGTTCTAAAGTCGTAAACGACGGGTATACCAAGCTTATTGGCCATTTTTTGACCGTCACCCAATTGGCGAGTTTTACCTTTTGATGATTTACTGGGTGGTTTGTGGAGGACAGTTTGCCCATGAAATCCAACCGCTCCGATTTTATTTTTATCTAGTCCTAAAAGCTTAATGCACTTCTGAACGGCCGCTATTTGAGAATTTGTTAGAGCGGCTTCTGTTTTAGAAAAGATCTCTGGCTCAGGGCCATTAAAATTCCAAATTTGAGCTTCCTTGATAGCTTTAATGAGTAGATCTTTTACTTCTTCATCGTAGGGCATCAAATTATAGTACCCAAATTCTTCTATAGATTTTCCATCCGTACGCAAAAACGCTACATCAATGTTTCCATCTAAAACTGTTCCGGTCATAAGACCAATATGCCAGCGCTTTTTCATTTTTTCTAAAAGATAAATCTAGAGAGTTTAGTTAAAAATTTTATCGACATCATAATCCATACCATATTTAGTTTACGGTTGTTAATGCTGTCCAAAAACCATCTTTTGAGCTATCCAAATATGCGAAACCTGTAGGCGATAATTTAAAACCTTTTGGGGCATCAGTCCTTTTGTTAAATGAAAATCTTGTGCAGGTCGAAGGTGCTGTCACGACTGAATGAATACCTAACGATCCATGATAAATTCCATGCACATGCCCGCAGAGAATTCTGACTGGTTGGCTAGCTGCATCAAGACACTCTGAAAGTTCATTTGCGTTTTTAAGCGCTATCTCATCCATGAAAGGAATACCCGTATTTATTGGAGGGTGGTGGATCGCGAGAATAATATTTTTTTCAGTAGGCTGTTTTAACTTTTCAAATAGTAAGTTTAAACTTTCTGACCGTAGAATGCCATAGTTTTTACCTTCAACTAATGTATCTAAGCCAATAATTAAAGTGTCACTTGTCTCGTACACCCAATCAAAAAATCCTGAGCTTTGAATTTCTATGTCTTTCGCGAAATAACCCATCATTGGCTGACGAAGGTCATGATTTCCTGGGATAGATAATAAGGGTAAATGTAGCTCTTTTAAGATATCATATGCGTCTGAGTAACTTGCTGTACTCCCATCATCACTAATATCACCAGTAATAATAACGCCATCAAGATTACCAAAATCTTCCTTTTTACCTAAAATTTTATCAACTGTATTTTCTAGAATATACTTTGCGTTGAATGCTCGTGATGAGGTTGTTTCATCTTCGACTAAGTGAAAGTCTGATAAGTGTAGAAAACCTGACATTATTAACTTCTTAGCATCAATTTTCTTAGCCTAGCAATAATGTAAATCGATTAAAATTAGAATAATTTAATTAATCGTGCTTTAAAATGAAAATGCCGGGATGATAAAATTTGGTGTGTCAGAAAAGTTAAGAGAATTGATTAATTCTTCTTCTTTATTTATCGCGGCAATACCAGTTTTAACAAGAGCGCTCGAGCAATTAGCATTAAAACTCCCCCTGATATCATGTTCGATACTATCACCAATACATAGGACATTATGAGGTTCTATTTTTGGGATTTTATTAAGAGCAAACTTGTAAATTAATGGATGGGGTTTCCCAAACCACGTGACAGATCCTCCCATATCCTCGTATTCTTTCGCAATTAAGCCTGCTCCAAAAGAAGTTCCATTTGGGGTCAACATCACTAAATCTGGGTTTGTGCAAAAGGCAGGTACTCCTCTGTTGGCCATTTGCTCGAGTAGGGATTTGTAGTAACTAAGAGGTTTCTTATCAGATCCAGATCCTGCAATTATTAAATAATCAGCTTCGTCTGTATTTTTGGTTGTTTTACAAGAAAGACCATCGATCGGCGATGTATCTGAATCACTTGAAATTAAATATATTTTTTGCTTTATGAAGACACTATCTTCGAGTTTATTTTTAATAGTCCAATAAGCAACTTCTCCAGAAGTAATCACTGCTGTAAACAAATTTAAATCAAAGCCAAGTCTTTCAAGCCGATTACAATTTTTCTTAGCCCTTTTACCCGAATTCGAAATTAAAACTATTGGTTTGCCGTATTTGGACAGTCTTTTGATTGCATCTATTGCAAATGGATAAGGTCCGGAAGCATCCATTATTACGCCAAATTGATCAATAAAAAATGCATCAAATTGGTCAACAATATCTTCTAACGTTGTATGCTTCATTTTAAATTCTAATTGCGTTTACGAAAAGATTAAAAGTGGAAGAACAATGCACTATTAATCTCAGTACTGGTTATTAAATAATAGCGCCGCGAACCTTAGCGGAAACCCATTCGGAGATAAAAACAGTAACCAAAATAACAATCAAGATTAAAGATACTTGGGTCCAGGCTAGTGTATTTAACGAGCCATTTAACTGTAATCCAATACCGCCGGCTCCAACTAATCCTAAGATAGTAGATTCTCTGATATTGATATCCCAACGGTAAATGCCAACTCCAGCTATGGTTGGAAGTACCTGAGGTAAAATTCCAAATATCATTTTTTGCGAACCACTAGCACCAGTTGCTTCTATAGCCTCTACTTGTGTGTGGTCTATTTCTTCGATGGATTCATAAATTAATTTTGCGCAGAAACCAACGGACCTAAGCCCGATAGCAATTGTACCTGCCAAGACACCAGGTCCCAAAATAAAAACTAAAATTAAAGCCCAAATTAATGAATTCACAGACCTGGATGACACTATAACAAAGAGACCAATTGTACGAACAACAATATTAGGAGTGGTATTGCGAGCTGTCGCGAATGCGACCGGTACAGCAATAGCCATAGCCATAATAGTTCCAATTGTTGCGATATTTATTGTATCCCAAACAGGCTTCCACAACTTAGCCATATATGACCATTTTGGAGGTACCATACGTGAACTAATATCGGCAGCTTGGTTTGGTGCGTCAGCCACAAAAAACCATATTGTTTTTTCAGATATCATCTGCCAAGCATACATAATAATGGCTATACCGATTAACCAGCAAACCCATCTTATCCATTGCTCTTTGGAGGTGCGAAGCCGCCAAGTTTCAATACCATTGTTTGTACTTGCTGGCATTACTGCACCCACTTTCTGAAAAAGCTGGATGTATATTCCATAAACATCACAATTAAGATTATTATTATAAGTATCGCGGCGGCCGTGTCGAATTCATATCTGGAAAAAGATGTATTTAGAGTTGCACCTATCCCACCACCACCGACAATGCCGACAACAGCGGACTCTCTAAAATTAATATCTAACCGATATATAGATAAACCTATCATTCTTGGCATAACCTGAGGCTGAATGGAATAATTGACCCACTGAAACCAATTTGCTCCTGTTGCTTTAACAGCTTCAGCTTGTGACGCACTTGAGTTTTCAATGTCTTCAGCGAGTAATTTTGCGTAAAAACCGATGGTCCCAAGTGATAATGCAATGAAGCCAGCAAATGGTCCAAAACCAAACAATTTTACTGCAAATATTGCTAATATTATCTCAGGAAAGGTTCTTGAAGCGGCTATTATGCCTCTACAAAATAAATAGACCCAGGCCGGTGCCAAATTACGGGCAGCTCCTAGACCAATTGGGATAGATAAGGCAATTCCCGCGACTGTAGAAATGATAGCCATCCAAATACTCTCGGCAATTCCTTCCCAAAGGACCCCACGATTGTCTGAGAAATTTGGAGGAAAAAATGCTTCCAAAAACCTTTGAGCTCTAGGTAGCCCTTCTTTTACTCGCTCCAAATCGATATTCATTGTCCCGAGTGCTGCGGCAAGATAAATTGCTCCACCCACAATTATTAACCATCTTACAAAGCTATTCTTTATGAATGGAGCTTTTTTCCAACTGGAAGGATAAGTGCCTATTTCTGAAGAGTCAGTCATTTTTAAAACTCTTCATCATCATCATCATCTTCGTCTGTTGACTTGATAGTCGCAGACCAATCTTCCTCACCATAAATTCTTGTTAAAACTTCGGGTGTCAGACCTTCGGGTTTTCCATCATAGACAACTGAACCTAATTCTAAGCCGACAACACGTTGAGAAAACATTTGAGCGAGGAAAACGTCGTGAATGTTTATTATAGCCGTAAGTCCCCTTTCGGAACAAAGTTCTTGGATCAATCTCATGATTTGCCGGGATGTTTTGGGATCAAGACTTGCGGTTGGCTCATCAACAAGCAACAGATCTGGATTTTGTATTAGTGCACGACAGATGCCGACGCGCTGTCGTTGCCCACCGGAAAGTTCATCTGCACGCTTGTCTGCCATATGTTTTAGGCCAACTCTGTCTAGTAGGCGGTAAGCTTCCTCAATATCTGCACTTGGAAATTTTCTGAAATAGCTGCGCCAAAACCCAACATAACCAAGGCGTCCTGACAAAACATTTTCCATAACTGTCAATCGCTCAACTAAGGCATACTCTTGGAAAATCATACCCATTCTCCGTCTGGCCTTTCGTAAAGCAGAAGAAGACAATTTTGTAAGTTCCGATCCTTTCAGAACCACACTTCCAGAGGTTGGTTGTACAAGTCGGTTTACGCAGCGAATTAAAGTGGATTTCCCTGCACCTGATGGCCCAATAAGGGCCAAAACCTGGCCTTTGGGGATCTCCAAAGTAACTCCTTTAAGAGCAAGTTCTCCAGTATTATATCTTTTCGTTAATTCGGCAAGTTGCAGCATATGGTACCTGTATTTCTAATTGTTTTGTTGCGCTAGTCAGGCCCTATTTAGAGCCTGACTTTAGTTTGTTATGACTTCGTCTCTGGATTATTTACAGTCGTAGCTAACGCCGTTTGCTTTATCGATTTGTCGAATAACGGCCCAGTGATTCATATGACGAATACCGATAAAACGATCTGACTTAGCAAATTCTTTCTTGTAAAGAGGGTCATCATCAAAATTCCAACTAAAAAAGGCATTTTTGATCTTAGCTACTAACTCAGGATGTAAGTTGTGCGCATGGCCATATCCGGTTGATGGGAATGTTCCCGACCGATATATTGTTCTGATCTTGTCTTCTTCAATCACCCCCCTACGGATCATTCTGTGAAGCACTGAGTTAGCAATTGAAGCAATCTCATAATCACCGTTATAAACACCTAAGATTGAGTTATCATGCTTACCTGAAAAAGTTGGAGTGAAATCTCGGTCAGCAATTAAATCAAATTCACCTTTTAAAATAGCTGATGGCGCTTTAAATCCGGAATTTGAAGTAGGTGAAGTAAATGCTAAAGTTTTACCCTTAATTTCTGCTGGCGATTGAATTGGACTATCATGCTTAACAATAATCTCCATTTCGTAGCCGAACGAACCATCATCTTTTGCGTGCATTCCCCAGGGCACAAAACCAGCACAACTTACGGCTATAGGATTAGAACCAGTATTAAATCCAGCAACATGAAGACGCCCCGATCGCATCGCCTCTAGTTGCGCCGCATTTGACTCAACTGGAAAAAATACAACTTTCCTGTCCGTATACTTTTCAACATGTTCGACGAACTTAGTCCAAATATTAGCATATACAGCTGGATCTTCAACTGGAGTATATGCAAAAATAATTGTGTCTGGATCGACCCAATCTTTTGGATCAAGTGGTAAATCTGCAACCAAGTCCATGTTACGATCACAGTATGCCTCATCTAATGTTCCACGATAACAATCTTCAGCGGCTGCTTGTGAAACAAAACTTCCGAGCAGCAACAAGGCGGTGGAAACAGCACCGACTAATTTCAATTTAGTAATCATTTATCCTCTCCAGTATTTATCGATTCTCCCTTATGAGGTTAAGCGGCAACCTTTATACAAACAACATTTTTATAAAATATTAACTATTTAATAAAAATATGAGACTTTTAAGAGCAAATTAGATTTTACACATCAGTAAAAAATCCTTAGTTGAAAAAGGTAGTAATTAAATTAAGAAAATCGTCTGGAGTGTTATTTGAGAGAAACCGATGCTCGTAGAGCAAGTATAATTTTCGATTTGGATGGTACTTTAATTGATAGTGCTAAAGACATTCAATGGGTTGCCAATACTGCTTTATCTGAAATTGGAGTTGCTCCTATCAGCTATAAGGAAGCCGTCAGCTTTATTGGTGAAGGTGCTCCGCTCTTTGTTAAGAAAATGATTGCAGCTCGGTCAGTTGAAACCGAGCAACAAGATTTCCTTCTAGAGCAATTTTTAAAATTTTATGAGGAAGCTGTGCAGTTTAGTAAGCCTTATGAAAATGTCGTCACTGTTTTGGAAATGCTGAAGGCAAACCATAATCTAGGAATATGCACAAATAAACCGTTGAGGCCGGCGTTAAAGATTTTGAAGCACTTAAAACTAGATCATTTTTTTAAATGTGTCACAGGAGGGGACAACCCATTTGCAAGAAAACCTGATCCAAGGCCTCTGCTTGAAACATCTGCAAGCGTAGGGGATGGTTTATGTATTTATGTTGGCGACAGTGAAGTTGATGCTGAGACAGCTAAAAGAGCTGAGGTTCCATTTTTACTTTTTTCTGAGGGATACCGTAAAACATCTGTAGAACAAATCCCACATGCCTTTCAATTTTCGTGCTTCAAAGAACTACCCGAATTAATTGAAAAAATATTAGAAACTTATCAATAGGTAAAAATAGGCGCATTTGGATTTGTAAATAAAAAACCTAACTTGTGTTTGATTTTTTGAGTTCTTTGCATCAACTATATTTTGTATCAAAAACACGGGTTTTAAACCTTTTCACAAAATAGTACTTTAGTGTTTTTGGGAAAAAAACGGGAGTGAATTCATATGAGTATTTTGCATGGCATGCGGGTTTTTGAAAGCTCAGCTTTTGTTGCTTTACCTCTTGCAGGCATGCAATTAGCTCAAATGGGTGCTGAAGTTATCAGGTTTGATAATTTAGGGGGAGGCCTTGATCACTTCAGAAGACCGCTCGCTCCTAACGGCGAAAGTTTATTTTGGCACGGGCTTAATAAGGGTAAAAAATCTTTTGCTGTAAATTTAAAGTCTGAAAAAGGGCGCGAACTGGTCAGCGATCTAATCACTTCAGACGGTGATGATGCTGGTTTGTTCATAACCAATCTGAGAGTGCCTGGTTGGACAGATTATGAAAGCCTTAAAAGAAAACGTGCTGATTTAATAATGGTTACTCTGAAAGGTGATCGACACGGGGGGCCGGAAGTTGACTATACTGTTAACCCATCGCTTGGAATACCCCACATTACTGGCGCTGAGGGTAGCACAGAACCTGTTGCAAATGCTCTTCCCGCCTGGGATTGCGTAGCAGGTAATATGGTTGTCTCTTCACTACTTGCAGCTGAGCGAGATCGTCTGCGAACTGGAAGGGGACAGGATGTGGAGTTCGCTCTAAAAGATGCTGCGGCTGCAGTAATTGGTCACCTTGGAATGATAGGAGAGGCTACAATTTGCGAACAACAAAGAGGAAAATCCGGCAATTCTGTATATGGAGCTTATGGTCAGGATTTTGAGTGTGCTTGCGGAGGCCGAGTTGTTGTAATTGGTCTTACCTTAAGGCAATGGCGTGGTTTATTAAAAGCAACAGATAAAGAACAGGAAATCAAAAGCCTTGAAAAAAAATTAAACCTTTCCTTAGATGACGAAGGGCATCGGTGGGAGCATAGGTATAAAATAAATGATGTCTTTCGGTCTTGGTTTGCAAAGCGAAAAATTTCTGATTTTGAGAAAAGTTTTAATGGTTTTGGTTTAACCTGGTCACGATTTAGAACAACAAAAGAAGCAATTACTGAGGACATAGATACATTTGCTGATAATCCAATGTTTGAAACATTAAATTTTGAAGGTATTGGCCAATATATGGTTCCCAGATCTCCATTAGAATTTTCTAATCATGATACTTTGCCTGCCCAAAAACCCCCAAAGCTTGGTCAGCACACTGAGGAAATTTTAGGTGACATAATGAAGTTGGGATCAGGTGAGATTGGGGCACTTTTTGATAGTGGAACCGTTGGTTCCTCCAAATAAAGTTGATATGAAAAGATGAGAATTAATTAAATGACCAAAAAAAACAGAAAAAAGCCAAAATCAGACGCGAGAGTAGCCGGGGAAGTGGCCACTTATGTTTTGCTTGGATTAGGTATTTTCGTCTTTATTATAGTAGCCTCGTCCTAAGACTATCCGCTCATTAGCCTTTTTTGCTGTGGTAGATAAATGCTGAAAAGCAAAATTCCAGCTAATCCTAATATTGCAGCTGGAAATAATGTTATGGAAGTTTGTAAAGTACTAAGCGCAGCATCCGTCTGCTGGGTAATTCCTTCAGTCGTTTCTTTCCATCCATATAGGCTAAGGATAAATCCTAAAATGAGTGGCGAAACAGCATTTGCTACCTTCTGACCAAAAAGCCAAACTGCAGAAAAGGCGCCTTCGATAGATTCACCAGATTTTTCACGAGTTACATCCATCAGATCTGGATATAGCGCCCAAGGAATTTGTTGGTAAGATCCATTGGTCATTCCAGCTAAAATAAAAAGACCAGCAATTATTGTAACGTTATAGTTAGGCAAACTGAAAAATATAAAAATCAATAGAGCAATATAGCATACAATTCCAATGAGCTGCGCCGTAACTTTACCATATAAATTTGACAATTTAACCCACAAGGCCTGACTTATAATTGAGCCTAACACAAATGCCGCGAACATCAGTGAAAGAGTTCCAAGGCCTTTCGCAACACCAGAAAGTAATGAATTCCCATCATCCATTATCAAATACATTGCCGCAAAAGGGAGCCCGGCAGTGATTAAGGCTATGGCTAGCGTCATAATGCCATATAAAATTACTAAAGTAACAAATGCGCGATTAGCTAAAACTAGTTTTAAAATGTACGAGAAATTTTGTTGTGATGGAACCAAAGTACGGGGCGCATTTCGTGTGAAAAACACTGAAAACCATATAGATAAAATTATCAATGGCGCCACGCAGATTGCCGCAAAAGTATAGCCAGATTTTGTATCTCCTGCTAATATTGGTATTAGCGCGCCACCAACCAAAATACCTAAAGAGGCAAATGCCATGCGCCACGCGGTCATTGAAGATCTTTCCTTTTTATCCAATGTCATTTCGCCCGCCGTAGCGCCGTAAGGTATTGAAACCATTGTAAAACCTAATGTTGATATCAAGAAAAAAACAATAACCCAGATAAGACTTGCATTAGTGGTGAAATTATCTGGCACAGCAAATAGTCCAATCATTGCAAGTGCCAAAACAACGGCTCCTACGAGCATCCAAGGAGCTCTTCTTCCAAAACGAGAAACTGTCTTATCACTAAAATAACCAATTATTGGATCCGAAATAATATCAAAAATCAGAACAGCAGTTGTTACTGCACCTGCCAGAGCAATTGGGATCCCTAGAAAACTATTCATAAAGGCCAAAATCAATAGTTGTTTTACGATAACGAAAACAACAATTCCCATATCGGCTAAACCCCACCCTGCTTTTTGACCTAGTGAAAGTGACATAAAAAATCCCCGCTCATGTTTCCCGCACTTTGTAGCACCTGATTAGGGTGCTTGTAGAGAAAAATAATAAATTATAAACCGATAAAATTTTAAACTTTGAGACTTAAAGTCACTTAAGCCAATTAGGAATAATGTCTCTGTTTATAATTTCTTCGTAGCTAGGTCGTTTACGAATTATGGAAAATTCATTTTTGTTGACCATAACTTCTGGAATTAACGGTCTTGTATTATACTCACTAGACATCACCGCTCCATAGGCCCCAGCGGATCTAAATGCTACCAAGTCGCTTTCAGTGAGTTTAGGCATTGTCCGCTTTTTTGCAAAGGTGTCTCCAGTTTCACATACTGGCCCAACAACATCGTAAATAGCTTCAGGTGAACTTGGTTGCTTGACGGGTATTATATCATGATATGCATCATACATTGCAGGACGAATTAAATCATTCATAGCTGCGTCAAGTATTAAAAAATTACGATTATCGCCAATTTTTACGCCTAGAACAGACGAAACTAATATACCCGCATTTCCAACAATTAGTCGGCCTGGTTCAATTTCTATTTCACAATCCAGGTGGCCGAGAACTTCTTTGACCATTTTCCCGTATTCCACTGGAAGAGGTGGAGCAGATTTATTTTTTTCATAGGGAATTCCTAGTCCCCCACCGAGATCTAGTCTTTTAATTTTATGCCCATCTTGTCTTAAGATCTGGGTTAAATCGGCAAGCTTTTGGTAAGCTTTTTTGAATGGCTTGAGGTCAGTTAGTTGGCTGCCAATATGCAGGTCTATTCCCACAATATTGATGCCCGGCATTTGGGAAGCTTTAGAATAAACTTCTCTCGCCCTGGATAGAGGAATTCCAAATTTATTTTCGGCTTTACCAGTCGCAATTTTCTCATGGGTTTGAGCATCCACATCTGGGTTTATTCTGATGGCTATAGGGGCTATTTTATCCATGGATGTTGCGACAGAAGATATTTGCTCAAGTTCTGAGTCGCTTTCCACGTTAAACTGTCGAATACCATTTTTAAGAGCCAACGTTATTTCTTCTAAAGTTTTTCCGACACCTGAGAATACGACTTTTTCGGGAGGTATACCTGCCGATAATGCCCGCCTGTACTCGCCTCCAGATACCACGTCCATGCCAGCTCCCAGGTTTCCGAGAGTTTTAAGTATCGCCTGATTGGATGCAGCTTTCATTGCGTAACAAATACAGTGATCCATACCGTCGAGAGCTTCATCAAAAAGCTGAAAGTGTCGTACCAAAGTGGCTGTGGAGTAAACATAAAAAGGCGTTCCAACAGATGTAGCTATTTCAGCTAAAGAAACATCTTCAGCGTAAAGTTGTCCGTTTCTATAATTGAAATGATCCATTTACTTATTTGTCCTTAATAATAACTCTAGTACTTTTCAGGTAAGAATTTTGTCTATTCGCTCCACAGCTCGCAATATGTTTTCTTTACTATTTGCATATGAAAACCTTAAATATCCTTCTCCAAATGTGCCAAAACTCGTTCCTGCAATAGTAGCAACCCCCGCTTGATCTAGAAATAAATCTTGAGCTTGGGACGAGGAGAGCCCTGTGCCTGATATATTGGGAAAAGCATAAAAAGCACCAGCTGAGTCTATACAGGAAACTCCTTTAAGATCGTTAAGTGCAGAAACAATAACCTTCCGTCTCATATCAAACTCAGAAACCATTTTTAAAACGGGCTCGTTTGTTCCCGTAAGTGCCGCCAAGCCAGCATATTGCGCAGCAGCGTTTACACAAGAGTGATCATTTATACATAAACGGGTTACTGGATCGATCATTTGATCAGGCCAAACAGCATACCCCATACGCCAGCCTGTCATGGCATAAGTTTTTGACCAGCCATCCAAAACAATTAGTCTATCGCGAATTTCTGGATACTGTAAAAGACTTACATGCTTACGACCATCGTATAACATTTGGCTGTAAATTTCATCTGACAATATAGCTACTTTTGGATAATCTTTTAGTCCTGCAACCAATTTATCAACTTCTGATTTGGGAGTGACCCCACCTGTTGGATTAGCTGGGCTATTAATAATTATAAGCTTTGTTTTTTTTGTGATCTGGGAGAGAACGGACTCTGCATCGAATGCAAAATCATTCTTCTCTTTTAAAGCAATTGGGACAGGGGTAGCTCCAGTATAATTTATGACTGACTCATAAATAGGAAAACCTGGATTAGGGTACATTATTTGTGCGCCTTTTTCTCCAAATAAAAGTACTGCGAAAAACATTGTTGGTTTTCCGCCTGGAACGACGATTATATTATTAGGATTTACAGAAGTTTGATGGCGTTTTTCTAAGTCATTCGCAACAGCTTCCCTCAATTCAGGAATTCCGTTTGCTGGAGTGTATCCATGATGTCCATCTTCAAGCGCTTTTATTCCCGCTTTAACTATGTGTTCCGGTGTTTTAAAGTCAGGTTGTCCAATTCCCAGGTTAATTATGTCTTTTCCACCTGCAGCTAATTCATTTGCCTTAGCGAGCACTGTGAAAGCCGACTCAGTTCCCAATCTGGAAATACTGTCGGCGAATTTTAGTTGCGTCATTAAATTTTCCAAAAGTTAAGTGTGATCTATTTTACTTCTTCATGGATAGGCGCTTTGGGTGGGCCGTCAACGCCGCAGCCAACTACCGAAAAACCAAGTAGTAGAACTAAAGCAAAGTTTTTCATCCTAATACCTTTTTCCATCTATCTATCTGAAATTGAACTTCTTTAGGGGATGTTCCCCCATATGAACCTCTCGATTTAACAGAATTTTCAACAGACAAAACCGTAAACACATCTTCAGTAATATCGGAATGTATTTTTTGCATATCTTTAAGTTTCATCTCAGATAAATCACATCCCAAGCGCTCAGCGAGGCTTACCAGTTCACCTGTTACATGGTGCGCGTCTCGAAAAGGTAGGTTTAAAACTCTTACTAGCCAATCTGCTAAATCGGTTGCTGTAGAAAAGCCAGATTTTGCTGCAAACTCCAAATTTTCTTTATTGGCGGTCAAATCTTGGATCATGCCTTCCATTGCAAATAAAGCTAAATTCAAACTATCTGCTGCGTCAAAAACTTGCTCCTTGTCCTCTTGCATATCTTTAGAATAAGCCAGAGGAAGGCCCTTCATAACTGTCATTAGACCTATGTTAGCTCCTAATATTCGCCCTATTTTTGCACGTACCAATTCAGCGGCATCGGGATTTTTTTTCTGAGGCATAATAGAGGATCCCGTTGAAAATCGATCTGATAAATCAATGAATTTAAATTGTGCGGAAGACCAAATAACAAGTTCTTCTGCCAATCTGCTTAAATGCATGGCGCATATAGAGGAAGAAGTTAAAAATTCCAAAGCGAAATCTCTATCACTTACCGCGTCCAAAGAGTTTGCTGTTGGTCTTTCAAATTCAAGAGTTCTAGCAGTGTGATCTCGGTCAATCGGAAAAGAGGTGCCTGCTAATGCTGCGGATCCTAGCGGGCATTCATTCATTCTATTTCTTGCATCCTTAAACCTTGAGCGATCTCGTGCGAACATCTCAACATATGCCATCATATGATGACCCCAAGTAATTGGTTGAGCAGTTTGCAAATGAGTAAATCCAGGCATAATCCAAGACACCCCACTTTGGGCCTGGTCTAACAGGGCTTTCATGAGATTGGCTATGTTTTTGTCAATTAAATCTATCTGGTCTCGAACCCAAAGCCTAAAATCCGTTGCGACTTGATCGTTACGGGATCGTGCAGTATGAAGTCTACCAGCTGGATTGCCGATTTTATCCTTTAATCTTGCCTCGATATTCATATGTATATCCTCAAGTGCTTTTGAGAATTTAAATTCACCTGAATTGAGCTCACTTAGGATTTCTTCAAGTCCTATTTTTATGGCTGAAACGTCAGATATACTTAATATGCCAGTTGTTCCCAGCATATCTACATGTGCAATAGAACTTTCAATATCTTGAGGCCCTAAACGCTTGTCAAATTCAATTGAGGCGTTAATTGCTTCCATAATAGCATCAGGTCCTGTAGAGAACCGACCGCCCCACATTTTATTAGAGGATTTTTTTGACATGAAACTACCTTTTAGAGGAGTTAAAAATTTTTTGATGCTGATTGTTCTTTATACGGCCTTTAGCTTCTGTGCAAATATTGTGCTTTCTGAAGATAATAAATTTTCTGTTCTTGAAGAATTTAAGGTTGGTGAAATGAAAAAACTTATTTTGCATGAAAGCCCTAAGGCTGTAAGTGAAGAGGTTTTTTATAGATCAAATAACGATCCTATTTTTTTACATTCGTTTTCTGGTAGTCTTACTTTGGTTAATTTTTGGGCTACTTGGTGCGCCCCTTGTCTCGATGAAATGCCAAGTTTATCAAATCTTCAGAAACTAAAAGGTGACAAGAATTTTCAAGTTGTAACAATTGCTACAATGAGAAATTCACCAAAATCTATCGAAAAATTTTTTGATAAAATGTCAATCGTTAACCTGACAAAATATCAAGATCCTAAGGGAAAATTGGCACGCTCTCTTAAAATAGTAGGGCTTCCGTTAACTATTTTGTTGAATAAAGACAACAAGGAAGTAGCAAGGTTTATTGGTGACGCCGATTGGGCCAGCCCGCAGGCTTTAAAGTTGATTGAAAAAGCTATTGAGGTAGATTTTAAAAGTTTGAACAATTAAACTATTTTTCCTGATTTCAAATTAAATTTGTTAGCAAAAAAGTCACTCTGCCTGCAAGTTTATTTAACTCTAATCTTATCTCATCAATAAGACCAATATATGAAACAAAATAGATTTCAGCCTCTGGAAAGACCATTATTAATTGCTCGCCGTATAAGTATACAAGTAATGCCAATAAAACTAAAAGTAATCCAAAAATGAACCCAAAACTTAATGTTGATTTTTTATCCTCCAAGGCTTCCGCTAGTGTGTCTTTTGACTGATGTTTAAGAATTGCTTCTCTTGTAAGAGTTGTGGGTTCTTTATCTCTTACATTTTTCGCACTTTTTTTACTTTTGGATGATATATTTTTTTGGGTGCGCTCCCTATCTCTTGCTTCAATTTCTCTTTTAGCCTCTTCCTTAAGTATCTTAATTACAGAAGGATCAATTTTTTTCTTGTTAGACTCAAAGCTCTCTACTTTTATAATGTCTTCATTTGCGATCTTAATGTCAGGCTTAGTTAGCTTCTTTTCTTTCGTTTTTTTATGCCGAGTTTGAAACCATGAGTGTCCACAGCTATCACATTTCACTTCTCTGCCGCTTATTGGAACAGCATTAGGAGGAATTTCATAATTTGCTTTGCAATTTGGACAAACTAGACGCATTAGTTCCTCAGTAAATAAATGAACCTATCAGACTTTATGATAGAAAAAAAAATATATATAGCCGTTAAAGTACATGCTTTTAATTGTTGAACAACCGTTTATTGAGTATGATGGTAGTATGGATTTAGAATTAAAAGTTTAAGGAAAATTTAGTTGTGATTGATATGGAACGCGTCGCTTACTCGTATGGCGAGGAGCTTTTATCAGAGCTGAGTCTTTCCATCTCTCAAGGATCTTTTTATTTTCTGACCGGACCATCGGGATCAGGTAAAACAACTTTCCTTAAGATGTGCTATGGTGCTCTTGTTCCAACATCAGGCAAACTTAGTGTTTTTGGTAAAGAATCGTCTAGCCTGTCCCGTGACGAGATAGCCTATCTCCGGCGAAAGATAGGTGTTGTACATCAAGATTGTCAATTTCTTGATCATTTGAATGTTGTCGATAATATTGCATTGCCGATCATGGTTTCAGCTCGAAGTTCTTTGTCTGACAGCTTAAATTTAAAAGAGCTTTTAAATTGGGTAGGCCTTTCCCATCGTTCCAATGCTTTACCAGCTGAACTTTCAGGAGGTGAAAGGCAAAGAGCAGCTTTGGCGCGTGCGATTATTATGTCACCAAACATTATACTGGCTGATGAGCCAACGGGTAATATTGACTGGGAAATGTCGCAAAGACTAATTCGCTTATTGGTTGAATTAAATCATATGGGGAAAACCGTTGTAATTGCTACTCATGATTTAAATTTGATTAGATTTACAAAAACCAGTGTGCAGGCTCGCGTTTTAAGGATCAGCAATAAAACGGTTCAGCTTGCTGGGAGTGATCTGTGATGGCTGGTGTGGAAGATTATTCTTTACCTAATCGATATGCAGTCCAGATCGTGCCAACAAATGGATTTACCTCGCTTTTGACGTTTTTTTCCTCAGCATCAATGGCCTTCTTAATTGTTTTTTCAATAGCTATGTCCACAGCAGCGGATCGATTAGCCCAAAGCTGGTCGGCCTCTCTAGCAAATTCCGCAACATTACGCGTAGCCGCTCCGCTAGTAGATATTGAGAGCCAAACTGAAGCTGCTTTGAATGTTTTGTCCAGTACTAAAGGAATAGCGTCTTTTCGTCTATTAAAAGTAGAAGAACAACAGGCACTGCTTGAGCCTTGGTTTGGACCAAATGTACCTATAGATAATTTACCTATGCCGCGTCTTATAGTTATTGAGGAAAATGAAGGTGGGTATGACAGAGTAGGTCTAAAATTAAGGCTTGCTGCGGAAGTTCCGTCTGCGGTTTTGGACGACCACACCAGGTGGCGTGAGCCTCTTGTGAAAGCAGCCTATCGTATTTGGTTTTTAGGGTGGTTATCAACATGTTTGGTACTCTGCATTGTAGTTTCAATGATAATTCTAGTAACCCGTGCGGGGTTATTATCTAATAGAAAAGTTATTGAGGTTTTAAGATTAGTTGGAGCTACTGATCAATATATCGCTGGGGCTTTCGTCCGTAAATTTGCTTTTCGAGCTTTTTTTGGCTCAACGCTAGGCGCAGTTGTGGCTTCAATGGCATTATTTTTGTTACCTTCAAAGGTTGATCAAAATGCAACTTTAATAGGCCTTCGGCTGGAAGGTCTAGAATGGTCTTGGTTGATTATTATTCCTGTCTTCTTCTTTATTCTTACGTTTTTTGCCGCCCGTATATCATCTCTAAAAATTCTAAAATCCCTCAGCTAATGTTCTATTTAATTCAATATATACGTTCTTTTTTCTTTCTTATTCAGATGTATTTGATGATGGTAATTTTTGGCTTGTTTTTTTGTCCCATCGTAATGCTTAACAGAAAATATTCGTATTTGGCAGTTCATGTTTGGTGTAGGTGGGTCCGTTGGACAGCTGCTTGGATGGTGGGTTTAAAATCTGAGGTTAGGGGTATTATTCCAGATAGTGAATTTATTATCGCTGCAAAACACCAAAGCTTCTTTGATATTATTATGATCGTTAGTGAAACGCCAAGACCAAAGTTTATTATGAAGGCTTCATTGCGTTGGGCTCCAGTCTTGGGTTGGTACGCAAAAAAAATAGGATGTGTTCCTGTTGAACGTGGAAAACGAGCAGAGGCCATACAAAAAATGATGTCTGCCGTTGCCTCGGGTACTGCCCCTGCTGGTCAGCTAATTATCTATCCTCAGGGTACGAGAGTATTGCCTGGAGAATTTAAACCGTACAAAATAGGAGTAGCTGCACTTTATCAACAGACCCGTCAAGCCTGTTTGCCGGTAGCCTGCAATGTTGGGCTATTTTGGCCTAAATACGGTATAATGCGTAAGCCTGGCTTGGCGGTTGTAGAGTGTTTGCCTTTGATTCCGGCAGGATTAGAGAATTCAGAACTTATGACCAAACTGGAACAGACTATAGAAAAACGAACAAATCAATTAATTTCTGAAGTAAAGATATAGATTTAAATTCCATTTTAGGCCGCCAACGGTGCTCTAGATTTATGTAAAATACTTTTTTCCGAAATCGGGACGTTAGTGGTCTGGTATATGTCGGAAATGCAAAGTTAGATTTTTGCCTAAGCTTTATACGGTTTAGAGGTGTTTATTTTTGGATTAAGGAAACCAAGATGAGCTATAAAAGTGATATTGAAATTGCTCGAAGCGCAGAAAAAAAACCAATTCTAGAGGTTGGTGATCGACTTGGTATTCCTAAAGAACATTTGCTGCCATATGGCCATGATAAAGCCAAAGTCAGCCAAGAATTCATAAATAGCGTTCAAGATAGGAAAAATGGAAAATTAATACTTGTGACGGCTATAAATCCGACACCTGCCGGGGAAGGCAAAACAACAACGACAGTTGGTCTTGGCGATGGGCTGAACAAACTTGGTAAAAGTGCCATGATCTGTATCAGAGAAGCCTCCTTGGGCCCCAATTTTGGCATGAAAGGTGGTGCAGCTGGAGGAGGATATTCCCAAGTTATCCCAATGGAGGATATGAACCTACATTTTACAGGTGACTTTCATGCTATAACTTCTGCTCATTCACTGCTTTCGGCAATGATTGATAACCATATCTATTGGGGTAACGACTTAGATATTGATACTCGAAGGGTCGTTTGGCGGAGAGTGGTAGATATGAATGACAGAGCACTCCGACAAATTACAACATCTCTTGGTGGTGTTTCTAATGGTTTCCCTCGGGAGGCGGGGTTTGACATTACAGTTGCCTCAGAAGTCATGGCCATTTTGTGCCTGGCCAAAGATTTGAATGATTTACAGACAAAATTGGGAAATATGATAGTCGCATATAGGCGTGATCGTTCTCCTGTTTTTTGCCGTGATCTAAAAGCAGACGGCGCGATGACCGTTCTACTTAAGGATGCTATACAACCCAATTTGGTGCAAACTTTAGAAAATAATCCCGCTTTTGTGCATGGAGGTCCATTTGCTAATATTGCGCACGGATGCAATTCATTAATTGCCACTCAAACAGCGCTTAAAATATCTGACTATGTTGTAACTGAGGCAGGCTTTGGAGCCGACCTAGGTGCTGAGAAGTTTCTGAATATTAAATGTCGAAAGGCTGGATTGACACCATCTGTGATTGTGCTTGTTGCCACTATCCGTGCTATGAAAATGAATGGCGGCATCGCTAAAGAAGATTTGGATAAAGAAAATGTGAGTGCTGTAAAATCTGGCTGTGCAAATTTAGGGTGCCATATAGAGAATATGAAAAGCTTTGGTGTTCCAGTAATCGTAGCAATAAATCATTTTGTAAAAGATACAGAAAACGAGATTGCTGCAGTTATAGATTATGTAAAATCTCAGGGTTCCGAAGCTATTGTTTCAAAACACTGGGAATTTGGATCAGAGGGTGCTTTAGATTTGGCTAGACGCGTCTCTGAAATAGCAGACTCAGAGGGTTCTGATTTTGCCCCAATTTATCCTGACGAAATGCCACTTACCGAAAAAATACAGACGATTTGTAAAAGAATTTATAGAGCTGACGAAGCTATAATGGATAATAGAATTTGTGATCAATTAAAACAATGGGAGGAGCAGGGATACGGCGATTTGCCAATTTGTATGGCAAAGACACAATACAGTTTTTCAACAGATCCAAATTTGCGTGGAGCTCCAACTGGACATACTGTGCCGGTTCGGGAAGTGAGAATAAGTGCTGGTGCCGGTTTTATAGTAGTGGTTTGTGGTGAAATAATGACCATGCCGGGTCTGCCTCGCGTCCCAGCAGCAGAATCTATACATCTTAACAAGTTTGGTGCAATAGAAGGGTTGTTCTAGGTTTAAATTTAATGTTTTACATTTTAAAGTTTTAAGCTCAGGAGACCATAATGACAGAACTTATAAAACCAGATGATTGTAAAAACATGGATGAATTACGTCATCAACTTGATAAGTTGGATGTCAAAATGGTTAAGCTTTTGGCAAACCGTGCAGAATTTATTGACAGAGCAACTGAGTTAAAAAAATTGAACGGTATGCCTGCCAGAATTCCCGAACGAATTGAAAGAGTGGTTTTCAACGCCCGGAACACAGCTGGGGAGCTAAATCTCGATCCGGAACTTGTAGAAAAAATCTGGCGGATTTTAATCGATTGGTCCATTCAAAGAGAAGCAAAAATTATTCGCGAAGAGTAAGCTAAATTTACTAGAATTTAAGGGATTACCGAAAATGGTAGCGCAAATAATAGATGGGAAGCTTTTTTCTAAGAAGCTACGGAAGCAAGTTTCTGAACACGTAAATGTTTTAAAAACAGAGAATAACATTACCCCTGGCTTAGCTGTGGTTTTAGTAGGTGAGGATCCAGCAAGCCAAGTTTATGTTCGATCAAAAGGCAAACAAACTATAGAAGTTGGAATGAACTCGTATGAATATAAATTGAGTGAAGACACTACTGAAGCAGATCTCTTAGAATTGATAAACCGATTGAATGTTAATAATGATGTACATGGGATTTTGGTTCAATTGCCTTTACCAGGGCATATAAATGCAGATGTTGTAATAAACTCCATAGATCCAGAAAAAGACGTGGATGGTTTCCATATTTCTAATGTTGGCCTATTGGCTACAGGTCAGAAATCCATGGTTCCCTGTACACCACTAGGGTGTTTACTCATGCTGAAAAATTTTCACGGATCTTTAACCGGTATGGATGCTGTTATAATTGGTCGGTCAAACATCGTTGGAAAACCTATGGCTCAACTTTTATTGAACGAGAGTTGTACTGTAACGATAACTCATTCTAGAACAAAACAATTGGAAGAAGCGGTTAGATGCGCCGATATTGTTGTTGCTGCTGTCGGAAGAGCTGAAATGGTTAAAGCTAGCTGGATAAAGCCCGGAGCAACGCTTATTGATGTGGGCATTAACAGAGTAAAAGCAAGCGATGGTAGTACGCGTTTAGTTGGCGATGCAGAGTTTTCTAGTTGTTCAGAAGTAGCCGGAGCTATTACACCTGTTCCAGGTGGTGTTGGACCTATGACAATTGCCTGTCTTCTGGCAAATACTTTAGTGGCTTGTTGCCGCAAATATGGGCTCGAAGACCCAGATATTATTCCAAATTAACAGGCTTTAGAAATTGGAATTGGATAAACTTCTTTACCAGTCATCACAGCAAGAGCTTTTTCCTGCATAATGGATCGCAGAGGATCTCGATTACAATAAAGGCCCCCAGTAAAGGTTCCATACGCGGGCATTATTACCCGGTTTTCGTCCAATAGAAAACAACGTTTTGTGAACGATTGCCCTTTAATAAATATTCTGATTTTAGGATGATAATGGCCAGATATCTCAGGGTGTTCTGAAACACTTGCAATATGCTGAAAATTAATTTTTCCAATTTTGATAGATTGTAAGAAGCTACCACCTAAATTTTCAGGAGAAGGATCATGATTTCCAGAAATCCATATCCACTCTCGACCCGCTTGCATTTTTGTAATCCAAAGAAGTTCAG
>CACPBQ010000021.1 GCA_902632125.1 Paracoccaceae bacterium | reverse complement strand
GATTTAAATGAACAAATAACAAGGCCACCAGCGGCCTCGAATAACAACGAGAACAGTCCAAACGTCATAATTACTTCGCAACAAAATGAAGAAACCATTGAGTCAAGTGGGCGTATAGGATCAGATGGAAGCGTTCTATTATTAGAAGTTGGCCGTCTAGAAGCGAATGGAAAAAGCTTGAACGAATTACGTTCAGAGGTTCGAAACATTTTAATCCGAAATGGCATTAGTCCTAGATTTCAGCTTGAAATTATAGAATTTAAATCTCAAAAATCATATTTGACTGTCAATTCAAACTCTCAGGTTATTTTTTTAAATGACCAAAGAACCACTGTGCGGGACGTGCTTACATCAGCAAATGTTGGTTTTAAACCTGGGGTAACCACTCGAATTAGGCTTCAGAGGGATGGCAAAGATTATTCTATATTACTCCGCGATATATACGGTGAAAACGCTCTAGACATTGATGTACAAGCTAGTGATCATATCTTCGTAGAAGATAGCTCCGCCGAAATAGTCTCCAATACATCAGTCGTTGATTATGAAGGAAACGTAGTCTTTGAAGGCGTTGGGAAAATTAGAGCAGCTGGGCGATCACTAAGCGAACTAAGGGTTGAGATAAAAAAACTAATGCAAAAAGTACCAGACTCACAAAATGCATTTCAAACCCAAATCACTAACTTCTCTTCGCAAACAGCATTGCTAAACATAATGGGAAAGCCTGGTGTTGTAATTCCAATAACAGATACACCAACCAATCTTGCAAAAACACTTACACAAACTGGTGTGAGTATTGATGCCGATAATATTACTCGAATTACTTTACATCGAAATAACGAAACGTACGTTTTTTCTCTTGATGATTTACTTGATCCAAGTAACCAAAGTATTTACCTGCAATCAGGAGACCATATTTCAGTAGATTTTTTACCATACAAAGATAACAAAGTCTTTATTTTAGGAGGGGTCACTCCACAAATTTTCAAAATTAACCCTGCCAATCGGGAAACTTTAGCTGATGTTTTATTTACTAGTGGGGGGGCTTTAAGTACATTAAGCGCTAAAAGATCAGAAATTTACCTGCTCCGGGGAAGTAACCCGGTGGTGGCTTACCATTTAAATGCACAGAGCCCAACCCGGCTTATTGTAGCAGATACAATGGAACTCAGACCAAATGATATACTCTACGTAGCAGAGCAACCGATCATGTCATTCAATCGAACTCTGGCGACGATTATACCCCTCAGGATTTTATTACGCGATATTCAAGATAATAATATCCCATAGTACCAAATGACAGTCGCCAATTGATTAACAATAAAAACATGATATTAAGCCGAAGGTCATCATAATGGTCGGACTTTATTTTGCTTAATCGTTTTTTTTCTAAACGTGATAAACAAAACCTTGCCTGGTTTTGGCAAAGCTATATACGAGCTAGGGCGAAGTGGTTAATCTTCGTGTTTTTACTAATAATTTTCCAAGGTTTTGTTTATCAACAATTCCTTGTTCTTACGGAGTCAGGTCTAAGAGTTATCTTTTCAAGTGGCACATTTAGTGAACTCATTTGGGTCTGTTTTGCAATTCTCATAATCTTTACAGTACGAGCATTTACAAGTTTCGTAATTCCAACAATTTCCGCAAAACTATCTACATCTGCTCTCTTGGAACTAAGACATGATTTGACCCAACATATATTGCGATTGCCACAATCATATTTTGATAAAACGAGCTCTGGCGAGTTGATATTACGACTTGTTAACCAGGTTCAAGAGTTAAGTACTTTTGTGGGGCAAACGACAGTCAAAGCTATGCGAGACACTGCAACCGTTGTGATAGTATCGGGATATCTAGTGTATAAAAATATTTTATTGTTCAGCATTGCCTTGGTAGTCATACCCCTCATAGCACTTTTGATGATTGCTGTAGTTAGACGCGTCCGAAAAATGCAAACTGTGACTCAAACAGCTTTAGGAAAATTCATTTCTAATATTGATGAAATGAAAAGTGGTATGCGTACGACAAAAATGACAGCCCAGGAAGAAGCAGAAGCCCAACGCATTTCAGGATCAGCGAATTTAATAAGATTGTATACATACAAACTGATGCGAACACATGCGTTAACACCTCCGGTAATCGATTTATCTTCTGCATTCGTTTATATGTTAGTCGTCGGCGGCGGTGGCTATATGGCTCTTTCTGACCAGTTTGATATGGATGGCGCTTCAATAATTGCTTTTCTTCTTGGCTTAGTTATAGTTTTCGATCCCGCAAGAAATGTCGTACAATTTTTTACACAACTTCAATCCTCTTTAATTTTACTGGATAGCGTGCAGTCAATTTTTGATATTGAGGCGGAACAACTTAATTCAGGGCCGAGTTATGGTGATAATAGCAAGCCTATTGCTATCAGGCTCGAAAATGTAAATTTCAATTATACTTCTGGGTCTCAAACATTAAAAAATATAACTATGAATTTCAGACCTGGAACAAAAAATGCAATTGTAGGAAGCACTGGTTCAGGCAAGACAACTATTCTGAGCCTGATAGGCAGACTGTATGAATTAGACTCAGGAACAATACGTTTTAATGGCCATGATATAAGTAAATTAAATATTTCTTCAGTAAGAGAGCAAATTACAATCGTCTCACAGGATATAGTTATTTTTGATCAATCTTTAGAAGACAACATTCGTTATGCTAATCCATTGGCGACTAAAGAGATGATAATTGAAGCTGCGAAGAAAGCTAAAATAGATAAACTTTTACTTGAAAGAAAAGATACTCCGGTTGGGCCAAATGGGAGCCAGCTATCAGGCGGGCAAAAGCAACGGATTGCGCTAGCCAGAGCTTTTCTAAAACCTGCACCAATTTTGTTGTTAGACGAGGCTACCTCCGCACTCGATGCTGTTACAGAAGCAAATATTTCAAAATCACTTGATAAGCTTAGCAAAAACACAACGACTGTCGTTGTTGCACACAAGCTCAGTAGCATAAAGGATGCGGATACTATATTCGTTTTAGATGACGGCTGTATCGTAGAGTTTGGCACTCATACGGAGCTATTAAAAAAGAAAAAATACTATGCAACCATGGTAAATGCTCAAAATAAAAGCAATAAATAATTAGTTTTAAACTACCTGAAAAAGTGACTGGTCAATCCGACCCCAATAGATGCTTGATTTAGCGTCCTCAAAATTTTTATACCTTATAAGAGCTTCATTTTCCACTTTTAGATAAATTTGATAAAGAGTTTGATTTTATTTGCAGAAAACCCTTTCACTATTTATCGTCGGTTTAATTAATTGGGATAGGCAGGACCTGCAGCTTCTAAGATTTTTTTAGTGCAAACCTTTCATTGATTTCTAATACGAGGCTATACCCTCAATAGGAACTGTCTCATAAAAATTTGGTCGTCGCTCTAAAAGAATTTTTCGCGCATCTTCTTTTTCCCCAATGCGCATCAAAACATTTGCATATGTAAATTCAAGTAGATCCCTTTGGGCTCTGCTTCCTCCAAAACGTTCAAATTCAGATGAAACAGTTTCTAGTTCTTCCCTTGCTCTATCCCATTTATTTTTAGATATAGCTTTCCAAGCTTTCGCGACTGCTGGAACAATATCTCCAGCAAAACCACTATTTCCATCAATCAATTTGCTAAGGTATTCTTCGTTTCCCGCCATTGCATGAGCTAATGCTGCATGAATATCTGCAAAACTTTGACCCATAATCGAAAATTTCTCTGCAGCATATTTACTTAATTCGAGCCAGCGTTCAGCGGAAACACTATATCCTGCAAGCTTTGCTCGGTAGTAAATCGAAGCTGTGTCCGTTAATGCATTTATAGGTAAACTACTTGCATTAACATGTGATACTGCGCTATCCACGATCTTCCACATTTCACTCTCATCACCGTCATGCAAGGCCCACAATGCTTGATGCCAACTTAAGTGACCATACAACAATGATCGGCGATCATAGTTTGGCATCCAAGCAGCTAAGAAATCACGCCCTGCCGAAACTTCGTTTTCTTCGTAAAGTATGTGTGCAAAAAAATGTGCGGCATTAGCATTTCGAGGATTTAAATTTAAAGCTTTTTCCATCAGCTGCATCGACTTTAATGTTTGCCCTGTCTCACATAGTGAAATTGCATGCATCGACATCATCCACCAATCCTCGCCGTAGTGTGGCAGAAGTTTTGCAGTATATTCAAGCAGGTCATTTTCACGATCTGGTTTTCCTGAAAAACCAATCAATCCAAAAACACTCGTACTCATCTGGGCAATGATCGCATCTCGTGGCCATTCCGATACATGGTTTTGAACTGCTATTCTTGCTTTTTTAGCCTCACCTGAAAGAATAAGTTCGCAACACAAAAAATTGGATTTTTCACGATCCGTTACTTTTGCCAATAAATTCTTCGCTTTTCCAAGAGTTGCCTTGGCATCAGCAACCTGGCCAGAACTCATCAATGCTCTGGCTAGACCTAAATAGGCTAGGGCAAAATTCGGATCTGCCTCTATTGCTTGAGAGAACGCCTCCATAGCACCATAATTTGCGCTTAAGAAAGCTCGCAACCCAATATCATAACTATCCCGAGCAAGCCCGGTACTGGTTGTTAGTTGGTTTCCATAAAAGTCGGTCAGCATAATTTTTATAATACTTTACCAAAAATAAATTCACAGCTTGTTTTCTTTTTTTGTTTTTAAAATTTGAATTAAACCATTATCACGCTTGGTTTTTAATTCAGACATATCGGGATTTTGACTTTCAATACCGTGAATAAGTTTTTCCTTTAAATCCTCCGTCAGAGGTGTCTGCCCTAATGTTTTCCAGCGTGCCTCTTGCGATGGGCCTAGATGTTCAAGGTAGGATCTATATCCGCCTTCTCCTCCACCTAAATGATAATTCATATGGGGTCCAAGCAATGCAAGACGCAATCCAGGGCCATTCGACATAACGGTATCCACATCCTCAACATCCGCAACGCCTTCGGATACAAGATAAACAGCCTCTCTGTATAAAGCAGATGTTAAGCGATTAGCTAAATGCCCTCTCATCTCCTTCTTTATATGAACGGGAACTCTCTGCAGAGAATTATAGAAAGACTTTACTCGAGTGCTGATTTCTTGATTAAAAGCTTTCCCAAAAACCATTTCTACAACAGGTATTAAATGGGGAGGGTTCATTGGATGCGCGACGATTATCCGTTCAGGCTTGGTGCGCCCATTCTGCAACTCTGAAGGCATAAAAGATGAGGTGCTGGAAGAAATTATAGTATCTTTAGAAACAATACTCTCTAACTTTGAAATTGTTTCTTGTTTTAAAGATAGATCTTCTGGGCAATTTTCTTGAACAAAAGTAGAAGATTTTAAATCATCTATTTTATCTGAAAACTTCACCTCTTTTTTATTTTTGAGACCATCAAATAATAGATCTAGTGAAGCCCATATTTCATTAATTTCCTTATAGGCTAAATATTGCTCTTTTAGATATGGATCATAGACCGTCGTTTCATATCCAAAAGCAGAAAAAAGACCTGCCCAACTCATCCCGATCAGACCAGCTCCCACGACGCCTATTTGATTTTCATCCTGAGCCGCTTTCAATTTAATTCTGATCCTTTAACTCTAAGCCATTAGGCTGTTTTTCTACTTTCCATTAATTTGAGTTGATTTTCAAATTCAGCTTTATCCATTTTACTCTCAAGGGCCCGCAAAAATAAAGCCTGCTGAGTTTCAGGGGCAAGTCCGCCGACTGGTGGGTCATTATCAAGATTAGTAGGGAAAGAATAGCCTTCAGCAGTCGCAGCAATTGCTGCTTTTATCTCAGAAATCGAAAGTGTTTGATCGTCAAAGTATTTTGCCGCAATTGGATAGGTTAAAACACACATCTTAGCACGATCGATGGTTTCCATAGCCCGGCCAAAGGCTGAAGATACTTGCAGTAAATTCGCCATTCTATGAATGTTTGAGCTTATATTTGAACCAGCGCCATGAAATATGGCAGGGCTGAAGAACACGGCATCCCCCTTGTTTAATGGAAGCTGAACATGCCGGGCCTCAAACATTTCTCGGAAATCTTCCCTACGCCAAGCAGCATACCCAGGAAGATACGCTTGAGAAAACGGAAGAAGTTTTGTGGGTCCACTTTCAATTGGCATATCACAGTGGGCAATTGCTCCTTGCAAGGTTAAAGCTGGCGATAATTCATGGACAAGGCTTGGATATAGAGCACTCACTTCAGCGGTCTGGAAACCCAAATGATAATCTCTGTGAGCCTGCTGAGCATCCCCACCCGGGTGGACCAAATTCACTTGGGCCGTCATTTGATAATTTGGTCCTAGCCAGGCTTCGCATGCAGCCTGAATAAATTCATTTGCAAAATATCGCAGAAAAACATCCGGCGAGCTTTCACATAATTTTTGAAGTGAATTCCATATTCTATCATTTGCTCCAGCAGCTGCGAAGTGATCTGCTCCACCACCACTTTTAAGTTTTTCATCAGCAATAATACCCTCATAAAGCTGAGTAGCTTCATCAATTGCTGAAGTATCTCGATAAGCATTGCGCAGAACTATCGCACCTGAACTTTCTCTAAGAACCCATGCCCATTCCGCCATCAAATCATTTTTTAAAGCAGCATTTTGAAAAATATTTTGTAGTTCTTCGATATCATAAATAGGAATATTTTTTTTAATCTCTTTAGCATGTGGAACAGAGTCGATTGCTAATTTTTGATCTATAATTTTTTGAAAGTCGGCTAAATTACATTCTTCAGAATGATAATATCCAACACTTGCTCTGTTTGTGTCTTTCATTGCCAGAAACTCTTTAATTTAATTTACTGATTAACTTGAATTAATAGCCTAAATGTTGACAAACTTCAATTCAGAGATCGCCTGAATAGTGGTGGGTGATAGATAAAGGGCTACTATCGAAAGAATAAATAAGCGTATAAAGTTGATGCATCACGGTAATTGAGAAACTTAGAATTTATGAACCAAAAACCTACTGTCTTTGTTACCAACTTTAACCCCCGGTTCACTGGCGTTTCAGCAACTACAGCTGCAGTTTGTAAGATTCAAAGATCTCAGCTTGACGTAGCTCTTGTCGGCAAGCCTCTTAGCGGATGTCCATCTCCTTTAAATAAGCGCAAAGCTATCTCGCTCTCTAAAATACAGCCGGCAGATAAACCTTTTAACATATGGCATGTGAGAAGAAATTCGGAAATGCAATTAGCAATATTTGCGAGAGATATTCTTAAATTGCCAATTAAAATAGTATTCACTTCAGCGGCCCAACGGAGACATTCAGCGTGGCCACGATGGCTCATATCCAGAATGGATGCCGTTATTGCTACAAGTGAAGAGGCCGCAAGCTTTGTGCCCAATGTAGTTTCAGTAATACCTCATGGCGTCGATTTAGATTGTTTTTCCCCATCTAAAGATCAGAAAGAAAGCTGGTCAAAAACTAGATTGCCCGGAGAATATGGCATTATAAACGTAGGGCGGGTCCGCCCAGAAAAAGGTACAGACCTTTTTGTAGAAGCAATGATTGCAGCCCTTCCTCGACTACCAGAGGCGACAGCTATAATTGCTGGGGCCACAAAACCAAAAGATTTATCATTTAGAAAAAAACTGGTAGCTCGTATTGAACAATCTGGATTAACCGAGAGAATAAAATTTTTAGGTGAAATTCCATCACAGGATCTTCCAGCTTTGTTACAAGGGTGTAGAGCTTTAGTAGCATTACCTCGCTATGAAGGATTTGGGCTCACGCCACTCGAAGCTATGGCATGTGGTTTGCCAGTAATTGCCTCCAACACCGGGTATTTTAAAGAATTTCTCAATGCGCATGATGAAGAAAAAGCCTGTGGCCAAATCGTACCGCTTGAAGATTATAAAGCAGCTTCAAAAGAAATTATAAGTTTACTGTTAGATGGAGAGCGCTTTGATAAATTTTCCCAAAATGCTTTGCTTCGAGCAAATGAAAACTATAGCGCATTTGAAGAAGCCAGTGCTATTAACAGAGTATACGAAAAACTTTGGAAAAGTTAAATAAACTGAGATTTTCTTGCTTTATCAAGAAAAAAATAAGCAAAATAACCAGCAAGACTACCTCATAAACAATTGTTTTTTATACACTATTAAAATTAATTGAAAAAATTTAAGTTTTTTTTCCTAAAAAGCTAAACAATTCAATTTTTGGGTCGTTTACTTTTATTGCGAAGACTATATTGGAAAATTTATAATGGCAAACATAGGTGTTGCGAAAGCAAGTATTTATGCTGATCTATCAGCAACGAAGTTCGAAAAAGAAGCAATAAAGGCTGTTGAAAGGGTAGCCAAGACCAGGACAAAAAGTTCTTCAGGCGATCAAGTAAAATTCTCAACAATGGAAGATACTTTACGCTTGGACATCGCAGCGAAAAACGGCGCCATACGATCCATGACCGCCGCCCAGGGTTACCTTCTCGCTACGATGAATGCGCTAGATAGTGGCGACTACATATTAAAGAAACTACACGATATTGCAGTACAGGCTTCTGATGGTAATAAAACGACTGATGAGCTTTCCGCTCTGGACGTTGGTGCTGAAATTTTAGGTGACGAATTTCATAAACTGATGACCACAGCCAATTTTAAAGGCAAACCAGTATTCAGCGAAACAAATACTAACATGAAAATTGGGACTGGCGTTCAAGATGCGTCAATAGATATCGGTATTAAACAAGTAGAATATGATGACCTTTACGATCATATTAACTCGCCTGAAAACTCAATTTCGACAGGGATCACTTATGAGATCACCAAACCACTTAGCAACGATCAAAAGGAAACCATTCTAGCCAGAACTTCCGGCTTAAATGCAGCGCAATTAGTTGTGGGAGCCCAATTTACAGTTATTGACCAAGCTGCCAATTCTAATACGCCCGGCATTCATACAAGAGACTTGTATTATGTCGATGGAAACAACACCGTTATTTTTGATCCTACAGCGATTGTATCCCGAAACACCGACTTCAAAAGCGGTCATTTAGATATCACGATCTCAAACAAAGCAGAGGCTTCAGATGATCTCAATATAATTTCAGGAAATGGCTTATCCGGATCAATCGTTAAAACTGGAAATGCAATACGTTATGTTGATCCTACTCATGGTAGTATGCATATTGGCCAGATCGATCCATCAAAGCATGGACAAAATGGTCAAAGTCTAAGAATAAATTTCTTTGATCAGGTAATTATTCCAAATTCATCCAATATCCTTAACGGCGACTTCAGCAATGGTTTAACAAACTGGACCGCTTATGCCGACAGGGTTAACTTCGGAAATAACTTTACGCTAGCAGACGGTAGCTCAATTCCAACTCCAACTGACGCTCAAATGGCTGCGGTGCCTTTTGACCAGGGTCCCCTTCCACCACCGCCAAGCGTTGTTGGAAATGATAATGTTGCACTTTCAACACTGCCAAGCTTTTCCGTAAATGTTATCAACGGGCAATTAAAGCTAGGACAAGGACGTTTTAGAGTCCAGGTAGGTTACGGTATTGTACATGGGCCCGCAGCAGTTAGTGATACCTTTTCTGCAACGGCAGGAGATATTCTTCGATTAGATTATACTGCTACTGGTAATCATGATGATTACCACGTGGCAGGTTATGTTTTTAATACAACAACCAATGCAATAACTTTAGCAATAAATGAGACGGGCACGACTGGCTCTGGAAGAAAGTCTGTAGAGATTACTGAAGCTGGAAATTATCGATTTGTTTTCGTAAACGGTACTTTTGACAGAAGCGGTGGACTAGTAGTAGGAGCTGATATGACTATCGACAATATTGAGTCAGAAAAACAATACAGTATTCCCGATGATGCAGTTCAACAACTTTTGAGATCAACTTCTTATTCAAGCTCAAGCGACAATCAACATTTCGTGAAAGATATTACCATTTCAGCGAGTGATGGAACAGATACAATTAGTGATACTTCAAAAATATTTAATACAGAGTATGAGGGCAAAATAATGGTGGCCCCAACACTCAACCTTGAAAAACCAGTTAGCTTTGGTGCTACCAATAGTTTGGGGCCGGGTGGAACTGCAGATCCATCTGTTGTCGTATCAAAAATTGAAGAAGTTCAAACCCGCATTGGATCAGCAAAATCTGAGGCAAAAGCTCATTACGCCGTTTTGGAGAGCGCAATTGAGTCATCAACGGATATGCGCGCTCAATTTTTTTGGGGCGCAGACGCTATAAGTGACCCCGAGTTTTTCGCAGACACTGCATACTCTGCCAAACAGCAGATCATGCAGAACAATGCTGCCGCCATCTTGGCACAGGCCAATAAAAGCCAAGGCGGACTTATGCAGCTTGTGGACTCTCCAAATGTGATCAAAGCCTAGAATTTAGTGTAAAATTGCAAATTTTTGGTTAATTTTAGAAAATATAGATAAGATTTTCTTTGACATACCATATGTAGATGTACCACAACACTCAAGACTGCCCAAAAAAGAGGCAGATATTGGAAAGATAATCAACAGGAGAATTTTATGACCTCTACATCTGACAATATTTATAGCGATGCGAACAATACGCCGCCGCTAGCAACAGCTGTGCCCTTAGGACTGCAGCATGTCTTGGCTATGTTCGCTTCAAATGTAACTCCCTCGATCATCGTTGCAGGTGCTGCAGGTTTAGCCTTTGGTGGTGCAGAACAAGTCTACATGATCCAAATGGCCATGCTCTTTGCTGGTATAGCCACTCTATTTCAAACCATTGGCGTTGGACCAGTTGGATCGCGTCTACCGATTATGCAAGGCACGAGCTTTGCCTTTGTTGGTGTTTTAGCCGGACTAGCAGCAACCCAAGGGTTAAATGTTGCTCTCACTTCATGTATTATCGCAGGCTTAATTCACTTCGCACTAGGATCCATTATAATAAGCATTAGATCCTGGTTCCCACCACTGGTTACAGGTCTAGTGATCCTAGCAATTGGTCTATATCTTATCCCAGTAGGTATAAAATATGCTGCTGGCGGTGCCGCAGAATTTCAAATGACTGCAGAAAGCTTTGGTTCACTGAAGCATTGGGCTGTCGCACTGACAGTGATAATCGTGGCCCTAATTGTGAAATTTAAAACATCTGGCACATTATCAAGTGCAGCAATTCTAATTGGCTTGATTGCAGGATATGTCCTTGCCTACATTTTAGGTATGGTTTCTTTTGGTGGTGTTGCCAAAGCCAGCTGGATTACAAGCCTCCAAGTTTTGCCATTTGGATTTGAATTCAATTTAGGTGCAGTTATAGCAGTGACCCTCATATCCATTGTATCTGCAGTTGAAACAGTGGGTGATACATCTGCCACTACCAAGGCCGGTGCCGGCCGTGATGCAACAGATGATGAAATATCTGGTGCCACATATGCGGATGGACTTGGAACAGCAGTCGCCGGTGTTTTCGGCGGGTTGCCAAACACCTCGTTCAGCCAAAATGTTGGTATTGTTGGGATGACAGGTGTTATGAGCCGTCACGTTGTAACAATAGCTGGTTTGATTATGGTTATATGTGGGCTTCTACCAAAAATTGGAGCAATCATCGCGTCCATGCCGATGCCTGTTCTTGGTGGTGGTGTGATCGTAATGTTCGGGATGGTTGCAGGCGCAGGCATGAATGTGATGTCTGATGTAAAAATGACCCGAAGAAACATGATGATTATAGCCATTTCCTTAACGGTTGGATTGGGGCTGAACCTTGTACCAAGTGCCGTTCAGTATCTACCAGGCGTATGGAAAACATTAGCCACATCTGCCGTGGCTCCAACTGCACTTCTAGCTATCGTATTAAATCAAATTCTTCCTGAAGATGAATAAATAAAAATAATACGAAAAAATGAGATGACCCCTGGAAAACTAGGGGTCATTTTTTATTTTAAACCTATTAATTCTTTGTGTTATAAATATGATATGAATTTTTGTGTGAGAGATTTTAATGACAAAACTTCTATCTCGAGAACAAGTTACTCAATATCATAATTCTGGATTTATAAGCCCAGTAGATGTTTTAACTCAAGACGAGATTAAACAGAGCATAAACGAAATAGAAAATTTCGAAGAAGAAACCGGGCAGCCCATAGATTTTCCACATAAGTCACGGTGCCACCAACTATTTTCTTGGGCAGACTACTTAGTCCATCACCCCAAAATTCTTGATGCTGTTGAGGATATTATTGGGCCAAACATTCTATGTTATCATGCCACACTTTGGGTAAAGCCCGGAGAATCCAACTCATTCGTAAGGTGGCACCAGGACGGCACATATTTTTTTCTCGATCCAGCGAAGCATATAACGGCTTGGGTAGCACTTACAATTGCCGATGAGGAAGCAGGGTGCATGCAGGTCATTCCAGGCTCTCATAAAAATGATTTTTTTGACCATAACGACGATACAAACCCAGACAATATGATTCCAAGAGGTCAGGGCTTAGCCATCGAGGTGGAGACTGAAACAGCCGTAGGAATGCCACTTAAAGCTGGGCAAATGTCCCTTCATCATACAAAGCTTTTTCACGCATCTTTTAACAATATGAGAAATACAAGAAGAATTGGCTTTGGAATTAGCTACATACCCACAGACGTAAAGGATATTGGAAATACACCGGCCAACGCACTTCTCGTACGCGGCGAAGATAAATATAATAATTTTTTACCGGAGAAGAGATTAGAATCTCCTGGATCTCAGGATCAATTTGATTATCACTTAAGCCTTATGAAGCAATTCCGCAAAAGACAAGATGAAGGCGCTTCATTTTCAAAGGCTAGACTCGAGTAGTAATTTATTCCTTAAATCACATCCCGCGTGACTGACTGGGGTGGAAAAGTGCGACCCGCAACTTCGACACTGGTTGTTCCGTAGTTAAACCAAAACATTTCCTTTGAAGTTGCTCGACGCCGTAGACCCTCGGGCATTTCGATAACTTTGATTTCCGCTTTTAAACAAATCTCATTGAAAACTTTTGTAAGAGCTTCGTCATCAAACCAGCCACCCAAATAAGTTATGTTTCCTGCAGATACTGCCGCTAAATCTCCGTTTGCCATAATTCGAAATGGGGTATCAGAAGTCTCTAGCTCCTCGATCCACCCCTTCACACAACCGCCACCCTCTAATGGAATTAGCATGTCAGGTCTTAGTGTTTCAACTCTAGTTGTCGTCACATTTATGTTTGGTAAGTTTGGACCAAGAGGCGTATTTATGCCAAAGTTTACTGTTGAGCTTCCTGACCTAGGACCTACTACAGTTGGGCCATCCCTTTTTGAAAGCCGCTCCTTTAAATCGTCACTCATATATAGCAAACCTGGCGCAACAAGTAATTTGTGCCTAGAAAAATCATCCTCAGTCGATAGAATATCTACTGAAAGACCAAGTCCTCTAAGCGCCCGATAATTGTCATAAATTAGATTAAAATATTCCAAACCTCGGCCTTGTGGCAGAGTTCGCCACATCCAGTCGGATTGGTAATCAAAGAGCAAGGCGACTTCTGAAAGACATTCCTCTACACTATGTGCATCAGCAATTTCTCTGGCGACTTCCTTTGCTTCAGCCAAAGCTGGCGCGTCGGCACTATCTGGACGTAAAAGGCCTGCATGCATCTGTTCTTGAGCAAAAGGAGCTTGTCGCCACCTAAAGTAACAAACCGCTTCAGCACCATGAGCAAAAGCTTCCCAAGACCATAATCTAACCATGCCTGATAAAGGTGAGGGATTATACGGAGCCCAATTCACTGGCCCAGGTTGTTGTTCCATAACCCACCATCGACCCTTCCCAACTGTCCGATAAAGATCATGATGAAAAGCTTGAAAGTCAGGGTCACCCTGTCGCGCAAAGGCCTGCTTAAATTCATCTGAAGCCACAACGCGATCCTCTAAAAATCCAAGAGGATAACTATCCCAGCTCGCTATTTCTAAGTCATCTCCAACTTTAAAATGATCAAACTCTGTCGTTTTGCCCATGAAGTTATGAGCAATAGGAGCATCAGAATATGACTTGATAATGTCTGTCTGAAGGCGGTTAAAAGAAACAACCTGATCAGAGCTGAACCTTCGAAAATCTAAGACATGCGATGGATTAGGTTGGGTAACGGTGAGGTTGGGCAAATCAATTTGATCAAAGTTTTCATACTCCATTGACCAAAAAACATTGCCCCAGGCTTCATTGAGTGCGGATATATCGCCATCATTCCCATTTCCTGGATACTGGACCCTAAGCCAATTTTTAAATGCTGATCTAGCTGAGTCACCGTAAGAATGTGTTGTATCATGACAGGAGTATTCATTGTCAGTCTGCCATGCCCCGACATGAGGGTTTTTCCCATATCTTTCTGCCATAAGCGTGACAATACGAACGCACTCTTCTCGATAACCTTCATGGCTGAAGCAATAGTGACGCCTTGATCCAAATTTTCGGGGCCGACCCTCTTTATCGATTGCAAGCATATCTGGATGCTTTTCTAACATCCACCTTGGAGGTGTTGCAGTAGGCGTCCCAAGCACGACACTTAACCCTGCATTCCCAAGTATATCGATAATCTCATCAAGCCACTCAAATTTTAGCTCGCCAGGTGATGGCTCCATCTTTGACCAAGCAAATTCGCCAATTCTTACCCAGGACAGACCCGCCTCAACCATTCTTTTTGCATCCTCTTTCCAAAGATTTTTTGGCCAATGTTCAGGATAATAGCAAACACCAAGAGTACGTTTCATTTCAAAAAATCCTTAAGTCACAACCCATATCATACACTTGATTTCAAAAATTCTGGAAGCCAGTCTTCATGTGCATCGAGAAGATCGTCAACCATTTGCCAGGTTTGCTCTAAATCTAATTCTGCACCAGTGTGGGGGTCCATCATTGCAGCGTGATAAACAAACTGCCTGTCTTGCGAGACAAGTGCTTTCACCGTTAACTCTTGAACATTTATATTCGAGCGCATGATCGCAATTAATTGCGGAGGAATATCAGTTACGCGATTTGGATGAATGCCTTTAGCGTCAATTGTGCAGGGCACTTCAACTGCGCAGCCTTCTGGGAGATCAGGAATGAAGCCTTTATTTGAAATATTTCCATAAATCGTACTGGGGGTACCCGTCCAAACAGAATTTATAATTTGAGAAGCGTATTCAACTGAGTTTGTCACCTCTATTTTTTCTTCAGAGGTAAACTCTTCAAGTTGATTTTTCCATTCTTCAATTTGCTCCTCACAACGTTTTGGATATTCATCTAAAGGGATACCAAATTTTTCAATTATATCCTCTCGACCTTTTTTAATAAACCAAGGTACGTATTCAGCAAAGTGTTCTGAGCTCTCAGTCACAAAATAACCAACGCGCTTCATCATTTCATAACGAACTTTATTGGGACAACGGGTATGCGTCATACTTTCTGGGCGTGGAAAAACACCCTGCTCATATCCCTTTTTCAATGCAGGATAGAGATCTTTATAGCTCCCATCATCAAGAAGCTCTTCAAATTTAAGAAAGTAAGAGACATGATTTATGCCTGCTGAAAGATACCTAATTTTACTGACTGGAATTTTTAAATCAGATGCCAATTCGTTAACTGTATGCTGAACTGAGTGACATAACCCCACCTGCCTGATTTCTGGATATTTCTTCGTTATAGCCCATGTGTTAATAGCCATGGGATTTACATATTGGAGCATTATTGCATTTGGACAAAGCTCGAGCATATCTTCGCAAATATTCCATAGGTGAGGGACGGTTCTCAATCCCCGCATAATTCCCCCAATGCCAATTGTATCAGCAATAGTCTGTCGCAAACCAAATTTTTTTGGTATTTCAAAATCAGTAACTGTGCAGGGCTCAAAGCCTCCAATTTGAAATGCAATAATAACAAAATCTGCTTCTCTCAAAGCATCTTTTTGATCGTTGTGAACGGAACATGTCGACTGAACATTAAGAGAGCTTACAAGCTTATCGAAGACCATTTCGCTTTCCAAGAGCCGCTGCTCATTTATATCCATTAATGAAAAATGTGCGCCCTTTAATGCTTCCCACTGTAAAACATCACCAACAATATTTTTCATAAAAACTGTCGAACCAGCGCCAATAAAAGCTATTTTTGGAAAGCTCATAATAAATCCACCATCAGGACAAATTTAATGCGTTGAGACATTGACATATAGACAAAAAAAACCTCTTTATTGAAGCGCTAGCATTGGGGGATGGACATGGCAACCGTTAGTCTTCAGGGCTTACATAAATCTTTTGGTAGCACTGAAGTTATTAAAAACGTCAACGTGGAAGTTAACGATAGAGAATTTGTCGCTTTAGTTGGTCCCTCTGGTTGTGGGAAATCCACATTACTTAGAATGATAGCAGGTCTCGAAACCACTACTTCTGGTGATATATCAATCGGTGATAAAGTTGTTAATGAGGTGATGCCCTCCGATAGAAAAGTGGCAATGGTTTTTCAGTCTTATGCACTTTACCCTCATATGACTGTGAGGCAAAATATGTCATTTGGTTTAGAAGTAACGGGCCATCCAAAAAACGATATTGTCGATAAAGTTGAGAGAGCTGCAAATATTTTGCAACTTGGTGATTTTCTTGAAAGAAAACCAAAACAATTATCAGGAGGCCAAAGGCAGCGCGTAGCGATTGGCCGAGCTATTGTAAGAGATCCTGAGGTTTTTTTATTTGATGAACCATTATCTAATCTTGACGCCGAACTGCGTGTGCAAATGCGTGTTGAACTAGCCCTCCTGCATAAGCAATTAAACGCAACTATGATCTATGTCACGCACGATCAAGTTGAAGCGATGACACTGGCGGACAAAATTGTTGTTTTGAGAGATGGTGTCATAGAGCAAATAGGGCCCCCAATGGAGCTTTATAACAAACCAGCAAATGAATTTGTTGCTGGTTTTATTGGTTCCCCAAGAATGAATATGGTTCCCGTCAAGACGGCTATCGATGCGGGCTGGAAAGGTTCGAAAATCGCTGGGGCCGTAAGGATTGGAGTAAGGCCAGAACACCTCGTTAAAACTAAAACAGGGCTCGAAGGAATAATCTTCCATGTAGAACACCTGGGAGGTCAGACACTCACACATATAAAATTGCCAGATGAAACAGATCTGACACTAGTTGAGCCTGGAGAGCACACTTACGGCACGGGAGAAAAAATTACAGTTCAACCTGAAGCTAAAACTATGCATGCCTTCGATAAAGGCGGTAAAGCCATTAGGAAATAAATTATGGAAAATGCAAATCGTTACGCTCCCTGGTTTTTTTTATTTCCAGCTTTAGTTTATTTTTTCCTCTTGGTTATTTACCCAATTTTTGGATCTTTTTGGATTAGTTTCCATGACTGGAATGGAACGACATTTCAGTGCGCTGATGGACGTAGCTTGCTCGAATTAAATGAAGATGAGTCTTGCAGGCGCGTTCCAGTCATGACTTGGGTTGGATTTGAAAATTATGAACGTTTTTTTAAAAAAACGCCCCGAGATTTTGAACGCATTAAAGACTACTGGGTAGGTATCTTTATGGGTGAGTCCGTTCGATGGCCCAGGCTGAGCGTTGAGACAAAAGTTCTGCTAAATAATATCAAGTGGCTTGTACTATTTCCTGCTGCTATTCCAATAGGCCTAGCCTTTGCCTTATTTCTCAACCAATCACCAACCTGGGTTAGAATAACCAAATCCATGTTCTTTTTCCCATTTGTTTTAAGTCCAGCTGTGATCGCTTTCGTCTTTCAATATTTTTATGACCCGGCGGGTCCACTTAAAGGAATTTATAGTGCTCTTGGCTGGTCATCAGGGCTTATTGGCGACCAGAATAAGGCAACTTATGGCATTATTGCTGCGGGTTGGTACCCACAAATTGCCTACTGCATGATTATTTATCTAGCTGGTCTAACAGCCATAGAACCAGAACAAATTGAGGCCGCACGTTTAGATGGTGCGAAGGGGTGGAAGTTGCTCAAAAGAGTGATACTCCCTCAGCTTTGGCCTGCCACATTCATAGCGCTAGTCGTAACTATGATCGGCGCACTACGCTCATTTGATTTAGTCCAAGTAATGACTGGCGGTGGCCCCGGTCGTGGGTCTACAGATGTTTTAGCCCGCTACATGTATCATAAGACAATTTTTGACCAGGACTATGGGTATGGTGCAGCAATTGCAGCTATCCTTTTTGTAATCATGCTCGTTTTTATTGCTATTTTCATTCAACAAATGATCCGCCGTGACGAGGAGACTTAGGGATGTTTCCTAGACCGATAGAGACATGGAAGCCTTCTGCTCGGGCTCTGTATATTCTGTCTGTCGTAATTGTTCTACTTGGTTGGTTGCTGCCTCTAATCATAATCTCAATAGCCAGCTTCATGACAGCTGATCAATTAAATTCTGGAGGTCGTGGCTTGAACATGCCCAGTCCATTTTCTGTGGACGGCTGGACAATTGCTATAAAAAACGATGAGTTTAGAGGCTCTTTTATAAATTCTTTCTTCATTGTTCTCCCAGTCGTTGCAATTTCAGTGGGATTAGCGACTATGGCAGGCTTTGCACTTTCCAAATATCGCTTTCGCGGACAGTTAATTATCTTTGCAATATTTATTGGTGGAAATTTCGTACCGTTCCAAATTCTTATGGTCCCGGTCCTCAGACTAACTCAAGACCTCGGGATCTATAATACTAAATGGGCCTTAATTTTTTTCCATGGCGCATTTCAAACAGGCTTTTGTGTCTTTTTTATGCGTAATTTCATTGCTCAGCTTCCATCAGAGCTTCTAGAAGCGGCAAGAGTTGAAGGTGCTTCGGAGTGGAAAATATTTACGCGTATAGTCCTTCCTTTAGTTAAGCCCGCAATTGCCGCCCTATCTGTACTAATTTTTACATTTGTTTGGAACGACTTTTTCTGGAGCCTTGTTCTTACACCGGCAAGTCCAGATGGAATGCTCGCGCCAGCTGGTCTAAGTAATATTATCAGGGGGCGCTTTTATAATGCCTGGAACGTAATGGCTGCTGGTTCAATGCTCGTTGCTCTACCACCAGTGATTATGTTTTTTCTTTTACAAAAACAATTTATTGCCGGCCTTACTTTAGGAGCAAACAAGGGTTAAAAAAGTAAAGGCCCCTAAACAGGGGCCTTGTAAATTAGCTACTTAGAAAGTTAAAATTCTAAAGCGCACCAAAAATTCTAGTACGCTCCTCCTCTATCTCTTCCAAGATATCCATCATGTCGTCTGGGTTGAGCATAAAGTCTTGAAAACCCTGCATACCAGCAGAAGCCATTTCAGGCGTTGTGTCGCGATCATAGAACTGAGCAGTCTTCGATGCAGCTAAAACTTTTGCACCTTTCTTCAAGAAACGATCATCCAAAGGTGCCGCATCTTTGTGTGTTGGAAGGTTTTGTATTGCACCTGCAATCGCTTCAATATTCTCAGCTTGAGCAACAAACTCTAAAAACTTCTTGGCATTATCTTTATTTTGAGCGTTTGCAGGCATAAAAATTAGATCAGTAGGTGCATCTTCACCCCGAGCCATTCCAGGATTTATATCCGGAAATTGCCAGTAATCTAAATTATCCTGTGTCTCTTGTGGCAAATTTGGAACTAAGAAGTTGCCCATAAGATACATCGCCGCGTCGCCGTTTATGAGAGCTGGCTGCGCTTCTTGCCAAGAGTAGTTTTGGTGGTTGTCGATGAAGCACCCGGCATCTAAAGCCTTTCGCCAGTTCTTCATAGTATTGACGACACCTTCATCAGTATATTTGATTTTACCAAGCATAAGATTGATGTGGTAATCCAAGCCGTTTGTTCGCATATTGAGGTAATCAAACCAACCCGCTGCAGTCCATAGGTATTTGGTCCCGATTGTAACACCCTTTATTCCTTTCGAACTTAAAGTTGTACATGCTGCCAAAAGTTCATCATAAGTATTGAACTCACTGATACCATTTGCTTTCATGATATCGGAACGGATATATAGTCCCCACTGATAATACGCAAATGGCAAACCATATTGCTTACCGCCAAAGGTTACAGACGGCATTGTCGAAGCCATACCAGACTCCAAACCAGCATTTTTCCAAACACTTGAAATATCACCAAACAATCCGTCATTTACAAAGCCTGCCATTCTGTTGCCTGCGAACCAGAAGCCGATATCAGGTCCTGTATCTGCAACAAGAAAATTTCTTATAGCTGTTTTGTAAGCTTCATGTTCAATTGTGTTTAATTCAACATTGATGTCAGGATTGGCTGCTTTAAACTTTTCAACTAAGTCAGCAACTGCAGCCATTGGAGCTCCATCGGACTGGTTAGAAGAAATTACTAGCTTTCCTCCCGCCAAGCTAAGCGAAGGCAAAGCTCCCAAAGCGACAGCCGTAACAGCCGTTCTTAAAAATGATTTCATGTTAATCTCCCTGTTCATTTTTTATATTGCGTATCGTTTACGTCAGCGCCACCATGTCAAGAATAAAGTTATAATACACCAAAAGTTTTGAGGGACATCGTCTCATATATTGGTTAAAAGAAACCGTATTTAGTTTATCAATTTAGAATATTTTTATCTCACTAGACTTTAGCTAAGATTCTTCATATCAGATCCTCAGTAGAGGAAAACATAAATTGACTAGCAAAGTTTTAATTTTAGGCGGTGGGTTTTCTGGCTTTTTTGCTGCTAGACATCTTAAAAAAATCTTAAAGAACGAAGTCTCGATTGAGCTGGTTAATCGAGAAAATTATTTCGTTTTTCAACCCCTTCTTCCAGAGGTAGCAGGCGGATCTATATCAGCACAAAATGCAGTCTCTCCTCTAAGGTTCTTACTTCGTGACATTAAGATTCGTAAGGCAGAAGTGGATAGTATCGACGCTAAGACCAACACCGTAACCATATTTCAAGGTGTTCAGAGACGGCCAACTCACTTATATTATGACCACCTTGTTATCGCTTTAGGGTCAGACTGTGACTTATCTGGGACCGCTGGCCTAGAAGAGCACGCGCTTACAATGAAAACTCTCGATGATGCGAGAAGATTGAGAGCCCACGTTATTGAAAGACTTGAGCACGCAGACATTACACAATTGCCAGAAGTTAAAGAAGGTGCGCTTACATTTACAATAATTGGGGGTGGTTTTTCAGGAATTGAAACGGTTGGTGAAATCAAGGATCTTATTGATCGATCTTTAAAATACTATCCAAATATAAAGGCCTCCGAAATTCGTGTTGTTCTATTGGAGTATGCTGAACGTGTTCTGAGTGAAATGCCTGCTTCTTTGGCAGATTACGCAGTTGAAAAGTTGAGAAAAAGAGGCGTAGAGCTTCAAGTTGGTGTAGGAGTTTCAGAGTGTACTGGAACCCAATTGGTGACCACTGACGGGGAAGTAATAAACACAAGGACAATCATTGCAACAATAGGAAATTCACCTTCGCCAGTAATAAAAAAATTTCCCGTCTCACAAGAAAATGGTCGAATTTGTGTAGATCAAAATTTAAAAGTGATTGGCTGTAATAACATATGGTCTATTGGTGACTGCGCAATTGTTCCGCTTAACGAGAAACAGACAAACAAAGAGGATTTTGCACCTCCTACTGCGCAATTTGCCGTAAGAGAGGCAAAAACCCTAGCTAAAAATATTAAAGCTGTACTTGAAAACAAACCTCTCACTTCTTTCAAATATAATTCTAAAGGTGCACTTGCTTCAGTGGGAGCAGGCCGTGGTGTTGCTGAAATTTTTGGTATTAAAATCACAGGATTTATAGCGTGGTTGATTTGGCGTTCATATTATATTCTGTTTTTACCAGGTCTGCCTACAAAGATTGCAGTCCTATGGAATTGGACAATGGATATAATTTCACCAAGGTCCGTTGTGCAACTATACTCGGAAAAAAGGCCAGAGGCTCGCTATATTCATTATCGTGCTGGAGATAGGATTTACGAAACAGGCTCAAAATCTGACGGCTTTTATACCATAATAAGCGGAAAGATTAAAATCACGGGTGTTGATGCAGAAACAGGCGTTGAAAGTAGCAGAAGTCTTACCTCTGGTGATCATTTCGGCGAAAGACTTCTCCTTGGGGCAACGAGACGCATTGCGACTGCAGTTGCTGAAGAAGATACAAAGGTCTTGGTTTTTTCTCAGCAAGAGTTTTTAAAGTTCGCTGAAGGCCTGCCATTTTTTAAAAAATATTTTGAAGACTATATGAAGGCAGCTGGCCTAGATAAAAAAGAGATTTTATAGTTTGCAAGAAGTAGCTACTTTGGATTTTTCAGTTTTGCGTAACCTTTGGTTAAATAGAAAGTATCAGCAAGACTTGCTAACTTACTATTTGCAGATTACATAGCGGGTTTAATTTTCGTCTTGGAGAAGAAGATGGCTAAGCTAGTAACAATATTTGGCGGATCAGGTTTTGTAGGACGATATATTGCTCGCCGGATGGCTAAGCAAGGTTGGAGAGTTCGAGTTGCCGTACGGCGACCAAATGAGGCACTTTTTGTAAAAACTTATGGTGTGGTTGGACAGGTAGAGCCTATTCTTTGTAATATCAGGAATGACGCATCAGTGGAAAAAGCTCTTAACGGCGCAGACGCAGCAGTAAATTGCGTTGGGATTCTAATCGAAGAGAAGAAAAATACATTTTCAGCAGTACAGCATAGTGGAGCCGAAAGAATAGGACGCTTGTCTAAAAAACATGGTATAAAATCTCTAGTTCATATTTCTGCGATTGGCGCTGATGAAAATTCAAAAAGCATTTATTCTTCAACAAAAGCTAAAGGTGAAAATGCTATCGTTTCCAATTTTCCTAACGCTATAATTTTGAGACCATCTATTGTTTTTGGTCAAGAGGATCAGTTTTTTAACAGATTTGCAAAAATGGCAACCATGGCTCCTTTTTTACCACTAGTAGGTGCAAACACGCGTTTCCAGCCCGTCTTTGTGGATGATGTAGCAAAAGCAGCAGAGGCAGCCTTGCTGGGATCAGTAAAAGAAGGAACTTACGAATTAGGGGGGCCAGAAATTAAAGACTTCCGAGAATTAATGATTGACATGCTGAGAATAATTAAGCGACGCCGATTAATTATTAACACACCAAAATTTATTGCAAAACTAATGGCGTTTGGATTGTCTACACTTCAACTTCTCACTTTAGGTCTATTTAAAAATTCTATAATAACCAAGGACCAAATAGAAAATTTGGGAATTGATAATATCGTCTCCGAACAAGCAAAAAGTTTCAAAAATTTAAGCGTGGACCCATTAGATATGGGATCTATTTTACCTGAGTATCTTTGGCGCTATAGACCGTCGGGGCAATATGATGCCATAAAAGATTCAGCAAAAAATTTAAGATCTTAAATATGCGTGTTGGCATAATCTTACTTTGCTTAGCTTACGTAATTAGTCAATTCTTTCGAAATTTTTTAGCTGTCCTAAGCGAGCAATTATATTTTGATATTGGCGCCACATCCGATGACCTCGCTTTCGCTATGGGCTTTTGGTTTTTGACATTTTCATTGATGCAAATACCTGTTGGAACAGCCTTGGATAAAGTTGGGCCAAAATTGACAGGCAGTTCTATTTTCTTAATCGGTGGAGCGGGTGGAAGCATAGTTTTTGCTATGGCTACGACACCTCTCCATTTAATAATTTCAATGGGCTTGATTGGTGTGGGCTGTTCCCCTGTTTTAATGGGATCATATTATATTTTTGCTCGAATGTATGACCCAAAAATTTTTGCTAGCCTGGCTGCAATAATGATTGGAGTCGGTTCATTTGGAAATTTAGCTGGAGCTGCACCACTAGCTTTTGCAGCAGATTTATATGGCTGGCGATCAAGTATGTTTGCCCTTAGTCTATTAAGCGCTTTGATCTCTGTTGGTTTATTTTTATACGTAAAGAATCCAGAAATGTCAGAAAATGTAAATAATGGAAGTTTTTTAGATTTACTTAAAATCAACAATCTGTGGTTCATTTTTCCGTTGGTTTTAATACATTACGCTCCAGTAGCTGGGATACGTGGATTATGGATAGGTCCTTACATTAACGATACTTTTGGAGGAGATAGCAATTTAGCATTTTCCACGACAGCAATGAGTTTATCGATGATTGCTGGTACTTTTGCCTATGGTCCAATGGATCAGATTTTTGGAACTAGAAAATGGATTATTTTTATAGGTTCATCAATCTGTTTGGTTGCAATAGCTGGATTAGCTTTAATAGAGCAAATAACATTTGGACTTTCAGTTTCACTATTTTGCCTCCTTGGTTTTTTTGGAATGTCTTACCCCTTGATGATCGCTCACGGAAGAAGTTTTTCGCCTGAACATTTAACCGGACGATGCGTAACATTATTGAATATGTTTGCAATTGGTGGAGCTGGTCTTTTTCAATTTTTAAGCGGTAGAATATTTCGTTTTACGCTTGAAACACAAGGCTCAAGTCATGCAGCTTACACAGCTATTTTTTTATTTTATGCCTCAAGTTTGTTTATCGGCTTAGTTATATACTTAAAAGCTAAAGACCGACTAGATTAAAAGTCTTCCACAATTTCATCACGTAGTGTAAGCACAGCGCGATAGTTCAGTTTGACGACTAACTATTAATTAAGAGGAGCCCAACAAATGGGGTACAAGATTGTAGTTGTAGGAGCGACTGGAAATGTAGGTCGCGAAATGCTAACCATTTTGTCTGAACGTCAATTTCCAGTCGATGAAATTGCGGCTTTAGCAAGCAGGAGATCACTGGGAACAGAAGTAAGTTTCGGCGATCAGACAATTATTACCAAAGATCTAGAAACATTTGATTTCGAAGGTTGGGACATTGCCCTCTTTGCCATAGGTTCTGAAGCGACAAAAACATTTGCTCCAAAAGCTGCAGCTAAAGGATGTACTGTAATAGATAATAGCTCCCTCTACCGATACGACCCAAATGTGCCGCTAATTGTGCCGGAGGTAAATGCCGAAGCAATTACCGAATATTCAAAAAAGAATATTATAGCGAACCCAAACTGCTCCACAGCACAAATGGTCGTGGCGTTGAAGCCACTCCACGATCGTGCCCGCATTAAGCGTGTTGTTGTAAGTACTTATCAATCTGTTTCCGGCGCTGGAAAAGAAGGAATGGATGAGCTTTGGGATCAAACAAAATCAATTTATAACCCTGTAACCGATGTTCCGCCCAGTAAATTTACGAAGCAAATTGCGTTCAACGTTATCCCGCATATCGATACATTCTTGGATGATGGCAGCACAAAAGAAGAGTGGAAAATGGTGGCCGAAACAAAAAAAATAATCGATACGTCTATCAAAGTAACTGCCACATGTGTGAGAGTTCCAGTATTT
>CACPBQ010000020.1 GCA_902632125.1 Paracoccaceae bacterium | reverse complement strand
CGTTGTGATAACTGAGGCACGACGCGGTCTGCCCTGACTAAAAATACTCATCAAAAAACCCAATGATGCACACACAGGTATGTAAATTGCAGTTTTGAAAAAGATTATGAAGAGAAATAATGGGGATGGTTGGAAAAGATCGGCCATTATCGTAAAGTTTCTATTGGTCCATCAATTGAGCCAGCAATAAATTGTTTCAAGTATTTATTGTCACATTTATCGAGTTGGCTTAATGGTCCCGTCCATTGTATAACACCATCGTGAAGAAGAGCGACTTGATCTGCAATTGATCTTACAGATTGAATATCATGAGTTATGGTTACTGCTGTAATACCTAATTCTTCCACTAATTCTCGTATCAACTCATTAATAACTTGAGCCATAATTGGATCTAAGCCGGTAGTTGGTTCATCAAAAAATACAATTTCAGGCTGAGTTGCGATAGCCCTTGCAAGTGCTACTCTTTTTTGCATTCCTCCAGAGAGTTCGGACGGGAAATTATCAGCAAAGCTTTTTTTTAATCCTACACGCTCTAATTTTTCGATAGCAATTTTTTTTGCGTCTTTGACGTTAAGTTTTTGTTTGCCGTTTAAGTATCTAAAAGCGACATTCTGCCAAATCGGTAAACTATCAAATAACGCGCCCCCTTGAAACAACATGCCAACCTTGGAAAGAATAATATTTTTTTGCTCACCGCTAGGATCGATACCGTTTAATAAAATTGTTCCAGAATTTGGTTTTGTCAGACCAAGCAAACATTTTAAAATGACCGATTTGCCTTGACCAGAAGCACCTATTATTACCATAGATTTCCCGCTATCAACTTTAAGATTAATACCCCTCAAAACATGATTTTGATCGAATGATTTATGTAAGTCTGTAACTTCAATCATGACGAAAAGAAGGCTGCAGTTAAAAAGTAATTGGCAGCAAGTATCAAAACAGAAGCAGATACAACAGCAGATTTAGTTGCCTGCCCCACGCCTCTTGCACCTTTTTCGCATCGCATACCAAAAAAGCAGCCCATGAGAGCAATTATAGATCCAAAAACAGCACCTTTTACGAGACCACTAATTATGTCCCAAATTTCAAGATAATTTATTGAATTAATGAGATAAGTTGCGTTGTTGAATTCTAAACGAGTTACGCCAACAAAGTAGCCGCCTAGGATACCAATAGAGTCTCCAACTCCTACTAGTATTGGCACAGTTAAAAAAGCGGCAATTAATCTTGGAACCACTAAATATTTAATTGGGTCAGTGGAGAGGGTACTCAGGGCATCAATTTGTTCTGTAACCTTCATAGTCCCGATTTCTGCGGCGATAGAACTTGCCACGCGTGCTGCGACCATCAAACCTCCCAAAACTGGGCCAAGCTCTCGCACCATGCCAATAGCGACTATGGATGGAACAACTTCTTCGGCGTTGAATCTTGCTCCACCAGCATAGATTTGAAGAGCTAGAGCTCCACCAGTAAAAAAGGAAGTTATACCAACCACTGGAAGAGATAACCAACCAATTTGTACAATGGACGAAAATAAAGCTTTCATGAAAAAGGGTGGAGTAAGTATATTTACAAAGACCCGAATACAAAATATGAACAACTGTCCGATAAAACTGCACAAGCTTAAGAATATTCTTCCGGTGTTTGCGGTAAAACCTATCATTTGCTTACACCTTTGTAGTAGCGATTGTACCTGTGACCTAAAGAAGTCAAAAACTCGTAACCTATGGTTCCAGCACACTTAGCAATTTTATCAACTGTTTGTTGTGAGTTTATTAATTCCAATTTATCTGGCTCGACATTTAGGTCGGTTATATCGACACCAATTAAGTCCATAGAAATTCTTCCAACAATTGGACAGCCGATTTCTTCAAAATACAGTTTGGTTTTTTGACCAGTGACTCTAAAAATCCCGTCAGCATAGCCTGCCGATATCGTTGCTATTCTCTTTTTGGCTGTGGAGGTCCAAGTGTTCCCGTAACCGACTGTTTCGCCACTTCTAATATCACGGATTTGGATCACCGGTATATCGATTTTTATAACTGGCAAGCAATCCTTCATCGGTGAACAGCCATAAATCCCAATCCCAGGTCTTGTTAGGTCAAAATGGTATTCTGGTCCCAACAATATACCACCAGTAGCAGCCAAAGATTTTTTTATATTTATTTTATTTGTAAGATTACGAAACGTGTTAAGCTGAGTTACGTTCATTTTATGCTTCGGATCGTCTGCACAAGCCAAATGAGACATAATCAAGACTGGGTTCAAGGATAGGGCACGCTCTTTTACGGCTTCCCATTCCATGGGTTCCATACCTAATCTATTCATACCAGTATCTAATTGAACTCCAAATTTTTTTTCTTTTAAAAGTTCGGAATGTCTTGATAGTTGATCTATAGAATTTATCAGCGGTATTAAATTATGGTTTTTTATTAACTCTGTATCATCAATCATATGGCCAGAAAAAATATAGATTTCTGGTATTTTACCCAGAATAAAACGCAATTCTGCGCCTTCTTCGGCTGTTGCTACAAAAAATATTTTTGCCCCTTCATCGTAAAGAGCTTTGGCAACTTGCTTTACACCCAAACCATAAGCATTTGCCTTCACAACTGCCGCAGTATCTTTACTAGAAATGGTTCGCAACTTTTGCCAATTTTGTCTTATGGCATTTAAATCTATTGTTACCGTTGCTGTTGCCATCTATCAAAAATCTAAAATTGAAATTACGTTTTCGAAAGAACAGTAGAATAAAAAAAAAGGGAAAACCAACAAATTAAACTAATTTCTTCTGAAAATTTTAACTCAATTTTAGCTCGGCTGATTATCTCCGTTCAGTTGTTGCTGCCATGGCTTTGCTATATTTCCAAATCGGGTGAATTTTCCTTCAAAACTTAGCTCTACTGTTCCAATTGGCCCATGCCTTTGTTTTCCGAGAATTAATTCTGCCCGACCATGGAGACGATCCATTTCTTCTTGCCATACAGCTATTTTCTCTAAGTCATGATCACTTGGTTTTTCTCGTTCTTTGTAATATTCTTCACGATAAACAAATAGAACAACGTCAGCGTCCTGTTCAATAGAACCCGATTCCCTCAAGTCCGCTAGTTGTGGTCTTTTATCATCTCTGTTTTCCACCTGTCTTGATAACTGAGAGAGGGCAATTACTGGGATATTTAATTCCTTAGCAATTGCTTTAAGTCCTTGCGTTATTTCCGATATTTCATTTACTCTATTGTCTCGGCTAGAAGCTGTGCGAACTAATTGCAAATAGTCGATAATCAAAGCATCAAGTCCACTAGTTCGTTTCAATCTGCGAGCTCTTGAAGCAAGTTGGGCAATATTGAGTGCTGGGGTGTCATCAATATACAAAGGTGAGCTTTGAATAGACTTAGCCGCGTCCACAAATCTTCGAAATTCATTCTCTGTCATATCGCCACGTCTGATTTGCTCGGAAGGTATTTCTGCTGTTTCTGACAGTATTCGTGCAGCCAATTGTTCTGCACTCATTTCTAGTGAATAAAACCCTACTATTCCGCCGTTTACAGCCTTAGAAGATCCATCGGTATTATCTTGTTTTTTGTAAGATTTTGCTATGTTAAAAGCTATATTTGTTGCGAGTGAAGTTTTTCCCATAGAAGGACGGCCTGCCAAAATAATCAAATCTGATGAATGAAGGCCACCCATTTTTTTGTCTAAATCAATAAAACCTGTTGATAGTCCAGCTAAATTACCATCCCTGTGATGTGCTGCATTGGCAACGTTGACAGCCTCGTGTAACGCTGCAACGAAAGATTTGAACCCGGTTTCAGACTTTCCAATATCGCCTATTTTATATAAATTTTGCTCAGCAAGGATAATTTGCTCTTCAGGTTGTTCGTCAAATTTTATGGACTGAGCTCGGGAACTTATCTCTTGTCCCAAAACGATAAGTTCTCTTCTAATTGCTAGATCATATATCAATTTTGAGTAATCTTTAATTGCGGAAGTGGCTACCGATCCGGCCATTAGTTGAGCTAGATAAGCGCTACCGCCAAGTTCTTTAAGGCCCTCATCCTCAGTTAGAAAAGTATTTACAGTTACGGCGGACGCTAGTTTTCCATCCTGAACTCTGTTTGAGATAACTTCAAAAATACGCGAGTGCACCGGATCGTAAAAGTGATGCGGTTTTATTTTTTCTTCGATTGAATAAAAGAGATCATTATTGTTTAGAATTCCCCCTAAGAGTTGCTGCTCTGCTTCGATAGATTGAGGCACCGGCTCAGCAGGATTTTTATCAGAATTGATCTCTGCAATTTTGTTCATTTGAGCACCTTGGAATCGACACTTTCGTCATAACTTCAACTTACACTAGAGGCAAAATGTATATCTATGTGGATAACATGTTAATCACAATATCTATTACTTTAAAAATAAGTAACACCAAATGTAGTAGATATAAAGAAATTTTGTTTTTAAATAATAATTAAAAACTTTTTATTTTGATCTTTTTGCCTGCCATTTTCTGGGCTGATCCAAAAACTCCTCAACCTCGGACAATGTTTCAGAATCAAACCTATCATTTTCTTTAGCCTCCTTTATCACATCCCACCAGGTACACAGTTTGTGTAAAGTGATACCTTTTTCTCCCAGAATTTGATCTGTTTCTGGGAAAATATCATAGTAGAAAACCACTGCTGTGTGAGAGCAATTGGCTCCGGTCTCTCGTATTGCTTCGACAAAGGATAACTTGGAACCACCGTCGGTTGTTAAATCCTCAACTAATAAAACGTTTTGATTTTCATAGATACTGCCCTCAATCCGGGCATTACGACCATAACCTTTAGGTTTCTTTCTGATATAACTCATGGGTAATCCCATTCGTTCTGCCACCAGAGCTGCAAATGGAATGCCGGCTGTTTCTCCGCCTGCAATATTATCAAAAACTTCGAAACCAACGTTGCGCATAACAGTTATGGTTAAAAAATCCATTATTATTGAACGTACTCTTGGAAAGGAAATTAATTTTCTACAATCAATATATGTTGGGCTTAGTAATCCAGACGCCAGGGTAAATGGCTTCTTTGTATTAAAGTGAACAGCCTGTACCTCAAGAAGCATTCGTGCGGTTAATTTTGCGATCTCCGAATTGGCTGGATAATTTGATGAGATCATTTTTAGCTCCTTTGAGTCAGAAAAGAATATCGTTATAGACTTATTTAAATTAAACTTGTACTTGCCATTTTGTTTCAAAATTAGGACTAAAAATTGTTATTTCTCCACTTGGTGTATTTATTTTTTTTGGAAATAAAGTGGGTTCGTCTTTTTTCACAATCCTAATTTTATCAGTGTTAATATTCTTCCCATAAAATTTAGCTCCACTGATAGATGTGAATAGCTCTAATTTATTCAAAGCTTTTTGCTCTTCAAAAATGTGGGCTAAAATTTCTAATGTGTTCGGTGCAGTAAAACAGCCGGCGCAACCACAAGAACTTTCTTTATCGTGGTCTAAATGTGGTGCACTATCTGTTCCCAGAAAAAATTTCGGCGACCCTGATATTGCTGCTTTTAACAGTGCTAATCGATGAACTTCACGTTTCACGACTGGTAAGCAGTAAAAATGGGGCCGTATGCCCCCAGATAATAAATCGTTCCTATTCAAAGAAAGGTGATGAGTGGTAACGGTTGCTGCTAAGTTTTCGTTTTCGGCAAAAATATAGTCCACAGCTTCTTTAGTCGTGATATGTTCCATAATAACTTTTAAAGCCGGGTTGTCAGTACGGATTTTGTCCAAAACGGTATCGATAAATACTTTTTCTCGATCAAAAATATCAATATTGCTATCGGTAACCTCTCCATGAATGCACAGCGGGCACCCAACTTCAGCCATTATTTCAAGAACTGGTTTAATTTTTTCATAGTTTCGAACACCGGACTGAGAGTTTGTTGTTGCTCCAGCGGGATATAATTTTACAGCTGAGATTTGGCCAGACTTGTAGCCTTGTTTAACTTCTTCTGGATCTGTTTCTTCTGTTAAGTAAAGGGTCATTAAAGGAATAAAAGACAAATTTGGTTTTAGAGCCTTCATTATTCTATGCTTATAATTTTCAGCATCAATAAGCCTAGTAATTGGCGGAACTAAATTAGGCATTATTATAGCTCTTGCAAAAGATTTAGCTGTTTCGTTTACCGTAAATGGCAGCAAGTCTTTATCTCTTAAATGCAGATGCCAATCGTCTGGACGCACTATCTCTATTTCTTTAATCATGGAACGGCGTTACACAATATTTGAGAATCTTTCTAGTTAAAGATTATTACATAATGGATAAAAGTTGTATGTTAGTTAATGACCGTCATTTATAATTATAAGAAAAATTTAAATAGTTTGAATTAGTTTTATTTTTATGAAGTCACAATTTGATAATTTACTTAAAGTCGCAGTTCAATGGCATGAAAATGGCCTTGGAGCTGTTATAGCTACCGTGGTTGAAACTTGGGGATCAGCTCCTCGTCGTGTTGGTTCCCAATTGATCGTATCGGGTGATGGGCATATGGAGGGCTCTGTTTCAGGTGGGTGCGTTGAGGCAGCAGTAGTTTTGGAGGCATTAGACGCTCTCAAAGATGGCAAGACAAGATTGTTGGAATATGGCGTTAGTGATGATGATGCTTTTGCAGTAGGTTTAGCCTGCGGCGGCAAAATAAGGGTTCTTGTTGAGCCTGTTGGAAAACAAATGCCAAAAAAGCTACTACAAGAATTAGTCGATGCAATAGCTAAAGATCAGTCTGTAATCTATGAGATAAATACAAAAACTTTTCAAAGCCGGTTGGTTTACTATGAGTATAACGATAGGATCCGGCAAGATCGATCAGGGTTCAAGGATGACAAAATCACGTTTTTAAATATTTATTCTCCAAGGTTAAAAATAGATATAGTAGGGGCAGTACATATTGCTCAAGCCCTTGTACCAATGGCTAAAATAGCTGGGTTTTCTCCTCGAGTAATCGATCCAAGAGAAAGTTTTGCAAATCGTGAGCGTTTTGGAAGCATTGAAATATCAAACGATTTTCCGGATGTAGCTTTGACTAAAGTTGAACCAAATTGTAGAACTGCGGTTGTTCTTTTGACCCATGATCCTAAACTAGATGACCCAGCATTACACATAGCGTTACGTAGTGAAGCATTTTATATTGGAGCATTGGGTTCAAGAAAAACACACATGCAACGAAAAAGAAGGCTTAAAAATGCTGGCTTTTCAGAAAAACAAATTGATCGCATTTATGCTCCAATTGGTCTCAATATTGGCGCGGCGTCGCCAGAAGAAATAGCAATTTCAATTCTTTCTGAAATTATAGCAACCCTTCGGGTAATAAAGTGATTTTAATCAATATTTATGGAAATGACACAAACGACGTTTTGTTTTAAATGTAAATAGGTTAAAGCGATAAAAACGACATATACTTAAACAGTCAAAATTGAATAATTTTAAACTTTAACATTAATTTAAACTGAGAGTTCATAAATCGTGCGATTATTTTCATTTAGTTGGCATAGGTCCTATCATCATCGTCATCTGGCGCCCTTCAAGTTTTGATATATTTTCTACTTTTCCGTGGTCTTTGACGTCTTCAGCAACCCTTTCAAGTAACTCTCTACCAAGCTCTTGGTGGGCCATTTCTCTTCCTCTAAAGCGCATAGTAATTTTAACCTTGTCCCCATTTTCGAGAAATTTAAATACACTTCTCATTTTTACACCATAATCATGTATATCAGTTCCGGGTCTAAACTTAATTTCCTTAACCTCAATTATTTTTTGTTTCTTTCGAGCCTCAGATTCGCGTTTTTGCTGTTCATATTTATACTTACCAAAATCCATGATTTTACAAACTGGTGGACTAGCATTGGGTGAAATTTCGACCAAATCTAGGCCCACGTCTTCCGCCATCAATAGTGCTTTTTCGGGGGATACTACTCCTTCATTTTCTCCTTCAGCTCCTATAAGTCTGATTTCTGGGCTCTGGATGCCATCATTTACTCTGGGTCCAGTTTCGCGCGAGGGCGGCGCGTTGTGTGGTTTACGGGCTATTGCTTTGTTCCTTTATTAGTTTCCAAATTATGTCGGCGAAAATAGTCATGGTGTATTGCTCTTTCAAGGTGCAATTTTTCTTTATCTAGATAAATTTTAATTATTTTGCCAATTTAAGTAAATTTCATTTGTAATATTCATCCTACGAACGCTTTTTCTACAACGTAATGAGCCGGCTCTGAGTTGGCGCCTTCTTTTAGCCCAAATCCTTCAAAGATTTTTTTTAAATCTGTATTCAAACCAATAGATCCACAAACCATCGCTCGGTCAGTTTCTTGTGAGATACTTTCTATACCTAAATCTTTCAGTAATTTTCCATTTTTCAGCAAATCTGTAATACGACCCATTTGATTACTTGGATCTCTGGTCGTCGTGGGGTAATATACTAACCTTTTAATGGCTTTATCGCCCACTAAATCAGACATTATACCGCCATTTCTAATTTCCTGAATTAAATTTTCTCCATAGACCAATTCATTCCTATTACGACAAGTATGGGTTAAAATTATTTGCTCATAGTCTTCATACGTTTGAGGTTCTCGTAAAAGGGATGCAAATGGAGCAATGCCCGTTCCCGTCGCAAAGAACCAGATTCTTTTGCCAGGCAGTAGTGCGTCGTGCACCAAAGTTCCAACAGGTTTTGGCCTGAGAATGATTTGATCACCTTTTTTAACATGTTGAAGCTTAGATGTAAGTGGTCCGTCTTGCACCTTAATAGAGTAAAATTCTAGTTCATCATCCCATGCAGGAGAGGCGATTGAGTAGGCTCGTAGCAAAGGCCTCCCATCATCTTTTAGCAGACCAATCATAACAAACTCACCAGAACGGAAGCGTAGTGTTTTCGGGCGGGTAACTTTGAAAGAAAACAATCTGTCTGTATAATGTTGGACCCCAAGTACGGTTTGTGCGTCTGGAACTGTAGGTGTTACTTTTGGAGCATTCACTTTTATAAGCCTGCTAATTTATTTACCAATCTGCTTGATAGATAGCAGACTTCTTGAGTTTAATGCACCTAAAAAATGAACGAAGCGTATTTTTACCTTTTCTAATTGATTTGTAATATCCAGAGTTATCGGATCTCAGATTTAATTTTTTTAAATAAGGCTTTAGATTGCAATTATTTTGCCCAAAAGAGTTTTTAAAATTTTTTAGATTTTGAAACTAACCCTCTAATTTCACGTATAATTTTTCTAACCCATGAAAATGATAAACATCTGCGTAGCGAGGTTTTTCCACTAATTGCATTTTAGGATATCTCGTAAATAACATTGGCAAAGCTATTTGCATTTCTAGACGAGCAAGAGCTGCACCAACACAAAAATGAATACCACCGCCAAATGCAGTATTTTTTTTAATAATCCTATGCGGGTTAAAGTATTCAGGATCGCTCCATACCGCTTTATCTCTTCCAGTTGCGCCCAAGACTAAAGCAACTTCCTCACCTTTTCTTACAATATAGTCTTCAAGATCAATTTGTTCGTAGGCATAACGCGTAAATATGTGTAATGGTGGATCAAATCTTAAAATTTCCTCAACGAGCTGATTAACTTTAGTTGCAGTGTGCCAATCTATCTTGAATTTTTGGTTTTCCAGTAGGATTTTGATCCCGTTTCCCAAAGAATGGACAGTCGCTTCATGCCCGGCATTCAGTAAAAGAATACAGGTGGTGATAAGTTCGTCTGTGGTTAACTTTTCGCCATCTTCTTCTGCTAAAATTAAATGAGTAATCAAGTCATCCTCAGGTTTATCACGACGGTCCTCTACGTAATTTCGCATAAAAACAGAGAATTCGTTGGAAGCTTTAACAGCCCGTTTCTCATGTTCCTGTGTTCGCCGGGCCTGATACATCATAACCATATCATTAGACCAATTAAGTAACTTGTCGCTCATTTCTTCCGGTACACCCAAAAGCCTAGCTATAATTATTACTGGGATTTTATTGGCATATTCATTTAAAATGTTTACTCGATTACTGGAAAAATTTTGTATTAGTTGATTACACAAAAATTTTATCTCTTCAGTCATTGAATTTATTTTTCGACTTGTAAACGCTCGTAAAACTAGGCCACGCAGCCGAGTATGTTTAGGCGGTTCTAACTGAAGCATCGAATTTTCTTCCAGCTTGTAAAAAGGCGCCAACTCTTTGCGAAAGCCTTGTTTTTTATCTTTCGGGCATTCTCGACCAAATCGTCTGTCTTTTAAAATTCTGGAAACATCGCCATGTTTAAAAAATGAAACCATTTTATAATCGTCCCAAAAGATTTTACCTCCCTCTGCTAAACATTTTTCGTAGAAAGGGTAGGGATTTTGAACGAAATCATCATTTGTAGGAGATTGCGCGAATTTTGGTAACATTTGCCCTCGGTAAGTTGTAAAAATCTTTATAGGATTTTTACATTGAATTTGATGCCGCTTTAATGATTTCTATAAAATCAGTGCTTTTTAAGCTTGCACCACCAACTAAAGCTCCATTTACATTTGATATTGAGAATATTTCTTTTGCGTTGGTATCTTTAACAGAGCCTCCATATAAAATTTTTACGTCATGAGCCTCAGCTCCATAAGTGCTAGCTAAGAAGCCTCTTATAAACGAATGTGCAGCACGAATTTGATCTGCGGCTGGAACTAGCCCCGTACCTATTGCCCAAACAGGCTCATAAGCAACAACAGTATTTACAGGCGTTACTTTTTTGGGAAGCGATTTCAGCATTTGCTCTTGTAAAACTGACAATGTCTGCTCTGCAGTTCTTTCTTCTAATGTTTCTCCAATACAAACAATCGCAGTGGCTCCCGCCCTGTGTACTGCCTCTGTTTTTAGTTTAACTATATCGTTAGTTTCTGAGTTATCTTGTCGACGTTCCGAGTGACCAACAATTATAAGCTCAGCACCCACTTCGGTCAGCATTTCTGCTGAAACTTCACCGGTATGGGCTCCATTAGTATTGATATGACAATTTTGTGCTCCGATTTTTATATTTTTGGTTTGTTCATTCGCAGCTGAAATCAGTTGGAAAGGGGGACATATTGCAACTTCACACTTGGTATCGTTACAATGCCGATCAATTTTTTTGATGTCATAAATCATATCTTTATTGCCAAACATTTTCCAGTTACCAGCAACTAATTTAGACATCGAAGCCTCTTTTCATATTTTTGGAATAAATTTTATATTTTTCAAATTCATTATATATTTCAAACTTTAAAACTCAAAAGTTAATTTACATATTCTCGAATTTGATTGACTCTCCACAACCACATGCTTCGGTAACATTTGGGTTATTAAATTTAAACCCTGATTCAAGTAATGAGATCTCGTAATCAATTTCTGTCCCAAAAAGAAACATTTGAGCCATAGGTGCGATTAGTACGCGCGCTCCATCTTGCTCTATAACTTCATCATTCTTATCGGGTTCTTTAACATACTCCATGGTATATTCCATACCTGCGCACCCGCCTTTTTTAACTCCAACTCGCAATCCAAAGTATTTATTGGCTTCCATTAACTTGATTATTTGTGCCACTGCGGTTTCGGTCAACTTAATTGCATTTTGTCCTGGGATAGCAAACATTTTAGCGATTTACCTACATAAAACCTAATTCGAGACGAGCTTCATCACTCATCATGTCCATGCCCCAAGGCGGTTCCCAGGTAATATCCACAGAAACATGCCTTACGCCACCCATACCATTGATAGCGTCCTCTACCCATCCAGGCATTTCGCCAGCAACCGGGCATCCAGGGGCTGTAAGAGACATGATTATATTTACATCGTTGTCCTCTGTGATTCCGATCGTGTATATCAGACCTAAATCATAAATATTCACTGGTATTTCTGGGTCGAATACAGTTCTGCAAGCTTCTACTATCGACTCGTAAAGTGGATGATTGGTAGAAGAAGGGGCAATCAACGGGGAGCCTTCCATGGGTGGGCTTACTTCATTCATTGACTTACTCTCTGTTTTTTTTCTTATAAGGTATCTAACGCGCTACGTCTAGGTTATCAGTTAGGTTATAATGCTGTCTGGCAAAGATAAAGAAGATACTTGCTCCGAAACAGGTGCTGTATTTAGCGGATGTAATTCAAGAGATGATTTATTAACTTCAGAGAGTGGTTGCCAAATGTTATTTTGAAAAATTTCAACGCCTTTAAAATTGACTTTGTAATCCATTTTTGAACTACCAGGAACCCAGTAACCCAAATAAAGATAAGGAAGTTCTAACTCTAGGGCTAAAGCTATATGATCTAAAATCATAAAAGTTCCCAAAGATTGCTTGGATTTGTCTGGGTCAAAAAAAGAGTAAACCATACTAAGACCATCGCTGAGAAAATCTGTTAAACATACACTCTGCAGTAAATTTTCATGATGGTATTCAATGACGCGAGTTTCAATTGAAGACTCTTCAATCATCGCTGCAAATTCAAAAACATCCATATCTGCCATACCACCTTTTGCATGGCGTTCTTGTAAATATCTTTTAAATAGCTCGTATTGTTCTTCTGTTGCCCATGGATTGTTTGAACTTCGGATTAAAAATTTGCTTCGCCGGATTATTTTTTTCTGACCTTTAGAAGGTTTAAATTTTTTAACATCAATTCGTGCAGACAAACAAGCTGAGCACTCGTTGCACGAAGGTCTGTAGAGAATATTCTGAGATCGCCGAAAGCCTTGTTGTGATAAGGAATCATTCAGTAATTGAGCATCTTCACCCTGTATTGATGTGAACAGTTTACGTTCAATTCTGTCAGGCAGATAAGGACATACCTGGGGTGCAGTTACGTAGAATTGGGGTGCTAATGGTAAGGTATGACGCATAACACTATTTTAGTCATTTTTTTTAATGGGGCAATAAAGTTTAAAGAATAAAAGACAAAATACTGTTTTTTGTATAAAAAACGCAAAAACACCAAGTTACAGGAATTTCTAACGTTCTTGAATGTTCAATAATAGTATCTTTGACGGATTGACGAAACTTCTTCATAATTAAGTTAAATAAAGTTGAAAGATCAAGTGAATGACATTTGAGTTGGAGCCTAAACGCGTTCCTAAGATATTTGATCAAAGGATAGCCGACGAGATTATTAATGCATTTTCAGAAAGCCCAAAAAATTTAAGAAATTATTTTGCAGCGGTCGCTTCTTGTAGCCCATTTTTATATTCTCAACTTTTAAAAGAGAAACGTTGGTTGCTAGATATTATAGACGATAAAAATTTTAATATTTTATCCCTATTAGAACACTTGAAACTCGAACCTTTTGATTCTCTTTATCTAAAGTTAAGGAAAGCTAAGAAAAGAGCAGCTCTTTGGATCGCGCTGAACGATATAGCTGGTTTTTGGTCACTAGAGGTGGTCACAAAAAATCTATCAGCATTTGCAGAAAAAGCTATAAATTTATCCTGGCACGCTAGCTTTCTTAAGGAATTAAAGAAAGGCAAATTTCCCAAACATTACAATTTAGATCCAGATAAAGCAGGATTTTTCATATTAGCTATGGGGAAATTAGGTGCTTATGAGCTTAATTATTCCTCTGATATTGATTTGATATGCTTTTTTGATGAGGAAATATACCGACCTGAGGAATTTCAAAACGTAAGACGCACTTTTATAAATGCAACGAAAAACATGTATCGAGTTTTGAATGAAAATGGAAAATATGGATATGTGTTTAGAACCGATTTACGTTTGCGGCCGGATCCATCGGTCACTCCAGTCTGTATGGGGGTTGATGCTGCAGAAAGGTATTACGCGAGCACGGGAAGAACTTGGGAGAGGGCAGCTTTTATAAAAGCTAGAGTTTGCGCGGGCGACCATTTAGCTGGAAATAAATTTTTAAAAAATATTGAGCCATTTATTTGGCGTAAATACCTCGATTATACTGCAATTTCTGATGCTCATGACATCCGACTTAGGATACGAGATCATTATAAAACAAAAATTGGCAAAATAACTTTACCCAAGCATAATATGAAGCTTGGGCGTGGTGGAATTAGAGATATAGAATTTTTTACGCAAACACATCAAATTATTTTTGGCGGAAGAGACGAAACTATTCGATCTAGAGGAACTGTGTCGTCTCTCAGGGCAATTTCCAACAAAAAATGGTTACCAAATGGCTTGGTAAAAGATTTGATTGAAAATTACCGGTTTTATCGAACAATTGAGCATCGTTTACAAATGATAAATGATGCACAGACCCACGAACTTCCTAATTCTGAACAAGGGTTTGTCCGCCTTGCCTGCATGATGGGTAAAGAAAAAGAAGATTTAAAAAAAGAGTTGTTTGAACGCCTTAGTAAAACCAACAGCGAAATTGAAGGTTTTTTTGAGCCGCAAATTACCCGCCAAGTAAGTCAAAATTTTAGCGGTCCAAAAGAATTTGAGGATCAATTTATAACTTGGGCAAGCTATCCAGCTCTGCGAACGGCTAGGGCAGTTTCCATATTCGATAGACTAAAGCCAGTAATACTAAAAAGTATTACCTCAACCCCTCGACCAGAAGAAACTTTAATAGCATTTGGTAATTTTCTCTCCAAGCTGCCAACGGGAATTCAAATATTCTCACTTTTTGAGAATAATACACAAATTTTAGATTTGCTTTTAGGTATTTTGGGTACTTCTGGAGTGCTCTCAGAATATTTGGTTAAAAATACTAATGTCTTAGATTCCGTGATAGCACCAGAATTTTGGGGGAACTGGCCTGGTAAGGAACATCTTTCAAATGACTTAGAGGCAAGGCTTCAAAATGAAGTAGATTATGAAGCCAAGTTGGATTTGGCTCGTAGATGGTGCAAAGAATGGCAATTCAGGATTGGCGTTCACTACTTGAAGTCTCAGATAAGCGCTAGCAGGGCAGGTGCTCAATATGCGGAATTAGCTGAAGCTATCTTAAGTATTATTTGGCAAGAAGTCCTCTGTGAGTTTGCAAAGAAATTTGGGCCTGAACCAGGAAACGGAACTGCTGTAATTAGTATGGGCAGTTTAGGCTCCGGGATTTTGCACGCGAATTCGGATCTAGATCTGATAATAATTTATGATGCGGACGGTAATGATCAATCTGAAGGTGAAAGGTCGCTCTCGGCACGTCAATACTATTCTCGCGTGGCAAAAGCCTTCATCACTGCAATATCGGCACCGATGACTGAAGGACGATTATATGAAATTGACATGCGTCTCAGACCGTCAGGTTTTCAGGGCCCAGTAGCAACCTCCTGGAATTCATTCAAAAACTATCAAAAAAATGAAGCCTGGATTTGGGAGCATTTAGCACTGACAAGGGCTCGTGCGGTAGCCGGAACAGGAACCTTGTTGAACGATTTTGAAAGTTTTCGAAGCTCATTATTGAAATCTTATGATCGAGACAATATTTTTAACGAATTAGTCAACATGAGATCCAGAATAGCTCAAGCAAAAATCTCAAACCCTTTGGACGCAAAAATTGGGCCAGGACGTTTGCAAGACTTAGATTTACTATCTCAGGCAGGTTGTTTGGTCACTCGAAGTATTTCTCGCTCCACAAATGCAGGACTTAAAGCTCTTTTTGGAGGTAAATTCTTAACCCATAATGAATTTCTGGAGCTTAAAGCGGCAGCAAATCAGTTATGGTCATTGCAAATTGGGCTAAATATTTTGTTTAAAGGCCAGGTTGAGCTTGAAAAATTAGATGTTTTAGATAATCAAGCTCGCATTGAAATTTTTGAAAAACAAACGCTTGCTGAGGTAAAAAAAAGTTTGCTTATAAGCTCTAGTAAAATAAACACAGTCATTGACAAAGTTTTATCTAATGGAAGGGTTTAACTAAGTAATGAAAGGTGATTTAGATGATCCAAAAGCTTTGATACAGGAAGGTTACAAAATAGAAAATATTACCCCTTCTGAGTGTCGAAGCATATTTTTAGATTGGGCTTTAAGTCTACCACTAGAGCAGGACCCAAACGTTATTATTAAAAATTTATTAAAACGATATCAGCCTGAATTTCCTGCCCATCCAATGACCGAAACGTTAGAAGAGGGACTTTTAAAGATGGTAAAGCCTAAAAGGCGCGGAGGATGGAAATCACGGCATCGAGCCAAGTTGGATTAGATTTTAGAACCTAATTTAGATGCTTTATTCGCTAAATCGTTTACAGTGTGCCAGTCTCTATGTTCAATTAATTTTTGAGTTGCGACCCAACTTCCTCCAACACACAGAGTATTTTCTAATTCTAAATAACCTTCGGCATTACCACGATTTATACCGCCTGTTGGACAAAACTTCACATTTGGAAGTGGCCCTGCAATCGCCTTCAATGCGGCTCGTCCCCCATTTGCTTCGGCGGGAAAAAATTTTTGTACCGAGTATCCTAACTGAAATAGGCGCATGATTTCGCTTGGAGTTGCAGCACCGGGCATAATTGCAAGCTTATGCCGCTCACTCTCCTCCAAAATAGTATCTGTGACTCCTGGAGAAATTGCGAAACTAGCCCCTGCGTTGATGGCGTCTTTTATATCGTTAGATTTTGTAATGGTGCCAGCGCCTACAACTGCTCCAGGAACTTTTGCCATTTCTGATATAACCTGAAGGGCAGATTTGGTTCTCAATGTGACCTCTAACACTGGCAAACCGCCAGAAATAAGGGCTTCTGCCAATGGTTTCGCTATGTCAGGATTTTGGACAACCAAAACTGGAACTACTGGAGCTAACCGACATATTTTTTCTATTCTTTCGCTAGCTTGATAAGGGTTCACTTTTTTAAAACCTTAATTGGTACTTTCTAAAGTTGAGCTAATTTAAAGCCTCCGGCTATTTTTTTTTGCTCTCTAATTTTATCATTTACGCAAAAATTATTTTTCTTTATTGACCTTAATTTTAAATTCATCAAAATTTTTATCCAACGATATTTGAACATAAGAGACAATTTTTTTTAAAAGAAGAACAACCTTTGTGCAAGTAAGCCTTTAATTCCGAGAAGTCTTTTATATTACGATATTTTATGTGAAATTAACTTTATGCATAAAGAAGAAAAATATCCAGTAATCCGTTTAAAACCAAAGGTTTCATCCTCTAAAATATTAGCTGGCTTCCCGTGGGTGTACGATAATGAATTAGTTTTGGATAGGCGGACAAAAAAAATACCGTCTGGTGAAATTGTGGAATTGCAAGATTGTGATAGAAATTTTTTGGTGACGGCAGTGGTAAATCCAAATTCAAAAATCTTTGCCAGAGTACTTACAAATACTGCAGAACAAATTGTGGAGACAGAGCTTATTTTGAAAAGAATTAGTATTGCAAAAGCATTACGCGAAAGTATTTTCGCAGATCCTTACTACAGGCTGATTAATTCAGAAGCAGATCAAATGCCAGGAACCATAATAGACCGGTTTGGAGATTTCTTTGTTATTCAACCAAATTCAGTTTGGTCTGAAAATAACTTAAAAAATATTTCTGATGCACTGGTAGAACTTTTTAATCCGGAAGGGATTATTAAAAATGCAAATAGTCGCGCGAGAACTTTAGAGGGTTTAGACGATTGTTCACTTTTAGTTCATGGGTCTGCCCCGAATACTCCTTTTAAGGTGCCGATGAATGGTGCGATTTATATGGCAGATCTCAACTTTGGTCAAAAAACTGGCCTTTTTTACGATCAAAGAAAGAACCATGCATTTTTATCTAGTATCTCAAAAAACAGAACTGTGTTAGATGTATTCTCTCATGTAGGCGGCTTTGCGCTGGCAGCTCTGGTTGGTGGGGCCGTTAGGGCAACAGCTGTAGATGCATCACAGGCTGTTCTGGACTTGGCACAGCAGGGGGCTGAAGCTAGCGGCTTCAAGTCTGCACTTTCGATAATAAAAGATGACGGATTTAATGCATTAAAGCGTCTTAGAAATGAGGGAAAAAAGTTTGATATTGTTGTTTGTGATCCACCTGCATTTGCTCCCTCAAGACAAGCATTAAGTTCAGGTCTTCGCGCTTACGAACGACTTGCTAAAATTTCTTCTGCTTTAGTAGAAGAGAGAGGTATTTTGGTGCTGTGTTCTTGCTCTCATGCTGCTTCACTATCTAAATTTCGAGAGTCCTGTATTAGAGGCATAAATTCTGCAGGAAGAAATTCGTCTATCATTTTTACTGGATTTGCGGGTCCAGACCACCCGGTGCACCCGATGTTATCCGGAAACGGATACCTAAAGTCTCTTTTCTTTTCGCTATGAATTATCTAATCGATACCTGTGTTTTATATCCTACAGTGATGCGAACAATTCTTTTGGAAGCTGTGAAATTAAAACATGACAGCGCTTTTTGGTCAGAAAAAATACTGAGCGAGTGGTCTGCTTCTGCTAAAAAAGTTGGTGAGTTTGGGCAGTTACAGGCAGACTCAGAAATATCCATTTTGAGAGCTAATTGGCCAAATAGTATAATTAGTTTTAGTTTTGAACTCGAAGAGAGTTTGTACCTACCAGACTTAAATGATCGACATGTTTTAGCGGCTGCAATAGCCGGAAAATGCGACGCCATCATCACGCTTAATAAAAAAGATTTTCCCAGGCAAATTTTAGATCAATATGGGTTAATCCGACTAGATCCTGATCATGTTATATTAGAATATTTAAAAGACGATGCCTATATCATTATTGAAATCGTCCAGGATTTATTAAGAGAAGCCAGAAAAAAATCTGACGAGGAGTGGACAATCCGCCAATTACTTAGGAAAGCACGACTGCCAAGAACAGCAAAAGCACTTTCTAATCTAATTGATGGATAGCTTTCTATTTAGACTTTAAGATTGAAAGCCCTGCATATAAGGCGTTTTCCCCTAATTCCTCTTCAATGCGGATAAGTTGGTTATACTTGGCCAGTCTATCAGATCGTGCCAAAGAACCAGTTTTAATCTGACCACAATTAGTTGCGACTGCAAGATCAGCTATAGTTGCGTCTTCGGTTTCTCCAGATCTATGGCTCATTACATTAGTAAAGTTTGCTCGGTGTGCCATTTCAACCGCACTCAAGGTTTCCGTTAAAGTTCCAATTTGGTTAACCTTCACGAGCATTGAGTTAGCGGCTTTCTTTTCAATACCCATTTTTAATCTTAAAGGATTTGTTACAAAAAGATCATCCCCAACTAGTTGAACTTTATCACCAAGTGTTTCGGTTAGAGCCACCCATCCTTCCCAATCATCTTCAGCCATGCCGTCTTCAATAGAAATTATTGGATAATCTTTAACTAGGCTTTCGAGATAGGCTATATTTTCAGAGCTACTAAATTCTTGTCCCTCACCCTTAAAAACGTATTTATTTTTATGATAATACTCAGTTGAAGCACAATCCAAGGCCAAAAAGATATCATTTCCAGAAGAATAACCAGATTTTTCTACAGATTTTAAAATAAAATCAATAGCTTCTCTTGCTGAATTAATGTTTGGGGCAAAGCCGCCCTCGTCGCCAACTCCAGTTGATAGGCTCGCGTCTTTTAACTCGTTTTTAAGAGTATGAAAAATTTCTGATCCTATTCGGACAGCATCTTTTATATTTTCCGCTGCCACGGGCATAATCATAAACTCTTGAATATCAATTGGATTATCAGCGTGTTCGCCTCCATTTATAATATTCATCATGGGAACAGGAAGAGTTTTTGCGGTGGGCCCACCGACATATCGATAAAGAGACAAATTGAAAAAATCAGCAGCTGCCTTCGCGCATGCAAGTGAAACGCCCAGAATTGCATTTGCTCCTAATCGCGACTTATTGGATGTCCCATCTATTTCAATCATTAAAGCGTCAATTGACGCTTGTTCACTGACATCATACCCGACTAATGCATCAGCTAATTCACCATTAACTGAAGTTACTGCGTTAAGCACACCTTTCCCATTGTATCGTTTTTTATCAGCATCTCTCTTTTCTACAGCCTCATGAGCACCTGTTGATGCGCCCGATGGAACGGATGCTCGGCCTAGTGTACCATCTTCTAAAGTTACATCGACTTCAACCGTGGGATTGCCCCGACTATCTAAAATTTCCCGTGCATGAATATCGATTATTATACTCATTTAATCAGCCTCTTTTCATTATAAGCACCGAGTAACAAAATTTAAATTTAATGTATATACTTATTGTTAGCGATAACACCAAACCTTTTATATCTTTTCGGTTAAACTTTTTTGTATTTTAACTGATGCTCTCTCTCGCCCAAAAGTGTAGATTCCAGAACTCACTACTAACAAACCCCCTAGTAAAATTGGTAGCGTAAGTTTTTCTCCTAAAATTAAACTTGCAAGGCCTAACGAGAATAGAAGTCTTGAGTAACGAAATGGTGCAATAACAGACACATCGCCTTTACGGGTAGCTAAAACAAGCAAGAAATAGCCAGTGAGGCCAGTAATTGCAGCACATATTAATATAGTAGCTTCATTTGTAGTCGGCATTATAGGAGGTCCAAAAAAAGGATAAGCAATAAACCCAGCACTTCCCATTGCTAGGCATGCATAAAAGGTGACTGTTAAAGTCGGAATTTCAGTTGCCATATCTCTAGTAACGACGTCTCTGAGCGCTAAGCATAAAACTGCCGCCAGACCTAAAAGTGATGCTAATTGGAAGCTACCATATCCGGGCTGGAGTATAATTATAACACCCAAAAAACCAACAAAAATTGCTAACCATCTGCGCCATCCAACCTTTTCACCCAACAAAACGAACGCTCCTAAAGTTACAAATAATGGTGTCGCCTGCAAAATAGACGCTAGTAACGACATTGGTATTAATACCATGGCAGAGGTAAAAGAGAGAGCTCCGAATAAATCTGCAATCGTACGTGATATTACATGCTTATTCAGTAGAATTTTGTCAGCCAGATTAACATTCAAAACAATAGCGAGCACTAATGTGATTAATGCACCGCCATAGCCTACCGAAAAGAGAATTTGAGTGGCAGGTAGCCTGGCCGATAGTAACTTTATAAATGTGTCTTCAACAGCAAAACACGCCATTGACATCATCATAAATAAAATACCGCGGATATTTACCATTTGAAACCAAATAATGAGCCAAATCTGTCTCTCAGAAGGGTTTGGTTGTCAAGTTATGACTTTTTTAACGGAATGCCATAAAGCTCGAGTTTATGTCCCATAAGTTTATACCCAAGTTTTTTAGAAATTTTTTCTTGTAGTTTTTCAATGTCAGAGTCCATGAACTCTATAACTCTCCCAGAATTAATATCAATCAGATGGTCATGGTGTTCACGTTCGGCGTCTTCATAGCGCGCTCGGCCATCGCCAAACTCTAATTTATCTAAAATGCCTGCTTCATCAAATAGCTTAACGGTTCTGTATACAGTTGCTATAGAAATGGTGAGATCAATTTTTGACGCTCGTTTATATAATTCCTCCACGTCAGGATGGTCAGCAGCGTCTTCTAACACCTGAGCGATGATTTTACGCTGGCTCGTCATACGCAAGCCCTTTTGTTCGCACCTTTGAAGAATTGTGTCTGTCATTTTAAACATATTTTTTTAATAAACGCTTTACGTTATGGTCATGTTTAGCCGAAATGCAAGAATTAGGTGCCGCAGAATGTTTTTAGAACTTCTTCCTCTTCTGTAGGGATAGCTTCTAAATCTGAGTACTCTAAGTTTTTCTTATAAGGTGATTTTAAGGCCTTGTTTAGTCGGTGAAAGAGATCAAAATCAGAATTTAACGCTGCTGTTATCGCAAGCTCTATTTGATGATTTCGTGGTATTAAATTTGGATTTGTCCCAGCCATAATTGAAACTGGGTCAGGTTCGCCTGATACTCGATTTTTCCAAGTTTTAAACCAATCAGGGTCAACAGATTTGAAGTATTCGGGTTCCTCTATAAGCTTTCTAAAGCTTATCGTGAAATCTTCATTTCTCGATGCTAAGCTATTTAAAAAGTTACTTATCAATTTATAGTCATCGGGTTTGGTTTTGGATATGCCAATTTTTTTTCCAAATTTTCTTAACCACAAATGTCTTATTTGATTTGGCATGTCTTGGACCAATTTTTTAAATTCAATCAATACATTTTCATCGTTGTTAACAATTGGTAAAAGAGCATTTGCCAATTGTGCCATATTCCAAACAATTACATCGGCTTGAGCTGAGTAAGCATATCGACCGTGAGTATCAATTGAAGAAAAAACCTTTAAAGGGCTATAGTTATCCAAAAATGCACAGGGACCATAATCGATTGTTTCACCTGATATTGAACAGTTATCGGTATTCATTACCCCATGGATAAAACCAACACTTAGCCAATCGGTAACCAAATCGCTTTGTGCATTGATTACACAGCTTAAAAATTCTGAAATGGATTTTGTTTCGTTATAATGTCGTTCCCGAGTATACTCATATAACGTTTCAAGAGCTTCCGTATCTTTGTTATATGCAAAGTATTGAAACGTTCCCACGCGTATATGACTTTTGGCAATTCTTGTTAAAATGGCTCCTGGGAGTACGGTTTCTCTCAAAACTTTATCACCGGTCTCAACCGCAGCTAAAGATCTAGTGGTCGGAATTCCTAAATGATGCATGGCTTCTGACACTATATATTCTCGTAAAACAGGGCCTAACCAAGATAATCCATCGCCACTGCGAGAATAAGGTGTTGTTCCAGATCCCTTCAATTGGATATCGTATCGTCCTGATTTCGTATTTAGCTCACCTAGCAAAAGCGCTCTTCCATCACCTAGTTGTGGACTGTAATAGCCAAATTGATGCCCAGCATAAGCTTGTGCTAAAGGATCTGCTCCGTCGGGTATCATTTGTCCCGAAAAGATCAATTCTAGTCCACTGCTAGGAAGTTTTATCTCTAGCTCTTTTGCTAATTGAAAATTACAAGCTACCAGAGTAGCCTTAGAGACTGTTGCAGGTTTTTGTTTATGAAAAAACTGGCTTGGAAGAGTGGAATAGGTATTATCAAAAGGAAATTGTGCGTTCATGTTTAGTAGCAATCGATTTTAATTCCATACCTAGTGAATTTTTCAATTAAAAGCGAGCCAAACGCTCAGTCAGTAAAGAGAAAAATCCGTCAGCATTTACATCGCCAATAAAATAGGCATTTCTTGGACGATTTGTGACTTTCCACCAGTCGGCTACCGTCATTCCTAACGTAAGTTCGGACTGGGTTTCTATTTCAACATTAATGTGACGACCTGAAAATAAGTCTGGTGAAAGTATGTAGGCAATAACGCAGGGGTCATGCAATGGGGCGCCATTCGATCCATATTTTTCTTTATCGAACCTTTCAAAAAAATCAGTCATTTCAGCAACTGCTTTACCAACTGGTGAATTTAGTGCCCGAAAAGCATCATTTCTAGCCTTAGTAACAAGAACTTTATGAGTAACATCAAGGGGTAATACAGTGATTTTAATGTTTGATTGAAACACAATGTCGGCTGCCTCAGGATCTACATAAATATTGAATTCTGCCGTGGGTGTTATATTGCCAACTTCAAAATAAGCTCCTCCCATTAAAACGATCTCTTGGATTTTTTCCTTTATGTCTGGTGCCTTTTGAATTGCTGTCGCTATATTTGTTAGTGGTCCCAATGGACATAATGTTATTGTACTAGCTTTGTTGTTTCGAACTGTTTGAATTATAAAATCAACTGCATGCTGCTCTTGCAGAGGCATTTTGGGATCTGGAAGGATTGGTCCATCCAAACCTGTTTTCCCATGAACATGTTCGGCTGTGACAAGGGGTCTTTTCATTGGCGTGTCGCAGCCTGCAAAGACCTTTACTTCGGGTTTTCGCGCTAGCTCACATACTGTTCGTGCATTATTTTTTGTTAAATCAAGAGGCACATTACCCGCTACTACTGTAATTCCTATGACATCAATTTCTTCAGGACTGGCTAAAGCCAACAGTATTGCAACAGCATCGTCCTGTCCGGGATCTGTATCAATTATTATCTTACGCTTTTGCATAAACCCTACTTATGATTTTATTTAATTAGTGAAGTCGCGTAACTATATAAAAAAACCTGCGCTAATGAAAGCGCAGGTTTAATGCTAGTTAAATCGGAAATTAACCGTCAAAGTCTACAGTCTCTGTAAGCTTAAGTGCTGTACTCCTTAATTTTGCCAAATCCATCAGGTTCACGTCGTCTGGCGTAAAAGTACCCCAGTTTTTGACTAAATCTGCTGGTTCAGTGTTTGGAGCAATTGGATATTCAAAATTTGCCAGTGCATAAATTTTTTGAGCTTCTGGGGAACTCAGAAATTCCATTAATTTTACGGCGTTTTCTTTATTAGGGGAGTATTTTGCTAAAGCTATTCCAGAGATATTGACGTGCGTTCCACCATTTTCAAACTCGGGGAAAACTATTCTAACACTATCTGCCCAGGCTTTTTGTTCAGGATCTTTGAGCATTTTTCCCATATAATAGGTGTTGCCAATTGATATATCACATTCCCCAGCCCATATCGCTTTAACTTGAGCTCTATCATTTCCTTGTGGTTTTCGAGCCAAGTTATTCTTAACAGCTCTCAACCAATCTTCTGCTTTTTCCGCACCATGATGGTGGATTACTGCTGATATGAGCGCAACTGTATATGCATTTGTTCCAGATCGGGTACAAATACGCCCTTTCCATTTCGGATCAGCTAAACCTTCATACGTTGTAACTTCACCGTCCGCTACCTTATCTTTACTTGCGTAAATAATCCTAGCTCGGGTCGTTAGACCAAACCAATGGTTTTCAGGGTCTCGGTAGATTGATGGTATATTTTTTTCCAGTGTTTCATTCAAAACTGGTTGAGTAAGACCTGCATCTACTACAGCAGCTAAACGTGAAATATCAACCGTTAAAACAACGTCTGCTGGACTGCGTTTACCCTCGGCTGTCATTCTTTCAATCATGCCTTTTCTCAAATACGCCACGTTAACTTTTATTCCCGTTTCTTTTGTAAAAGCGTCGGTGAGCGGTTGAATAAGGAACGGTTGACGATACGAATATATATTGATTTCGGCGGCTAACAAGGGCGTGACGCCCATAATTAAAAGTATTGTACACACTAATTTTTTTATCACTTTTTAACCCCATTTTTACAAATGTACTTACCGTAAATATATTTGACAATTTTTGTCAACTAAATACCTGACAAAACTACTTGACATTAAAAAAAATTTCTTACTAAAAGACTAAGGATTTAATTTCGTGTAAATTATTAAAGGAAAAAAAGATGTTTTCACACCGAATTACTGCTTCGGCAATCGCTATTTGCGTAAGCGCGACAGCGCTCACTGCACACCATTTTTACGGGCCATATCCTGTAACGCTAAAAGGTTACACCGGGGATAAAACAAATTCTGTTTCTTACGGTGGCCAGATAGCCCGTCAGACAATGGAACAGAGCCTTAAGAAACTTGCGTCTTCAGGAAATGGTGGTGGAAATGCTGCCGATGTTGAAGCTCAAATGATGCAATATTTTTCAGGTCCCACAAAAGATTTGGCTATTTTGGCTCCTGCCTCGAAAGATGGGTTCAAAATCAAACAAACGACAATTGGTGAGCTCTCTTCTTCAGCTAATTTAGAAGGAAAGTTCTATAAAGGCTTGATGCCTGCATGGCCTGGCAATCATACTGGCGTTGACGTTATGAAGGATATGATTTCACGAGCCGCTAAATCAAATAAAGGATTTGATGCAGAAAATGGCTATGATTATGCCCAACTTATTTCCAAATTTACAATGGGTGCCGTTCAATACAGTCAAGCAGTTGATAATTACCTAGACGAAAAAATGACTGCAGATGTTAAACCGAATGACAAGCCTTACAAAGATGGCAAGCATTACACAGGCAAGGAGCATTCATGGGACGAGGGCTTTGGTTACTTTGGAGCTCCAGCACATACTCTAGCCTTAACTCCAGCCAATGCTTATGATATTGCGAAAAGAAAAGACATGGCGTCAGCTGATAGAAATGGTGACGGAGTTGTCGATTTGAAATCGGAAATGGTTTTTGGTCCGGCATACTATGCTGCAGCATTTGATAAGTCAGGAAACACGAATTATTTGGCCTCGATAATGCAAGCATATATTGATGGTCGGAAAGTGATTTCTGGTGCGCAAGGTGAGAAATTAAGCGCAACAGAACTGGCGGTCATCAAAGGCCACGCTGCAACAATTGAAGCAAATTGGGAAAAGGTCTTGGCAGAAGCAGTATTTAAGTATGCTGGCTCCGTTTACAAAGACATTGCTGCTATGAAAGAAAATGGTGTTGACGATAAAAGCTACAGAAAATACGTAAAACACTGGGGTGAGTTAGCCGGATTCTCCATGGCAATCCAGTCCGGAAGGAAAAACTTAGGTGCTGCAGCAGTTGAAATGAATAAACTGATTGGTTTCGGACCAGTTACTGCTGACAATAGCTATGTCACAGGCGTTGATGGAAACGGTAATTTCGTTAGAGATCGTAAAATGACTTGGTCTGACTACCAATTAAATATGCTCAAGATCCAAAAGCTAGTATCAGATTCTTTTGGTGTTAAATCCAGAGCTAACGATATGCTTGATGAATTAGCGAAAATGAGCGCATCTGCTGACGCAGACACAAACGCAGAAACTGATTAAAGATTAAGAAGCACGGCGCCACAGAGAAGGTGCCGTGCTTTTTTATGAAATTTTTATTGCCTTGGAAAATCTATATCAAATTATCACAAACTTTGGCTCACACCTGGATACTTATTTAACTTCGCTTTCTGCCGATTTTTTAAACCATAAAAAACGCATATTTGTTGGTTATTTAGCTTTATCTATTGTGTTGGCAGTAGTTTTTCTCTGTGCTTGGCGAGGTATGGGGTTAAAAGGCGCTTTTAGCAAAGTTTTTGATAAAAAGATTTTCTGGTCAGGCTCGGCTAAAGCCGACTATATTATTTACTCCATCAATAGATTAATTTCAATTTTAATTTCTCCCTATTTACTTGCGCAGGGAGCAGTAACCACCTTCCTATTTTTTCAATTGAGTAAGCAAAATGTTGTAGGATTTCTTGCTCTTGATCATTGGCCCAGTTTGCTGATTATTACCCTGTACACTTTAAGCTATTTTTTAATGGACGATTTTTCGAAATATTTCGTCCATAGATGTATGCATCGCTGGAAGTTTTTATGGGCCTTTCACAAAGTGCACCATTCAGCTGAAACTATGACACCAATTACCGTTTACCGTGTTCATCCTATCGAAAGCATTATTTATGGATTGCGAGGCTCCTTAGTTATTGGAGCTGTGATAGGAATGTTTGCATATTGTTTTGGGATTGATAATTTTTCACTTGCCACTCTTTTGGGAGTAAATTTATTCTCATTTATTTTTAATATTGCAGGAGCAAATTTGAGACATTCTCATATTGAAATCGCGTATTGGCCCTGGCTTGAGAGAGTTTTTATTTCTCCGGCTCAACATCAGCTACACCATTCCATCGAAAATAAGCATTTCAATAAAAATTATGGAGCGATGCTAGCCATCTGGGATTGGCTTTTTGGTTCGCTCCATTTTTCGGAAACAGGCAAGTCAATACGCTTTGGTCTTCGCCCAACTGAAGCCAGTGCAACAAATATTGTAAGCATTTACTTGAAGCCGT
>CACPBQ010000019.1 GCA_902632125.1 Paracoccaceae bacterium | reverse complement strand
AAGTTGCCTCTCCATGTACGATACCAAAACGTTTTCTTACTCTAATATTAGGTGCAGTTTCGCTTGTAAGCGTTATATTTTCAAACTTTTCAAACAAGTGATCTAAAGATCTGGCATTTGTGGGTTTTTTTGTATTATTAGCTGCATTAATTTTCGTCTTCACTAGAGATTTAACGTAACAAGCTATACACAAGCCGTCATGGTTACGTGACGCGTTAGTTTCACTGTATCCCATTTTCACATTGCATTCTACGCAACTAGCCATTTTCAATCACCATTCCCTTTTTATTTTTTATCGCGTAAGTTTTTCAACCATGTCGGAGTTAGCCTGCATTAGGCGTGCTGATCCATTAAATTGCTGTTGAGCTTTAATCATTGCTGTAAGTTCGTCAGTAACATTTACATTAGATTGCTCCAACAAGCCTGTTTTTAGCTCAGCAAAGCCGGCCTCTAAAGGCGAACCTAAAGTTAACAGACCAGAGTTTTCAGTTGCTGAAAATCGAGCATTTCCTAACTCTTTTAATCCTGCAGGATTAGAAAAAATTCCCAAGGTCAGTGAACTTATTGGCGTTAGATTTTCTTCATCACCATACCTAGCTGATATTTTACCATCCTGAGCAATATTCAATTCGGACATTACAAATTCTTCTTGCCGGGCTGGTATTTGAATAGGAAAGAGAGTCTCGATACCACCAGCAATAGGAGCAAAAGCACCATCAACTAGAGGGGCTCCAAGAACACGATGATTATCACTTGTGGTAAGAAAGCCATTTTCATCGAGACCAAAAGAACCATTCCTAGTGAAAGAAACACTGTTATCATTGACATTTTGAATAGCAAAAAATCCATTTCCAACAAGTGCCATGTCGGTGATATTTTCTGTCGCTAAAACAGAACCTTGGCCATCACTAATTCTTGTGTCATCAACAAAAGAACCCAAACCACTAGAAACACTTCCGACTCCATCGGGAAGCAAACCACCTGCAAAATCTGAAAAAGCAACTAAAGATTTCTTAAATCCGTTAGAATTTGCATTTGAAACGTTATTAGAGATAACAGAAAGTTCATGCATTGCCGAAGACATGCCAGATTTAATTATTGAAAACATTAATTACTCCTAATTTAAACTAAAAGAGCAATTTACATACCAAGTCAGCCAGGATTAGCTTAGAAAATCAAACAGCGATTTGCTGGTAACCCTCGTAAAAGTTGCTTGGGCAGCGTCTTTCTGTGTCATTAGAAATTCAAGCTGGGTTAAGATAGATGCGAGATCTGCATCTTTTATCTCAGAAATATCTTCCTCTAATACAAGAAGAATATCTTGAGCAGAGACTTCGGCACTCTGCGCTCTGCGCGCCGCAGCACTCACCTCTGCTCTTTTTGTAGCAAAATGCTCAAAAGAATCAGTAATTTTGGATCGAATGACTTCGCTCTGCAAATCCTTTTCGGCAATACTTTCCTTTGTTGTTCCATCACTTGGATTAACTACCAGTAAAGCAGGTTCTAGGACCGCATCGCCTTTGTATTCAAAATCACTTATTTTCAGCTCATTAAGGTTACCGGTTAAAACTAATTCATTATTTCCATTGAAAGTTGCAGTCAAACCCGTTGCTCCCGTTTGACTATTTATGGTACTGGCCACTGCAGAAAAATCATTACCAAAGATGTCTTGGTTAATATTTATAGTTTTTTCACCTGCTTCTATCGTAAAAGATATGTTAGCTTTAGGGCCCGTGTTTGGAAGCTTTATCGTTGAAGATTGTGAGCTTGAGAATAGATTAGACGATTTTCCGCTGTTTAAATCAATTTTGAGACTTTCAATAAGATCATCAACAACTTCAAAAACCGAAAATTCACCGTCGGGCCTACTAATTTTCTGGAAAACTTCTAAACCTGAAAAATTTTGTCTGACGGCCAAACCAGGAGTAACCTGAATTTCTTTTGCTAATGACGAGCCTGAGTACGAAACTTTGCCATTTCCATCTTGCTGAAAGGGCTTTCCAGCTCCTGAAACTCCACCAAAAAGACTATTATCAAAATTGTCTTTCTGGTTAGCAACATCAATTAGTTCAGATTTTATCATAGAAGCTTCTATCACAAATCGCTCACGCTCTTCGGGCAGAAGCGTGTCATTAGCACTTTCAACGGCTAACTCTTGAAGACGGATAATTAAGTTTTGAAGTCTTTCAAAAGCAACATCCATCACTTCCAAATCTGTTTGCGCGCGCTGGGAATTACTTAATAATTGCTTTGTTTCAGATTTTTTCTCTTCAGCGGCACTTAATTTAGAAATATCACCAATATTATTGGCTAACTTCAACTCAGCTTTCCCTGTCCCAGCCTGTGTTTGGAGAGATTGCAATTCAGTGTTTAGCTTCGAAAATAATTCACTATTATTTCCAAAAAATCTGGTGGTTCCTATAGTCATTTTTCATCTCTCATCTACATCGACCTCAAAAGAGTGTCGACCATCTCTTTAGCTGTGCTCAAGACCTTAGCTAGCGCCTGATATGCCTGTTGCTGTTCCAAAAGTCGCGCCGCCTCTGTATCCAAATCGACACCTGAAAAGCTTGACTTCCGATCTGCTGCTACGTCATAAATAACTTTGGCATTTTCCAATCCTTGCTCACTTGAGCGAACATTAAAGCCAACATCTAGCACCAAGTCGTTATATTGTTGCGAATATCCACCTTTCCCTGTCGCCGGGGATAATTCTGATAGTTTCATTAACTGAAGCAAATTTGAAGCATCATCTAATCTGTCAGTGGTCGTTCTGACGTTAAAGCTATCGTTGCTGGCAACATTTCCATTTAATTCCCATTTAAAGTCTCGAAATAAAAAGTCATTTGTTTCACTTATTTTACGGGAACCCAAAAGATCACCCGATTTCATATCAAAAATGTCCATTTGCTTTGGATCATTCGCAGAAACTTTTGCTTTCAATTCCCGAGGGTTCACTTCAGTAACCTTAGTATTTACGTCTCCCAAAAGAGAAATTTTACCTGTACCAGCCGAGACAATTATTAAATCTTCGCCAGCTAACCCGCTAATAGAAAACACCTCATTTGCTAAAGACTCTACTTTTGCACTGGTAGAGACTCTTTCGTTATCGTGGTTAATTACTGAAAAGCCATCGCTATTATGTGTAAGCTGCGAGGAAGATGTGATAATGCCAAACGTGGCCGAATTGTTTGTCGCCTTTAAACCAACATCCAGATCGGCAGTTGATTGATCTACTGTAACGACGACACGCCCTTTGTTCGTGCCTGTATTTTCAAGAGTTATAGCAACACCCGATACATTCGAAGACTGCGTTATTTTTGGATTTGTCGCAGGATTAAATGATAGATCTATTGTAGTACTCCCAACAACAACTTGAGCAAAATTTGCCTTTGCTGCTTGAGTAACATCAAATTCACCACCAACGATGCGAGTTTTTGTGTCACCTGAGGCATTATGATCTAAATGGAAAATGTTTTTTTGCGCTGGCGAGTTACTTTCAGCAAGGCGGACACCATGTCCCGAAACTACTCCATCTTTTGCGGCCGCAAATAGACGGAAACCACCGCCACTCTCCTCAAAACCGACTTTGAGTCTGTCTTTTTCAGGACCAGAAATAGTGAAAGAACTTGCATTGACTATTTGTTTCAAAGCATCCGCTTGAGAAAAACTCTTACCATCAATTATTACGTTACTGCCATCAACTGTATAAGAAAGCTTATTATTCAAAACAGCAAAATATTTTTGGTCTCCTATTTGAAATTCTAATGTACTCTGATCAGCAGGAAAGCCATTCTGGAAATTAAATGCATTACCGACAAAATTTGACTGTGGTGAAGCTTTTCGCAACTCCGAAACTATAGCTCCAGCCACTGCACCAGCAGTCAATTCATCAGCTGAATTAGGTTTTACCAAAACCGAGTTACTTTGATTTTGGTTATCTGACGACAATACAAAAGAATAAGCACTGGAAGCAGCAACGCCTATCAAACCCGTTTCATCATGCAAATTTGAATCAACTGCAGCTAGAGCATCAAACTTGAAATCGATTTTTTTATTATCAAGGTCAAATTCTTTATCAATGAAGCTGCTTATAAATTCTGATTTTTGACTGGTTAAATTATGTACTCCACACGTAACCTTTAACTCTGAAGGGCTGGTAATTTTTATTTGCCCCCCAGAAACAATGTAATTACCTGTGTTCACTGTAACCGGAATGCCTTGAGCAGCAGTCGTTATAGTTTCACCAAATTCATCAATTTGTCGTGTTGAAAGCGAAGATGCATTTGCTGTAACAACATTCTTAATGACAATGTCATTTCCATCTATTTTTTGAAGTATTAGAGCGCCTTCTCCTGATTTATAAGCCTTTATCCCAGTAACATCGGATGAGCTATTTATCTGACTGACCAAACTGCCTGTCTCGCCACTAGAAATAGTATTGCTAATAGAAACTGCCTCAGAATTATCGCCCAATAAATCAAAACTCAATTTGCCGTTGGCAATGTTAAATATCTCAAGTCTATTTGAAGCACTCGCAGCCAATCCAAGTTTAGATATTTCTTTTTCAAGACTTTCGGCTAAATTGCCGGCCATCATCCCCACCTGAGGTTGGAATGTGTATGATCCACCAACATCATTTGTAATGGTGAGCGGCGCACCCATAATGGGGCGAGTTGCAGGAAATCCTGCCATGGCGGCAACACTTAGATTTGAATTAACGGAGCTAGCCAGTCCGAGGCTTGAAATTGATGCAAGATGATTTCCTTCAGTTGTCTTTCTTACAACAGATGCTCCGATGTAACTATCTGACAAATCGTTGGTTAGAAAGTCACTCCTGTACTCAGCATTTCTAGAGAAACCGTTATCAAAAGAAATATATGAAGTTATTTCTGCTTGACTTAAGGGGCGCCCAGCCAATTGAATACCTTCTCTTGTAAAAATTTGAATATCAGCGTTCCCTGGCTGTGCGGGAATCAAAATACCCGTTGAAGCACCGAAAGTTCCACTTTGCATTGAAGGGAAAGAAGAATGATTTGGCAATGAGGCTGAGGTTACGCTTAAAGTTGAAATATTACCGCCCGCAAAAAGACCCAAGTCCGTAAAGGATAGTGCATCTGCATCGTCTGACCTTATAGCACCAATATTCAGATAATCAGCCAGAACTTTGTAATTATCGATCGAACTAGCAAGGCTACCGAGTTTAAAAATTCTATCTACATTGTTGAGTTTTATTACAAGCTGGCTCGAGGAGTCTAAAGAAGATATATTTTCGCTGAATTGAAGTTTGGACTGTGTTTTGATTGAAGTTAAATTATTTAAATCATCCACATTCTGTATAACGCCAAGAGCGCCATTGGTGCTCTGAGCACCGTTGCTCAAAAAATCTATAGGGTTTGCACCATTTCTTTGCGTCGCAAACATTGCGTTCAAACTAGGAGCAGGTCCCGGGTCGGCTTCATCAAAGCGACTTATCGATACGCTTGCTGAGCTGGTATTTAGCGGATCCCGTTCGACTAAGTAAAAAGAACTTGCCGCAATTTGCCGGCCGTTCTCCAGTTGGAAAGTCAGATTTTCTGAAAGCCCTTCCGTAAAGTTTATTAAAAAATTATCTCCGATTTCCCCAGTTCCAGAAACATTAATCTGGAGACCTTCATAATCAAGAAAATCTGTAAACTTACCAAGTTCTATTCCACCATTATTCTTTAATGTCCAAGATCGCTCAGCAGCGGAATAGTCAATCTCTAATTGTTGTCCCAAAAATTTTTCTGTATCACCAGATAATATGATTTGTGACGAACTCTGCATAGTGCCTTGTTTCTCAACTCTTACACCATCCAAACCGAAAAATTTTCCACCAAGGTCACCATTTAAATCAACTCCGAAAGTGTGCGCTTCGTTGAATTCACTTGCAAGCTTTCGAGACAGCTGGTCTAACGCTGATTTGGTCTCAACCAGAGTTAAATCTGAGGCCAGATTTCCGGCTATCTTTCCAGCCTGCACTTGTATTTTTGATAACCCATCACCATTTGCAGTTCTCATAAAAATTTTCGAAGCCCCATCAACTTTTTGAACTTCGAGTTTTGAAATTTGTACACCAGTTATAAGTGACTGACCCTGGCCAAAAGTACCCGCATTGACTTCGAGTATGCCATTAGATTTATAATCTACAGTTATATCTATCAATTCACTTAAATCATTCAATAATGCGTCTCTTTTATCGAGTAATTCATTCGGTCCGCGATTGCTTGAAGAAATACCCAGCAATTGATTTTGTACGTTTGCTATTTGAGTTAAGATATCATTCACCTCTTTGATATTACTTTCAATATCTTGACTAACAAATGTTCGTAAATCAGAAATACCATTAGCAACAGTGGTTATAGAATTTACCAGCGCTTTGGATGCATCAGCAGCCACATGTCGTGAAGCCAAGTCAGACGGATCTTGTGCGACCGAATTCAAAGAAGAGAATAATTCCTGTATTTTTTGGGAAACATTGCCTTCAGCTGGTCGAACTACTGTTTCCAATTGATTGAGAATCAAAGCCTGCGATGTTGAGAAAGAAAAACTAGAAGTTGCACTTTGCAGTTGCGTATCAATGAACTGGTCAAATGCCCGAGTAATGCCATCTATTCTTACCCCAAACCCTGCAGTATTGGAAACCTGCAAAACATCGTTGTTAGCTTTGACTTCACTAATCGGGGCTTCTCTTCGAGCATAGTCTTTATTCCCAACATTGGCGATGTTTTGGCCAGTCGTAGCAAGTCCCTCTTTGTAAGCCTGAAGACCAGATTTGGCTATTCCATAGATATCACTCATTTTTCAAGCCTATGCGGAGCCATTTGATTTAATATTGCTTCTGCAATACCAATATCGACCTTCTCACTGGAACTTTTAGCTAATTCTCGGTCAAAAAGTTGAACAAAATTATCATCTGCATTATTTTCAAATAACCCTTCATTCAATTTACTATCGCGCGCCTGCTTGAGAAGCATTTCTAAGAATATAGCTTCAAACTGATCAGCCACAGCCTTCAATTCTGGATCGGCACCTTTTCCTGAAGCAGCCTTAGCAATCTGAAAATCGTTAGCTTCAGAAGAATACTCAGTTTGCATTTTCTGCAGAGCGGCGAGACTTTCTAATCCAGGTTTAATAAGCTGTGTCATATCACTGCCTTAAATAACGATTAGTTCCGCGTTCAGAGCACCAGCTTCTCTCAGAGCTTCTAAAATAGCGACTAAATCTGAAGGCGTTGCGCCCACAGCGTTAATGGCATCAACTAAATCGCTCAAGGAAACTCCGGCATCAAATAGAAATGCCTTCGCTAGATCTTCTTCGACCTCTATTTCAGTATCGGGAACAGCCGCCGCTGCTGCATTTGCTTGTGCACCTGCACCTACAGCTACCGCATCACCAACTTCAACATTTACATCCTCGCTTACTTTCACTGACAGCGTTCCATGCGACACAGCAGCAGGTGTCACCTTAACATTTCCACTAATCACCAAAGTACCTGTACGAGAATTCACGATAATCTTTGCGGCGGGAACACTTCGTTCGACTTCAATATTTTCTAAAATAGAAACAAAAGCTACTTTTTGCGTTGGATCCTCGGGAGCTCTGACCCTTATACTATTTGTATCTAGCGGTATTGCAGTGCCAGCACCAAGTAAATCATCGATTGCATTGGCTATGTTGTTTGCGGTAGAAAAATCGCCGCGATGAAGGTTGAGTATAACAAAATCAGTACTCAAAAATTCCGTCGGAACCAAGCGCTCAACGGAAGCGCCGCGAGGTATTCTACCAACTGTTGGAATATTAACGGTAAGAGACGAATTATCGCCTCCTTCTACACCCAAACCACCAACAACAACATTACCCTGAGCGATTGCGTAAGTTTCGCCATCAGCACCTAAAAGTGGAGACATCAGTAAAGTTCCACCTTTTAACGATGTGGCGCCCCCAACCGTTGAAACCGTAACATCTATCGCCTGTCCGGGCTTAGTAAATGGTGGTAAATCTGCTGTAATCATGACTGCAGCGGCATTATCACCGTTGAACCCATCCAGATCAGATGTAATACCAAATCGAGAGACAAGCGACTGCATCGACTGTAAGGTGATACCAGTGTTACCGTCACCAGATCCAGCCAAACCAACAACAACACCATACCCAACAAGCTGATTTGATCTGATACCAGCAAGAGAAGTTAAATCTTTAATTCGATCTGCAGAAACCAAATTTGTCTGAGATACAAAGATAAAAGTTACGAAACACAAAAATCGTCTAAATAAATACATAATATTTACCTTTAAAGTGGCGTGATGGTTTCAAGCATTTTAGTATACCAACCTTTTCTGCCGCTTCGGGCGGTATCACCGGCACCAATATAATTTATATCAGCATTGGCTATTCTGTCCGACTGAACAATGTTATCTGAAGAAATATCACGAGGCCTCACAATTCCTGAGACACGAATATATTCGTCACCATTATTCAATGTTAGTTTCTTTTGTCCTAGAATTTCTAAATTTCCATTTGTAAAGACACGGACTACGTGCACAGAAATCAATCCTGTTAAGGAATTGGACTGGTTAGATGAGCCTGATCCAGTAAATTTACTTTCCCCACTAGATGCTAACTCACCCGCCTCAGGTATACCTTTACCAATGACAGGAAGTTTTTGCATAACCGTTGGCAGGGTTAAAGAGTTTTCGCTAGATCGAGTTGATGCAGCATTTTGAGATTTTGTGGCTTGAAAACTTTCTGTAAACGATACTGTTAAAATATCCCCGACTCTATGTGCTCGAGCTTCCATAGCAAACAAATTTCCTTTGTTCTGCTGATAAATGGTGCCAACGTCGGAACTTTCGTCTTCTTGCTCAGTCTCTGGGAGATAAATTGGTTCAAAATCCACGCTGCGTTTGTCTTCAACGTATGTATCGCATGCGGCAAGTAGCAAAAGTGAGAGAGCTAAGTATCTAGTCAAAATTCACCTATAAGTTTCGAGAAATGAATTGCATCATTTCATCTACTGCAGTTATTGATTTAGAACTAACTTCATAAGCCCGTTGGGTTTCAATCATATCAACTAACTGTTGAACCACGTTAACATTTGAACTCTCTACATACCCTTGGAGTACTTTACCGAATCCGCCATCCAAAGGAGCACCCTCCTGAGCAACGCCACTTTCAGCAGAGGGCACAAAAAAGTTTTCACCAATTGGGGTTAATCCGCGTGGATTACTAAAGTTTGCTATGTTGATTTGCCCAACTTCCTGCGCTATATCATTTCCTGGTTCAGTTACACTCACTATACCGGTGGTAGATACATTTATACTTGTAGCATCAGCAGGTAGCTGAATTTGGGGTTGTAAAACATATCCACTGGTTGTGGTTAGCACACCCTCAGCGTTTCGAGATAAAATACCTGATCTTGTGTACCCTACTCTTCCATCTGGAAGCAGCGCCTGAAAAAATCCCTGACCATCGATCGCTAGATCCAGAGAATTATCAGTACTCACGAGGCCACCCTGCGTGAATAACTTTTGAGTACTTACAACTTTAACCCCAGTACCTACGGCAAGAGGTGAGGTAAGTGCCGTGTCGTCTGCAGTTTGAGCTCCAGCTGTTTTGATAATTTGATAAAAAAGAGATTCAAAGTTTGCTCTGTCGCGCTTGAACCCTGTTGTGTTTACGTTTGCCAGATTATTGGCAATGACTTGCATCTTATATTGTTGAGCATTGAGACCAGTTTTGGCGACGTGCATTGCTGATGTTGACATTTTTTTGCCCCTCTTGATTTAATATTTAAGAGCAAAGACTATGCCAAATTTTCAATTAGGTCGGTAAGTCCATTAATTTTGCACCAGCACTATCCAAGTCACTGGCCTTTTTAATTAATTTAACATTAATTTCGAATTGGCGCTGCATATCAATGTTCCGAATGAGCTCTTCAATTGCATTCACATTTGAAGATTCTAAGTATCCTTGGCCAAACTTCCCAGTTTGATCTGGATCGGGAACCGTACCATCAATTTTTCGTATGTTTCCGTCTAGACTTTTTATGAGCTGTTCGAGTTGGCTCGTCGTCGATCCAATAAAGCCAACACTCGTAAGTTCACCATCAGGAACCCCTGGCTGCTGAACTAATACTTCGCCAATATCTGTGATACTCATTGATGTAAAATTGGGGAGAAGAATGGGTTCTAACCCATCGGATAACACCAGGTCTCCGACCCCATTTACCAACTGATTCTGAGCATTCACGCCCAAATCGCCACGCCTTGAAAGAGCAACCTGACCATTTTCTGGTTGTATGTAGAAAAATCCTTCATTTAAGACTGCTACGTCCGTTTCCAATCCAGTATTTTGTAAACTCCCAGACTCATTAGAAAATAAACGCCGATCGGTTTCCAAAGGCAAAACTTTCGCTGAAACCTTATCTAACTCTTTAAGAAATCCAGCATTTCCCTCGTTGGGCAAGTCTTTCCTAAATCCAGGAACATTTATGTTAGCTAAGTTATTGGCAAGATCAAACTTATTATCCTGCATTTGCCTGATAGCACTTAATGCCGTTTGAGCGAGCCTATCCATAACTTAAGCCGACGTAAAAATTAACTTCGGATGTTGATAATAGTTTGGGTCATACTGGTCGAGGTCTCAATAGCTTTCGCAGCAGCCTGATAGTTACGTTGAGAAGTGATTAAGTTTACCAACTCCTCCGTAATATCCACGTTGGACCGTTCGATTGAGCCAGACAAGATCTGCCCAAACCCATCCTCAGCACCTTCACCTAGCTCTGGATCACCACTCGCCGCTGTTGCGATAAAGGTCGAATTACCAATTTGCTTTAACCCACTTTCACTCGCAAAACTAGCCAGCATTATTTTACCTAAAATTACATTTTGACCATTTGAGTATCCAGCCTGCACGTTACCATAATTGTCAATTTCAAGGTTTGTAAGACGACCAGCCGAAAACCCATCCTGAGTTACATCTCTAGCAGAAAATGGTTGGTCCAGCTGAGTTGCAGTCGAAAAGTCCAAGGTAAGTTCTGTCAAACCGCCGGCGTAAGTAACATCCGTTATCGGGCTGACAATCTTCCCGTCACGATCAAAGGTAAGCTCACCCTCATCCAAATAAAGTGGAAAGAAATTTTCTACCATATTATCCGCAAAATCCTGGTTATTAGCAACAATCTCACCCGCAGGAGAAATGAAGAGTGGACGTCCCAACTCATCTGTCGCCTGAACAGGTTGCCTGACCATGGTTGTTTCACCCAAACCGAGCGGAATGTCTTTTAGACCAAATTTCAAGGCCCCATTAATTGCAAGTGTATTTCCTTCACCCGTCGTCGCGGTGGTAAACGTGAAATTATTAGCAACGGCATCATATTTTACATCTACACCGCCAACAGACTGTCCAGAAATTGGGTTCTTCATCGAATTAATACGCTCTTCAAGGGCGACGGCAAGAGTTTCACCTTTGTAGTTTCCTTCAGGAATTGCGATCGATGCACTCACGCCACCTACAACCACGTTGAAAACATTTTCATTTGCTAAAGTAGTGACAGTAAACGGTTGGGTCATATCCATAAGACCTTCAAGGCCCACCACTACAGCAGGTTTTGACACAAGACCTGTCGGCTCTCTGTAACCCTCAATTCCCTCTCTAGGGAAACCCATAATTTGGTTTGCGCCTTTGCCTATCTTATTGGCTTCAAAATCCGCAGCGTCAGTTGGATCTTTCTCGCCCACTAAAGTTAAATTGAACCGACCAACAGCAACGCTAGAAGCATTTTGAGCCAAATCAACACCAACGACAGAGCCACCAGCCAAAGCTTCCCCAGTCGAACCACTGCTTATATTAAAGACATTGTTCACAGTATCGAATTCAACTTCCATGCCGTAGCGCTTGTTATTTTGGCGCACCTCTGGCCCAACATTAACAAATGCGTCCCCGAGAAGTAAATTATCAGTTTTGAGGCTAATTTCGGGGTTTTCTCCCAACGCAGGAATACCTAATCGATTTTTCCCGGCATCTAATTTTTTACTGTACACAGTAAAGGTATCAAAGCCTACGCCCGTACCCTTGCCAAGTGCCGTATTAACGCCATCAAAAGTCAGCCGTTGATTGGTTTCATCATAGCCAATTTTTACTGAAGGATCACGATCATCTACCCAATTCATTGTTTCAGTAACTGCATTAAGGCCATAGGCAGCAAGATTAACGCCAGCTGTAGTAGTTGCAAAACCCGCAAAAGCCGCAGCTTCATCTGCCGCATTTCGTTTTGCAGAATCTCCAATTTCTCTTACTACAATTTTATTTGAGTAAAAAACTTCCTTAACCCCTTCAACTAAACCTTCCGTATCTTCTAGGTACGCTTCAATAAAATCCGAAGGTTTTGCCAGAATGGAAATTGGACTTTGGTCCCCTATCACTGGAAGTGCTCCGCCAGGTACAATAAAATCAAGTTGATATTGTGTATCTTTATCACCGCCATCAGCAGCATCAACTATGGTGCTAGTCTTTTTAATTGCAATATCGTTTGAGCCAAACATTGCAATTAACTCTTCTTTTTTTGCATCGGTAGCATTCTGCTGAAAACGTAGGACTTCCATATCGCCAGCTATTTCACCATTGATTGTAACTGTCAGAAAGCCATCAGCATCAACTTCAATCGCTTTAATTGAGCCATCAGTTCCATTATTAGCTATCGCTCCATCAAAACCAGCACCTTGTTGACGAAACAATTTATCATAAGCTTTAATAAAAGGCTGATTAGCTACGTTGGAATATCCAAGGTATCTCTCAACTGTACCGCCACTATCTGCGTTTGTGTGGTTCACTTTAATTACATCAAATTTGAGCGGCACGGCTTGTTTATTAATAGCTGCGCCAACCACCTTCTTAAATAATTTCCCATCTGCGCCAATATTATCTACTTTTGTTGCATCAACACCGTCAGCGTCATTTGGATCCTGAATATAACCATTCAATTGATCGGTAATTAAACGCTGTGCGTGACTGAGAAATGTATCCATTGTCATGCCGTTTTCAGGAGTAGTTGTAACAAATGTGTCATCATGAAGATCAACAACAATTGGAGAAGGTAATCCTGTGGATTTTCCGTCGCCAGATGCTTTCTTAAAATCAATAGAAAATGTATTATCGACCCCAGCTGTAAGTTGAACCATTTTATCGTCGCCAAAAGCATCTCGCAATGCCACTTCAGCGGCATCAGCCAACTGCACACCGGTATATGTCCCAGGTGGGATATTAATCGAAACAGGACCACTATTGTCTACATCGACGAGTAAAAAGTCTTTGCCCCAAAATGTCCCAGGCACCGGTGGATCTATATTTGCAAGTGCCTGGTATTCCATGGTCCGTTTGAACTGCATTGGATCCGTCACTATTTCTACTGTTTTTCCATCACCCAAAAATGCCTCAAGGCCTAAACCGGTAAGCATTGCCGGCGTTGACTTTGTAGCCTCACCAAGATCATCTGCCTTATAAAGCGGCGAACCTTTACCCTCTAAAATATACGCGGGATTAATTTCTGTTGGAGCTGTTGTTTTCTGTCCAAATTTATCGATAAACTGGGTCACACCCCTCGTGTCGGTTGCCCGTGTTAACTGAGGCTTAATTTCAACGCCATCAACAAACATTTTTGTAGAATATTTAAATGTTTGATCTGCGTCAGTTGGATTTTGTGATTTAATATAGAAAACTGTAGCCGATTTTGGGTTTCCACCGTTATCAAAAATAGTTACCGATGACGATGCAGAATAAGTTTTTGCGTCATTTGCATCAAATGCGACGTTTGCTGCTATTACTGGTGCATCTGAAGGCAAGTTAACACCTGCGTTGATTTTTTTCGTTGCAACAGGGTCACCAAAAGAAGCGGCTAGCTGCATTTGAACTGCACCTTCTAATGTTTTATCAGCAACCGACCCATCGTTATCAACAGGATAGCCTAGTAAAAATTGACCGTTACTATCAACTATAAAACCTTCATCATTAACTTCAAAAGAACCGTTCCGCGTAAACACAGTTTGACCAGCATTACCGCCACCTTTAAGAGCGAAAAAACCCTGACCAGAAACAGCCATGTCCAACGTATTTGTTGACTGGCTTATGTTACCCTGAGAAAATTGTTGTTTTATAGATTTCGTTGCCGTACCCGCACCTATTGTATTTGTTTGCAAAGGTGTCGAACCAAAAATATCTCCAAATTCAGCGCGGCTTTTCTTAAATCCGCTAGAACCAACATTTGCAATGTTGTTAGAGGTTGTGGCTATATCTGTTTGTGCGCCTTTCAAGCCGGTCAATGCTGTATAAAAAGACATATTTAACTCCTGTTACGGTCTTTGATTAGAGAATTCTTTGCAAAAACTATGCCAAGAATTCTTTATTGATTGATTAGAAATTTGGTCCATTATCGGAAATTGATTGCTGAGGATACGTCGATATCGCCATAATCTTCTACATTCACCAAAACTTGTTTAGTGTCACCAGAACCGACGGAGGCTGATATCACTTTAGAGTAAATGGAAGGACTTAACTGTTCTGGACCATTTCCAGTATCAATTAAAGCTTCTATTTTAATCCGCTTATTAAAATCCAAGATATCTTGGGGTATGTCTCCCCAAGAGAAGCCTACCAAGCCAGCCGCCATCGGACCAAGATCCTCTGAGAAAAGTTTCTCATTTGTCTCTGCATCATAATAAGTCAGCTGCGTCATAAAGGTTGGCTCTGGAAGATCAAGAACACCATGTAATTGGCCCTCTTCATCAGCTCTTCCAATATCCCCGGGAACAAGTACAGAATGTCCAAGTAGGTTTGAAGCTGTTGCTATTCTAGCCTGATCAAATTCATCGACCAATTGACCAATAGAATTGTTAACTTCCTGAATGCCCGTGACAGTCGAAAACTGAGCCATTTGAGCTATAAAATCTCCATTATCCATGGGGGCAAATGGGTCTTGGTTTTGAAGTTGCGTCGTCATAAGCTTAAGAAAATCAGATTGGCCTAAGGTATCTTTAGCGGCCTTTTGAGTGCCAGCTTGTCTTGTTATGCCTAGTTTTTCAAAAAGTGCCGCCTGCGCGCTGTTCGGATCGATGGTAGTCATGATTACTCCTATTTACCCATGCTTATGGTACGCATCATCAGTCCACGAAGTGTACTGACAACTTCCACATTATTTTCGTATTGTCGGGATGCTTCGAGCATCTCAACCAATTCTTCCTCCGTATTTACGGCTGCCATGTAAATGTAGCCATCTTTGTCTGCCTTGGGATGGCCAGGCTGATAAACTTTCTCTGGCTCTCGATCGACAGCAACAATATCCACAACATCAACAGAGGAAACTCCACTGCGTTCAAGATCATCTGCATATAAAGTGCTAAAGACAGGTTTTATGGCGCGATAGGCCTCAGCCTCTGATGAAGCTACTGAGCGGGCATTCGCCAAGTTACTTGCGACAGTATTTAATCTCACCATCTGGGCGGACATACCACGTGCTGCAACATCAAAAATATTTTTGAGATCAGACATCTTATTCACCTTTAATGGCCGACATAAGACCGGCTATCTTTCGGTTTAGAAATTCAAGAGAAGTCTGATAGCGCATTACATTTTCGGAAAATTGTAATTGCTCAACATGAAGCTCAACTGTGTTTCCATCCTTTGAAGGCGTAACATTTTGTCTGAACTTAACGCCCTCTTCGTTAGGACCGATGCTAATATCAAAGTGCCTAGCATCAGATGTATTTACTTTGCCAAAACCCATGCGTGAATTTAGCAAAGCTTCGAAATCTAAATCTTTAGCTTTAAAATTTGGAGTAGCCGAGTTAGCAATATTGGACGCCAGAATTTCATTCCTTTGAGACCTCAAATTAAGAGCCTCGGCATGTACCTTTAGTTGATTTTCGATTGACTTCACAGCTATTTCCAATTTTTGTTTTATTTGGTTCAAATATTGCAAGTAGCGTGCCAAAGTAGAGGAGTGTGATAGATGGCCCAAGAAGAAACGCCTAAATTACATAAAGATAGAAATAAAATACTTATGAAATATGCAGAGCAATCTTTTTCGGATGCATTGGACGAGATAAACAGTTCACTGCAGTCGGAAAAAAATCACACTAAAAAGCTCGCTTTATTGTCTGCAAAAAGCTGGGTACTGCGAAACAAGCTGTACGCAACTTTACACGACCCTTACATTTACACTTTGAACGAAATCGAGAATACTGACGTATTCGATGATTTGGATGATGAAGATCAAACAGCAATAGACAACCTTTTTGACGATGAAGCACCAGAGAAAATGGTCGAAGTGACTATACTGAAAAGTAGCTCTGTAAATGGAAAAAAACTAGCCAAAGACACTATTCTCGAAGTGACCGAAGAAAATGCCAAAAAGTTAGTTGAAGACGGAAAAGCAAAGATCAGTGAAGCAGAACAGCCAGAAAAAGGCTAAATAAGTGGATACCGCCAACTTAAATCATTGATATCAACTGTGGTTGCTTCACCGGACATGGACCGGCTAATTATGGAGTCTTCGTCATAAACCTCAGTGTAAAGGAAAATTGAAGCGCTTCTTGGTGGAGAAGTTTTTAAGAGTTCAGAGATATCTTTAAAATCGTCTTCCTTTAAACTTATCACTGCACTTGCCAATGGCCTTTTACTATCAAATTGCAAAAAACCTATAGGGCCTAAGTCTTGGTTTTTCTGGGTCAAAATCAAATTGCAGTGATAGTTCGGAAGCTCCGATATATTGCATGAAATGGAAATATCAACTTTTGCGCCTATTTGCGACTTTAAAATCTCCGCACTCAAAATCGTTAGCTGCATCTGGCCTCCAATTCTAGAGCCTGAGCCCGATGCATCACGCATTTACTTCGCTTTCTATAAGGGATTTTAGTTTCTTAATCGCAGCAGATTTAATTTGTGAAACTCGACCCGTCGAAACAGATAAAATTTCTCCAATTTCATAAACATTTAGCTCTTCAACATAATATAATTGTAAAACCATTAATTGTTGTTCATTTAGATCTTCTAACTTTGTTCTTAAAATATCTTTCAATTCACCGTTGAAGATTTTTTCCTCAACAGACTTATCTGTTGCAAAAAGAAAATCACCGTAGGCGTCAGATGCTTCTTCTAAACTTTGATGTTGGCTAGCAGCAAAATCGTGTTGCCAGGATAAAAGATCATTTACTTCAACATTCAGTTCTTTAGCAATCTCCTGAGTTTCCGGTTGCCTAAAAAGTTCTTTTTCCAACTTTCTCTTGGCTCGTTCGTAATCTTGCTTACGTCTAATTGTCCCACGGCACAGATTTGATGACTTTCTTAAGTAGTCTACAATAGCACCCTTTACCCGCAAACGGGCATAGTTTACGAAGGAGACGTCCTCCTGCGGCGTATAATTGTGAGCAGCTTCTATTAGACCTACCATGCCTAATTGTAAAAGATCGTCAACTTCAACAACTTTACCAACACGCCCGACATAAAAAAAAGCAATTTTCTTAACAATATCTAAATTGTCATTAATAAGCTGAGCTTTGTCATCAGTATTATGATTATATCCATGCATCATATTTGACATCATTTATTGCTAAAAAATTTAACTCCACTAGACTTAACTGCATCTACTTTTACCAAGTTATTTGCAATCTCGGCGAAATTCTTTTGCAAAATTGGTTCCAAAGATTTCTGCAGTACCGCAGGTTTTCTTGCAACTATCGAGCCAGCTATGGCTTTACTTTCTGGTAGCCAGCCTAAAAACTTCATATCAACGCTTAGAAATTTCGTAACAATTTTTTTGAAACTATCATAGCTTTTCTTAGCAGCTTTTTCATTTTTTGCTAAATTCACTACTATTGATACGGTATCAATTTTTTTTTCCAAAAAAAGTGCTTTTATGAACGAATAGGCATCCATAAAACTCGTTGGCTCAGGAACTAAAACTATTACCACGGCGTCACAGGCTGCGGAAAACTCTATACTCGCATCTGATGCTCCAGCAGGCGTATCAACGACCAAAATGTCTAGATCATTTTTTAAAACATCCAACGACCTAATAATTTCCCATCGTTTCTTACTGTTTAAATTTAGTAATTCTAAAACCCCAGAACCCCCAGGGATTAACTTCAAACCGGCAGACGTCTCATGGATTACTTTTTCAATATTCAAATTCTTTTCGAGAATATCATTTACAGAATTCTCAATTTTTTGATTAAGCAGAATATGCGAATTTGCCATGCCAAAATCAGCGTCCAATAAACCAACATTATAGCCATCGGCATTTAATTTAACGGCACAGTTTACTGCTAAAGAAGTTTTACCTACTCCGCCTTTACCGCTCGCTATAGCAATAGACCGCACCATAGCTTAACCCATTCTACTTTTAATTGTTTGGACAATATGATCTACAGTTTGTCCAACTTTAGAAAAATATAGTCCCTCTTCTGGAGACGGCACTCCAGAAAAAAACATACATTTATGACCAAGTTCAACAAATGCAGCGATTTCTAGGATCGATAAATCGCATAAATCAAGTTTTGTAAGAGCGAGATATTCATTTTCAAGCCGCCTTTGCGGCATATTTTTTATTAAGTATTCATAGCTGGTTCCGACCGGCATAAGATTTAAAATACTAACTTTTAAACTCCTATCTATCTTGGATAATTTGAACAAAAAATCATCAATATTTTCTGAATTTGAAAACTCAATAATACTAACTTTCTTCTTCTCGTCGATTTTAGATTTGTTTTTTGTAAGCCAATTTTTAATATCTGTCAGAGATTTTTTAATATTTTGTTCTCCGAAAATAGTGCATGATTTTGGGTCGATTTGGGCTTCGAACAAAGTTTTTAATTTTTTAGAAAATAACGTCTTACCTGCACCTGCATTTCCGAAAATTAAATATATAGAAGAATTTTCAAAATGATCACATTTTCCACAAATGAATGATTTCGCCAGCATTTTTGATACTTCTTCTATTGAAGGATTACCATCTAAATATTCAAATTTCTCTAACAGAGACGCTTTTATTCCCGACATTTTGAATAGTTCACCAACACCAATTGCTTCATGCTTTACGGCATTCACAGGATTTGAGAGCTCAACAAGTTTATCGATCTCCAACTTTATATTTTCTGCAGTTTTCGTAATATCATTGTTGTTTTCATTGCCCTCATTTTTCAGTGGTTTATCTTCATCAGATAGCTTAGAGTTAAGTACGTCCGAAAATCCTTGAATTCTATAATTCTTATCAAGGACCAAAGGTTCTGGAGACTTTTGATATTTAGAGGGGTCATCATTTGTTGCGACAATTTCGATTTGTCCATCTACACGGTTGGTAGACACGATCATTGCATCGGCCCCAAGCCGCTTTTCAACTTCTTCCATGGCGGAAGCGCTATCAGCAGCTTTTACCGTAATTTCTACCATTTATTGACCTCCTTTTGTGAGCTATTCACCTGCTTCGGCATCTCCGCCAATTGTATAGGCAATTTCAACACTACGATTCTCAGGTAGTTCAGTAAAGCTAAGAACATTTATAGATGAAAGCTGTGATCGAACAAAATTTGCAACATGTCTTCTTATTTGCGGAGCTACAATCAAAAATACAGCTTTATTTTCCTTACTCAATGCCTCAGACGCTTCATTTATATTTGATAAAATATTTTTTGCGAGCGTACCATCCAGTAAAAGCATTTTCTCGTCTGGATTTTGCCTAACTGAAGTTAAAATTAATTGTTCTAGTTCTGGGGCTAATGTAAGTAGTGGTAATGTTTCTTTGAATTTAGTTAGCCGTTGAATAAGCAGTGGCACCAATTTTGGCCTAATAGCTTCAGAAATATCATCATTAGACATTTTCTGGACATTGATTGCTGATAGTTCACTAATCACCACATGTAAGTCAGAAATAGGAACCGCTTCTTTCAGTAAATTCTGCAGTATCTTAGTTAACTGATGTAGCGGTATAATTTTTGGTATAACTGTCTGAACTAAATTAGGTTGAGAAGTTTCCAATTCATCTAATAAAGCCTGAACTTCATCCTGTCCAAGCAATTCACCAGCACTATTCATTAAAATTTGACCCACATGCGTTATCAAAACTGATGTCGGATCTATAGTTACATAACCCTTTGATTGAGCGTCTTTATCCAATTCTGGCTCAATCCAAATTGCATCCACTCCAAAAGCAGGCTCTTTCACTTTTATACCATTCAAATCAAGTTGTACGTCATCTCCAGGAATGGCTAAGATTTTATCATAGTAAACAGTATCATCGGCTACAATTTTTTCTCCAATTTTGATTTGATATTGTGATGGCTCAAGATCAATGTCATCTCTTATTCTTATGCCAGGAATTACAAAGCCTAACCTCTTCGATGTTTCCTTTCTTAATTTAGTTATGCTCGGAACTAAACTATTTTCATCTGATTGAGATACCAAGCTGACTAAGCCAAAACCAATGTTTAAAGAAATCTTAGCATCGTCTTTAACAGCTTTCACGTCAAAATCATTTGCGTTTTCTTCATCCTCTTCATCAGCCTCTTCCTCAGATTCTGGCATTTTTAATTCTTTTCGCTTTGACAAAAAAGCTAAACCTGCAGCTAATGCCGCAAAAAAGATGAAAAGTTTGTTAGGCATTCCAGGTACTAGCCCGAGTGCTAAGACCACTAGAGAAGTAGGTAGCCAGGCAGCGGACAAATTCACTTGTCTTGAAATGTGCTCGGACATGTTATGCGCAGAGGATACCCGCGTCACAATAATGGCAGTGGCAATAGAAAGTAATAAAGATGGAATTTGGGCGACGAGACCGTCACCTATTGCCAATAATATGTAAGCCTCAGCCGCCTGACCTATAGCAAGATTATGCTGAAGCAGCCCAATAATAAGCCCACCAACAACATTAACTACGAGAATTAGTATACCCGCTATTGCATCACCTTTAACGAACTTGGAAGCACCGTCCATAGAACCGTAAAAATCGGCTTCTTTCGCCACCTCTGCCCTGCGCTCTTTAGCCTCTTCTGGCGTCAATATTCCTGCATTAAGGTCTGCATCAATTGCCATTTGCTTTCCTGGCAGAGCATCCAAAGTAAATCTTGCAGAAACCTCTGAGACGCGACCAGCACCTTTTGTGATCACCACGAGGTTAATTATAACTAAAATTGTAAAAACAAATATACCAACTGCGTAGTTTCCCGACACGATAAATTCGCCAAAAGCTTCAATGACTTTACCGGCAGCATCTGGCCCTGTGTGACCGTCTTTTAAAACAATCCGAGTTGAAGCAACGTTTAACCCAAGCCTTAAAACAGTGGCAATCAATAACAAGTTGGGAAAAGATGAAAAATCCAATGGTCGTTGGGTATGTAAGGCAACCATCAAAATAAGAAGTGAAAGAGTGATATTTAAAACAAAAAAAGTATCTAGTAAAGCAACAGGTAGTGGCAGCACAAGCATAGCAACGAGTGCAATAATACCAAAGGGCAGAAATGAATTTACCAAATTGGGAGTAAAGCCTTTAAACTTCAGTGTATTTGTTTTTTCCATTTCGCCTTCCAAGTCTAAAATGTCAAATTTTTGAAATTTAACATATTGTTTTTATTGTATTTTTTTTGACAAATACTCTTTATTAAAATTGCCAACAATATATCAGCATGATTTGTGCCAGGCTTTAAATCTTAATGTTTTAGAGTATCTTAATATTTTACAATCCGCGAAATTGGTCAGGCCACAGATTATAGAAGTTTTAATATGGCACAATATTTGCTCATAGACCGTAATACTAAACAGGATTTTGACATGTCAGTTAGAAAAAAATTTACCTTTTACAGTTCGTTAATTATAGGAACAATGGGGATCGTGGCCTGTGCGCCTAGTGGTCAATTTTTGAACCCATTAACAGTAAATGATGCAACTCCAGCTGCCCATTTAGATAGTAAACACTCATTGGAAAGCTCTAGTGCCCTTTTGAATGAGCGTAGGGCCGCGGAAACCTCCAAGTACTATGTTCCAAGTGTGACGGCCATTGGTTTTTCATCAATAGCCATTCAACCCTCTAAAAGTCTCAATCAGAGAAGACTAATGGCTATAAGAGCGGCAAAATTAGATGCTTATCGCAACCTAACTGAGCAGCTTCATGGTATTTACATTCAAGGCGAAACAACAATTGGCGAAGCTGTGCTTACTTCAGACAAACTCGGAGCGGCTTTACGTGGAACAGTAATAGGCGCCAGAACCGTTAAAATTGAACCGACTGGGAGCGATACTTACCAAGTTGAGTTGGCGGTAAGTCAAGCTCACGTAGATCGATTAATTAGAGCATATCGCAACGGACTACTTTAGTTTTGGTCTTATGAAAAAAAATCTAAGGACATTCGCCACTTATTTGGTAGGAGCTATCAGTTTTTTCTTACTACCCACAGTTTTAACTGCTACAGAAACGATTACCTCTTCAGGTTATGCTCTTATTACTTCTGCTGTTAATAAAGATATTTTTCGCGCCCGCGCTATCGAGAACGCTCTGCAAAAGATAGTTTTAGAGTCTGATCAAGACCTCAATAGCTTTTCAATCGTTGAAAATGGGAAAGTTCTTTTGGACCAAATCCAAACCCGTTCGGCTGTCAAAGTCCTACAATATAGTGTTGTTGAAGAGTCCATTAAAGATAAACAATACCGTGTCACTGTGGAGGCCTTGCTTGGGCGGGATCAAATTAGCCCTAAGAAACAAACATGTAAAAAAGCTAGCGTGGAAAGTATTAAATTTTCTCTAAAAATAAAAGGAAACAACAACGATTTTCCCGCTTGGGCTTATATATCAAAAAATTGGATTTTAAATGAGTTAGAAAATCATTCATTCAATCCAAAACTTAAGATTGCATCAAAAGAAGGGTCAAAAAAATTTGACGCGAGCTCTTATAGTTTATTTGATCAAAAAGAGTTTCCTCCTGCAATCGAAAATATATATAAGATGAATACTCATATCCATTTTGAGCGGGATAATAGAAACAATTTATTTGAAAAAAATATTATACTCTTGGCTAAAATTAAAACCAACATTTCGAGAAAAGATGAGGTTATATCTGAATTAGAATTCACTCAACCTTACGTTATTCATCAGAAATTTTTAAATAGTTCATTTCTGGGAACTAATCGAGGTAATTGGCAAAAAATTAAACAACATTTTTCAAACTTATTAAGAGATCGTATTCTAAGACAGATTATATCACTAAATTGTGTCGATATTTCGCCTCGGGTTTTCTCAAAAGCGGGCATGCCGTTTATTGATTTTGGCCGCTTAGATGGCATTAGACAGTCCGATATGTTTGTTATTAAGTCAGATAACGCAAAGAAAACTTATTTGAAAATTGTTGAAATTCAGGATTACGAGACTCAAGTCGAGATTGTTTCTCAACAAGAAAGTTTAGTGAGTATTGATGGAAAGATTGTAGAATTAGTGGTTGGGTCATGACTTTAGCTTGGATAAAAAATTTAAGTTTACTTGTCGTGCTAAATTTATTGGTCTTGTCTACAACTTTGGCGGCAGATCGCCTGAGTGGGCAGGATATTAAAGAACAAGCAGCTGAATATTTCACGCAGCAAGGCTTGAAACTTAGTTTAGTAATTTCTGATAAAAGAAGTTTTTTTCCGTGTTCTGTTCCGTTGGATTTCCGTCAAAGGTATGAAAACGATTGGAGTACAGTTCTAGTGCGCTGTAGTCACGAAAATTGGGAAACTTTTATTCGCTCAATAAGCCAACAAACTACAGTAACTTTTCAAAAAGGAACAGAGGATTTCGACAGGTTAAAGGTCGCAGTTATAAAAAAGAATATATCTAAAGGCCAAGTGATCTCTCAAGAATATGTTAGATTTGAGACCCGTGCGGAACGCCAAATTCATGGAGCGTACACAGATATTTATGAAGTCCTGGGAAGAAAAGCGAAAAGTAATATAGCTACCGGAACAATCCTTAAAGCTAGGCATCTTGATACCGTTTATTCTGTTGACAAAAATGACAATGTTTTAGTTATCGCCTCAAATAACACCATTACTATCACTACCTCTGCAATAGCCTTGGAAAATGGCCAAGTTGGTGATATGATCCCTGTAAAGAATATAAAATCGGATAAAATTTTTAAAGTAATAATCACGGGCAAAAAAAAAGTTGCCCCAATAACTAACATGTAACAATTATATGTCGTATATACTTGCGAAAGGAGTTTCATAATGGTTGATACAGTAAGAAATAGCCCAAACGCTGGGACTAGCACTGTTCACGACCAAAGAAAGTCGCGTGTATCGCAAGTAGATCAATCGCACTCTTCAATGGCCGAAAAAGCCACCGCTTCAGCACAATCTGTAAGCGTGGACTTATCTGTTAGCGAAAAAGTGAAGTCCTTATCGAGCGAACCTCCGGTAAATATCGAGGTTGTAACTGAAATAAGACAGAAAGTCTCGGAAGGTCGATACCCTATTGATTTAAATGCTATAACAAATAAGCTATTCGAAAGTATTAAGGAAGGCGAAGGATAACATTTAATGGATATCGAGGCTTTAATTAGAAATCTAGAAGCCGTAAACGATAGCCTAAAGTCTCCGACGATACGCGAAAGTGATGACTTTAAAAAGTGTGTTGAAAGGTTCCAAGCAAAGCTTGCGGACCTTATTGGCGTTTATAACGGTAAAAATAGCTCAAATACTGAAGATACGAAAACTATAATATCAGATTTAAAGGATATACTAGAAGAGATAGATAAACTGAGCTCTTACGAAGGTAAGGTATTAGATTTTGTAAAAAATATAGTGCCTAAAAACTAGTTAAGAATTTATCTCAGAAAATGTATTTGAAGCTTTCTCTTGCTGAGCGAGTATTTCTTCTACTGTGAGCTGATCGGCAACTTGAGAAAGCAGTTCACTGGCGCTTTCCAAGCCATAAGCTTGGGCGATAGACAACCAAACATAGGCAGATTGATAATCTGGTACTACCAGCAAGTCAGTATATGTTTTACCAAGCTTTAGAGCAGAATTTTGTTCGCCAGCTTTTGCAACTGTCAATAATTCATCAATTATTTGATTTGCCACTGTATCTCTCAAAGCTTCAGTAATTAAATCGAATATTTCATTAATTTGGTTAATCGCAGTAGGATGGTCATTCAAATGTGCCTGCCAAGACCAATAAAGAGCCGTTTTATAATTTTTTGGAGTGCCCAAACCACTTGAATATAAAAGTGATAAGTTAAATTGAGCTTCTGAAAGGCCCGATTGAGCAAGTTTTTCAAAAATCGTTACTGCTTCTAGATAGTTTTTACTCTCCACATTTTTTACACCAACCTTAAATTCTTCCACTACCTTAGGAGACGGGGTATGATTTTCCGCCAGGGAAATATCCCCACTGCTTATTAATAAAAATATCGGTAAAATGTACTTCAAATTCATTGTTCTGCCACCATAACTAATTTTAATTCAAGAAGCTTTCGCCTAGATTTTTTTTCATTTTCATAAACGATTACTTTTGGCCTTTGATCTTTTTCCTTTTTAAATTCCACCGAAACACTTTTAGGCAAATAAACCCCTCCACGCTCTAATACTTCCACTGGATATTCATAAAATGCATCCAAAAATCTTTTATCAATCCATGTTCTGGCCAGCGCCTGACCTAAAACTTCAGGTAAATATTTTTGTATTTGTTTTTCGCTTTCCAGAACAATATCTTGCTCACTAAAACGAGAAAGATCTTGTTGATCCAGATATTCAAGATCTGGCTTTCTGGTCAGAAATTTTTGTCTTATTCGACTCAAATTTTTTTGTAGCTTTTCAAACACGTAATGACCCTAAAAAACCGCTTAACATTAAATTGTTTCTTTAATTCATTTTATTTAAGCTAGAATTAGCATAGTTCCCGCTATAACCTAAAGCAAATTTAGAGCCAAAAGAGGCACAAACTTGATGACGTCATTAGATAACAAGATAATTGGACAATCCAAGCCAGCTATCGAATTAAAAAAAATGATAGGCTTAATTGCCTCATCAGGGTCGCCTGTAATAATAAATGGACCGACAGGTTCCGGGAAAGAATTAGTTGCTGAAGCCATCCACGATGAAAGCAGAAGAAAAGGAAATTTTATAGCGCTGAATTGCGCGGCTATCCCGAGTGAATTGATAGAAGCTGAATTATTTGGTTTCGAAAAGGGAGCTTTTACAGGCGCTCTTAAAACTACCATGGGTAAATTTGAACAGGCTAACAAAGGCACTTTGTTTCTCGATGAAATTGGCGACATGCCCTTTGGCGTTCAAACAAAACTTCTTCGAGTTTTAGAAAATTCAATAATTTCAAAGGTTGGCAGTAGTAAAGAAGTAAAACTAGACGTTCGGATAATTTGTGCCACCCACAAGAATTTAGAAGTTTTGGTGGAAAATAATAGTTTCCGAGAAGATCTATTGTTCAGATTGAATGTCTTCCCTATCTCTGTCCCGAGCTTGAACGAACGCTCTGATGACATACCCGAGTTGGTAGATCATTTTTTAAAACAAAAAACTAAATCAGAAAATACAAAGCGGCCCAACTTTGACAACACTGCAATAGAAGCACTGAAGGAATATACTTGGCCAGGCAATATACGTGAAGTTCGAAATGTAGTCGAGCGTTCACTAATCTTTTTTCCCAGCGCTACTGTTAATGGCGATGACGTGAACAAATACCTACTCAACGTTGATAGTGGTGTGATCAATAGAACCGAAGAACAGGCACAAATATGGTACGAGTTTGACGAATTAGGATTGCAAAATCTTGAAGAAAAAACCCAAGAGCAAAATACTAATCCGCCAAAACCTGAAGATTTTACAAAATGGTTTGAAACGAATAATTCAGTGGATCTACGGAGTCTTCTAAGAGATATCGAAATCGTCTTTATTGAAGCAGCTCTCGATAGAAATGATGGCAATACAAGCGAAGCCGCTAAAGACCTAAAATTGTTACGCACAACACTTATTGAAAAAGTAAAAAAATATAGCCTCTAAACTATTTTTGTTTTTTCCAAGCCTCGATAAAATTTTCTAATAGCGTTTTTGTACTGTTAAATTGTGTCATCTCTTGTTCCATTTTACCAAACTGTTCAGTGTATTTACTATTAATGAGTTTTTCGCGCTCTTCCAACTTCTTAAGTCTTTCCTCAATATCTGTACTTTGTGTTTTATAAGTTTCTTCTGAATTCCTCAGAGGCGATCCAACTTCAACAACTTTTTCCATTAGGTCTGCTACCCGCTTTGAAAAACTTTGCCCTGAGTAAATTTTAAAACTAGCCGGCTCGGCAGCAGCAGTTTTAATAACCAAGCCTGGATAGGTAGTAGACGTAAACATACTCCCACCTTTGTAATCAAATCTTGTCAAATTTGTATCATTAAACTTCCATTGATCACCGTCTTTTGACACGGTATATGTTCCAACTGCAATTTGAGTAAAAGGTGACTTTGTTACAGTAGCTGAACTCGTATCTGTAGCTAAATTTTCATCCTTAAGCGCTTGAAAATATTCAGGATTAGCCGAAAAGGTTTTCTTGAATAAAGTATCGTCTAAAAAATAGTCGCCATTATTGTCAGTTTTTATACCTAATTGGGACAAATATATCGATTTTTCACCATAGCCATTTAAAGGCTGCACAGCTAATTTTTTAAAGCTGGACCTAATTGAGCTTACAGCGGGATCAAGCGCCAGGGGGCCATTTTCGTCGCCCTCAAGATCGATAAAAGTAAGGCGGTCTATTTCTGCTTTAAACTCGTTTAGCGAGTTGATGACGCTATCAACCGTTGAACGAACATTTGTTTCTGACCGACTTATCCCAATACTTGCGGAAGTGGTGAAGTCAGATTTAAGCTCAATTGAGGCACCATCTAACAAGTCAGTAATTGAATTACTTTCGCGGGTAACTTGTACTCCATCGAGGGTAAACGTCGCATCGGAAGCAAGTTGACTGAATTTATTAATCGTAGCACTTGCATCGGGTAAAGCTGGCGTTGCAAAACGAGCAAGATTGCTCGTTATTTTAAAACCATTGTCAGCGCCTGTTCTATCACTTGTTACAATAATTGAGAAATTGGTACCCTCTCCTGTTGTATCCACTGTTGTTGCAGAAATACCTGTAACTGAATTTAGTAAAGCCGCAACCTCACTCACAGATTTATTTGAAAAGTTTTGGGTTTCAGCATTGGCGGCATCAGCATCTTGAAATGAATAAACATCAATCTCCTTTATAAATGCCGAAGAAATAGTCCCCGATTCACCATCGTTTACCGTGAATGTCGTATTCGCGGCTATAGGACCATCACCTGTATAGGAAGTTTTACTTTTAATTGCAGTTACGTCGGCACCATTTGAGATTTCAGAAATAACCATATAAGTCTTTTGGCTCGCGAAACTATTAGTATTCACCGAACTGCTTGCCGCCGTTTTAGTCCATTTACCGAGATCAATTGTTAGATTTGCAGTAAATTTATCTGTAAGGTTTGAAAATCCGCCAAACTCAAAGGCCATCTTTTTAGCAGTCGTGACATTTGAGATGCTCCTTATGCCAGCTTGTAATTTTGTTTCATCCTCAGCCTTTAAAGTTACACCCGAAGAATTTGAAGAGCTAATTTCAAAAAATGTATCACTTTTTACAGAAGTAAAACTAGTTTGGGTATTGCTGGCTTGAGATTTCAAAAAACCAATGCCAGAAATAGCATTTTCTGTTTTTTCTTGCTTTGTTTTTTGCAGATTTCTCTTAGGTTCAATTTCTGAACCCACTATGGCGTCGACCAACTCACCTACATTGAACCCAGAGCCACTTTTGTTAACTAAACTTAAATAGTCGGGCTTTGTAACTTCCTTCGCAACTTCAACCATATTTTTTGATCTCCACTATAGGTTGAAACGACCCACAAAAAAAACAATTTAGCCTTAATAGGTAATTTCTATCTCAATTCTACGGTTTTCTTCACGCCCAGCGGCTGTAGCGTTGTCTGCGACCGGTGCCATTTCGCCTTTACTAACGGCAGAGAGACGGTCTCCGTCAATTAAACCCGTTCTCTGTATTGCTTGAACAACACTAGATGCTCGACCAGCAGCCAAATCCCAATTATCTCGGAATTGCGCGTTTGAAATAGGAACATCATCCGTATGGCCAGTTACGGTAATTGTACTTTTTGGGCTCATCGCAGCGAGAGAAATACGATCTAAAATTCTTTGCGCCTCGTCTGTCAAATCTGCAGTACCTGAAGGGAAAGCCCCTCCAGATCCTACTGTGATAAAGACCTTGTCATCGCGTTGCTCGACATCAACTAAACCCTGATCAATTTGCTGTTGTAGCGCAGTTGTAAGCTCCTGAGTCGTACGCGATGCATTTTGTTGTTTTTGGTATGCTTCCTGAGACGAACCTCCAGGCCCCTCCCCGTTTTGGGGTGATGCTTCTATCATCGATGCAGCAAGCTTTTCAAGCTCTGCTTCAATTCCACCAAAAAGTACTTCCTGCTCGGATGCTCCCGCGCCCGCATTTTCTCGAGCGTCATTAAGAGCTTCGAGTGTTTCGGCAATCATTGTACTAATTTCTTCATCAGAGGTTTTTTCTTCAGGAAAATTAATAACTACATTTTCTCCCAGCGTTTCAACCGTAACTTCTCCGGTATCGATTGCCTTTTTAAGTTGTTTAGCAAGTTCTGTTGCATCTAATTGTTCTGCACCCTCGCCGCCTTCGCCCGCAAAGTCTGATTTATTTTTCTTATCAGTTTCACTTCCATCCGGAGAGTCTTCTGTTTTAGTCTGCAACTCCAACTCGGGTTGTTGTAATTCAGTCGTTTGCTGCCTCAAAGTATCGGTTATTGCAGGCGTAGGGTTTGGACTAAACTCTAAGGAAATGACTGTTGTACCCTTTGGCTGCTCGACAACAGGAACAACCTTTTGAACACCAAACGCTTCTCTCAAAGAACCAGATATCTGCTTAAATTTAGGTACATTAAATTCGGCAAAAGACAAAATAAGAACGAAAAAGGCCATTAAAAGCGTTGCCATATCGGCAAAAGTTGCCATCCAGGCTGGTGCCCCCGACGGTGGACATTTGGGACATTCTTCTTCCTCCTGTTCTTCTTCTAATACTTCTTCCGCCATTTATTCCCTCACTTCGTCACATAGAACTAATGACTTAGGCCGCTAGTTCAAACTTACTTTGAAGCTTTGGAGGTAAAGCTGCTGCCATTTGATCCTGAATATTTCTAGGAGACTCACTTCTTGCAATACCTCTTAGTCCCTCGAGCACAATGTCACGATAAACAACTTCGTAAGAAGTGTAATATTCAAGTTTTCTCACGATTGGAGCAAACAACACATTTGCTACAAACGCACCATAAAGTGTCGTTAAAAGGGCAACGGCCATCGCGGGACCAATAGACTTGGGGTCTCCCATATTACCCAGCATGAGAACCAAACCAATCAACGTACCAATCATTCCCATAGCCGGGGCCACATCGACCCAACCCTGAACAACACCCTGGTTGACTTCATGTCGTGCCTTCATGGATGCAATTTCTGACTTCATTTGTTTGACAAGCTTTTGCTCATCAGCGCCATCCACCAACATCTGCATACCCTTTTCAAAAAACTTATCGGGCACAGGTTGACCCTCTAAAGCCATCATACCGTCTTTACGCGCCATACCCGCAAGCTCGACCATTCGCTCAACTGTTTCATCCAATTTCTTAATTGGGGGTAAGAAAGCTTTTCCCATGGCTCCGAAACTTCCAAGGAATACCGGCAAAGGGTTTGCGTACATGACAGCAAAGAAAGTCCCACCAAAAACAATAAAAATAGATTGTGTATCAATAAAAGGGGCAACGCCGCCTCCAGCAATCATAGCCGCTAGTATTGCGCCAACTGCCCCTACCAATCCAACTAATGAAGCTATATCCATTACAGCACTCCAACTATCTCTCGTTTATCTATACAAGAATTGTACCATTTATAAAATAAAGCTAGTTTATGGCACATATTCTGCATTTTAATACAAAAAGGGAAACTTTCAAAATGATCTCTCGCCCAATTACGTTCATTTTAGTTTATTTTTTATGGATAACCAGTTCCACAGCTCAATTTTTTGATGATGGGCTCACAGTCAGAGACGTCAAAAATGGTATCAATTGGCTTCGCTGTACAGTTGGCCAAACTTGGAATTATGATACAGAAAAATGTGAAGGTGAAATCGTTAAGCTTAATCATACTGAGATAGAAGAAGCCCGAAAACAGGCATCTGAGCAACTCGGTGGATCTTGGAGGTTACCAACTTTGAATGAACTTGAGAGCTTAGTATGTGAAGAGTGCACAAAACCAAAAATAAACGAAAAATATTTTCCTGGAATTTCACCTGAAGCTTACTGGACCCAAACAAAAAATAGATTCAATAAAAAAATGTATTGGACTGTTAACTTTATGACGGGTTACAATTATTCAAGATTTTTTAGTTACCAGCAGTTACCAGTATTACTTGTTCAAGATCGTTAACCTATACCAATAAGCGTTAGTACTAGGATGAACAAACAGACAAAAACAGCGGATATTTCAAATACTTGCGTTTTTGCAAGCTTTACATTCGTGTGATAGGAATCTCGCGTCTTTTCAACCATATCATTGTAAATGCGAATAGCGCTTTCATACGCATCGATAAAAGTTTGCTCAAGATCATGCAAGCGTAGATCTGAATAATACTCGCTATTTTGACCCTTCATAAAAGTTTCTATGTCTCGAACCATTTCCTCTGATAAGTCAAAGGACTGTGGCACACTGATACCCTTAAAAAATAAAAAAGGAGCCTCGGGGTATATTTTTACAATTGGATTATAGGGTAAGGATCGTATGAAAAGGAATAAACACCGTAATTCCTCAGCAGTATTGAATAAGTTGACCATCTCATAATGTGTAATTTCATCATTATTCAATGATTTAACAGCATTAACGAGTTTCAGTGCAAACTCAGAACTAACTTTAGAGTCTGCTTCCTCTTGACTTTCCAGACTATCAGAAGCAGCCGCTTCTGTGAAATTTTCTACAGGCTCTTCGATAATATTTTCTGCTGGTGTATTCATGAGATATACTCCATCTTTGCCTACCGAAATATATATAAGCTTTAACACTGTTTATTT
>CACPBQ010000018.1 GCA_902632125.1 Paracoccaceae bacterium | reverse complement strand
AAATCCGAACCAGATATAGTAAAAAATGGCACCCCTGCCTCGCCAGCTATCGCTCTTGCTAATAAGGTTTTCCCTGTACCCGGAGGCCCAACTAACAATGCACCTGTAGGAATTTTACCTCCAAGTTTACTAAATTTTTGTGGGTTTCTGAGAAACTCGACGATCTCTTCAAGCTCTTCTTTAGCCTCGTCGATTCCCGCAACATCATCAAATGTCACTCTACCTTGTTTTTCAGTAAGCAGCTTTGCTTTGGATTTTCCAAAACCCATCGCACCGCCTCTTCCGCCTCCTTGCATGCGGTTCATAAAGTAAATCCAAACACCAATTAAAAGTAAAAATGGAAAAACCGTCATTAAAAAGGATTGTAAACCAGAGGTCTCCTGCTGTTCCGCCCTAATAGCAACATCGTTTGCGATCAATAAGTTGGTAACATCAGCATCACTAGGGCGAATAGTAAATTGCTCTCTGTTGTCCGGCCCCGTAAATCTAACCTTTTCCCCATCGAGAGTTACCGCTCTAATTTCCCCACCTGTAACACTCTTAACGAACTGGGAAAAAGGCACTTCGCGGCTCTGCATACTACTGCTGCCAGTGCTAAAAACGTTAAACAATACTACAATTAAAAGAAATAAAACTACCCAAAAAGCTACGTTTCGATTATTTCCCAAGTAACTACTCCCATATGGCCTGGCAAGACTATCTTATGCTTAATATAGAAATTCAAACGCCAGGTTCAATGGCTGTTTAGGAAATCATTAAATTTTATTCCACAAAATGACAAATACTCGGAGCCTTCACCATCGAGAGTTGGTGCCAATAATAATTTTTCATCTACAAAAATACCAGGTTGAACAATTCTAGATCGATAGGGCATTGTTGCTCTTTGTTTTTTCGATAATTGTTTGTTACCATCAATGCCAATAGAAGTTACATAACCGTCTTTGATTTTTCTTTTTACCACCCAAATATTCCGCCAAACTGACCCAGGAGTGCAACTAATAGACAAGTTTTTAATAGATTGGAATTCTGTTGTTATTCTAATGTTGCCCGCATTATAATAAAAGATGGCGCCTCCTAACACGATTGTCTTTTTATCCCTAATATTTTTTAAAACATCCAAAACTGCTTTAAATCTCGGGCGATAATATAAACTTCTGTTCCACATTACAGCAGCAGAAATCAGCCGAAGTTTAAACTCTTCCGGCAGAGCCAAGAAGGCATTATACTCCCAGGATAATTCTGTAAGCTCTTGTTTGCCAATTTTTTTAAAATGAACTGGTAACATTTGGTTCAAAGCGTCATTAGCTCTTCGCATGTGATTTGCGCTCAACTCGATACGGCTCTCTAAAAACCCACTTGATTTTAATATTTTCCACGTTTTGCGCTGCGAAATCCTTTCGAAATCCTCATTAGAGTTAGATGGATCGCTAACCCACTTTATATTTTTTTGCTGAAGATAATGCTGCAAGCTTTCCCTTGAGGTATAGATCAAGGGTCTGAGTATAAAGTAACCTTCAGGTCGCTTGAAACTCAAAGGCATACCTTTCAAACCTTCAAGTCCAGATCCTCTTTTCAAATTCATAAAAAAGGTTTCAATCTGGTCATCTTGGGTATGACCCACTGATACAAAACTTAATTCTTTTCGCCATTCGTCAATTAATCTATATCTAGCCTCGCGTGCCAAATTAGACAAATTACCACCAAGTTCTTCTTTATGTTTCCACTCAGCAATTTTATGAGTTATGCCCAACGCGTTACAATGCTCTGCAACTAATTCTGCCTCTTTTCTGGAGCCAGTCCGAAGATTGTGATCCACCGTTACGCAGTGCAGTTTAACTTTGTTGTCCATTGCCCAATCATTGCAAATGTAAAGCATTGCTAAACTATCACTGCCACCAGAGACAGCTAATCCGAGCTCTACAAAACCATGTTGTTCTTTTAGACCTGAAAGCATCTGAAAAATTGGTTTCGTAATTTTAACAGTTAAGGACACTGCAATTCCGACATCATTTTCTCGGCCTCAAGACTAAAATCAGAGTCGGGAAACCGCATAAGAACCTGCGCTAAAGTTTGGCATCCAGCATCAGTTTGCCCTAAACTTACGAGCGCATTGCCCAAGAGCGTTAGCGCTTCTGGTGCGACGGGCGAGTCTTCAAACAAAGAAAAGCTATTTAAATACGCCCTGGCTGCTTTTTTGATCTCTCCTAACCCCTCATATGCATTTCCCTTTGCTATGACAGCGGACGCGCTCAATGGACTATCTGGATAGTTCTCTAAAAACCGATCGAACAACATCAGGGAGTCTTCAAACCGCTCCTCTAACAGGGCATTTTTTGCATTTTCATAATCTGCTTTTTCTCCAATTGCCAATTCTGGCCCAGAATTTTCCTCAGCAATATCGTCCACTGGTATTGATGAGTCACCTCCAAGCGTTGTCGCAAAATCAATTTGGCTAACGTCGCCGCCCTCCAATTCTACCAAACGGTATTCAAGATCACGAACCCTATTTGTTCCGTCTCTCACGATACTGTTAACTCTGAACTCCAAGTTTTCAGTCTCAGATGTTAAACGTCTCAACTCCTGCTCCATGCCATCTAGTCTTTCTAAAACAGAGGCATCTTCACTTAATGCAATGGAGGAAGTCTGGGTGGTGGATAACTCGCGTCTCAATTTTAAAACTTCAACATAAAGTATATTAAGATCTTGTCTTATATCAGCTAAAGTTCCTTTATTTTCTTGAGCAAAGCAGACAGTTGGAATAGATAGTGAAACAAAAATTGCAATAACCAACTTTATCATCTCAAACTCCAACTAAAAATTCAGGTTAGATACCACTGAAACGGCACGTCGATTTTCGCTGTAGCAACTTTCTTTACTGCAAAGCTCTACCGGACGCTCTTTTCCAAAGCTAACCGTTTTAATACGATGGCCTTGTATGCCTCTTGATACTAAAAATTCACGAGCAGAATTAGCTCTTCTAGCGCCAAGTGCAAGGTTGTATTCTCTTGTACCCCGTTCGTCCGCATGACCCTCAATTACTATTTTGTATTCAGAGTTTGCACGTAGCCAGTCTGCTTGAGCTAACAATATTTCCTTACCCGACTGGTCAATATCTGATTGATCGATAGGAAAAAGCACTCGGTCACCAACATTATTTTTAAAAAAAGCTATGGAACCCGGATCACTGGCGTCACCTTCGAACTTAGCATTTGAACCGCTCATCGTACCGCTTGCTGAGAACGGGGCTGAGGCATTTTGGGAACATCCACCTAAAAATATGACCAAAATTGCACAAAAATAAAAACCAAATTTTGTCATTTTTTTGCCTCTCACGTAAATTGATAACATGAAATATTAGCCCTGCAAATCATGTTATTTTCCGAGTGGTGACCACGAAGGATCGGATCCACCATCTCTCGTTGAAACTTTCTTTAAATTTCTTCCTGAAACATCGACTGAATAAAGAACAGAAACTCCTCTTTCTCCCTGTGTTTCTCGTGTAAACATTATAACTCTGCCATTTGGCGACCAGGTTGGCCCCTCATCTAAGAAAGATGCTGTCAACAATCTTTCCTTAGAGCCATCAACCCGCATAACACCAATATGAAAACGCCCACGACTTTGTTTAGTAAAAGCAATTCGATCACCACGAGGGGACCAGACAGGAGTGCCATATCGACCATCTCCAGAACTAATTCTTTTCGCACTGCCTCCAAGCGAAGACATAACATATAGCTGTTGCGTTCCTGATCTATCACTCTCGAATACGATTTGGGATCCGTCTGGGGAAAAACTGGGCGCTGTCTCGATTGACGGAGCTGATGTTAATCTAGCGCTAGAACTATTTTTTAAGTTCATAACATATATGTCTGTGTTACCGCCCTGCTCCAAGGAATAAACGACAGACTGCCCATCTGGGGAGAAACGTGGAGCGAAACTCATAGTTCCTTTCCGGTTTTTTAAAACAGTTCTCTTGGCTGTAGAAACATCTATTAAGTATATCTGCGGAGTTCCAGTTTCAAAGCTAGTATATAAAACACTTTCTCCCGTGGGAGAAAACCGAGGCGCTAAAACAATAAACGAACCGTCGGTCAAATAATTAGAGTTAGCACCATCAAAATCCATAATGGCCAAACGTTTTTTACGAGACCCCTTTTTACCGGTTTCGGCAACATAAACAACACGAGTGTCGAAATATCCCTGCTCTCCAGTTATTCGAGAATAAACCTCATCAGCCACTTTGTGCGCTATACGCCGCCATCCCTGTTTAGTAGAATTAAACTGAAGACCTTTGCCAAGCTCGTTATTAGAAAAAACATCATAGAGTCTGAATTTCACTGATAGATTTTCACCCGTAAGCAGAACTGAGCCAGTCAAAAGAGCCTGAACGTTTATGGCTTTCCAGTCTGAGTACTGGATGGGAGAGTTGAAATTGTTAATGCCCGATATATACGACGACTTAGGTACTTCTCGGAAAAGTCCGGTTCCAAACAGATCACTTTTTATCAATTCAGTTATTTTTATAGCCAATTCGTTGGAAGCTCCCGTTTCGCCAATAAATGCAGGAGCAGCATAAGGTAAAGGCTCAATTACGCCTTCAGTTATTGTGATGCGCAGAGGCGCAGATTGTACAAATGTTGTTAAACTAACAAAAACAGCTACTAGGAATAGTCTCAACATTAATACCTCATTTTTGGCCTATTTATTCCAGCTTTCATTAAATTGTTGGATCAAAAACAACTTCTATTTCGCGCCAACTTTCATATTTATTTGGTGGTAGCTTATAGCCGTTTTTTCCACAACTTATAATTGCAATTTTTGCTCTCCTAAAAGCTACCCTTTGTGCATCATCGTCACCCCCTGAAATTTCAATAACCTTAATTGAATTTGGGTTTACTCTCCCATTTCGATCGAGGGATATAAATATTGTTAGCTTGACATCTTCAGTTAATGAACCGGGGTCTCTCAGCCAACATGCTTGTATTGCCGATTGTAAATTATCTGTTTCGGTTTCCGTTAAAGGATTGCTTAAAGACTTCTGTAGAGCCGGAGATTGAATTTCATTAGAAATGTTAGCTTCTATTACCTGCTTTTCAGATTTATCTTCAAAATTTGTTTCAGGATTGTAACGCGGACGACTTTTAGGCTTCAGCGATAACTCCAAATTATCAGCTGAGGCTTTTTTTTTGTCTCCCACAATATCTAATTCATCCACAGTTTTGGCAGTACTTTTTAATGATTGAGAAAAATTGATTTCAGGTTGTGGGGTATTGGTAGGCGTCAAAACTGTGCTTCGTTTATTCAATTTATTTGCTTCATTGTTAACATTCGGAAGACTATTTAATTTCTCCGAAACTGGGGGCTGCAGATGTTCCGATATTTCATGAGGTTTTTGCATATTAGCTACTTCAATCTGTGGTTGTTTTATTACTGGTTCTAAAGGCTCATCCAAGACTACTTCAGGGCCTTCCGATTTTAAAACACTACTTTCTGCATTGAACTTTAAATTCAATTTGTCGTCATTTTCTTCTGCTGGTTTCAATGTACTTGGTTCTTCAGACACTACAGGTGAGATATTTGTTGCTGTAAGGTCAATAAATTCCTGTTGAGAAATTAAAGAAACATTCGAATATTCAATTGGGTCTCTATCCTTTTGAAAAACGGGGCTTATAAATAACCCAGTCAAAAGACCTAAATGTGCAAACCCAGATATATAATGCCCAAAATGCATGTTCTACTTACTCATCAGAAACGTCGTTTAAGGCCGGGCCTCCAATATCTGTGACTAACCCTATATCTTGGAAACCGCCGGCATTAAGAGCGCCCATAATTTGCATAACGACTTCATACGGAATTGCTCCATCAGCACGCAGAAAAATTCGATTACTAGAGCGTTCAGCCGCAACACCTTTAAGACGAGAGATCAATTCCTCTTTTGGTATATTACTCGTTTGCAAAACAATTTCCCCGTCCTTTGTAATTGTAATGGTAAGGGGTTCTTCATTTTCTGATTCCAAAGCACCGGCTGCACTTTTCGGTAATTCAATATCGACACCAACGGTCAACATAGGAGCTGCCACCATAAAGATAATTAGAAGAACCAACATCACGTCAACAAATGGTGTTACGTTTATTTCAGACATAGGGGCTGATCTTCTACGATGTCTTCGTTTTAACTGGCTAACGTTTTTCAGATTGTTAGTGGCACCCATACTAACTATCCAATTGACGGCTCAAAATTGTTGAAAATTCATCTGCAAAGCTTTCATAGCCAGCCACAAGCCTTTCACAGTCACCATTTAGCTTATTATAAAAAATTACTGCCGGAATTGCAGCCAGCAGGCCAAGTCCTGTAGCCAGCAGAGCCTCAGCAATACCAGGAGCAACAACAGCTAAATTTGTATTTTGCTGTTGAGCAATTTCAATAAAAGCATTCATTATGCCCCAGACTGTACCAAACAAGCCTACAAATGGAGCCGTTGAACCGACAGTAGCTAATATGGTCAATCCAGACTGTAGCTTTTCCGCTTCTCTAGAAACAGCTACATCCATTGACCGGTCAACGCGTGATTGAATGCCCGCTATTAAACCACCATCTGCTCGCTGTGACTGTTCCCATTCCTTCATACCCGCCACAAAGATTTTAGCCGTACGTCCACGAGGGTTTTGTCCAAGCTGTTGATATAGTTCGTCCAAAGGTTCACCCGACCAAAAAGCCCGATCAAATCTTGCAGCATCTCTTCTCGCAGAATTAAAAACTAAATGTCTTTGAATAATAATAGACCATGCCCAAAAAGATGCGCCAATCAGCAATAGGATTACAATTTTAACTGTAATTGTTGCTCGCGCAAAAAGAGCCCAAAATGAAAAATCAATTTCGGGCGTTGCTGCTATGGCTTTGAATATTAATGCTTCTGCAATCATGAATAACTGTCTCACAATTATAAAACCGGTACCCTGTTAACATGAGAAAAGGGACCGAGTATAGTTTTATGTAATTAATATTCTAATCTTTTCTGGTAACCTTTGAACTTTACCAGAATTCGAAGTGCATGCCACACATACTTCTGCCTTAAATATAACCTCACCTTCACGCAAAATATTTTGGTAAAAATACGCTCGGACCGGAGAAACAACTTTTATCTTTGTTTCAACTGTCAGTGCATCATCAAAATAGGCAGGTGCAAGATAATCTGCTTTAAGTTTTGTAACTACAAAAATGGCTCCTTCCTCATTTCTCATTTTGATTTGATCAATACCAATATTTCGAATCCATTCACTTCGGGCTCTTTCGATGAATCGTAAATAATTGGCATAGTATACAACTCCTCCTAAATCCGTATCTTCATAGTAAACTCGGATATTCATAAAGTGTTGTTTCATAATTAATTCTTTCTAAGTAAATCTATTCTAGCCTGTACTCTCAGAGCATGGCTTTTATCATTTGAAATCAGTGGCATTGTTGGGTCATAAACTGCTCTGATAATATCACCTACAATTGGATTTAATATAACCCCACCATTTTTTGTGATCAAAGTCGGAGAATTTTCTTTGAAAGCGTCATCGGACCAAAGTAAAAACATCTGAACCGCCTGATTTAAACATAAAATTTCAGCAGATACTGAGAATAAGTTTTTATCCATGCAAATAAAGCTGAAAACTGCTTTTATCCCTCCATCAGCATCAAACCTAAAAACCCTATATTGATTTGCTTGAATAAATTTTAAGCGTTCAACTAAATTACCAAGATCCGGTATTATTCTATCTAAATCATTGACTGCAATCAGCTCATCCCAAGATGAAAAGAAAAAAAATAAAGCATTTGATCCAAACTCTGGATCAGTTTCTGCTAATTCATGATTAGCCAAAACCACCATTGATTGGATAGCCGTTTTTAAAGTGACTAGTGTTTCATCCTGAACACCAAATACAACTGGAGCAATAGGTCTTCCCCATCTGGCAAAAATATACTTTCCATCTGATCGAGTGAAATAGGCTTCTATTGATTCTCTCTTTTTCAAATATTTACCAAATTAGAATATTCAAATTTACTCAAACATATCTCCCTGCGACTTAGGTGGCTCTATCCCAAGGTGCTTCCATCCACCACTCGCTAACATTCGACCGCGTGGTGTCCGCTGAATTAACCCCATTTGCAAAAGATAGGGCTCAATAACTTCTTCCAAAGCATCCCTACTTTCAGAAATCGCTGCACTTATAGTTTCAATTCCAACGGGTCCTCCTGAATACTGTTCCGCTATCAATTGCAAGTACCTACGATCTGCACCATCGAGGCCTAATTTATCCACACCAAGACGGGTTAAAGCGTGATCAGCTATTTTTTTATTTAGAATACCATCACCCTCGACCAAAACAAAATCCACTACCCGTCTTAAAAGACGACCAGCTATTCTTGGCGTGCCTCTAGCTCTTTGCGCAATTTCTGTTACGCCGCTTTCATGAGCGACAATACCAAGTTTTTCTGCATTCAATTTTACAATTTTATACAGCTCTTCTTTCGAATAATACTGAAGCCTAATTGGTATCCCAAACCTATCACGTAATGGCGTAGTCAGTAGCCCTAATCTTGTAGTTGCCCCGACCAGCGTGAATGGCTGTAGCTCAATTCGAACCGTTCTTGCTGCCGGCCCTTCACCAATAACAAGATCCAACTCAAAATCTTCTAGAGCTGGATATAAAATCTCTTCTACAACTGGATTAAGTCTATGGATTTCATCAATAAATAAAACATCGTTGGCCTCTAAATTAGTTAAAATAGCTGCAAGATCACCTGCTTTTGCTAAAACTGGACCAGAACTCATTTTAAAATTGACGCCTAGTTCTCTACTAATTATCTGGGCAAGAGTAGTTTTACCTAAGCCTGGGGGACCAAAAAAAAGAGTATGATCCATAGCATCATTTCGTTGTTTTGCACTTTCTATAAATACATGAAGATTAGAACGAGCTTCTGACTGTCCTATAAATTCTCTCAGCGTTTTTGGCCGAAGAGCTCGATCATTATCATCAGGTATTGGCTCTTCTCTCAGTAAAGGATTAATTTCGCTCATTATTATCCCTTCTGACTAATAATTTTTAGTGAATTTCGGATTAATTCTTCAGTGCTTAAATCAGAATTTTCTTCAAGAGTTTTAGCCACAGCGGCAGCTGCGTCGCTAGGATTGTAACCTAGATTTTGTAATGCAGATAATGCATCAGCCTGAGAAGATTTATTTGAGATAGTTAAATTGACAGGTTGATGAACATCAATTCTTTCGACAACATCTTCTTCATGTTGCTGGTTTTTTCGTTCGCCGAGTTTACTTGGAGTAATAGACATAACATTGGCAACTTTATCTTTCAACTCATTTACAATTCTTTGGGCAGTCTTTGGTCCTATCCCTTTGGCGGATTTAATTGAATTCCAATCACCTAATGCAATTGCTCGACTGACACCATCTTCTCCCAAAGCGCTTAATATAGCTAATGATGCTTTAGCGCCCACTCCTTGTACAGACATTAATAGTCTATACCATTCTTTTTCAATCTGAGATACGAACCCAAACAGTTGCATAACATCTTCTCGAACGAGCAAATCTGTATAAATCGTTGTGAATTCTCCATCGGAAGATATTTCAGCAAGAGTTCGATCTGAACAAAAGACTAAATATCCAACACCATTTACATCTAACAAAAAATGATCTTGCGCTTTATAATCTACTCGACCTCGCAACCTCCCAATCACAATCACACCTTCTCTAAAGCTTGCTGAAAACGATTATTTGATACTGAATGATAAGAATGACAAATTGCAATTGCCAGAGCATCTGATGAGTCCGGTCCATTTATTTGTACGCCCGGAAGCTGAAGCTGTACCATATGCGATATTTGTTGTTTGTCTGCATGCCCAATTCCCACTACTGTCTTCTTTACCTTGTTTGGAGCATATTCAGATACATTAATGCCAAATTTCTTCGGAGCCAGTAGAGCTATAGCTCTTGCTTGAGCTAGCTTGAGTGAGCTGACGCCATCTTTATTGATAAAAGTGTTTTCCACCGCCGCTTGATTTGGATGCCAAGTTGTAAGTACTTCTTCCATCTGGCCGAACAAAGACAATAATCTGGCAGCTAGATCATTACCTTGAGAACAGCAAACACCATTTGCTATATGGGTTAGTTTGTTTCCTTTGACGTCAATTATTCCCCAGCCCATACGTCTTAAGCCTGGATCGATCCCTAAAACTCGCATTTACTGCCCCTTTTGGAATAAAGTAGCACGAAACGTGAACAAAATCCAATGCCTTTATTATTCGAATGCCGAAAAATTAGATTTTAGAACCAACATTATTAAAACTTTTTTATTGGATTTTTTCAAATAAGCATTTGCTTAAAGCGCTTTTATTCAGATGAAATCAAAGTCAGAGTTACCCACTCACCAAGATCAATACGGTCTATAACCTCAAGATTATTTTTTCGATAAAATTTGATAACTTCAATGGCTTGTACATCTAAAATTCCTGAAATTATAGCATATCCACTTCTTTTAAGATAACTTCGAATGCTGGGAGCTAAATCAATAAGGGTCGGTTTTAAAATATTAGCAAAGATTAGATCAAAAGGCCTAGCGGATTTGATTAATGCATCCTCAAAACCTGTTGCATGAAGGCAAGTAATACGCTTTTCCAATTTATTAGCCTTCAAATTTTTTAAAGCGACTTCTACAGCAACTTGGTCAGTATCACTGGCTATAATTTTTGCAGAAATAACTTTTCCAATTGCCATAGCAAGCACTGCCGTACCACAACCTATGTCAATAACGTTATCTATTTTTACTTCTCGCTTAATTAGTTTGTCTAACGCTAAAAGACAGCCTTTTGTTGTTCCATGATGCCCAGTACCAAATGCCATTGAGGCCTCTATGAGTAATCCGACCCGATCCTTAGGCAATTTTTTTGAGTCATGTTTTCCAAAAACAAAAAAACGTCCAGCCTCAACAGGACTTAAATCTCTTTTTACTTTTGAAACCCAATCTGTTTCCGGTATTTCAGATATGATAATCCCAGATGCCTCAAAAGCATTTTCTAAGATCAAAATTGATAATTCGTCTGGTCTATTGTGAAAATAAGCACCTACTTCCCATTCACCAGATCCATCTTCTAACTCAAATACTCCCACACCCACAGGTGGAGGATTAAGTTTTTCAAAAGCGACCCCTAAACCCTCAGCTCGCTCTCTATCGTTAACTTTTGTAATAGCCGAATAGCTCAGCAATTTTTACTCTCCGTTTTTTTATTTCAAATAAGATTTCACTGTTAATAAAGTTTCATTTCCAATCGCGGGAAATCTAGGAACTATTAAGGCTAGTAAAAATGATAAAAAAGCCAAAAAAGCAGCCAATATGAACACAATAGCAGGCGAAACGAGCCATAATAGCCCTAATAAAACTGGAAGAAAAATAGCAGCGATATGATTTATGGTAAATGCTACAGCTGCAGTAGGGGCTATATCTTCAGGAGCAGAAATTTTCTGGAAATAAGTTTTTAAGGCCATTTTCAATCCGAAAAATAAATGGTCAAGAACAAACAGTATTGATGCTAAAACAACTCCCCAGTCAAATAAATAAATTCCACCGTAAGCCATAAAAACACAGGCTAACCCAAAATACTCAACTAAAAGAGCTCTCCGTTCTCCAAATTGAGCTATAAAATAGCCAAAAAGTGGTGCTGCAAAAATATTTACTATCAAATTAATTAAAAAAAGTGCCGTCAGCTGATGGACCTCAAAACCAAACTTTTCTACCATCATGAAACCTGCAAAAACAACAAATATCTGTCTGCGCGCCCCTGATAAGAATTGCAAAGCATAGTATAACCAATAACGACGACGCAATACTAACTTTGTTGTTTGCTTTGTTTTCGTCTTAAAGTTTGGGAAAAATAATAAGCAAAATACTGCTATTAAAGTAGTCAAACCTCCTGATGATAAATACAAAAAATTAAAAGAAAGCTCTAATTTGTACCATCCAACTATTATTCCCAGATAAGCAAAAAGTGTAGCTAATGACCCCACTCCAGCTAATAAACCTATAATTTGAGGGGCTTTTTCTTTTGGAAGCCATTGCAATTGTAATGATTGATTGACGGTTTCAAAGTAGTGAAAACCAAATGAACTTATAAGAGTGATGATAAGTAAACCACTCATCGAGGGAAAATAAGCCGTAATAGCAGTTGCGATACCCAGTATTGCAAGAGAAATTAGCCCCAAGGTCTGCTCCCTGATAAACATAATTAATAAAATTACACCTACAGCTAAAAACCCGGGTACTTCTCTAACTGTATGTAATAAGCCAATGTCAGAACCATCAAAATCAGCAACCTCGACAACAAAGTTGTTCAATAAGGCAGACCAAACATTAAATGCGATCGGCATCGCAATAGCCATTATAAATAAAAGAAAAATTGGCCTATGCCAGAAGGGTAGTCCGCTCACATCAAATATTGAAACTGAACGAGCCATAATTAAAACCTATTATCAGGGAGAGGAAAACTTTTATAAAGTTAATAAAAGCTTTGAGGATCAATGTCGATGGACAATCTCAAATCTCCTTTTAACAAAACCGTAGCCAACCATTTTCTTACTGCATCTTGGAGACCTAGAGTCTTGGGAGACTTAACTAAAAAACGTATCCGATGACGCCTTTTTATTCTGGCTATTGGTGCTGGAGCAGGACCGTAGACTTTTGCTCCAATCATATCCAAAGATTTAGTATTTTTTTTAAGTTGATTAGCTAAAAGCATAGCCTTTTCAAAGTTACTTGATGATATTATTATTCCCACCAATTTTCCAAAAGGTGGCATGGAAGCTAGCTCACGCTGTTTAGCTTCCGATTGCCAAAAACCATCATCATCACCTCTTAATATTGCTTGAACAACAGGATGTTCAGGCTGATAGGTTTGAAGTAAAGCTATTCCTCTATTATCTGTTCTTCCCGCTCTTCCAGAAACTTGCCTAATCAGTTGATAAGTTCGCTCGGCTGCTCTTAAATCTGATCCCTGAAGGCCTATATCGATGTCAATTACACCAACCAATCTCAGTTTTGGGAAATTGTGCCCTTTAGCAACCAACTGAGTACCAATAATTATGTCAGTTTTACCTTCAGAAATTTTTTTAATTTCATCTTTAAGAGATTTTGCCGACCCGTGTAAGTCGGAAGACAGAACTGATATCGAAGCTGTAGGAAATTTTATTTGAGCTTCTTCGGCTAATCTTTCCACGCCCGGACCTACTATTGCTAGTTTTCCCTTTACATTACATGAGGGACATTTATCAGGCTTTGCTTTAGTGTGACCACACTGATGACACATAAGGCGATTGATAAACCTATGCTCAACCATTCTTGCGTCACACTCATCACATGATATTTGGTCCCCACACGCCCTACAGACGGTTATTGGGGAATAACCTCTTCTATTTAAAAACAAAAGAGATTGCTCACCATTGTTTAAGCATTCGGTGATAGACCGTGACAAACTAGCAGAAATCCATTCGTTAGAATTTAAATTTTCTCTGCGCAAATCCACTGCTGATAATCTTGGAAGGGTTGCTTGCCCATATCGTTTATCTATTTTTGCATAACTATACTTACCATTTTTTGCATTAACCCAGCTTTCAAGACTTGGAGTTGCCGAAGAAAGAATAACAGTCGATCGTTCAAGTGAAGATCTCAAAACAGCCATGTCTCGAGCATTATAAATTACGCCATCCTCTTGTTTGAATGAGTGATCATGCTCTTCATCTACAATAATTAAGCCCAAATTTATAAAGGGTAAAAATAAAGCTGAGCGAGCACCAATAACGAGCTTGGCATCTCCTTTTGCAACCATTTTCCAAACTCGTCTTCGCTCAGCAAGTGTAACTCCCGAATGCCATTCTGCAGGGTTTGCACCAAATCTGCTTGATACCCGTTGAAAAAACTCTGAAGTAAGAGCTATTTCAGGAAGGAGAACTAAGACTTGCTTTCCTGTCTTTAAAGCCTTTGCCACAGCTTCCAAATAAACCTCTGTTTTACCTGAACCCGTCACTCCCTGTAAAAGAATTGTAGAAAAACCGTTTCGCTTTTGAAGATCGTTGATTACTTTGCAGGCGTTTATTTGACTTGGATTCAATTTGTTTGGTTTAAAATCTGGTACGAGCTTTGGATAAGGACGATCTCGTGGGATTCGCTCTTCAATAAGTAAACCAATGTGAACAGCCGCTGTAATAACAGCTTTGCTAACTCCAGTAATACTGGTAATTTCTTTAGGGGTGAGCTTATTCTTATTAGTTTTTAGCAAAGCTGAAACCAAAAGATCGCGCTTAGGAGTTTTCTTAAAATCTGAATGATTAGCAACTAATGAAAAAACTTTCTGAATAACAGGTGGCTTATTTAAGTCAGGAACGCGTGTACATAGTCTAAATACTAAATTTAAAGGAGTAATGGTATAATCAGAAACAGCTTCTAAAAACCGCCTCATCGCAAAGGACATTGGTGGGGTGTCAATTACACTTATCGCATTCCGTAATTTTGCATGGTCGTATTTTCCCTCGCCAGATCCCCAAACAACACCCATCACCTGTCTTTTACCTAAGGGTAAAATTAAAAAAGACCCAATTTCACATCCACCTTCAGGAGCCAGATAATCTAGGAAACGCGCAAATGGCTCTGTTGTTACAACAGCTATGCGTTCATTTTCATTATAAAATTCCGGTGCTTTCAAATTAACCTCAAATTAATTTAACGTTAATGCAGCAAAAGACTTTAATAGAACACAATCTTGCATTAATCACTGCTATATCGAAGACACTTAACATTGGCCAATCCCAAAAGGATAATAATTATGAAATTTTTCGTAGATACCGCTGAAATTGACGAAATTAAAGAACTGAACGAATTAGGAATGGTGGATGGCGTGACAACTAATCCATCACTAATTCGAAAGTCTGGACGAGATATATTAGAAGTGACTAGGGAAATTTGTGAAATCGTGTCCGGTCCTGTAAGTGCAGAAGTGACTGCAATAAATTCCGACCAAATGATAGCTGAAGGTACGAAGTTGGCCGAGATAGCAGAAAATATAGCTATTAAAGTACCACTTACTTGGGACGGATTGAAAGCATGCAAAGCGCTATCCAATTTAGGCCACATGGTAAATGTTACTCTTTGCTTTTCCCCTAACCAAGCACTGCTTGCTGCCAAAGCAGGCGCCACCTTCATTTCCCCATTTATAGGAAGACTTGATGACATTAATTTAGATGGACTTGATTTAATTGGCGACATTCGCTTGATTTATGACAATTATGGATACGAAACTCAAATACTTGCTGCCTCTATTCGAACAGTTAACCATGTTACTCAGAGTGCGTTAATTGGCGCGGATGTAATTACAGCCCCACCTTCGGTAATAAAATCTTTAGCTGCGCATCCTCTTACTGATCAAGGGTTAGATGCTTTTTTGTCGGATATTAAAAAAGCTGGGCTAAAAATTATTTAAAATCTTGCCGAACAGACACGAAAATATGAGTAATAAAAAATGAAAAATAAACTTCGCGAAGAAATCTTGGCGCAAGCACACGAAATTTTAAATGACGAAATCTTATTGAGAGCACTGATAGAAGCTAGCGATAAAAACTTGGGAGATAAAGTAGTCGACCTCCGAAGTGTAGCCATGCAGAAAATGGACGGTGAGTTAAAAAAACTGAAGAGATCAAACCAGCAGGTTATAGCAACGGCATATGAAAATTTAGTCGGGATGAAGCAAGTGCATCAGGTCGTATTGAAGTCGCTAGAAAAAAATAATTTTGATGAATTTGTAGCGAATTTAAACACTGAATTTTGTCAAATTTTGAAAGTTGACTGCATTAAATTAATTCTAGAAAAAAATCCTTCTATTAAAAGGATCGTTAAGTTTGCTGCACAGGATCTGCCACCTTTAGATTTATTTCCAGTAAATTTTATAACTACTTATATCTCTCAAGGTAACGAGACGGATACTGACGAAATTGTTTTAAGACCAACTCCAAAAGGCTCCGAGCAGGTATATGGTGAACTATCTAAGAATTTAAGATCAGAAGGCTGTATAAAACTTAAAATAGGCAGTGAGAAGATTATCGGAATGTTAGCTATGGCTAGCAAAGAAAAAGAAAAATTTACGGCTCAACAAGGAGTCGAACTTCTTAAATTTATGGGTAGCGTATTTGAGCGCAGAATAAGTCATTGGCTAAACTAGAACTTATATCTCCAGCACAATTAGACTTGTTGAACGAGTGGCTTGATTTGAAATCTGGGCTGGAAGGATCATCCAAGAATACTTTATCAGCCTATAAACGGGACCTAATTGATTTTTTCTCTTTTTTAACGGTACACTATGGAAAGAAAAATGGAGTTGCACAGCTTGAGACATTAGACCAAGCCTCAATGAGGTCTTGGATGTCAGAGAATCGAAGATCAGGCAAAACCTCTAGATCAATAGCAAGACAACTTTCTTCAGTAAAAGCATTTTACAAGTGGTTTGCGAAAAGACGTAAGATCGATCCAACTAAGGTTCTCATTACTAAAGCTCCAAAATTTCAAAAAAAGTTGCCCAGGGCACTTTCACAGGAAGCTATACAAGAAATTTCAAGTAACATCGATTTAACCGGTAATGAGCCATGGATAATCGCAAGGGATACCGCTGTTATAATGTTGATGTATGGCTGTGGTATGCGAATTTCAGAAGCGCTAAGTTTAAAATATCATGACACGCCTTTGAAAGATACGTTAAAAATCACAGGCAAAGGTGAAAAAGTGAGAATTATACCAATCCTACAAATAGCAAAAGACGCCGTCACAAACTATCTTAGGCTATTACCATTTACTTTGAATGAGAACGATAATATCTTTAGAGGAGTAAGGGGTGGCAGCCTAAACCCGAGGTCAATACAATTAGCGATGAAATTGATACGTGAAAGACTCGGAATAGCAGCAAATGCGACGCCACATGCATTGAGACACAGCTTTGCAACTCATCTTTTGACGTCAGGTGCAGATCTTCGCTCAATACAGGAATTGTTAGGACATGCTAGCTTATCTACAACCCAAATATATACGTCTGTCGATGCATCGCACTTAATGGATGTTTATTCGAAAACACATCCAAAGGCCAAATCGAACATTAATGGAAATTAAGTTTAAACTTGGACATCTAAGAGTTAATGAAAAACCAATCGTCAAAAGAAAGTTTTGTAGCTTTATTAGTTCACCTTTTCACTGCAACTGGAGCCGTTTTTGCCATGCTGGCCATGTTAGCGGCAGCAGATGAAAAATGGAGTATGATGTTTTTATGGCTTGTAGTTGCTTTTGCCGTTGATGGAGTAGATGGACCATTAGCCCGCCATTTTGATGTTAAAAAAAATGCCCCACGGTTTGATGGAAATTTACTCGATCTAATAATAGATTACCTTACCTATGTTTTTATCCCTGCCTTTGCACTTTTTAAATCGGGTTTGTTACCCGGATGGACAGGGTGGTTTGTAATCATAATAATCACATTCTCATCAGCTATGTATTTTTGTGATGGTAACATGAAAACAAAAGATAAAAGTTTTCAAGGCTTTCCTGGCTGCTGGAATATGGTGATACTTGTACTGTTTGCGATTAAACCAAGTTTTTGGCTCATAATTGCGATCGTTGCTATCTTGGCGTTATCGATGTTTTTGCAAATAAAATTCATACATCCGGTAAGAACAGCTAGGTGGAGAATAGTAAGTCTGCCAATAGCATTATTGTGGACAGGTTTCGGAGCCTGGGCAGCTTGGGTTAATTTTGATCCAAATAGTTTAGCAATTTACGGCCTGATTTTTTGTTCATTATATTTGGTTTTGGCTGGGGCACTGCAACAAGTTATACCGAGTGGTAAAAACATCTAACATAGGATGAATAATTCTTAATTTTTTTTGCGTAAAACGAATTGTATACCTTGTATCTCCTGCGGGTTTTACTATTATAATATGTCAGAAAATTGAGGTGTCTTATGTCTTGGACTGATGAACGCGTTGAAATATTGACTAAAATGTGGGCTGAAGGTCATTCGGCTAGTCAAATAGCCAAAGAACTCGGAGGTGTTACTCGTAACGCAGTTATCGGAAAAGTCCACCGCCTTGGTCTGTCTAATAGAGCGACAACCAGCACCTCAAATAAATCAGAACCGAAGGCAAAGTCATCCACAAAAAATGGCTCAAAATCAAAACAAAAAGCTCGCAAAACTGAAGTTACTGAAACCAAGTCGGATAATGTTACTTCGCTGCGTCGACAAATAATTCCCGCAGGCCAACCCCTTCCACCACAGCCATCTGCAAACGAAATAAGCCCTGAAGCTCTAGCGCGCGTCAGCGAGGTAGAAAAGAAAGCGAAAAAATTAAGCCTGCTGGAGCTTACAGAAAAAACTTGCAAATGGCCTGTTGGCGATCCAGCGACGGAAGATTTTTGGTTTTGTGGCCTGGCCACTCAGTCGGGAAAACCCTACTGTGAAGCACACGTGGGCGTAGCTTTCCAACCTATGAATACTCGCCGCGATCGACGAAGGTCATAAACTGAGTTTGTATTTTTTTTAAACTTTAAACAATCACCTCATAACCTGTTTGTTCGGGTTCATTGTCAACAATTTCAGCTGGGAAGCCATCGGCTCGAATGTCTAAGCCAGTAGCTTCTTCAAGTCTTTTAATAATATTTGGTGATAATTCTTTTGGACCAAACCGTTCTATTCCATCCGCGAATATTGAAATTAACAAAGGACTCAATTCCAAAGGAACTTCTGCACGATCTGCTACTGCTTGAAATAAGTTTATATCTTTAGCAACTAAATCCATCGTGAAAGAAATATCTCTACTTCCATTTAGAATGACTTGACTTTCAGTTTCATTAACAAACGAATTACCTGAAGAGATAGAAAAAGCTTTATAGGCCATTCGTAAATCAATTCCAGCTCCTTTTGCGACAGTTAAAGCTTCTGCACAAGAAACTAGATTTGCGGTTGCAAGATAATTTGTAATAACTTTTAAAACGCTAGCTGAGCCTAACTCCCCAGTGTGCAATATTCTACGCCCCATTTTTGTTAAAAGCGGTAAAACATATTCAAACGTTGCCCTGTCACATCCAGAAAAAATACTGATATTTCCTGTATCAGCTCTGTGACAACCACCTGAAACAGGGCAGTCAACGGCTGCTCCGCCTTTTTCTATTACCAAAGATCCTAACCTTCTAACCTCAGCTTCGTCAGTAGTCGACATTTCAAGCCAAACTTTTCCTGGCCTTACAAAATTAATCATTTTTGCCATGACGTCATTAGATGCACTCGGACTCGGCAAACAGGTTATTATCGCATCACATGTCTCCATAATATTTTGTGGGTTTTCCCCGTCGCGCGCTCCCCTCGATACAAAATCAGCAACTAAATCTTTATTAAGATCATTAACTGAGAGATTGACGCCATTCCGTAAGAGACTTCCCGATAATTTACTACCGACATTGCCTAACCCAATAAATCCGACATGCATATTCCAAACCTTCATTCAAATTTTTTACCTAACTTGAATTTAAAAAACTTAGAATGCCAAAACACAACATTTATGTTCAAATAAAATTTAAGTAACAGCTTTAAGAACTATTTTTTGATAGATGCTTTTGATTTCTGATGAACCTATTCTACCATCTATTTTATACCAAGTATGCACTTCTTTAAGCATACCAATAATTGCGAGACTGGCTATTTTAGTTTCGTCACACGAAAATATATTTTTGCGCACTCCTTCACTTAAAATCCCACTAAGTATAAGTTCATATTTATTTCTAAGCTTTTCGATTTTTCGAAAATTATAAGGCGTTAAATTTCGGAGTTCCATGTATGCTATAAAAACTTCTTCTGGGCGGTTGAGGTGATATTGGATGTGGAAATCTACAAAAAACTCTAATAATTTGTCAGGTCTTTCAGGTAGTTTTTGTGCGTACCAAGCCTCTATCAAGCTTTCCATATGATTGATTAGTAGTTCTGACAATATGGTCTGTTTATCAGGAAAATAGTTATATAAGGCACCAACCTGTAAGCCAACTTTTGAAGCAATTTGCCTCATAGAAACAGCTGCATAACCTCGTTCAGCAAATAGCTGCAGTGCAATCTCACTAATTTTAGGTTTCGTAAGTTTCGCATAAGATCCAGAGGTTCGAGCCATGCTAAGATATTAACTGAACAATTGTTCAAAAAAAACCCTAATATTTAAAAGACTTATTGGATCTTATAGATTGCATGGGGTTCGATCTCAATATACATAAATCGCAGTGAAAGCTATTTATAAGGATCGTAAATGACTAAACCCCTAAGGCTTGGTATTGCCGGGTTAGGCACTGTTGGTGTGGGCGTAATCAAGATAATTCAAACTAAGCTACCGCTCCTAGAAGCGCGAACCGGAAGAAAGATTTTGATTTCTGCTATTTCAGCAAAATCAAAGACGAAAGACAGAGGGCTAGATTTGTCTTCGTACCAATGGGAAGGCGATCCAATTTCACTTGCTACTAGAGGGGATATTGATGTTTTTATCGAACTTATTGGTGGACATGAAGGGGTTGCCAAAGAGGCTGTTGGGATCGCAATCAGCAAAGGGAAAGATGTTGTTACAGCGAATAAAGCTCTTTTAGCTCATCACGGTCATGAGCTAGCTTTAAAAGCTGAAAAGAATGGGACAGCTTTAAGATTTGAAGCTGCTGTTGCTGGTGGAATCCCAGTTATTAAGTCTCTAACAGAGGGTTTGACAGGTAATACTATTAATAAAGTTATGGGCGTTATGAATGGCACCTGTAATTATATTTTGACCAGAATGGAATCCGGTGGATTAAGCTATGAAGAGGTTTTTTCAGAAGCTGATAAATTAGGCTATTTAGAGGCAGACCCTAATCTTGACATTGGAGGAATAGATGCTGCCCACAAACTTTCAATACTTTCATCACTTGCTTTTGGTACGGAAATAAATTTCGCTGAAGTTGAATTGGATGGTATCGACAAGATAACAATTGACGACATTAAACAAGCCGCAGATATGGGATTTAGAATAAAATTATTGGGCGTTAGTCAAATTACCGACAGTGGATTGGAACAGCGAATGAGCCCTTGCCTAGTTCCTTCGGACTCACCTTTAGGCCAGCTTGAAGGTGGAACTAATATGATAGTTATAGAGGGCGATCAGGCCGGCCAAATCATGCTTTGTGGAGCCGGAGCCGGCGAACGTCCAACTGCCAGTGCTGTTGTCTCTGACGTGGTGGATCTGGCTCGCGGTATCAGATTACCAACCTTTGGCCAGCCTGCAAAAATACTACAAAAGGTGTCATCTTCCAAATCACAAACACCCGCACCATATTATTTAAGACTGCTTATCCATGACGAACCTGGCGCACTAGCTAAAATAACTAAAATTCTTAGTCTATATAATGTCTCGATTGATCGCATGCGGCAATATGGTCATGAAGACGAAAATGCCCCTGTTTTAATAGTGACGCATGAGATCAAACACGAAAATTTAATGAGAGCGATTAAAGAATTACCAAATACTGAAGTGCTAGTATCTCAACCAGTGGCAATACGAATAGAAACAGTGTAACAAACGGGATTGATATCAAAATTATGAGTGTTAAAACCGATTTTAACGACCGTATGCTATCGTTGGGCTTAGCGCGCGTTTCTGAAGCAGCTGCGATTGCGTCTGCAGATTTGATAGGCCGCGGTGATGAAAAAGCGGCAGATCAAGCTGCGGTAAATGCCATGCGAGATCAATTAAATAAATTAGACATTTCTGGTTTTGTTGTAATTGGAGAGGGAGAAAGGGATAAAGCACCCATGCTTTATATTGGCGAAGAGGTTGGCACAGGAAATGGACCTGGTGTCGATATTGCCTTAGACCCGCTTGAAGGCACAACCTTGACTGCCAAAGATATGCCCAACGCACTGACTGTAATTGCCATGGGACCACGAGGTTCGATGCTACATGCTCCTGACGTTTATATGGAAAAGCTTGCAATTGGACCAGGCTACAAAGCTGATGTGGTCACTTTAGATATGTCTCCTCGTGAACGAATTATTTCTTTGTCTAAAGCAAAAAGATGCGGTCCAAAAGATATAACAGTGTGTATATTGGATAGACCACGACACCAAAATATTATTGAAGATGTACGCTCCACTGGGGCAGCAATTCGCTTGATTACCGATGGTGATGTGGCAGGGGTTATGCACTGCGCAGAGCCAAATAAAACTGGAATCGATATATACATGGGGATTGGCGGAGCACCTGAAGGCGTACTTGCTGCTGCAGCGTTGAAATGCATGGGCGGACAAATCTACGGTCGGCTCATTTTTCGCAATGAACACGAGAAGGCTCGCGCTAAGAAAGCAGGTATAACCAATTTTGATCGTATTTACACTAAGGATGAAATGATCACTCAGGACGTTATTTTCGCAGCAACTGGTGTAACAGGAGGCTCTTTACTTCCTCCTATAAAAAGAGAGGTGGGCTTTATCACCACGGAGACAATTCTCATGCGTTCTAAAACAGGATCAATACGTCGAATGATTTATAAAAATCCAGCGAAATAATTTAACTTGAGCTATCTTGGTATTGAAAAATCTATTTTAGCAAACGAATGGATCGGACCTGATCCTGAGCAAGAAAGAAATCAAGAAAAACTTTTTCAGGAAACCGATCTACCTATCGAACTATGCGCTGTTTTGAGCCGCTTAAATGTAGACTCAAATTCTGCTGCTAGTTATCTTGATCCCACTCTCAGAGAATTGATGCCAGAACCGGCTAAATTGAAAGATATGACAAAAGCTGCAAAGAGAATTTTGCGTGCAGCAAAAACCGGTGAAAAAGTTGCAATATTTGCAGATTATGACGTGGACGGTGGCTGCTCGGCAGCCCTTTTGATAGATTGGTTTCGATTTTTTAATGTTGAATGTACGCTTTATGTGCCCGATCGAATTAAAGAAGGTTTTGGGCCAAATATTGAGGCATTGCAACTATTAGAAAGCGCTCACTCTCTAATTATTTGCGTTGACTGCGGAACTCTGAGCCATGAAGCAATCGAAAGCGTTCAAACATGCGATTTGATAGTTTTAGACCATCATTTGGCAAATGAAAATCTGCCTGAGTGTCATGCAGTTGTTAATCCTAATAGGCAAGACGAAATAGGAAATCTTAGCCACCTATGTGCCGCCGCAGTTATTTTTTTATGCTTGGTAGAAATGCGACGCTTACTAAGGGTCAGCAATGAAAAATCTCCTGATTTAATAAACATGTTAGATTTGGTAGCCCTTGCTACTATCGCTGATGTGGCTCCTTTAATAGGGGTCAATAGAGCTTTTGTTAGACAGGGCTTAAAAATTTTAGCTCAAAGGAAACGGGTAGGCCTTGCAGCTTTATCAGATCAGATAAAAATTGACCAAACCCTTTCTGCTTATCACCTTGGTTTTTTGTTAGGCCCAAGGATTAACGCTGGGGGAAGAATAGGAAAACCAGACTTGGGCGCTCAATTACTGATTTCCCAAGATCCTCACACCGCGAGTGCGATAGCCGCGCGTCTAGACCAATTGAATACTGAGCGCCAAGAACTTGAAAAACAAATTAAAGAGATGGCACTTGTACAAGCAATGCATCGAAATGATACAGACTCACTTGCGTGGGCAGCAGGGGATTCATGGCACCCAGGCGTTTTAGGAATAGTAGCCTCGCGGATTAAGGAAACCACTAATCTGCCTTCCGTAGTGATAGGTTTTAATGGAGCAATTGGAAAAGGTTCTGGCAGATCCATTTCTGGTGTGGACCTTGGCTTCGCTATCCAAAAATTGGTCAGCGAAGGATTGTTGATAACTGGGGGTGGGCACAAAATGGCCGTGGGTTTGAGCTTAGTTAAAGAAAATTTGGAAAAGGCAATGTATCGCCTCAACGAAATCATAAAAAAACAGCATAATTTAATAGATCGCACCCCAAAAATAAAAATAGATGCGCTTCTACTTCCTAGCGCAGCAACATTGGAACTCGTTGAGTTGTTAAACTCTGCTGGGCCATATGGCCCGGGCGCCAAAGCTCCAACTTTTGTGTTCGCAAACATGCAAATTAACTTTCTAAAACGTATTGGAACAGATCACCTCAAAATTAGGTTTGGCGATCATTCTGGGTCTTTGGATGCGATTAGCTTTAAAGCGTTTGATAATAACTTGGGTCAAGTTCTTGAAAACCATAACGGACGGTTAGTACATCTTTGTGGGAAACTTGATATCAACCACTGGCGAGGTAAAAGAAATGTTCAATTGCGCTTAGAAGACGCACAATTTGCTATTTAGTAATTTCTCAGAGCAAAGAAATTTTAAAAATCTATTTTTTTGACTTGCGCCTTTTTAGATGATTGCCTACAAACCGCTTGTTACATAAGTGGCCCGTTCGTCTATCGGTTAGGACGCCAGGTTTTCAACCTGGAAAGAGGGGTTCGATTCCCCTACGGGCTGCCACAAACATTAGTTTACAAACGTAAAAAAAGAAATATCACGACCAAAACTTATAGCTTTCTGGCAAGCTTCGAAATCATTACAAGAAGTTAGGTACATAGTAATATAACAACATTTACATGTGTCTAACCAATACAATAAATTTGACTTATGTCGCGTTTAAGGAATTGAACTCAGAAACCACGCTATCTAATTCTGTGTTTTCTTGCTTTGCGCATCGGGGACATTGCGTATGCTCACTCGCGCTAAAACCTTGCCCACACTTTTCGCAATCGATGTCTTTAACTCTACGCATTTTACTCTCCAATAAAAAAGAAGTAGTACATCAACTACTTTTTTCAAATTTTTCCATAAATTTTATGTAACCCTCAATATTTAGAAAAACTTAAATGAACAACTTTTTTACGCAAAATAGAAGACCTATATTTAATCTTGGCTTACAGATGCTTTTATTTAGATTGATGATAAATATCGGCATAACTATCACTGGTTTGCTGGCTTTTTTCAATTTTTTTGGCTCTTTATTGCAAAATTAAACAATTTATTTATAGCAGAGTTTAATACTCCTTTTCGAAACTGGTTCGGTCATGCGATTAAATTTATGTTAGCCGCCAGAGATTATAAGCCTTTTCCTTGCTCAAGAATGAAACTAATCAGATTTGAACTATTGAAATTCTACAATTATCTTTGTTTATAGGGGACTAAAAATTGGGTGCGCATCTTAAAGGCCTTCTAATAACTTCCATTGGCGTTTTATTGGTTGTGCCTGATTCTCTATTTGTTCGGTTAATTTACGCTGAGCCTATGGTCATAGCTTTTTGGCGGAGCTTAATTTCTGGTATTTTTGTACTTTTTATAGTCGCTTTATTTCATGGAATGCGTGGTTTTAAGAATGTTTTTGCTGCTGGACTTTCTAGTTTAATTTATACAATTTTAATAGCAAGCACTGCTCCCGCGTTCGTTTTAGCAATTGCGAATACCAGTGTTGCAAATGTCGTATTTATATTAGCTTCAATGCCAGTTTTCGCTGCAATATTCAGCCGTATCTTTTTAGGCGAACCAATCAAAATACTAATGGTGCTTACTATGGCAATTGTTGCTATTGGTTTATGTTTTATCGCTTACGGATCTACCACGATACAGCTTGCATCATGGAAGGGTGACATCTGGGCAGTTTATGTTTCAATCGCTTTTGCAGCAGCTTTAACAGCCGTTCGCTCGGCGAGGACAATTTCGATGGTACCTGCAATTCCAATCGGATATGTTGGCGGCGCTCTGGTGCTTTCTTTCTTTGTTTCACCATTTGAGGTACCACCAGAAATTTGGCATTTAATTTTAATGCATGGATTATTTATCGGAGCTTCCTCTTGTTTACTAACATTGGGCCCACGTTTTATCAGTTCTTCAGAAGTTTCTTTGCTTATTTTACTCGAGTCTGTTTTAGCACCAATTTTAGTTTGGTTCGTTTTAGGCGAACACCCGGGAAAATACGCTATTGTCGGCGGAATTATAGTTATTACAGCTCTATCTTTCTTTAATCTTTTTAATTTGTACAAATTAAAAAAGCTGAAAATATAAAAGTTATTTCCTAATTCAATAATCAGTAGGAGCTCCACCCGCAGATTTTCTTCGAGCGACGTAATCTACGAGTTCATCTTTTATATCTGGAGCTATTTCGGGCGCCTCAAATTCATTTAAAATCATCTTATACTTTTTATGTGCACGCTCTGCTGTCCAAGTACCACCAGCTACTTCCCAGGCCTCAAAATTTCGCCAATCGGAGAGAAATGGTTGGTAGAATGCCTGTGAATAACGCTCCTGGGTGTGTTGGATACCAAAAAAGTGCCCATCGTTACCAACTTCTTTTATGGCATCAATAGCTATATCTTCCGTTTTCGTTGAGATTAACATAGGATCAAAATATCGTTGGATTTGCTGTAAAATTTCACAATCCATAACAAATTTTTCAGGACTAGCGATCAGGCCACCTTCTAACCAACCCGCCGCATGATAAACCAAGTTCGTTCCAGATTGTACCGCCGCCCATAGACTATTCGAAGTTTCCCAAATTGATTGTCCATCGGGAACATTCGCTGCACAGACGCCTGATGAACGCATAGGCAATCCGTAAAATCTGGCAAGTTGCCCTGTCATTTGAGTGGCTCGCATATATTCGGGGGTGCCAAATGCAGGCGCACCAGATTTCATATCAACATTTGACGTAAAAGTTCCAATTACACATGCGGCTCCAGGTCGGATATATTGGGCCAAAGCAACCACGCAAAGAGCCTCTGCTATGGATTGCGCAACTGCCCCAGCCATTGTCACTGGAGCCATAGCTCCTGCTAAAGTGAAGGGTGTAACAATAAGAGCCTGATTTTTTTTTGCTAATCTCATCCAACCATCCAACATAGGCTCATCATGTTTCAGGGGAGATGTTGAGTTTATATTTGTAAACATTTTAGGACCCGCCTCAAATTCATCATGGCTCAAATTACCTGCGATGCGGACCATTTCCATCACATCCTCGACTCTTTCTTTACCCAAACTATAGGCATGAGCTACCTTGTCAGATAAAATCAGCTTATCGAAAACAGCATCTAAATGCCGCGTGCTTGGATGTAAATCAACTGGTTCTACAGGATAACCACCAAGAAAATGAATACAATTAAAGTATTGGCTTAACTTGCAAAAGTTAGCACACATTTCCCTTGAACCAGGTACTTTTTTGTTGATTTCTAAATCCCAGTAGGCGGGGGGTGACGATACGTTACCAAATAAAATATGAGGGCCACCCACGGTGATCTTTCTCTTTACGTTCCGTGGAGTAATATCAAACTTCGACGGAGCCTGTGCTACCATTTCCATCACAAATTCGCGATCCATGCGAACATTTTGACCACTGATTTTACATCCCGCTTTTTTCAATATGCTCAATGCTTTTTCATTTAAAAATTCAACACCAATCTCCTCTAAAATACGCATTGATCCTTCATGAATTGCCATGATGCCGTCTTCGTCAAGTGGCTCGGTAGGTGAGTCGGTATTAACCGGTAAATGCCAAGGCATTTGTTCTATCGAAGCTGAACCCCGCCTTAGAGCATTGCCAGCCCTTCCACCTCCTCTCCTTCGCTTTTGCCCTTGTTCGTTCATCCAATTGACCTCCTAAGACAAAGAGAGCATTTTTAAGACAATTATATCCCGTCTTATCCCGACGCTTAACGTCGTATTCAAACGGAATATTTTAAAATAAGATCCGAAAGATTAGCTATCGAGGGTAATACTAGGTCGGCATGTTTTTTTAATTCATCTTCTGTAGCCACACCAGTCAAAACTGCAATTCTCATCATTCCTGCTGCTTGCGCAGCTTGTAAATCGTGCAAACTATCTCCGACCATCGCTATTTCATCCGGTTTCAAGCCTGTTATTTTAGCAAAAGCCAGTAGAGGTTCGGGTGCTGGCTTACAGCCAAAACCTGTATCGCTACCAGCCACAAAGTCCAATAAATCAAGAATTCCTGCTGCTGCCAAATGAGCCTGCGCTCCTCTTTCTGCATCATTTGTCATTACTCCTAGCAATAGGCCTTCTAATTTAAGTTTTCGGAAGTATTTTTGGAGTGGCACCACTTCGTACTGTCGCGTTTCTACTACAAAATCCAATAAATAACTCTCTAGATGTTCAAAATCCCAATTTGACAATTTAGTATGGAGGGCAGCTGTCACTTGCCGATGTGTACCAGCAATGACTATACTTTGCGGCAAAAGTTTACCCGTTTTTAAATCAAAATCAATGGCGTCAGCTAATGCACTAATGCTGACATCAGATTGCTTAGAAACTTCATTTAGAATTCTCGATGTCCAGGAATTCCAAGTTTTTTCAAAATCAAATAAAGTGCCGTCTTTATCAAATAAAAGACCCCTAATTGATGAGAGCGTTTTTTTCATGTCCAATTTACCTGCTGGCCACCTTCTAGCGAAACTCTTATATTTTGTATTTGTGAAGGATCGGTTTTCAAAAATTTACTACAAGAAATAACCCAGCTATCATCCATCAATACAAAGTCTAAAATCGAAATAAAGAATTCGTGACTTAAATTATCCGTACGGAAATCTTCCTGAGATGCGCCAGTCGTTCCCATAAAGATTTGTACCAATTCATCGTCCATCAGGACCCATGTTAAAACTTCAAGTGCCCGGATTTCTGCTGTTTCTTTATCCATAGAGTAGACTTTGTATTCACCGATAAAAACAAATTACACTCGCTAGAAGAAATTTGTCCAGAAAAGTAAAAGAACTTATAAAAATTGGTGTCTTGCTCTATCTTTGAATTCGCGCTTTAACAAGGCTATCGCTGACGGAGAAAAAAATGGACTATCATTCAACGTACAAAAGTTGGCAAGCAGATCCAGAAAAATTTTGGATGAACGCAGCTGAGGGTATAGATTGGGATAAAAAACCAACATTTGCCCTTAACAATAGCAACGCGCCTTTGTTTGAATGGTTTACAGATGGCCATGTGAATACTTGCTTTAATGCCTTGGATAGACATGTCGAAAACGGTCGTGGAGACCAAATTGCCATTATTTATGATAGTCCTGTTACAGAAAAAAAGCAGTATATCTCTTACACGCAATTGCTTGAGAAAACGAGCCTTTTGGCAGGCTCACTTATCAAGATAGGCGTGACAAAGGGTGACAGAGTAATAATCTACATGCCAATGGTTCCAGAAGCTATCACTGCTATGTTGGCGTGTGCTCGTATAGGAGCAATACACTCTGTTGTATTCGGGGGATTTGCCTCAAATGAATTAGCAGTTAGAATTGATGATGCTCAACCAAAAGCCATTTTGGCAGCGTCATGCGGTATCGAACCAGGAAGAGTTGTCGAATACAAGCCGTTAATAGATAGTGCAATTGAACTTTCGAAACATAAACCCGAAAGTGTTGTGATTTTGCAGAGGCCAGAAGCCGAAGCAATTTTAAAACCCGGTAGAGATTTTGACTGGAATGAATTCCAAGTACAGGCAAAGCCGGCTGACTGTGTAATGGTAGAAGGAAACCATCCTGCATATATTTTGTATACATCAGGCACGACCGGGGCACCGAAAGGAGTCGTAAGGCCAACCGCTGGGCACCTTGTAGCACTTCATTGGAGCATGAAAAATATATATAACGTTGACCCAGGAGATGTTTTTTGGGCAGCTTCTGATGTTGGTTGGGTGGTTGGACACAGTTACATTTGCTACGCACCTTTAATTCATGGAAATACTACCATTTTATTTGAGGGTAAACCGGTCGGCACCCCAGACGCAGGAACATTCTGGAGGGTTATCAGCGAACATAAGGTAAAAGCATTTTTTACCGCCCCAACAGCGTTTCGCGCAATAAAACGTGAAGATCCGGAGGGCAAATTTAAATCGAAGTACGACTTGAGCTGTTTGCAGGCATTATTTCTGGCAGGTGAGCGCGCTGATCCTGATACGATAAATTGGGCTCAAAACTTATTGGGTGTACCAGTGATTGACCATTGGTGGCAAACTGAAACAGGTTGGACAATTGCTGGTAATCCTACGGGTATAGAGTTTTTGCCAATCAAAGTAGGCAGCTCTTCGATGCCAATGCCAGGATACGACGTTAGAATTTTAGATAATGATGGAGTTGAATTACCCTACGGTCAGCTGGGAGCAGTCGCAATAAAACTCCCACTGCCACCAGGAAGTTTACCAACGCTTTGGAATGCCGAGGAGCGCTTTATAAATTCTTATTTATCAACGTTTCCAGGTTTTTATGAAACCGGGGACGCTGGATTGATAGATGACGACGGCTACCTTTATATAATGGCGAGAACAGATGACGTCATAAATGTTGCAGGTCATCGTTTGTCGACAGGAGCTATTGAAGAAGCGTTATCTAACCATGCGGATGTAGCCGAATGTGCTGTCATAGGTGTTTCAGATCAACTTAAAGGACAAATTCCTTTGGGATTTTTATGTTTAACTAAGGGCGTTAACCGACCACACGAAGAAATTGTGAATGAATGTGTTAAATTGGTGCGTAATCAGATCGGTCCTGTTGCATCTTTCAAATTGGCAGCTGTCGTACCACGTTTGCCAAAAACTAGATCAGGCAAAATTTTACGAGCCACGATGGTAAAAATTGCCGACAGCCAGGAATTCAAAATGCCAGCAACAATCGACGATCCAACAATTTTAGATGAAATAAGAGTTGCATTAAAATCTCTCGGATATGCTCAATAAAACTTTCTTTCTAATTAATTAATTGAATTGTTCGGAAATTAGCCTTTCTTCTAAACCGTGGCCTGGATCAAAAAGAATTTGGTGTCGAATATCATCAGCACTGCTGATATTAACACGGGCTACATTTTTTACGCTTCTGCTATCGGCATCTGCCATAATGGGCCTTTTGTCTGGCTCTAAAACGATCACCTCAACGTTTGATTTTTTTGGGATCAAAGCTCCGCGCCATCTGCGCGGGCGAAAAGCATTCAGCGCAGTAAGAGCCAAAACATCCGAGCCAATTGGCAAAATTGGCCCAGTTGCAGAATAGTTGTATGCTGTACTGCCAGCAGGCGTAGACAATAAAACACCATCGCTTATTAACTCAGACATACGGGTCTTTCCGTCGACAGAAATTGAGAGTTTAGCGGCCTGTGGTCCAGCCCGCAATAAACTAACTTCATTGATTGCCAGAGCCGTTTTAATACTACCATTTGTAGTAATTGCTTCCATTCTTAATGGATTTAACATCTCTTCTTCTGAACGTTCTAGTCGTTCAAGTAGTCCTTTTTCTTCGTAGGCATTCATGAGAAACCCAACAGTCCCGCGATTCATACCATACACTGGGGCCGATAGATCTTGAGTTTTATGAAGTGTTTGAAGCATAAAACCATCGCCACCAAGAGCAACAATAATATCTGCTTCGTTTAAAGCACAGTTACCATAAATATTTATAAGCTTTCCCATTGCTTCGCTGGCAATTTTTTCTTCACTGGATGTAAAAGCTATTTTTTTGCCCATGAGACTCTATCTTTTTGAAAATTATTAACCCTTTTAAAAAAGCATAAGTTTACAAAAAGTACCAGTGATGACGCGCTATTTTCGCGCACTTATAAATTTTTAGGCTTTTTTGCTCACCTTTTTTGATGTATTGCAGCAACTTGTGAACTTTCAGTTGAGGAGAATCCTGATGCTAGATCAAACTAATACCAACAACGGCTTTTTTACTGACACTCTGGAAAAAAGGGATGCAGAGTTGTTTGCATCAATTTCTTCAGAACTAGGCCGACAGCGGGATGAGATTGAATTAATAGCATCAGAAAATATTGTGTCAGCCGCTGTTATGGAAGCTCAAGGAAGCGCACTGACAAATAAATATGCTGAGGGTTATCCTGGGCGCAGATATTATGGTGGCTGCCAGTATGTTGACGTGGCGGAAAACCTCGCAATAGAGCGTGCCTGTGAATTATTCAAGTGCGACTTTGCAAACGTGCAGCCTAATTCAGGAAGTCAAGCTAATCAAGGCGTATTCACAGCATTAGTACAACCTGGCGATACAATTTTAGGGATGTCTTTAGACGCAGGCGGGCACCTCACGCATGGCGCAAAACCAAATCAATCAGGAAAATGGTTTAATGCGGTACAGTATGGCGTTAGAAAACAAGATAATTTGATTGACTATGACCAAATTGCTGAATTGGCAAAAGCACATAAACCGAAATTGATCATCGCGGGCGGATCAGCAATACCTAGAACTATTGATTTTGCGATGATCAGAAGTATTGCTGACAGTGTAGGGGCGTATGTTTTAGCCGATGTAGCACACTTTGCCGGATTAATAGCTGCTGGAGAATATCCATCGCCATTCCCGCATTGTCACGTTGCAACCACGACAACACATAAAACACTTCGCGGACCAAGAGGAGGTATGATCCTTACAAACGACGCAGACTTAGCGAAAAAATTTAATTCTGCTATTTTTCCTGGGATCCAAGGTGGCCCTTTAATGCACGTGATTGCAGCTAAAGCAGTTGCGTTTGGGGAGGCACTTCGGCCAGACTTTAAACACTACATCAAGCAGGTAATTAAAAACGCTCAGGCTCTGTCAGATGAGTTGATTAGAGGTGGCCTTGATACTATAACGCACGGTACCGATACGCACGTTTTACTGGTCGATTTAAGACCGAAAGGTGTTAAGGGAAATGCAACTGAAAAGGCTTTGGAGCGCGCCCACATTACGTGTAATAAAAATGGTGTACCATTTGACCCAGAAAAGCCAGCTGTAACATCTGGAATTCGGTTGGGATCGCCTGCAGGAACGACACGTGGTTTTGACGAAAATGATTTCAAGCAAATTGGCCGTTGGATTATTGAGGTTGTTGATGGTTTAGCCATAAACGGAGAAGAAGGTAATCATGCCGTTGAAGAAAGGGTTAAGTCCGAGGTCGCAGTACTTTGTGCTAAACACCCTCTTTACCCAAATTTATAGAATTTATCGAAGAAAGATTTAGAAAATATTGTTATTAAATTTTAAATAGTCGCGTCGCTCTTTTCCAACTATTTGTGATACGTGATTGACGCCTTGCTTTGTTAATATTGTGTTTAACCCGTTGTTTATCTCAGACACCAATCCTAAACCATTATAAACGAGACCTGTGTAAAGCTGAACAACCGTAGCACCCGCTAGTAGTTTTTGATATGCGTCGATCGCAGAAGAAATCCCCCCAACTCCGATCAATGCAACCTTATTGTTTAAACGTTCTGATAAATGAGCTAGTACCCAGGTAGATTTTGGAAACAATGGCTTACCTGACAAGCCGCCTTTTTCATTTTTTAATTTACTTTTAATTCCTTGGCGGTCTGTTGTTGTGTTAGTGGCCACAATTGCATCAATATCCATTTTGAGTGCAATTTCTGCAATATCATCAATTTGTTTTAACGATAAATCTGGAGCAATTTTTAAGAAAATGGGAATTTTATTTTTTAAATTATAACGACAGTCCAAAACTTGATACACTAAATTTTCTAGAGAAATTTTTTCTTGAAAATCTCTTAAATTTTCAGTGTTTGGGCTACTTACGTTAATTGTTGCAAAATCTACAAAAGGTCCACAACACTGCAGAACTTTGGTATAATCTTTTATTCTGTCTGTGCTATTTTTATTTGCACCTAGATTGATGCCAACGATACCTTGGTATGATCGTTTTGCTAATCGTTCAGCTGCTATCTCCATTCCCAAATTATTAAAACCAAATCTATTGATAACTGCTTGATCCTTTGGAAGACGAAATAATCTAGGCTTTGGGTTTCCAGGCTGCGGTTTGGGAGTTATCGCACCAACTTCGATGAACCCAAAGCCGCATTTAAGCAGGGCATCTACTGCCTCTGCATTTTTATCAAATCCTGCCGCTAAACCAATTGGATTATCTAGCTTTAAGCCGCAAATTGAAGTTTTTAAGTTTTCAAAAACTAATGTTTCACGTTTTGCAGGCAAACCAAAATTCAATGCCCTAATAGCAAAATTATGAGCAAATTCAGGATTGGACAACTGTAACAATTTTAAGCCTGCATTTTCCAAGAAACTCATTATAAGTTATCCGGAAATTTATACATTCCATCCATTCTTGGTATCTCGATTTGGGATATTATATCTTCTAAGTATAATTGGCGATAAAGATGCGGAAACAAGTCCCCTCCTCTTGATATTTCCCACTTTAGATTGGGTTTCAAAATATCTGCATCACATGAAACAAGGATCAAATCATTTTCATCCTTAAAATGCTTTCTAGCCGTTTCTTGTAATTGATTAGACTTTGAAAAATGAATGAACCCATCTGCAATATCAATGGGTGCACCTTTAGTTTTTCCCATGGCTTTAAATTGTAACCACTCATCTTTTCTAAAAAGCTTGAAAACTTGCATGAGTGCCAAATGGCGAACTTTCGTTAAAAGGTCAAGTTTTGTTCTCAATCGAATACAGCATAGCTTAGATTATTTATTATATTGATTTTTCTAAGCTCGGGTAGCGAAATGCAAGGGTTACTCCGCGAACGATAAATGAGATAAGTAATGCTGACCAAAGCCCGGTATTTTGAAAATTTGGCACTAACACCAGCAAGGCTAGTACGTAAAATATCAAAGTAATAAACATCATATTGCGCATGTCTTTAGTTTTCGTTGCTCCTATGAAAATTCCATCTAACATGTATGCCGATACGCCTAAGATTGGGACTAAAGTAATGAAAATAATATAACTCTTGGCTTCCAGTCGGACATTTTCAGCAGTAGTCATTAAATCAATTAAAGATGAGCTAAATAACAAAAAGCTGATTGCCATTATGCAACTTAGTAAAAATGCAAGTTTTGAAGATACAATTATACTTTTTCTCAGGATAGATCGGTCTTTTTTCCCAAATGCTTGACCGACCAATGTTTCGGCCGCTAAGGCGAAGCCATCGAGACCGTGGGCGGCGATATGAAGAAACTGAAGGAGAACTTGGTTAGCCGCTAATTTTACATCGCCAAATTTTCCCCCATACAAAAGAAAGGATACGAAAATTACTTCTAAAATTATCGATCGAAGAAGTATATCTAAGTTAATCGAAAGCATATTTTTCAATCTTGCCATTGAAAATACTATTCGGGGGGTTGGCCACGATTTGTCTTTGAAACGATCATAACAAATAAACAGTCCCAGAATTAAAGCTGAGACTTCAGCTATCACTGTTGCGATCGCTACTCCTTGAACTCCCCAATTCAATACTAAAACAAACCAGATATCCAATAAAACATTGACCCCATTCATAAAAAACTGAAGGAAGAGAACGCTTTTTGTCCTCTCCAGTGCTATTAACCAACCGACTATACCATACAAACCAATTGCAGCAGGTGCGCTCCAGACCCTGATAGAGATATATTTTTGAGCTAATTCCTCCACGTCGCTCGAAGCCGGAGAAATCCATAAACCCAATT
>CACPBQ010000017.1 GCA_902632125.1 Paracoccaceae bacterium | reverse complement strand
AATAATTGGAGATAAATAAATACAATTAAAATAAATGTACTATTCTAATGTGGTTTGAGTTTTTCAAATATCCAAGTTTTTACTTGAGACATATCTTTATTTAGTAAGTTTCCGGGCGAACTAACTGCTATTTTGTTAAGCGGATGATCATAATTTGGTTCTTCATTCAAATATTCGTCGCATAGTCTTCTGTATATAATCCGGGTTATGAAATAAAAATTCGAAGCAAATGGATCAATTTCTTCAAGCCTTACATTACTGAATTTGTAATTGATTATATCTTCATCTTCGAAAAATAAATTATGAAAAGGGGCTGAAATTTCTGGTAGTCCATAAGTATTACGCTCTTCATTCAAATTGTTTAATGAGGTTTGTGAGCTTTCTACTAAAATTAGCTTACCATCGTCTTTGAGTAATGAGCCTAGTTGATCTATGGTCTGTACCTGCAATCTTGCATCCAAAACATTCTGGATTGCACGTTTTGAGATAATATAATCAAACTTTTGATCAAACGAATTTGATTTTATATCGGTCATGTCAAGTTGTAAAAATTTTGCATTTGGCTCTGTGTAAGTTTTTTGGCACAAATCTACCAGTTCTGAGACAAAGTCAGTACCAACGTATTCGATATTTCTTAATTGCGTATTTAGTTCTTCAAATAGTAATCCGTTGCCGCATCCAACTTCTAATACTGAAGAACCTTGTGTAATTCTTTTAATGATTTGTTCACTTTCAAGTAAGCTCAGGTTTTCATCATTCGAACAAACTTTCGTCTTAGTGTTATTTATGCGTGCTTTCCAAAATGCATAGTTTTCATGTTTGTTTACATAATCCATTTTGTTATCCAGAATTTTTATTATTTTTAGAACTTAGATGCAGCAATATTTATGCCACAAAGATGATTTAATCTTTTGCACTACGTAAAATTATCAAAAAAGAAAAAAGACCGCTCATTCAATTAAAGAAATTTAAGCTTTAAAAGCCGAGTGTATATAATTACTCCGCATTTAACACCTGCCTACAAGTATATAATACTTTATATTAACAACTTGTTTATAAGGTTTTATCTAAGTAACCTTTCACAGCTTCACAAACCATTTCCTGATTTTCTTCAGTAATGTCATGGTAACTTGGCAGATTTATACTTCTAGCTTGCCAAAAATAGGAATTTTTGTTTTGGTTACTTTTCTGGTCAAATAACCCGGTTGAAGTTAAAGGCCAAAAAGTAGGTCTAGCGTCGATGTTGATGTTCTTAAGGCACTCCAAAAGACCATTTCGGATTTCTTTTTCTCGCTGAATAAACAAAGTTGGCATCCAGGATGAATTTATTGTTTTGTTTGGCTCTATATTCATTTGAATATTTTCATAATCCTTAAAAAAATTTTTATAGAAATTCAAAATCTCTCTTTTTCTTTTAACTAAACTATCTAGACGTTGCAGTTGAGCACAACCAAGTGCAGCCTGAATATTTGACATTTTGAATTTGTATCCGATGTCTGTTGGCCAGAAATGCCGGGGCTCTTTAGTGCTCCTCCCGTGATTGTTTAAAACACATACTTTTTCAAATAATTCTGGATCATTTGATACAAACATTCCACCTTCGCCAGTAGTGATCATTTTTGTTCCATGAAAAGAGAACACCCCAAAGTTGCCAAATGTTCCAACCTGTCTGCCATCAATTTTTGAACCTAAAGCTTCTGCTGCGTCTTCAATTACATAAATATCATTTGCCTCAGCAATTTTTACAATTTCTTTAATTTTAGCAATATTGCCATAAAGATGTGTTACGATAATAGCTTTGGTATTTTTTGTTATTGCACGCTCAATTTTATTCTTTGATATGCACCAGCTTTCCAGCGATATATCAACAAATACTGGCTTTGCTCCACAATGAATTATTGGTGCAACAGTCGCAATCCAATTTATATCCGCAAGTATTACTTCGTCACCTTTGCTGATGCCAAGGGCGTGCATGCCTAATTGCAATGCTCCAGTACAACTGGAAGTAGCTGCTGCAAAGAGACTGCCCACTTTTTGTGAGAACATTTTTTCAAATTTATCAATGTAATGAAAACAGTCCTCACCCCAACCGTTTACTACTGCGTCATAAACGTATTGATGTTCAAAGTTTGTAATCGAAGGTTTACTATATGGTATCAAGACACAATTTCCAAATCAGGTATGGCACAAACTAATTTTGCACCCCAGTTTTTTGTAAATTTCAATTCATGTATAATTTCGGTTTTTAAGTTCCAAGGTAATATAATAATAAAGTCTGGTTTTTTACTATGAAGAGCATCTATCGGTTGTATTTTTATTCTAGATCCAGGGGCATATTTACCCCACTTTTGGGGGTTTTTATCAACAATAAAATCAATCTCTTTGGCTCCGAGGCCGCAATAATTCAAAAAGGTGTTGCCTTTAGCGGCTGCTCCGTAGCAGGCAAGGCTCTTACCATCAGAGAGTATACTGTAAACAAATTTACAAAATTGATTTTTTAATTCATTACACTTTTGCGCAAAGTTCATATAAGTCCTAATATCTTCTACGCCTTTTTGATACTCTTCGTTTTGAAGACACAATACATTTTCTGACACACTTTGTTTATCATTCTCAGTGTGAGTTAAATAATATCGTATACTGCCACCATGCACTGAAATTTTATCAACATCAAAAATTTTAAGGCCATTCTTTTTGGTTATATTGATGACGGATTTCAGGGATAAATATGAGTAATGCTCGTGGTAAATTGTGTCAAATAAACACTCATTTACCAACGACATAACCGAAGGGTTTTCTATCGTGACAATGCCATTTGGTGTTAAGCATTTTTTTATCCCAAGTGCAAAATCATTTATATCTGGTACGTGTGCGAATACATTGTTTGCGATGATTAAATCAAACTGGGACTTTTGTTTGGCAAAATCTAGGCCTAATTTCGTCCCAAAAAAAACATCGTGCACCTTATGCCCCTTTTTTTTGGCGATATTGGCAGCTGATTTTGTCGGCTCAACTCCAATGAGTTTAAAACCTTGCTTCTTAAATATATCTTGAAGATAGCCATCATTAGAGGCTATTTCTAGCAATTTACTTTCGCTTGAAATTTCGAAGCGGCTTAAGATTTTTTTACAATAATCTTCGCAATGATTTAGAAATGTTGATGAATAGGAACTAAAATATGGATAATCGTCCACGAATAGTTCATCAGCAGGAAATTGATCAAGTGTTTGTACTAACCAACATATTTTACAGACATACAATTTTAACGGATAATACCCCTCTACGCAATTGAGCTGTTCTTCCGCTAAGAACGCATTTGAAGGCGGTGCCGTTCCCATGTCGATGACCTCTTCACAGTCATTGTTATTGCAAGCTCGACATTTCATTTTTTGGCTCCATCAAACGGCGTTAGGTCTTTATCTCTCTCCGATAAGTTTTTTGGTTCCTTTGGCCACATAATTCCAAGTCGTTCGCATTGACTATTAAAACCTGACTCAGCTTCAGGAACATGAATTTCTGTGTGACAATATAAAACTTCACAGTCATCTTCCAATGTTTGAAAGCCATGAGCAAAGCCTTTTGAAATATAAAGTGCGTTTGAGGTACTTGCATTTAACTCTATACTTTCCCAATGTCCGTAAGTTGGTGAATTTTCTCTAATGTCAACAACTACATCAAAAATTGACCCTTTAACACATCTGACAACCTTATCTTCTTGATAAGGTGGAAGTTGGAAATGCATTCCGCGCACGGTTCCCGCTTCCTTACTAAATGATAAATTCATTTGAAGTATGTTTTTTCCTTTATTTATCGAAATCAATTCTTCTTGGCAAAAAAGTCTTGAAAAATATCCTCTGGTATCTTTCTTTTTGGATGGTACTAGCTCAAAAATTCCACTTAGAGATAATTGTCGCACACTAATAGACATGTGAAATCCTATTCATGTATAGTTCTATTTGTTTATCTGTAAGAATATGATTTTTATTGTAATAATTACTGTACCAATCTTTTGTAAGTTGGACCGCTTCATTTATTTTAAAAACAGGGCTCCATTCAAGATTTACCTTAGCTTTGGAACTATCCACCATTAGGTGGCTCGCCTCATGAAACCTGGGCTTCTCTACTTCAAGGCCTTCTGAATATCTTTTATCCAAATCAGCGAATAGATTGATTAGTTCTATTGTAGTCAAATTGGAAGCATTATCAGGTCCAAAATTATAAGCGCCTATTAAGTTTTTATTTTTTGACAGATACATTGCTAGCTGTAGATATCCGCAAAGTGGATCTAGTACATGTTGCCACGGCCTAGTACTTTCTGGGTAGCGAATATGAAGCTTCTTCCCAGTGTATCTTGACTTAACTAAATCGACTACGAGGCGGTCTTCAGTCCAATCACCACCACCTATGACATTTCCTGCGCGCGCAGAAGCTATTGAAATTTTCTTGTTGTCTTCTCTAAGGAAGGATTTTTGCCAGGCTTTAGTAATGAGTTCCACGCAAGCTTTTGAGCTGCTGTAAATATCATGCCCCCCAAGTTCGTCATTTTCTCTGTAGGGAAAGATCCACTCTTTGTTTTCATAACATTTGTCGGTTGTTATTATTACCACAACTTTTGTACTAGGATTTTTACAGGCAGAGTTTAAAATATTTGCTGATCCTAAAATATTGGTTTCTATAGTTTCCAAAGGATTTCGATAACTTTTCAAAACTGAAGGTTGTGCAGCTAAGTGAAAAACAATTTCTGGATTATTTTTAAGAAATATGTCATCAACCAATTCCTTCTGACGAACATCAGCCCAATAGTCGTTTTCTCTACCGTTTTTGTAAAGTGCTTCGAAGTGACTTGGTTTAGTGTTTGGTGAAAGTGAAATGCCGTAAACTTCCGAGCCTAGATGTTCAAGCCAGCGGCAAAGCCAGCTTCCTTTGAAACCTGAGTGACCGGTAACGAGAACTCTTTTCCCGCTGTAAAATTTTTTGAATGAGGAACTATTCATTGAAAAATATATCTGCATTCATACTTAAATTTTTGAGATCTGTATTCATTTGAAATTCTTGCGCTAAGAACTTTTTTGCATAAATCAAAAAAGGATCATCAACTTCAAATGATAAATTTTTACTTTTCTCAATAAGCCTAACTTTGTATGTTTCTGCGGTTCCAGATACCTGCCGCTCAAATATTTTTTCATCAAATGCTAAGGCCATTTTTTTTGGCCCAGAACTACTTTCAACAAAATCAAAAACTATTTGCTTGTCCTTATAATTAAAAGATGCTGAGTAATTATTGTTGGACGTGTGGCTTTCAAAGTCATTTATTTTGCCCCCGTATCCATAGGTTGCTGTAACTAATGCAGTTGCGTGCGGCAAAAGATCTACGGCTACCGAAGATCCTCTGTGCTTACCCTGGGTATGGAATGAAAAGCAAAACCGCCTGGTATTTTCTAAAGGAAAGTGTTCTTTTAACTGATCAATAAAAATAGTATTTGCTGTGTTTACTAAAAATTTTCCATTAAAAGATTTTAATTTTTTGATTTTATATTTCAAATTTGTTGGACTTGTATCCCAAATTAAAGGTTTTTCACAGAAAACTGGCAGCTCTAAGTTGAAACACTTAACTAAATATTCGTAGTGAGTGTCCACAGGACTGGCTAGGACTATGAAGTCCAAATCTTGTGAAAAAAACTCATTTGTTTCCAAAGTTATTATCGGGATTTTCCCTACGTGGCTATTTAGGTATTCAGAAACAATACCAAAGCTATCTTCTTTGCTAACCAATACGGCGGTTAATTCACAGCCAAGCTGTTTAAAAACTCGGACATGGACTTTCCCGATATTACCTAGCCCTATAATGCCAAATGATCTGCTCATGGCTCACCAAAATCAAATATGTTTGATTTAATTAAACTTTTATTAGCAAGATGCATTTTCCGATCGCAGCGACAACCGCTATCCTTAAGTTTTTTTGAGGTCTTGCAGAAATAAAGTTGCTCATTATCAAAACGATAATTGTAAAACAAATCCCAAAAACTATCTTTGGATAAATCACCGAGGGCCGTTGAATGAAAATTTGGTGAACTTGATTGCGAACAATTATAAAGCCAGCCATCGTAGCCAACTGTGGGAAAAATAAAGCGAGCAAAGCAAGGAATTGTTTGGGCTTTACGAAAAATATTTTCTTTGTGATCAATGTCAATCAATTTTACTGGACATTTCTCTGAATCTTCAGCTAAAATTATATTCTCTATTCCCCCTTTTATCTGCTCCAAGTCATCTTTTTTTGGTAATATTTCTGTATCTAGATTGACATCCTTGGGTTCTTGTAAAAAAGAAAATCGTATGAAATTAAAGCCTATATCTTTAAAATCCCTAATAAAACGATGTATGTCATCAGCTTCACAATTAGTTCTATTTATTAAATATGCTGCACTTAAAGTAAGTTGACTGTTGGCTGCTCGAATTTTTTCTGCGTTATTCAGCACTCTGTCATATAATTTTGCATCTGATTTTACAGCATGCATTTTATTATAAGTTTCATTTGTGCCAGCATCAACGCTTAAACTCATATAGCTTTCTTTTGATACTTTTTTGGTTTTAATTATTTCAATGATTTTGTCTGGCACCTTAAGAGCTTTGGTGTTGAAGCCAAAAATCAATTTCCTTTCCACTGCTTTTTCTAATAGATCGCCTATAATTGGAGAGTTAAGCGGGTCCGTAGCATAACCTGCAAAAATGATTTTTTTGACGCCGCCAGTTGCCAAATCATTTAAAACTCTCAAAGCGAGTTCTCTTGACATTCTTGGCGAACCTTCGTCATCAGCTGAGGCTCCATAACAATATTTGCATTCCAACCAACAGATTTTACGCAAGCTGGCTGGTGGTGGCTGGAATTCAACCTGGTAAGGTATCACAGTTTTTGATTTAATTTGTTGGCGCAACTTTTTTGGTTCAATTTCTGCAGTATTTTGATATGAATAGGATTTATTTAATTTTCTAAATTCATGCCGCATTAAATACTCCCTCACTAATATTGATTAAGTGATTTCGTGAGCTGCTTTTTATGGCTATTTTGAATTCGTGGTTTATGTTTGACAGGTGTTTTGGTGTATCAATTGGGTACCAAAAACCATTTATCCTGTGAACTAACGCTTTATTTTCGTCAATGATATTATTGAAGACATCCGTTTCAAAATCAGAGCAGTTTAACCAATCAAACTTACAAAGTACTTTTGATTTAATAATACATAGCCCTGAATAAATTTGGCCGTGCCCAATTGGGTAGTCAACCAGTCCAACGTTATCAATTTTTAAATTTCGTTGAAAACTGGCTAGTTTTCCATCATTTTCAATTACTATTCCCCAAGGGCTGGTTATCGGAACTGTTGCAAGAGTTAAGTCTGATCGATTACTGAGGTGGAGCTGACACATGTTTATTAAATCAAAGGAAAAAATAGTGTCACTATTTAAAAGTATGAAATTCTCGTTAAGGTCTAATTTGCATAATATGTTTTTAATTCTGTTGTGAATCTCAGTTTTTATGCCAGTATCCGAAAAAACAAATTCTATATCAAATGAACTGAATTCCTTTTGGATGTAACGTTGTATTTTTTTACCTAAGTACCCTAGAGGAAATATGAACCTTTTAATGCCGTTTTGCTTTAAAAAATTTATCGTATACCAGATTATTGGCTTCCCATTTACGTTTAATAAGGCCTTTGGTGTTTCACTAGTTAATGCACCCATACGGGTGCTCATTCCACCACAAAGTATAACTGCAGTATTTACTAATTTCACAGACATGCTTCAATCTTTGCCTCTAATTCCAGAAACCCAACTTCGTTGGATCTATAATCTAAGGCCTGCTTAACAAGCTTATCAGCGTCTATGGCATCTCCTTCAAGAAATTTTGAATAAGCAGCACAATAATAGTAAAGTGATTGATCAATTGCTGGATTGATAGTACCAAAAATATCAGCAGCTGCTCCATAATTTCCAGCTGTCATCTCAATAACTCCGAGAAAATGATCTACCAGACACATATTTTCAGCATTTAAGTTTTTGTTGTAGTTTTCTACGACTTGCAGGGCAAAATCGTACTGATGCGTTTTTAATAAAGAGTGAAAATATGCGTCAAAAGTTTCTAAGTTAAAAACAAAAGAAAGCGATCTGGCCAATAGAGGAATGCATAAATCATAATTTTCTTCGTTGAAGTGAATAGTTCCTAATAATTGGAGTGAGTGAAAATCTACCGGATTTTGGATAATATTATTTTCTAAAAAATCTATAGCTTCAGATAGTAGACCCTCATTGATTTTTGTTATTGCCGCTTCAGTTAAAGTTTTGTCTGGTTCTTCGTCTAGATATTTTTCTGAAGTGACAAGTCCTAAACGTTTGAGCAAGATGAGCCAATCTGTAGTTGAACTTTCGACAATCTTTATAACGTCTAAAATATTACTAACCCCTAGGACATTTCCATCAATCACTAGTGACGATGGGCTATTTTTTGATCCGGTGATAGCTTGATGGTTGACACCTTTGTCAGCCTGCAATCCGTGCAATGGATATTTTTGATTTGGTATAGCCGTAGGTGAAATATCCCACTTTTCAGCAATTTCATTTAAAATTCTGACTTCTGCTTTGAAGTTAGTATTATCATATCCAGAAGAAATATTTGACGCTATTTTGTCAAATGCCTTCTGTTTATTGAATTTTATTTTTTTTTCTGGAATTACTTTATTTATTTCTGAAATAAATCTGCGCATGGCGCTAATAATTACAACGTCAATTGAATTAATTTTTGCCAAGTCGGACCATATAAAGTCTTCTAATGAACTAGATGCGTCATTTACTACATTTAGTATACTCTTGTTAGTCATTGATCTAAAACGCATATGTCCAGAGTTACTTGCTCTACACATTCCGGCAATAAATATAGGGTAGGTCGTTGAAATAAAGCTTTCGGCATAAAGAAGAGTGGCAAAACCAGAATCAAAATCTGCATTTTCGTCTATAAAGTAAGCTCCGCGCTTAGATTTTAATTCTTCCAAAAAAGATTTTGCTATTAATCCATAATAAATACCTGGACCGGTGTTTATATCACCCTCAAAATTATACGCTTTGTAAAGATTCACTCTAGGGTTTGGGTGGCTGTAAATTGTGGTTGGTAAAGTAAGGCGGATATAATTCCGTCTGTTGATGAGCGGATAGTCAGGCCACTTATAAAGAGCTGGCTTGCAATGCAGTACTGGTGTTTTGGTTTTTTTTATCAACTCGGCAGCTAGCGCTAAACCGTCTGGCATTAAAGCGTCATCATCACCAATGATTGATATATAATCACCGGACGTCTTCGAAACTCCATACTCCCAATTATCTTTCATTGATAATGGATTTGTGTGATAAAAGTATCGAATTCTAGGGTCTTTTAGACCTTCAATTTCTTTTCTGAGACAATTTTTGTCACTAACATCAGTTACAATAATTTCTATATCTTCGTGTGATGATAATAAACAACTCTGAATTGCTTGTATTGCTTTTGTTTGCCGGTTTTTAGTTGGTATAATTATGCTAAATTTCATCTACTGACACCCAACCTGCAAAAAAGCCAATGAACTCATGGGACTTGTTGATTTTTTTTTAAAAAACGATTTTCTGGTCATCTTTTAGTCTACCTAGTTTGAAGTCAGAAAAACTTCTTTTATGAGCCGCAATGCCACATTGGGGAGCAAGAAACATGCCAGATAAATATTTTTAACTTTATGTATTTATTTAAAATATTTAATTGCCAGTGGATTTTGGAATTTCACAATTTTTTAACTAATTTAAATTTTACTTTTGAGTTCAAAGTGAAAAAATGTGTTTTTTGGTACAGAGTTTTAGTTAAACCCTCATTCTAATTTCTATCATTGATTATGAAATCTGGTTCTTGTTTATTGGGACTGGAAAATAAATATTAATTAAGAGAAGCAAATCAATGAAAGACGAATTACATCTTGGAGCCGCTTGGATGAACGGTCAGGTCATTCCTATTTCAAAGGCTACAATTTCAGTAAATGATTGGGGTTTGGTTCATTCAGATATAACTTATGATGTCGTGCCAGTAATAGACGGAGCCTTCTTCAGATTTGATGAATATTTGGCTCGATTTTTATCTTCGATGGAAGATCTCCATCTCGATCCTAGAATGAGTAAACGAGATATTCAGGTGGCTCTTCATCAAATGGTTGGAAAGACAAACTTGAGAGATAGTTATGTGGCGATGGTGTGCAGTAGGGGTAAACCAAAAATATCAGGATCTAGGGATCCTAGGGATTGCAAAAATCATTTTTTTGCTTGGTGCGTACCGTATGTACACATAATAAAACCTGAAGTCGTCGAGCAAGGAGCGACTGCTTGGATTGCTCAAAATGCATATAGAATTCCAGAAAATAGCGTTAATCCTAGAGTAAAGAACTATCATTGGGGAGACTTCACTCAGGGTATTTTTGAAGCAAAAGATAAAAACTACGAGACTGTTATATTATTGGATTATGATGGAAATGTAACCGAAGGCCCTGGCTTTAATGTTTTTGCCGTCAAAGACAAAGTTTTGATAACACCTGACAGAGGCGTCTTGGCTGGTGTAAGCAGAAAAACGGTTCTGGAGATGGCCGATCATCTTGGCATAAATACTAGCGTACGCTCCTTGAGTTTGCGGGAGCTTTTGGAGGCCGATGAGGTTTTTTTATCTTCTTCAGGAGGAGGGGTTATTCCAATAATACGTGTAAATGAAACGATTTTTGGAAATGGCGCTAGTGGCCCGATTTCAGTTCGATTAAATGAAACATATTGGAAATGGACTACCTTAGAAAAATACCGGGATCCCATTGATTACACGTTATGATAAAGCCTGTTAATCCAAGGGATTGAAAAATGGCTTTTCTCCGAAAATAGCTCCGCGCTTACAGTGAACTTCTAAGTCAAGTGCATCCTGGAAATTATCAACCACAAGATACTGATATTCTAAATTTGCCCGAATATATTTTTTGGTCATTTGGTCCAAGGTTACTGAACCGTCTCTAAATTTATTAAGTTGAATGCTGGTGAGAGAAGGAATGACAGTTCTATTGGCTAAAAGAGAGCAGAATTGATCACTAGCAGCTCTTCCACTTGCGTGGCTGTTAAGCCTTGTAATCAATCCAAATTTAGTTTTTCCTGCTCGTTGTGCTTTATCTAAATCTTTACCTGCCACACTTACATAAAGCAAAGTTTGCTCATCCCAAATTACGTAGATGCCTGCTGCTATTGCAGGGAAATTCTTTTTCGGCCAGTTTTTAAATTTAAACTTTTTAGAGAAAGCGTTTTTGAGCAAATTAGTAACTTTTATCTATCAACTAACTATTGAAATTTTTAAATGTAGGCATGGGGTCACCTGGCAGTTTTTTTGCATTGTAGACGCCACGTGCAATTGCCCTTGTCATGCAAAGACTGGCAGCATGGCATATTTCTGCAAGATCATAAACCTCATCTCTTAAAGGCAACTCTTTGGTTGAACTGGCAAATATCAAGTCCCCATCAAAGGGAAGATGGGATGGCACAATTGCTCGGGCAATTCCATCGTGCGCTGATGTTGCCAGTCTTTTAGCTTGTGCTTTTGTTAAGTCGGCATCTGTAGCAACAATGCCAATTGTCGTGTTAGCTCGATCTTCAAGTGGGAATAATTCTGGCCTTTTAAATGATTTTGCGTAACTGCCTCCAATGGGGGCTTCAAGTCCTCCAAATTCGTCATCAATTTCAAATGGCGCTGCCCAGAAATGCCTTCCTGAGTCATCTGTTGCATCACCTACAGGATTTGCTGCTACAAGCGCGCCTACTGTTATGCCATTACTCAACTTGAAAGATGCTGAACCTAAACCACCCTTCATCATTCCTCCCTGTGCACCGCACCCGGCTCCAACACTGCCAAGCTCAAATTCAGGGTTTAAATTTTCATACGCTTGCTTACCTAAATTAGGATATGGGTTTTTAGCCCATTTTTTTTCACCTCCATTACTTAAGTCAAAAATAATAGCTGCCGGTACTAGGGGAACTATATGTCCAGCGACTTTCAAACCTTTACCATTTTCTTTTAATTTATCGACAACTCCAGAGGCAGCGTCTAATCCAAAAGCAGATCCTCCTGATAATACTAAAGCATCGACGCCTTTAATCGTTTTGTCTGGTGCAAGTAAATCCGTTTCGCGTGTTCCTGGCGCTCCTCCCATGACGCAATAAGAAGTAACTAGTGGTTGTTCTCCTGTAAGAACGGTTACGCCCGTTTTAATTTTTTCATCTTGAGCGTTGCCCACGAGAAGACCTTGCACATCAGTTATCAGATTTTTCGGACCTGGTTGCATCATCAAATACACCGCCCACCATCAACCTGCATACAAACACCGGTTACCATGCTTGCCTCATCTGAAGATAAATAGCAGGCTGCATTGGCTATATCCTCCGGCTGAGCAAATCTTCCAAGTGGTATTGTTGAAAGAAACTTTTGCCTCATTTCTGGTGTATCTTCGCCCATGAAAGATGCTAGCAAAGGTGTCTCGCTTGCAACGGGATTAACAGCATTTACACGAACACCAAATGGAGCAAGCTCTACGGCCATAGTTCTTGTAGCGGTATTCATCCAGCCTTTCGAGCTATTATACCAGTTCAAGTTTGGTCTAGGTGATATACCTGCCGTTGAGGCAATATTAAGTATAGAGCCACTACCTTGATTTTTCATACTAGGAACGAAGGCTTTTGCCATTAAATAAACTGATTTGCAGTTTACACGGAAAACGCGGTCAAAATCCTCTTCGGTCACTTCATCCAGTGGAGTAGGCAAGTGGGTAACACCTGCATTATTGACCACAACATCCACTTTTTCAAAACTTGCAAGTACACTTTTATGCAAATTTTTTACTGAGTTTGCATCACCCACGTCTGCACTTACTGCCAAAGTTCTAGGCCCCAAGTTCTCTGAGAGCTCACGACCAGCATCCTTATTTATATCGACAATAATGACCTTTGATCCCTCTTCGAGGAATTTTTCAACTATTGCTTTGCCCAAACCCGAAGCAGCGCCAGTTACAACTGCAGTTTTGTTTTCTAATCGCATTTCATAGTTTTCCTTTTTATTGGTGGTAGCTTGCAACAGTTTTCAAAGTTGAAAAACCAAAAAGAGCTTCAAAACCCTTCTCCCGCCCATGCCCTGAGAACCCGCGTCCCCCAAATGGAAGTTCGACACCACCACCAGCTCCATAATTATTTATAAACACCTGTCCTGATTTCAGTTTTTTAGCTAAACGCATTTGCCGAGCACCATCATTCGTCCAAATGCTTGCAACTAAACCATAGTCTGTACCATTTGCAATTTGGATGGCTTCTTCTTCTGTGTCGAAAGGCATAATTACTTGGACTGGACCAAATATTTCATCTTTAGCCAAAATATGATCGTCAGAAACATCAGCAAATAAGTGTGGGGCAACATAATGCCCGTTTTCTGGAACATTGCCATCTATTTCGCCTTGAGCGACTAAGTTTAAGTTCTGACCTTTCGAAATGAAATCTTCTACAATCGATTTTTGCCTCTCAGATATCAGCGGACCCAAAGCCCCATCGTCAATTGCTGGTCGAACAATTAGTTCTTGGTACTTTTGGGACATACGATCAATCACTTCGTCATATCGGGAACGATGAACCAAGATGCGGCTGCTCGCAGAACAAGTTTGCCCCCCATTCTGTATGCCAGCATTTACAAGAAAGGGAAGTGCATTTTCCAGATTTGCATCTTCAAAAAATAATTGGGGTGATTTTCCGCCAAGCTCTAAAGTGACGGGAACGATATTATAGGCAGCAGCCGCTTGGACTAAACGGCCTGTTGCAACTGATCCAGTGAAACTTATGTGATTTATACCTTTGTTTGCGCAAAGAGCTGCTCCAGCTGTGGCGCCAAGTCCAGGTACTACATTCAGTACACCGGCAGGAAGGCCTGCTTCAAGGGCAAGATTGGCGAAAGTTAAAGCTGTCAAACAGGCTTCTTCAGCCGGCTTCAAAACGCAGGTGTTGCCCATTGCTAAGGCCGCGCCGACGGAACGACCTATAATCTGCATGGGATAATTCCACGGAACGATATGGCCTGTAACACCGTGGGGCTCCCGTAAAGTATATACTGTGTATCCCTCTAAATATGGTATTGTCTCTCCGTGAACTTTGTCAGCTGCACCACCATAAAACTCCATATAACGGGCTAGTGCCTTAACATCTGCCTGGGCTTGAGTAAAAGGTTTACCCACATCAAGTGCCTCTAGTGTAGATAAAAGATCTATATTTTTGAGAATAAGCCTTCCCAAGTTACTCAAAATTCGCCCACGTTCAGCCGCAGGTGTTGTACTCCAGCACTGCTCGAATGCGTATTGCGCACTAGTAATTGCAGCATCAATATCATCCTCATTTCCTGAGGTGATTTCAGTTAAAATACTCCCATCAGAAGGGTTTTTTAGTTCTAATTTTTCGAGACTTACAGAGTTTTGCCATTCTCCTCCAATTAAGCAACATGATGGATCAAATGGTAAATGAGGAAGAGACATTACTTATAACTCCGTTTGAAAATTGGGTAATTTGGGTGCTGCACTAATTAATATTTGTGTATATGCATTTTGAGGTTGTTCCAAAACCTTTTTGGTAGATCCCTCTTCGATAATCTTTCCATTTTTCATGACTAAGCAACGATCGGTTATTGAACGAATTACAGAAAGATCATGGCTAATGAATAGGTAACTAAGGCCATATTCGCTAGCGAGTTCAGCGATGAGATCCAAAATTTGTGCTCTGACCGTAACATCAAGAGCTGAGACCGCTTCATCAAAAATTACAAGCTTGGGTTTTATGATCAAAGCGCGTGCAATTGCTATTCGCTGCCTCTGTCCACCAGAAAATTCGTGTATATACTTGTTTTTGTCTTTAGCTGAAAGTCCAACATCTTCTAAGACTTTATCTATTTTATTCTCAATATTTTTGGCTTCTGGAGAGTTTTTAATGAGGTAAAAAGGCTCTTTTAAAAGAGTTGAGACTTTGTGTCTTGGATTGAAAGAGCCGAATGGGTCTTGGAAAACGACTTGAATATTTTTCCTCGTACTTGATGTGGCTTTCAAAATGTTTTGATTATCGACATTTATTTCGCCGTTATAAATTGGCTCAAGACCAAGTATAGCCCTGGTAAGAGTTGACTTGCCACAACCAGACTCGCCAACCAATCCAACTCTTTCGCCATTTTTAATGTCAAAGGAAACATTAGAAACTGCAGTAAAGTAATCACTTTTTGAAAAAATTTTTGTACGGGCCAACCTGTATCTGCAAGTGACGTTTTTGATAGTCAAAAGAGGATTAGAATTTACCTCTGTGATGGGCAAATTAACTGAATGTCCAGACGCTGCAAAAAGAGAACGAGTATACTGATGTTTCATATTTCGAAACAAATTTTGTGTCTCATCAATCTCAACAATGGCTCCGTTTTGCATAACTGCTATTTCGTCTGCCATATCCGCAACGACAGCCAGGTCATGCGTAATTAAAACCATGGCTATGTTATCTTCTGTAACTAATTTTTTGAGAAGTGCGAGAATTTGGGCCTGAGTGGTTACATCAAGAGCTGTTGTTGGTTCGTCTGCGATTATAATTGAAGGTTTTAACGCAATTGCAATTCCAATAACAACTCTCTGACGTTGGCCTCCCGATAACTCATGCGGATAGCGTTTTTTAAATTCAGCTGCAGGGCTTAACCCCACTCGTTCTAGAATTTTAAGAGTTTCTTTATCTGCCGCTCTTTTATTTTTTGTGCTGTGCAAAATAATAGTTTCGCTTATTTGATTTCCGACAGTTTTTACTGGATTGAGTGCCGTCATAGGCTCTTGAAATATCATTCCTATTTTAGCACCACGAATCTTACATAATTCAAACTCATCTTTTTTGGTTATCTCTTGATCATGAAAAAATATTTCCCCTTCCAATATTGCATTTTTGGGTTGAAGTTGGATTACTGAAAGTGCTGTCATAGATTTTCCAGATCCACTCTCACCAGTTATCGCAAGAATTCGACCTTGATCCAATCTAAATGAAATATTGTCCAGTATGCTTTCTGAGCCGATTTTAAGCTTTAAATTTTCAACTGATAAAATACTCATTCGCGGGACTTTCTTACTCTTGGATCGAGAAGATCGCGAAGACCATCACCAAGTAAATTTAAACCTAAAACAGTTATGATTATTGCTGTTCCGGGAATAATTGCTAGGTGAGGAGCAAAGCTGACCATAGTTTGAGCGTCTGCAAGCATTCGTCCCCAGCTTGGAATAGGTGGTTGTGTTCCTAGGCCCACGTAACTTAAGCCAGCTTCTGCTAAAATACCCAGTGAAAATTGTATTGTACCTTGGACTATCAAAAGATTAGCAATGTTTGGAAATATATGTTCTGCAGATATTCGTAAATCAGATTTACCACTTACTCGAGCCGCTAGGATAAATTCTTTTTGCCAAAGACTTAAAGCTGCTCCTCGACTTACACGAGCGAAAACCGGTATATTAAATATCCCAATAGCAATAATTGCATTCATTGCACCAGCACCAAAAAGTGCAGTTATGAGAATCGCAATAACTAAAGATGGGAACGCAAATATTAAATCATTCGTGCGCATTATTATTTCATCAATAATTGAATTTTTCTTAGTAGCCGCGACAAGACCAAGTGGAACTCCAATAAAAAAGCCTATTCCAACAGCCAAAAGAGCAACGGCTAATGAAGTTCGTGCTCCGATCATGATCATTGACAAAATGTCACGTCCAAAGTGATCGGTACCTAACCAATGCACTTCATTTGGGGTCTGTAATTTATCAGGGATCGAAAGTTGAGTAATATCAAATGGAACCCAAAGAAAAGAGATGCCGGCTGCTATTACAACCAATGCGCTTAGCAAAACGCCAGATATAAAAGAGCCACTTCTCATACTCGGCGCCTTAAACGGGGGTCTGTAATTGCATATGTAACGTCAACAATGAAATTCACTGTTATTACGGCAAAAACAAGAAGCATTACTACGCTTTCCACTACTATTAAATCTCTTTGTGTTATGGCTTGAAATACTAATCTTCCCAAACCAGGAAGAAAAAATACTTGTTCAATGATAATGGCACCAGCCATTAGGAAGGAAAATTGTAGCCCGATAATAGTAAGTACTGGGATAAGAGCATTTCTTAACGCATGCCGCCAAATTACCGCTCTTTTCCCAAATCCTTTTGCCCTGGCTGTTCGAATGTAATCCTCTGATAGAGTTTCGATAAGAGCACTGCGCATTACTCGTGAAAGTATAGAAGCTTGAGGCAAAGCTAATGCTATAGCTGGCAGTGTTAAAGATTTTATACTCTGAAAAATACCATTCTCCCATCCCAGAAAGCCGCCAGCAGAAAACCATCTGAGTTTCAAAGCAAAAATAACCACAAGTATCATGGCAAACCAAAAGTTGGGTATAGCTATTCCAAATTGTGTGGCACCCATAACTGCTAAATCGCCAGATTTCCCTCTTTGGGTTGCAGCATAAATACCAGCTGGAAATGCAATCAGAGTAGAAATTAATAGTGCGTAAAGTGCTAGAGGTAAGGAGACCCAAATCCTTTCCCTAATCATTTCTGCAACTGGACTGCGATATGTGTATGATGTGCCAAAATCACCTTGGATCATACCACTTACCCAAGTGAAATATCGCGATAATTTATCCTGATCTAAGCCCAGTTCGGCCCGCAGAGCAGCAACAGTATCCTCTTGGGCATTTATACCGAGCATGAATGACGCCGGATCACCGGGAGCTATTTCCACAACAGCAAAAATAATTATAGAAGCTAGACAAAGACTTATTATCAGTGAAATAGCTCTTTTAAGAATGTATCTCAGCATCTTAAATTATCTTGAAAAGGTCAGCATTGGTAATAAAGGAGGCGGGGATATTTCTCCCCGCCTTCAAAATATTTTTGAAACTTAATCTGCCCAACTAACTCCGGTAAGGTCAGTGGCTTGCGTAGGTGCATTCTTCCAAAGCCCCCGAACTTTGGCGTTCGCGACTGTAGTGAAAGCTAACTCAAAAAGATATCCATTCACATAATCATCTGAAATAATACGCTGAGCTTTTTTTAGCATGCTGCTTCGTTCCGCCGGATCGGTTGTCCCAGTTAATTCTGTCATTAGAGACTGGAATTCAGGGTTGTCGTATTGAAAATAGTAATCAGGTCTCGCGTAGATGCCAATATCCATCGGCTCAGTATGACTTACAATTGTAAGACCATAATCTTTTCCGCGAAAAACTTGCTCAAGCCACTGTGCCCATTCCAAATTACTTATCTCAGTTTCAATTCCAACGGCGCGCAATTGAGATGCAATTATTTCCCCGCCGCGTCTTGCATAAGAAGGTGGTGGAAGTTTCAGAGTAGTTTTAAAACCTTCTGACAGTCCAGCTTCAGCTAGAAGCTTTTTGGAAAGTTCTGGATCATAATTTGAGTTGCCAGTTAAATCCACGTAATCTGGATTATGAGGAGCAAAGTGGGTTCCTATCGGGGTTCCATATCCAAACATAGCACCATCAATAATGGCTTGACGATCGATTGCATGAGCAATCGCTTTCCGCACTTTCACGTTATCTAAAGGAGGCATTTTATTGTTTGTTGATAAAATTGTCTCACCTTCGGTAGACCCCTCTAAAACTTGAAACCTTGGGTCAGCTTCGAACTGTGGAAGATTTTCAGGAGCTGGAAATCCAGTAAAAACGTCAACATCCTGAGCCATAACTGCAGCAAATGCCGCTGTTGGATCTGAAATGAACTTAAAAGTAGCTTTTTCTAAAGCAGGCTGATTTCCCCAATAATCTGGGTTGCGAGATAATTCTATTCGATCGCCTTGAACCCAATTTTGAAAAGTAAAAGCACCCGTTCCTACAGGTTTATTCTTGATGCCTTCAATACTCTCAGGTGCAACGATAACAGCATCACCCCAGGCCATATTGAACAGAAAACTTCCATTAGGCTTGTCTAATGAAACCTTGACTGTTGTATCATTGACGACGGCAACATCAGTTATTCCAGAGAATAAAGCTTTTTGAGCATTTGTGCTGTCTTCAGCTCTAGCTCTATCAAGTGAAAATTTGACGTCATTTGCATCCATAGAAGTGCCGTCATGGAATTTTACTCCAGAGCGCAGTTTAAAAGTATAGACAGTCCCATCACTGGAAATATCCCAAGACTCCGCCAAGCCAGCTATTATTGATCCATCTGAAGCAAATCTCGTTAAACCCTCAAAAACGTTTGAGTACAGGACGCTGTCTATTGCACCAGCGGCTGCGCTGGTTGGATCCAGGTGAGGTGGTTCTAGCTGCATAGCAACCGTGATATCAGATTGCGCGGAAAGGCTAACTCCGGCACTTGCAAACACAGCAAATGTAGCGGCAGTAAATATTTTTTTTGGTTGAAACATATTTCTACTCCCTTTCTTGAGATCATTTTTATCTGCAGAAAATCGTTTTGATTTTAAAATTTGTATTGGAAGCTTATACTAGGATTGTTATTTTTAAATGAAAAAAGCGACTGCAGATGTTTTTTATAACTTTCAAACAAGACGATTTGGAAAATTTTTTATGATAAAATTACCGAAATCCCGCTAACTAATTGGATCTATTATTATTTATTTTCCATATTTTGAATTGAAAATTTCTCTTTTTTTTAAAACGTTAGCCGTGTAGCGTTATCCAGATAATTTACAAAAGTAAAAATGGACAAAAGTAACCTATGGCGCTTGAGCGCTACCGAAATTGTTAAAGCCACAACTGCTGGTGAGATACGGTCTATTGATGTCGTAACTTCAGTTACAGACAGAATGCGAAAGATCAATCCAAAGTTAAATGCTGTCGTTGTTGACCTCTCAGAACAAGCCCTGAAAACTGCGGAGGATTTAGATCGAGACCAAGAAAATGGGAAGGAATGCGGACCCTTACATGGTGTCCCGATAACAATTAAAATAAACGTAGACCAGAAAGGCCATCCAACGTCAAATGGTGTTTATGCTTTAAAAAATTTGATAGCACCTGATGATGCGCCCATTGTCAAAAACCTCGCAAATGCTGGGGCAATTATTATTGGTCGGACAAATACGCCAGAATTTTCTTTCAGAGCTGATACAGATAATGAACTTCATGGGAGAACAAATAATCCTTGGGGAGATCATGTTTCTGCTGGTGGCTCTTCTGGTGGAGCAGGTGCAGCTGTTATGTCTGGTATTGGAGCAATGGGGCATGGGAATGATATTGGAGGTTCGTTGAGATTTCCTGCCGCAGCAAATGGTGCTTTTACTGTTAAACCAGGTCTAGGTCGTGTACCTGCTTGGAACCCTTCGCAAAATGCTGAGCGAGGAATGTTGGCGCAATCAATGTCTGTCCAAGGTCTTTTGACCCGCGACCCATTAGACTTGGATTTGGCTATGCCAATTTTATTTAAAAATGATCCCGTTGATCCGTTTCATGTTCCCTTGCCATATGACATGGGGTCTGAAAGCCAAAAATGTAAAATTGCGCTGTCTCGGGAAACTCCAGGTTTTGAAACCCATCCAGAAATATACAAGGGTTTAGAATTGGCAGCAGAAGCATTGCGTGATGCAGGCCATGAAGTTGTCGAAATTGATCCGCCTTTTCTACTTGAAACCGCTTCTGCTGGATATAGGGCCTTAATGGGTGAGGTAAGTGAATTAATGGGTCCGGATATCAGGAAATTTGGCTCCTCAGAAATTAATCGAATATTTGATGAGTATTTCAAACAGTTTAAGCCTTATACTGGGACTGAATTATTAAGGATACTTGCAAAGAGGAGTTATTATGCTAGGGAGTGGTCGGTTTTTTTAACCAATTATCCGTTAGTTCTTTGCCCCTTTTTACCGCAGCCATTTTTTAAACCAGGAAGGGATTTGGAGGGTCAAGAAGGTGTTAGAGAAGTTTTAGGATCAGCTCTTTGGTCATATTCGATTAATTTTTTGGGACTTCCTGCAGGGTGTTTCCCGACCCATCTTGTTCAATTAAAGGAAGGACCGCAGACAATTAATGTTCAACTAATTGGGCAACGCTGGCGTGAAGATTTAATTGTAAAAGGTATGAATACTATTCGAAACCGGTTAGGAACATTTTCGAATGAACTTTGGTCAATTATGGAAAAAAACAATTATTAATTTGAGAAGTAGATATGTCCTTTCCGCGATTTAATTTAGAATATTTTCAAAATACTTCGGGAGCTGAAAGAAAAAAACTGAGTCATGAACTAGATCAAATGTGCAGTGACACAGGCTTTGTGATTTTAGAGGGTCATGGTATCTCGCAAAAAGTTATTGATGATCAGTGGGCGATTGTTTCAAATTTTTTTTCATCATCGCTGGAAATAAAAAGAGAAGTAAGGGTGCCGTATAACGGCTATCCATATGGGTGGATTGGACCGGATCAAGAAGCTTTAGCAGCGTCAAAAGGTCAAGAAACTCCACCTGATTTGAAGGAAAGTTTTAATGGAGGTCCGTTAACAATTCCAAAAAACATCCAAGATCCCGAGGCTTACGATTTTTGTTATCAGCCAACGCTTTGGCCAAAAATAGACGGTTTTAGGGAAATTTGGGAAAGTTATTATTTAGAAATGGAAAAGTTGGCAAAACGCATAATGTCAGCTTTTGCAGAAGCTCTGGATTTGGAATGTCACTACTTTGATGATTTTATTAATAATCCTATTTCGGCTTTGCGGGCTCTGCATTATCCGGAAACAAAGAATAAAATATTTAAGAAACAACAGAGGGCAGGTGCCCACACGGATTATGGTTCTTTGACTATTTTGCTGCCGCAGGCTGAGACTTCAGGATTGCAAATAATGAAAAACAATAGTTGGATTGACGTTCCGGCTATGAAAGGCTGTTTTGTCATAAACATCGGAGATCTGATGGAGATCTGGACGGCAGGCCGTTGGGTTTCAACCCTTCATAGGGTCGTTGCAAAACCTGACCAACCTGCTCGCAAGAGCCTTGCATATTTTCATCAGCCAAACTGGGATACCATAATAAAGCCAATAAACGCTAAGGCTCATGCAAGCGTTGTTTCTGGGCCCTATCTAATGAATAAATTCAAGAGTACGAATCTTTAGGTGGGAGCAATAGTGCGTCCATTATACATGTTGGCCACCATTTATAAGAATTTCTGTGCCAGTCACGTAACTAGATTGGTCTGAACACAGAAAATGGATTGCATTGGCCACCTCATTAGTTTGGCCAAGACGTCGCATTGGTAGATTTTCAACAATTTTGTCTGTACCTTCACTTAATATATCGGTTGCAATCTCTCCGGGAGCGATAGCGTTAACGCGCACACCAAGTGGTCCAAAATCATTCGCCATTTCTCGCGTCAAAGCAGCTAATGCTGCTTTAGATGTTGCGTATGCAGCCCCAGCGAAAGGGTGAACACGACTACCAGCAATAGAAGTGACATTAACCACAACTCCTTTTGCGGAAGCCAGCTCATCCCTCAACCCTCGTGCCAGTACAACTGAAGCAAAAAAATTAACATGGAAAACCTTTCCCCATATTTTGAGGTCGGTATCGATTGTATTCATCCTTCCGCCCGTTTCGGTCTTCGGAGAGATACCTGCATTATTGATTAAGGCGTGCAGCTTTCCATTTAATTTACTTTTTATTTCTTCTGTTGCTTCAATAGTGTTTTTGGGATCAGAAAGATCGACCTGGATGTGATTATCACGGCCTCCGGGCCAGGGACAACGTTCGTCAAAAGGTTGTCGCGAGCAGGTTAGCACACGCCATCCAGTATCACTAAACTTTTTAACAGTCGCGTGGCCAATACCTCGGCTTGCGCCAGTCAGGACAACATTTTTTTTATGTTCTGTCATGATTTGGACAACTCCATGAAATATTTCCTGATTGAAATAGTAAGATTTTAAATAAATTTCAATCCAGGTAGAAGAAATTTCACCTTTAGGTTAATTTCGCACAGACCTTATAATACTTTTACTGATGAAAATTTATACTAGCATTCCGCGGGCAGCTACTGGTATCGTTTTCATTACTCTTTTATTTTGAACCACAACCAATTGATCAACCATGTTAACCGCTACGCAGACATGATTGGGTACGACAGAGACAATTTCTCCCACCGTAGGTTTTTTAGTGCAATCCGTTAGATTTAAAAATCCGTGCTCTTCTGAAAATTTTATTATTTTGGCTTCAGGGTACTCGGTAATATAACCGTACCCCTGCAACCCCCCAGTGTCGGAAGTGAGTGTTTTTGAACCAGCGTCTAAAATCCCCCGGTCGTCATTTGCTCTACTGACTACGCTGGTAAATACTCGAAAAGCGCAGTCAGTTATTTGAGCGAAACCGTCTTCAACCATCATCATATCATTAAAAATACAAGTTCCGGCCCGATGTTCTGTGGCTCCTGTAAGCTTTCCAATGTTCGCAAAGTTTGGTGTTCCGCCGGTAGATATTATTTTGGCTTCAACTTTTAAATCGTCAAGCATTTTGGTTAGTGAGTTGTGAAATACTTGTGTGTCTTCCCAACCGTTAAGTGGGGGATAATAAAGAAGCCCAGTAAACTTCAACCAGTCATCTTTCAAAATTAATTGGATAAGGCGGGCAGCTTCTTTAGGCTCTTCCACGCCAGCTCGCTTTTGTCCAGTATCACACTCAATAAGAACATCTAATGGACGGTTTGCAGCTTTTGCAGCTATTGAGTATTCTCTGAGAGAGATTTGGTTGTCTGCACAAACTTTTAGTGGAAGTCTTTTCTGCAAATTAGCTAAACGACCCGATTTAGCAGCACCCAAAATATTTGTTGCTATTAAAATATCGTCTATACCTGCTTCTGCCATTACTTCGGCTTCCCCGAGCTTTTGACAAGTTATCCCGCGGGCGCCTGCATCTATTTGCATTTTCGCCAGGAGGGGTGATTTATGCGTTTTAATGTGCGGACGATTGGCTACTCCAGCTACATCACAAATTTTCTGTGCACGGAGGATATTTTTTTTGATTATATCCAAGTCAATAACTGCACAAGGTGTGCCGAATTGGCTGATGATAGAAGACTTTAAACTGTCTAGACTATTCATAAATGAATGCTTTCTTAAAAAGTTTACTAAGGCTGTTTAACCGTTTCGGTTTCAAACTCCGCAGGAGATGTGATTTCGATAAGTTCAAGGTCATCGCTATGCTGGACTTCCCTATGCCTTATTCCAGGGGGCTGGAGCGCTGCTGATCCTGGCCGGAAAGTTATTTCTCCTTGTCCTTCATATTCAAAGGTAACCCAACCTTGAAGTATATAAATCATTTGAAAATCTAAGTGGTGGATATGCCAAGCTGGTTCGGCATGCCTGCCAGGAACGGCCCTAATCACATTTGCTGAGAATTTCCCTTTTGTTGCATGATTAATACCTAAATCACGATATTCAAAAAAAGCTCGAAGACCGCCAGTAAAATGACTTTTGAATGTACCTGTTCCATCTGCATGACTTACACAAAATGCTTGGCCTTTCCATATACCTGATGACATCATCCTCTCCCTACGTCAAAGACTGTGGCTCCAGTAGTTTTTCGAGCCATAAGCATTTCAAAGGCTTTTGGTACATCTTTCAAAGCGTACCTTTGATTAATATGCATTTTTACATGACTTTCAGCCAGCATTTTAAACATATTTTCGGAAACTTGTTTTAAGCTTTCTTTGCTTGATATGAAATCAAACAAAGTTGGTCTTTGAGCGTAAAGCGATCCATTTTTAGCCAAGTCTCCCATAGCAATATCCTGTATAACACCACTCGACTGGCCAAAAGAGACGAATAAACCAAATTTCTTTAAACAAGAAAGTGTATGAGGGTATGTTGCCTGCCCCACGCTATCGTATGCGACATCAACACCAATGCCACCCGTGATGCGCTGTACTTCTTCTACAAAGTTTGATTTATTATAATTTATTACGTGATCATAACCTGCATCTTCTGCAAGTTTGATCTTATCATCACTTCCAACAGTTCCTATACTTTCTGCACCAATGTACTTGAGCCATTGACCAGCTATCAAGCCAACACCGCCAGCTGCGGCGTGAAATAAAACTCTGTGAGAATTTTGGACTTTGAACGATCTATTTAATAAGTATTCGACCGTCATACCTTTAAGCATTGATGCGGCAGCTACTTCATCAGTAATATCGTCGGGCAGTTTTACTAATTTTTCCGCAGGCAAAACCCGTTCTTCTCTATATGCTCCGTTAGGCGTGGTGTATGCAACTCTGTCTCCGATTTTCAGGTGACTTACATTTTTACCCAATTCTGCAACTACTCCAGCAGCTTCTCCGCCGGGAATTTGGGGACCATTTTCTGGAAATGGGTATGTACCACTCGTCATATAAACGTCTATGAAATTCAATCCAATTTTAGTTTGGTGAATCAATGCATCATTTGGTCCTAAATGTGGTGTTTCTATTTCTCGCCAATCTAATACCTCTATTCCTCCAGGCCTATCCGCACAAATTGCCTTTGGCATATAATTCTCCTTTTAAGTTTATATTATTAAGCATATCAAATAGATGAAATTTTAATAGCGCCAATAGGTAAAAATTTAATAATTTAGATTTTAAACTGAATATAAAAAAGGGTGGATAAAATGGCAGAAAAAACTTGTCTAGTAATAGGTGGTGGTAGGGGCATGGGCGCTGCTACGGCAAAAGAAATGCAAAAAAGAGGTTATAAAATCTCACTAATGTCACCATCCGATAGTTGTGAACAACTAGCTGAAGAATTGAACGGTATTGCTTTACGCGGAAAAGCCGAGGTTCCTGAAAATTTGAAAAATATTATTGATTTTACAATGGAGAAATATGGGCGAATTGACTCGGTTTTGGTCCACGTGGGAGGACCTCCGAAAGGTGATCTTTTGGAAATTGAGGATGAAGACTGGGACAAAGCAAATCAAATGATCATTAAACCCGTCATTCGGATCGCAAAATTAGTAACTCCAATAATGCTAGAACAAGGGGGTGGATCAATAGTAAATATTACTACTTTTTCTGCTTTTGAACCAAGTCTTACTTTTCCTACATCCAGTGTTTATCGGGCAGGGGTTTCTTCGTTTACAAAATTATTTTCAGACAGGTACGGGGCAGATAATATCCGAATGAATTGCCTTCTGCCGGGTTTTACTGACAGTTTGAATTTACCTGATGAATTTGCAAAATTATCATCACTAAATCGGTTGGCTAGAGCTGAAGAACAGGCAAAGGTTGCCGCATTTTTATTATCTGATGATAGTAGTTACATAACTGGTCAAAGCATTAGGTCGGACGGTGGCGTTACAAGGCATATGTAGCTTATTTGCTGCGACGAGTTATTGAAGTCAATCTTTATATTTTTGTGGTAACATGGCCATCACGATTGGAGCGCCTAAAATTACAAAAAATATTCTCAATAGGTGATGGGCTACAACGAAAGTTAAATCCGCACCGACAATAATAGCCAAAACAACCAGTTCACCCTGACCTCCGGGAGCAAAGGATAGAATAGTCTCAACTGGTTCCGCTATTTTTAAAATTAAAACGAGGACTAAGACACAGGTAGTTAGAAGCAGCAGCAGTATGCTGAAAATGAGTCCAGCTAAAATATCACGGCGTATTTCAATTGAAGAAATTCCTTCATATTTTATACCTATGCCTATTGCGATAAAATATTGTGCAGCCCAAATTATTTCAGCTGGTGGACGATTGGTTAAAAGCCCGCACAAACTAAAAATTGCAGCCAAAATTAGAGGCCCTAATATAGAAGCGCCAAATAAACCTACTTTCTTTGCAATCCTCCATCCAAAAACAGCACTAACTAAAAGCAACAGGAGTTGTAGGGGCTGAAATTCCTTTATAGGCATTCCAGGAGGATTGGTAAGATTTATTTCCCAAACTGAACTTAAAAAAATGGGCAAAAAAACAATGATAACTAAAATACGAGTTGCATGAATTAGAGAAACTGAACGAACATTGGCGCCTGCCTCTTCAGCAAACACAATCATATCTTGTACACCACCAGGCATTGATGAAAAATATGCTGTTGGAAAATCAAATTTGAAAAATTTTCTATAAAATAATACTCCTAACAGTCCAATAAGAATCGTGAATAATGGAATAATTAGAAGTGTAGCGGTTAAGCTTGGAATACTATAGAAAAATGCTGGGGTAACCGCTGCACCAACTGCAACCCCCAATATTGTGCGCATTCCATCCCCTAAGGGTTTGTACACTTTTAATTTATAGCCAAAAAGAGCAGCGATAAGGCAGCTAGTAAGGGGGCCGAATAACCATGGCAAAGGTGCATTTATTAAAAGAAATAAGCCAGCTCCAATTAAAGCTATTAAGTGAGTTTTGAGTATTGTAGAGATCAAAATTTAACCTTGGAACTTAAACCGCTGAGTGATGCCAAATTGTTGAATAAATTTATCGGCTCCAAGCATAATATTGTTTATTTTTGATCTTTTCATTGGTTATTTGCTTTAGGTAAAATGTTAGAAATTTTTGTTCGTAAAATTAAAACTATGAATATAATTTTATCTAACTCGAGTGGAATGGAAAACTTTTGTATAAATTTTATTTAATTTTTTTGCTGTTAATAGCCGCTGGCCACAGTTTTGCAAACAACATAATTGAAGGGAGCCTAGGGTCAAAAATTCAGGGAAAAGTAGTCTTAAAATTTAACTACCCTTGGTCAATATCTTTCATAGACAACGACCATCTCTTGGTCGCAACAAAGCCAGGCAAACTATGGCTTGTGGACAGTTTTGGATCCAAAACTGAAGTCAAAAATATCATGAAAGTTCAGTACGGTGGGCAAGGTGGAATGGGTGATGTTGTCCCACATCCAAATTATAAAAAAAATAAACTCATTTATCTCTCTTACATAACTTCGGATGATGGAGGTAAGACAAGATATGCCGTGGTTGATCGAGCTAAATTAAGCGACCTCAATAGTCCCAAGCTAGAAAACAGGCAAAGGATATGGGAGCAATTTCCAGCAGTAGAAGGCAAGGGACATTTTTCTCATCGAATAGTATTTGGTCCTGAGGGATCTACCCATGAAAATAAAATATTCATCACATCTGGTGATCGGCAAATGCAAAAACCTGCTCAAATGTGGGACACCAATTTTGGAAAGATAGTCCGTCTAAATGATGATGGAACGGTTCCACAGCAGAATCCTTTTCAAAGCAAAGGTGAATTAGCTAAGACATTTTGGACCACTGGGCACAGAAATGCGCTTGGTTTAGCATTTGATCAAGAAAATAATTTATGGGCTAATGAAATGGGTCCAAGACATGGGGATGAATTAAATCTTATCGTGCCAGGGTCTAACTATGGCTGGCCGCTAGTTTCGGAGGGGAACCATTACAGTGGCGCTGTGATTCCGTCACATAATACAAGGCCTGAATTTACTGCACCAGTGGCATATTGGGTCCCAACGTTAGCTCCATCAGGCCTAACTTTCTATAAGGGCAGGGAATTTAAAGACTGGCAGGGACAAGCACTTTTGGGTGCATTAAAAGGTAAGTCGCTCGTCAGGCTGAAATTTAATGGTCAAAAAGTCACTGAGGAAGAAAGGTTTTCATGGCGGGTACGAGTTAGAGATATCGAAGTTCAAAAGAATGGTTCCATCTGGGTCATTGAGGATGGATCTAATGCTCGTTTAATAAAATTTACTTCACCAAATTAACATTGAGAAAAGAATTGCTTTGCAAATATTTGCTCAAATTTGCTCATTTTTCTAGTTTCTTCAATTTTAAATAAAATAAGTTATTGATTAATTATGTAAACGAAAGCACACTTCTCAAGTGTAATGACAAGGGGGAAAAATATGACTCTTACGCACCAAATAAGTCGTAGGTTGGCACTCGCTTTAGTGGCAAGCGCAAGCCTATTCTCATCAGTGGGCATTGCTGCTGCTGATAAAATTAAAGTTGCGGCAATTTATACGTTGCCGGTTGAGCAACAGTGGATAAGCCGCATTCACAAAGCTTTGAATACGGCAGCTGATCGTGGCGACATAGAATACACATTCTCTGAAAATGTGGCTAACACAGACTATGAGCGTGTTATGCGTGAATATGCAGAGCAGGGACAACAACTCATAGTAGGAGAAGTCTTTGGTTTAGAAAGAGCTGCTCGTAAAGTTGCAAAAGATTATCAAAACACCGCATTTTTAATGGGCTCTTCGTTTGGAGGTGTTGGACCAAATTTCGCAGTATTCGACAACTGGATTCATGAGCCATCATACCTTTCTGGGATGATTGCTGGTTCAATGACTAAGTCAAATAAAATAGGCATGGTCGGCGGCTATGCTATTCCAGAGGTAAATCGTTTGATGCATGCATTCATGGATGGTGCGAGAGATGTAAACCCAGATGTGAAGTTTATGGTTAACTTTATCGATAGTTGGTATGACCCACCTAAAGCAAAAGAGAGTGCATTTGCGATGATGGACGCTGGAGCCGACATAATGTATGCGGAGCGTTTTGGTGTATCAGATGCTGCTGTAGAAAGAGGCGTGAAAGCCATTGGTAACGTTATAGATACATCGGGTGATTATCCCGGAACGATCTTGGCTTCTGCTCTATGGCATATGGAGGCCACAATAGATAAAGCCATAGCAAATGTTGTATCAGGTAATTTTGAAGCAGCTGATTACGGACAATATAGCTTCATGGCCTATGGTGGCGGATCTTTGGTAATGGATGAAAGTCTTGTGCCAGCTGACGTGGCTAGTTCAGTGAAAGCAAAACAGCAAGAAATATTAGATGGTTTGTTCCGAGTAAATGTAAACGACGCTCGGCCTCAATCAGACGGTTAGAAATCTATTGGTCGGCACAATCTTGTGCCGACCTTATTCAATATGACCTCTTCACCCGTTTTAACTCTAAATGGTTTGTCTAAAACGTTTGGGTCCGTTCAGGCAGCCCAATCAATTAATTTGGAACTCTTTAAAGGTGAGGTGCTTGCTCTGTTGGGTGAAAATGGAGCTGGAAAAACAACCCTAATGAATATGCTGTTTGGTCATTATATGCCAGACTCCGGAAGCATTGATATTTTTGACAGTTCAGGAACAGCTAACCAATTACAGCTAGGTAACCCTCAGGCTGCAATTGCTGCAGGGATAGGTATGGTGCATCAACACTTTACCCTAGCAGAAAATTTAGATGCCCTTGATAATATTATGCTTGGATCAGAAAAATTCCTAGAATTGAGACGGAATAAATCCAGAGCAATGCAAAAAGTTCAAAAAATTATGAATGATAGCGGCTTAGTCGCACCTATGAATGTTGCAGTTGGAAAACTAACGGTAGGCGAGAGACAGCGCGTTGAAATCTTAAAAGCGCTCTATCGCGACGTAAAAATTTTAGTACTCGATGAGCCTACAGCGGTTTTAACCCCACAAGAAGCTGATAAGTTATTTGATAATATTACGGCCATGACTCAAAATGGGCTCTCGGTTATTTTTATATCTCATAAATTGCGAGAAGTTTTAGCATTTTCAAATCGAATAGCAGTCCTCCGCCATGGTCGAAAGGTTGGTGAAATTTCAAGCAAGGAAGCTAACGAGCGAAAAATAGCTAGGTTGATGGTCGGAGAAGAAACAAAAGTATTTTCAAGAAAAAAATTAGAGGTTGGAGAGCCAGTATTAGAAGTGGATAATCTGACTATTTCGGGTTCTTCAAAGCGAGAAAGTATCTCTGACATAAATTTATCAGTAAATAAGCATGAAATTTTAGGGATCGCTGGAATTTCCGGGAATGGGCAGACGATACTGGCAAATGCTATTTCTGGTTTAGTAAAGCCGTCTTCGGGTAAGATTAAGATTGATGGTGAAAATATTCTTTCATTTGATCCGTCTAATATTATCCAGGCTGGAGTCGGACGCATACCAGAAGATAGGCATAAAGATGGTATTGTTGGGCAGATGAGCGTTGCGGAAAATATGATAATAGAAGATTTAAATAGTAGTAAAATTCAAAGCCGTGGTTTGCTTAATCATGAGGCTATAATGCGTTATTGCTCAGATTTAAGCTCAAAGTACGATGTTAGAGGTCCAGGTCCGAACGCCTCGGCACGCTTACTGTCAGGTGGTAATATTCAAAAATTAATTCTGGCTCGGGTTTTTGAGGCTTTTCCAAAATTGATCCTGGCAAATCAACCTACAAGAGGTTTAGATATGGGCGCCGCTGCAGATGTGGCTAATCGTCTATTGGAGGCGCGCCAACGAGGCTCTGGCGTTATCCTTATTTCTGAAGATTTAGATGAAATTTTAAGTTTGTCTGACCGTATCATGGTAATTTATGATGGTAAGCTCAGAATAGCTGAAACGCATGATAGGGAAACCCTTGGCTTAATGATGGCGGGTGAGGCGGCATGATTAGGGTGGAGCCAAGAAATGCAAATTCTGCTATTTTTAGTTATGGAGTACCCATTCTTTCAGCATTTGTGGCGCTAATTTTGGCCTCTATTCCGCTTTGGCTAGCTGGGGCGCCCGTTTTAATATCATACGTTGAAATGGCCAAAGGAGTATTTGGGTCCAAATTTGCTTTTTCAGAGATGCTAACGAGAGCTACACCTTTAATGTTTACGGGTTTGGCAGCTGCATTGGCCTTCCGAGCTAAACTTTGGAACATCGGTGCAGAGGGGCAGTTATATCTTGGAGCAATAGCAGCTGTTGCGATTGGAACGGGTTACATAGAAGCACCGGCATTTATTTTACTGCCCTTAATTATAGCATTTGGTTGTGCTGCCGGTTCAGTGGGAATGGTGGTGCCCGCAATATTGAAAACAAGATATGGCGCAGATGAGGTCGTGACTACCTTATTACTAAACTTTATTATTATTATTTTTTTACAGTATATGCTGGAAGGCCCTCTGAAAGATCCAATGGGTTTGGGGTGGCCTCAAAGTTCTCCAATTCTTGATCAGGGAATGTTACCTCCTTTAATGGAAAGAATGCGCGTACACTCAGGTTTAATAATCGCAATTGTATGTGCTCTAATAGCGCAATTTATGTTGGCAAGATCTGTTTGGGGTTTCAAATTGCGTGCGGTTGGGGAGAATGTATTTGCCGCTCGGCATGCTGGTATAAAGGTCAACCGCACAATACTTGGCGCAGCTGCGATTTCTGGAGCTCTCGCAGGCATGGCGGGTGTGAGTGAGGTTGCCGGTTTGAAGGGTTACCTAACATCAGATTTGTCTCCGGGATTTGGCTACGCAGGGATAATTGTTGCGATGCTTGCAGGATTATCACCTATTGGTGTCGTAATATCAGCTTTGTTTATAGCATCGGTTTTTGTTGGTGCTGATAGTATGAGCCGTGCTATGAGTGTATCTTCTTATCTGGCAGATTTAGTTGTTTCCACTTCACTTCTGTGTGTCCTTATTGGTGGTTTTTTTAGCCGCTTCAAATTAGTGAGAGCAAAATTAGAAGGTAAAAATTAAGTGATTGAAATTTTTCAAATCCTTTTGACTGAAAGCTTTTGGGCAGCTTCTTTAAGGATCGCGACGCCTCTTATTTTTGGTGTTTTAGGCGCTTTGATTTGTGAAAAATCTGGGGTTCTTAATTTAGGAATTGAAGGAATATTCGTGGCTGGTGCTATGGCGGGTTGGATGGCTGTATGGCTAGGTGCCGGTCTCTGGGGTGGTGTAGTAGTTGCTGCACTAGCTGGTGGATTTTTTGGTTTAATTCATGCTATTTTAACAGTGCCTTTAGGTTTATCTCAGCACGTATCAGGGCTTGGGGTCACCCTGTTTGCAACGTCCGTGAGTTACTTTTCTTACAGGACTGCATTACCAAATGTCTCTTCACCTCCAAGAATTGAACCATTTAGACCATTGGAAATCCCAATATTATCAGAGCTTCCGTTCATTGGTACAATTTTATTTCAGCAAACGGCTTTAACGTGGTTGGCCTTGTTCATGGTTGGACTTGTTTGGTACGTTATGAACCGAACTGGTTTAGGCGTTGCGATTAAGGCCGTTGGCGATAATCCAAATAGTGTGGATGCGCAAGGTTTAAGCGTTTATGGAATAAGGATTGGAGCTATAGTAGTAGGTTCGGCTCTTATGGCTTTGGGCGGTGCTTTTCTTACAATGTCAGCTTTCGATGCTTTTTTCTTTGGAATGGTTAATGGGAGGGGTTGGATTTGTATAGCGTTAGTTATTTTTGCAAGTTGGAAACCAGGGAAAGCTTTATTGGGTGCATTACTATTTGGTGCATTTGATGCATTACAAGTCCGGATGCAGACCGAGGTGGGAGCCAAAGTACCCTCCCAGGTTTTTCTTGCAGCGCCATACGTCCTTTCGATTGTAGCTCTGGTAATAGCCGCCCGGCGGGCAGAGTATCCAAGAGCGCTACTCACACCTTGGTTTAAAGGGCAAAGATAGGAGTAAATTATGTTTGATTTTTTGGTAAAAAACGCCTCTCTGCCTGACGGAACGGAAGGTATTGATGTAGCCGGTAAAAATGGTCTCATTACCGCTGTTGAAAAGAATATTTCCGCTGAAGCAAAAGAAACTATTGTTGCAAATGGTTGGCTTGTGGCCCCGCCTTTTATAGACCCCCATTTTCATATGGATGCAACTTTATCTCTTGGAACACCACGATTAAATAAATCTGGAACGCTGTTGGAAGGAATATCACTTTGGGGAGAATTGAAATCTATTCAGACTGTAGACGATATAATCGCAAGATCGTTAAGATATTGTGATTTAGCTGTTTCAATGGGCATTGGAGCGATAAGAAGTCATGTCGATACATGCGATAACGAATTAAAAGGTGTCCAAGCCCTTTTAGAGGTAAAAAATCAAGTTAAAGACTATTTGGAAATTCAATTGGTGGCTTTTCCTCAAGATGGGCTTTACCGCGATCCGACAGCACTCGAAAATACCATTCGTGCTTTGGATATGGGGGTGGATATTGTTGGGGGCATACCTCACTTCGAGCGAACCATGTCGGAAGGAGCCCAATCAATTAAAACTCTCTGTGAAATAGCATCTGAACGAGGTTTGTTGGTTGATATGCATTGCGATGAAACAGATGATCCAATGAGCCGCCATATTGAGACGCTTGCATATGAAACTCAGCGCCTAGGCTTGCAAGGCCGGGTTACAGGTTCCCATCTTACTTCAATGCATTCAATGGATAATTATTACGTATCTAAATTAATACCATTGATTGCAGAAGCAGGCGTTCATGCAATACCTAATCCTCTCATTAACATAATGCTTCAAGGAAGACATGATTCTTATCCAAAGCGAAGGGGACAAACTAGAGTAAGAGAGTTGCGTGATGCAGGTATTTTGATTGGATTTGGATCGGATTGTGTCATGGATCCTTGGTACTCGCTTGGAAAAGCTGACATGCTTGATGTAGCTTTTATGGGCTTGCATGTTGGTCAACTGTCTAGTCGTGAGGATATGGCATGGTGTTTTGATGCAATTACGTCGAATTCGGCGACTATCATGCACCTTGAAGATTATGGGATAAATGTGGGAGCAAAGGCAAATTTTAATTTGCTCCAAGCAAAAAATTCTATTGAGGCGATAAGATTACGTGCAAACCGTCTTGCAGTCGTGAGAGGTGGAAAATTGCTGGCTAGAAACGAACCATTAAATGCTGAATTGCTTATAAAAGGTCGTCCTAATAATGTTGACCCTGCTTCATATGCCCCTGGTTGAGTTTTTTATTTTATTTATCGCTGGAAATAAAATTCAGTTTTAGATGATAAGCTCGCTGAACATAAAAATAAAAAGTCACTCAGTGATGTTCTTATTTTCCCTGTTTGTAACAGGTTCTTTTATTTTTGGTAAATTATATGCTGAAATTATTGAGCCAGAACTCTTAACCTTTTATCGTTTTCTTTTTGGAGCTCTAATACTCGGTTCATATTTGGTTTACTCTAAAAACTTGTCCCGTTCCATCCTATTTAGACCATGGCGCTATCTTGTACTAGGTGGAATTTATTCGGTATACTTTGTCTTCATGTTTATAGCTCTAAGGTATACTTCTACTATATCTACTTCAGCTATTTTTGCACTTATGCCATTTTCTACGCTTATTTTGGACTCGTTATTATTTAATAAGAAGTCTAAAACTCTAATCTGGTTGGCATTAGGTTTGAGTTCGTTTGGAGCTTTATTTATAGTTTTTGACGGCTCTCTACAAAATGCTCTGAAGTTCAAAATGGATTACGGAGAGCTTATATTTTTGATCGGGACAATTGTCTATTCAAGTTATGCACTATTACAACCTAGGTTAAATAATAGTGAACATTTACTAATTACAACGTTTGGAGTTTTAATTGCCGGAACCTTAATTGTGGGTTCAACATTGGTAATTCAGGGTAAAAACTTTACTCCTAACACAATTTCACTAGGGCTTATTCTTTTGGTCATTTACCTTGCTATATTTGCTTCCATAGGGACTATTTTATGTCTAAATTATGCCTCAAATAAAATTCCCGGAACCAATGTAATGGCTTACAGCTTATTAATTCCTTTTTGGGTTTTATTAGTCGAAAGTTTTGGTAACGAAGGTCTAGCCCCAGCTTACACTTATATTGGCATCGTGCCTATTGGTATGGGGTTAATACTTCTTTATCGAAATTCTTAATACATAGATAAGCATAATTTTTATCACAATAAAGTTTTTCACTTCATGAAATTAAATCGTTTCCACATATCTGAATTCTCGCGAGGCCGAACAATCTAAAGCTTCCAGAGCAGCTTGATATTCTGGACTATTGTAGCCTTTATCAGCCGCTTCCATGCTAGGCCATTCTATCACGACCGTTCTTGTTTTTTTTCCTTCTTCGCGAACTGCTACGGGAACACCTCTTGCAAGAAACTTTGCTCCAGCTTTTTGCATCGCTGGTAGAGCTAATTTTGCATAGGCTGCTAATTTTTCTTCATCAGAGACAGATTTGTAAATTACTACCTGTAGAACTTTCGACATTATAACCCCCTTAAAAGTCACCTTTCAATGTGCATAGGTTTGCATCAAAAACTCAACAACTTTCAATACCTTTCTCCAATAAAAGTTTTTTATTTGACTATAAAATAAAAATTGACCAAATGGTAAAAAATTGACCATATGGTAAAAAATTGTTGATGTATTATATTTTTATGCCAAAGTAGAGGGTAGGGAGTGCGTTTGATGGATATAATGTCCGATCCAACGTTCGCAAAGGCTGACACGACAGAGCTACTATCAAGAGCTGCAGCAGTTCGCGATCGATTTTGGGGTGATAATGTAACTTATTCGCGAAAGGTTTTTGTGCCTTTGACAAATATGTGCAGAGACACGTGTGGCTATTGTACCTTTGTAAAGCATCCATCCGATCCTGATGCACGAATTATGACCCCAGAACAGGTTCTCAAAGTTGCAAAGAAAGGTATAGAGAATGGTTGTAAAGAGTTGTTATTTAGTCTGGGTGAAAAACCAGAGTTAAGATATGAGCAAGCAAAAAAAAGCCTTGCTAAGTTAGGTTATGAAAGTATGACGCAATATCTTGCAGATATGTGTGCGCTTGTTCTCAAAGAAACAAATTTACTGCCTCACGTAAACGCTGGGACCTTATCTGACGATGAAATTGATCTGTTAAAGCCTGTCTCTGCTTCAATGGGAATGATGTTGGAAACGGTTAGCCGACGTTTGGTTCGCAAGGGTATGCCCCATCATGGATGTCCTGATAAAACTCCCCTGCAAAGATTGCGGACTCTGGAGCGGGCTGGTGTCAAGAATGTGCCCTTTACAACTGGGTTATTGATTGGAATTGGAGAAACTTGGGAAGAAAGAATTGAGGCATTAAACGCGATTAATGCATCTCATCGTCGTCATCGTCACATCCAGGAAGTTATAATCCAAAATTTTCAACGTAAGCCCGATATAGCTATGGCGCAACATCCAGAGCCTAATCTTGAAGATATGCTGCGTACAATAGCAGCTGCACGTATCATTCTTGAACCAGAAATTAGTCTACAAGCGCCTCCAAATTTGCATCGTCGCCATATTTCTTATCTGGAAGCAGGTATCAATGACTGGGGCGGAATAAGCCCCGTTACGATCGATTTTATTAATCCTCAACATGAATGGCCGGAAATCCTTATGTTAAATGAAAGTTGTTCAAGCGTGGGCTTCAAATTATTGGAGCGGCTCACAGTATACCCCCGATTTATTAATAAGCGGAGTGAGTATTTAGATCCTGGATTAAGAGAGCGCATTTTGGCCATGGCGAGGCATGATGGGTTTGCGCATGAGCAAATATTGGAGGCGATCTAATGAATAAAGTAAATCAACAAGTCTCTAAATACATACCAGTAGAGTTACAAAAAGTACTGGATGCGGCTAGCAGCCCTGTATCTAAAATCCTTAGCAATGCATTGTTTGGTAACGAAGTTTCAGAAAATGACGGCATGGTACTTTTTAATTGTAGGGATAATAAAAAAGTTACAGATCGAAATGCTATTTTTGCAGTTGCGGATATTCTGCGACAGCGCAGTAAGGGTGATTATGTAACTTTTGTAGTGAACAGAAATATTAATTTTACAAATATTTGTTACATGGGCTGCCGGTTTTGTGGTTTTGCTAAGCGCAAAGAAGAGGCAGGTTCTGAGTGGTTAGAGCCGGCGCAGGTAGTCGAAAGGGCGCAGCAGGCTTGGGACCGTGGAGGTACGGAAGTGTGCATTCAGGGTGGTTTGCATCCAAAAATGGAGGGCAACTACTATCGGGAGCTTGTACTTGCGATAAAGTCTGCGTTGCCAGATATGCATATACATGCATTTTCTCCTTTTGAGATTTGGTATGGTGCTGTTAAATCCAAACTGTCCTTTCGTACTTTTCTAAATGATTTAAAAGATTGTGGCTTGGGATCTATGCCGGGAACAGCTGCAGAGATACTAGATACAGAAGTACGTCAGAAATTAACCAAAAACAAACTAAGCGCTGATTGCTGGGAGGAAATCATTCGAACAGCTCATGATGTTGGAATTCCAAGTACAGCTACGATTATGTATGGACATGTTGATGAACCGAAACACTGGGCGGCTCATATTGCGCTCCTGCGCGAGATACAAAGAGATACTGGTGGATTTACTGAGCTTGTACCTTTAAGTTTTGTACACACCGATAGCCCCTTATTTTTAAATAATCCAAATTCAGTGCGCCCTGGGCCAACTGATCATGAAGTTGACTTAATGCATTCTGTTTCACGAATTATGTTAAATGGTTTCATTGATAATATTCAGGTTAGTTGGACAAAGTTGGGTGCCGAGCGTGCTCGTAATCTGCTTTCCAAGGGTGTTAATGATCTTGGTGGAACTTTAATGAATGAAAGTATTTCTCGTTCAGCTGGTTCTAAACATGGTCAAGAGATTACAGCAGCTGAACTATGTGAGATTATTCGTTCAGCTGGGCGTATACCTGTCAGGCGTAACACCATTTACAAAAACGTCGATATATATAAAGATCACAATCCAATTGATATTTCTCCATTAGTTGAACGGAAATCTGATCCATTAAGTTTCTTAAAGATGTTCCCGGAGACCACAGGATGACCCGAGTGACACTTTTGGCGGGTGGAGTAGGCGGAGCTAAATTAGCTGAGGGGCTGGCAGAAATACCAGAAATTACTTTAACAGTAATTGGAAATGTTGCTGACGACGAAGAATTCCATGGACTTTGGGTATCCCCAGATATCGATACAATGCTATATACGCTTTCTGATCGTGTAAATCGAGATCAAGGCTGGGGCCTTGCCGATGAAGGTAATAGAGCACTTGAAATGTTGAATTGCTTAGGTGCTGACACTTGGATGTTTCTCGGTGACCGTGATTTTGGTCTTCATATTTATCGCACGGAGCGCTTGCGGCGTGGAGATCGGCCCTCCGATATTTTGGCAGATATAGTCTCTAAATTTGATATCAATTCAAAAATATTGTTACCGACTGAAGCCAAAGTTCAAACACGTGTATTAACTGATTGCGGATGGTTAAGCTTCCAAGAGTATTTTGTTAAAGAGCGTTGCAAGCCTGATGTTTTGGAGCTCAGATACGACGGGTTGGAATCATCTAAAATAACGCCACACGCGGAACAAGCGCTGAAGGAGGCTGAATTGATCGTCATAGCGCCTTCAAACCCTCTGGTAAGTATTTTG
>CACPBQ010000016.1 GCA_902632125.1 Paracoccaceae bacterium | reverse complement strand
AAATCGGTGGCTTTTTGACTTATTGGAAGGGAAAATTCGCTCAGCTTATGTCATGACTGAGCCAAACACTGCTTCATCTGATGCTGCTCAGCTAGCATTTAGTGCTGTAAAAGATGATGAAAGCTGGGTGCTTAATGGTGAAAAATGGTGGATTTCTGGTGCCGGAGATCCGCGATGTGAGTTGTATATTCTTCTTGCATGCACGGATCCGAATGCATCCAAACATAAACGTCATACTATGTTTGTTCTTGATCCAAAAACACCCGGTATTGAAGTCCTAAGACCGATGCAAGTTTTTGGCAACGACGATGCGCCTCATGGACATATGCATCTGAAATTTACCGATGTCCGAATTCCATCTTCTAGTGTTGTACTTGGTGAAGGAAGGGGGTTCGAGGTTGCCCAGGGTAGGCTAGGACCTGGCCGGATACATCATTGTATGCGAGCAATTGGACAGGCTGAAAAAGCATTGGAAATGATGTGTCGTCGTGGTTTGTCTCGTGAAGCTTTTGGGAAAAGGCTAACAGATTTAGGAAGCAATTATGATATTATTGCAAATGCTCGTATGGAAATAGAAATGTCTCGTTTGTTATGCCTTAAAGCTGCTTATATGATGGATACAGCGGGTGTTCGTGCTGCTCAGCCATGGATCTCAAAAATCAAAGTTATTGCTCCTTTAATGGCTGGGAAAGTGATAGATGAGGCCATGCAATTGCATGGTGCTGCCGGAATAAGCCAAGACTTTGATTTAGCAAACATGTGGACACATATAAGAACGCTTAGATTTGCAGACGGTCCGGATGCTGTACATCGCCGGCAGGTTGCTCGAGCGGAATTAAAAAAATATACAAATTCTTTAACTTAAATTCTAATTAATTTTGTGCTGGCTTAGGTGAGAGCATTTATTTCTAAAATTGATCTGAATCTAGGCATATAGTTACCGGTCCATCATTAGTTAATTTTACGGCCATCTCGCTTCCAAATTCTCCAGTTTGAGTAGAAATTCCATTCTGTTTAAGGCAAGATACGAAATGACTATAAAGATGTTTTGCTTTTTCTGGTTCCGCTGCCTCTGAAAAGCCAGGACGATTACCTCGCTTTAAATCAGCAGCCAAAGTGAATTGGCTAATAACCAAAGCTTCCCCGTTTATATCTATTAAAGAACGATTCATTTTGTTGTCTTCATCTTGATATATTCTCATTTTGGTAATTTTTTTTGCAAGTTTTTCTATTTGGCTGACGGTATCATTCTTCATGGCACAAACGAGTATAAGTGCGCCTATGCCACATTCGCCTACAATTTCATCTGAGATTGAAACACTTGCACTTTTAACCCTCTGAATAACAGCTCGCATTTTACAATTTCCTCTACCAATTAAGAATAAATTCTTTTTAAAAACTCGGTTCTTTCATTTGCTATCCCAATAATTTTCAATGTACTCTTCTCGAAACTTCTGAGTATTTGTTCTGCTTTTTTTTTCTGTTATTTGCTGTTGTAAAATTGATGTTCACGGTCTTTAGCGATCGTCTGATTGAATTACTATTTATTTCAACTAGTTCACCCTTCTTTAAACTTCCTAGTTTAAATGGGCCATACTCAATCCTTATCAGTCGATTGACGAGCAAGCTAAGTTCGCCCATTGCGCGCCTTATTTCTCGGTTTTTGCCTTCCTTCAATTCAATCGTTAGCCATGCATTAGCGCCCTGTTGGCGGTCTAGTGAGACTTTCATTGGTCTAAAGAATTCTTTTTCAATAACGATACCAGATCTGAGTAAATCTAAGCTGGCTTCTTTTGGGTGCCCTTTGACGCGAACTCTATATATCCGACTAAGTTCAGAGTTTGGCAGCTCAAGTTTTCTTTTTAATTCACCACTATTTGTCAAAAGCAATAAGCCCTCTGAACTAAGATCTAAACGGCCAACTGGCATTACGCGCGGCAAGTTTGAGGGAAAATATTCATAAATTGTTTTGCGGTTTTTGTCATCTTTAGCTGTTGTTACGGCGCCCACTGGTTTGTGAAAGCACCATAATCGCTCTTCATCAGGTTTAGCGATTGGATCACCATCGACAAGGATAATGTCGCTATCAACAACATTAAAAGCTGGGGAAATAAGTATTTCGCCATTAACTTTGACACGACCTTCCAATATTATTTTTTCAGCTTCTCGACGGCTTGCTATACCTGCTCTGGATAAGACTTTAGCAATACGACTGCCCTTAGGTGATTGATTATTCATATCTGTGACTTATGATAAAAAGTCAGGTCAGAAAACCCCTGATGAAGGTTTGAAGAAATATTATGTTTAGAACTTTTATGGATGATGCACTTGAAGAAGCAGCCAAAGCTCTTCAAAGAGGGGAGGTGCCAGTTGGGGCTGTTATTGTAGAAGCTTCTGGTGATATTATCGCTCGTGCAGGAAACGAAACACGGGAAAGATTAGATCCCTCTGCGCATGCAGAAGTTTTAGCTATAAGGAAAGCCTGCGATGTCTTAAAAACAGATCGGCTCGTAAATTGCGACATATATGTAACTTTAGAACCTTGTGCGATGTGTGCTGGTTTAATCGCAAATGCTAGACTGAGACGAATTTATTTTGCTGCTTCTGACCCAAAATCAGGTGGCGTCCAGCAAGGCGCAAGAGTTTTTGATCATCAACAAACGCACCATATTCCGGAGATATATCCGGGCATAGGTGAAAAAAAAGCAGAAAAACTTTTAAAAATTTTTTTTGCCACTAAGCGTTTGAAAGCGTAATTTTCTAAATACAAGAATTCAAATTTTTTCTTAACCTTTCAAAGCTTCATCACATCTGCCACAAATTGGACTTGAAGAAGTCACTTCTGGAAGAATCTTCCAACAACGTTGACACTTTTCTCCTGATGCAACTTGAAAATCTACCTTAATTCCTTTGACCTCTTCAGTTGAAAAAGCTTCTTCGGGAGCTTTATCCAGGGACAGTTTTATGGAGGAGGTTATACAAATGTCACTAAATGGAATACTTTCTAATAGATCAAACGTTTCTTGGTCCTCCAAGTAAACGACTGGAGAAGCCTCGAGACTAGAGCCTATGACTTTGTCAGTTCGCTGCAATTCCAATGCCGCAGTGACAGCTCTTCTCGCTTGACGAATAACGGTCCACTTTTTAGCCAATTCTTCGTTTAGCCATGTTTTTGGCGTACTGGGCATATCAGTCAGATGAATAGAACTCTCATCACCTGGATACCTTTCAAGCCAAACCTCTTCCATAGTAAATACTAGTACAGGAGCAAGCCAAGCGGTCAATCTTACGAAAATATGATCTAGAACGGATCGCGCAGAACGCCGTTCTAGAGTATCTCCATCGCAGTAAAGGACATCTTTTCGTATATCAAAATAGAACGAGGAGAGTTCAACTGTCGCAAAGGTGAATACAGATTGAAATACACCCTGAAAATCATATTCAGTATAGCCTCTGCGTACGCGTTCGTCTAGCTCAGACAGACGATGTAATACCCACTGTTCAAGCTCTGGCATATCTTTGGGTTCAATTTTTTCACTCTCATTTGGTTGTGAAAGTGAACCCAGAATAAATCTCATTGTATTGCGGAGTCGTCGATAACTATCCGAAACACCTTTTAAAATTTCTGGGCCAATACGAAGATCAGCTGTATAGTCAGATTGAGCAACCCAGAGGCGCAAAATATCTGCCCCATATTGTTTTACAACTTGTTCTGGGGCTATTGTGTTTCCTAGAGATTTGGACATTTTCATGCCCTTTTCATCTAATGTGAAACCGTGTGTCAGGACACCTCTGTAGGGTGCTCTTCCGTTCGTACCGCAGGATTGTAGCATTGATGAGTGAAACCATCCTCGGTGTTGGTCTGTTCCCTCTAAATATAAATCGGCAAGTCCATCATCGGATCCGTCTTCACGTTCTTTCAAAACAAATGCGTGCGTTGAGCCGCTGTCGAACCAAACATCTAATATATCGTATACTTGCTCGTACTCTTTTGGGTCTACGATCCCCGCCAAAAAACGCTCTTTTGAATTTTCACGATACCACGCATCAGCTCCTTCATTTTCGAAAGCATCTAATATCCGTTCGTTCACTGCAGTATTCTTTAAAAGAAAATCACTGTCGTTTGGTAAAGCTCCTTTTTTGATAAAGCAAGTTAGGGGCACACCCCAGGCTCGCTGTCTCGATAACACCCAATCTGGACGCGTCTCAATCATTGAATACAATCGATTTCTTCCCGTCTGAGGTGTCCATGAAACCAGTTTATCTATAGAATTTAGTGCTCGCTCTCTTATCGTTCTGCCAAATTCATCTTTACTATCACCGACAGCGCGATCTATTGATGCGAACCATTGAGGGGTATTTCTATATATTATCGGAGCTTTTGAGCGCCATGAATGCGGGTAACTATGTTTGATTTTTCCACGAGCCAATAATCCATTAACTTCTATTAGCTTATCTATAACTGCTTTGTTCGCATCGCCTTCACCACCTTTTCGGCTAAGAATATACTTTCTCCCAAAGAATGGGAGATCATCTCTGAAGCTTCCATCGTCTTTTACGTTGTATGTGATGACCTGATCCAACATACCCAATTCGCGATAGAGTTCATATTCCTCCATTCCGTGCGATGGCGCGCAGTGGACAAATCCGGTGCCTTCAGTGTCAGTTACGAAATCTGCAGCTCTGAAGTCTCTAATATCATCCCACTCACCATTTGCGTCTTTTGCGGCAAATAATGGGTGTTTTAGGCTTATTTTTGTTAAGCTTTCTGGCGTAACATCTTGAATCCGACGATACATGGTGTCATCTAGCCTTGCCCTTTCCATAACTCCAGCGGCTAAATTATCGGCCAAAATATAACGATCGCCAATATTTGCCCAACATTCTTCGGGTCGAGAAATTACTTCGTACAAGCCATATTTAATGTCAGGACCAAAAACGACTGCCTTGTTTGATGGAATGGTCCAGGGTGTAGTAGTCCATATTACAACTTGAGAGCCATTCAATTCTGCATTTTCGTTATCGACCACTTTGAATTTGACCCAGATCGTAAAACTTTCTTTATCATGATACTCAACTTCAGCTTCAGCTAAGGCCGTTTGTTCCACAGGTGACCACATGACTGGTTTAGACCCTTGATACAGTGTACCGTTCATTAAAAATTTCATAAATTCTTGTGCGATAGTTCGCTCTGCTCGGAAATCCATTGTGAGATATGGGTTTTCCCAGTTCCCAGTGACACCTAACCGTTTAAATTCTTCTCTTTGGATATCGATCCAGCCATCTGCAAATTTTCGGCATTCTTGTCGAAAATCCACTATCGGAACAGTATCTTTATTTTTTCCTTTTTTACGGTATTTTTCTTCAATTTTCCACTCAATTGGCAATCCATGGCAATCCCAGCCTGGGATGTATCTAGCATCACAACCCATCATCTGCTGGCTTCTTACCACCATATCCTTCAAAATTTTGTTTAGAGCGTGACCAATGTGCAGGTTCCCGTTCGCATAAGGAGGTCCATCGTGTAAAACGAAAGGCTTCCGAGACTTTTTTTGCCTCAGTTTTTTATAGACGCCAATTTTTTCCCATCTTTCTAACCAACCAGGTTCACGATTAGGTAGACCCGCTCTCATCGGAAAATCAGTTTTGGGTAAATTTAACGTATTCTTATAATCGATTGGTTCAGCAGTCATCGCCGCTATTCCTTAACTTCTTTTTGATTTTTAGAGTGTAAAACGGTGCGCTCTTGCGATCACCTTGACCCGGCCACTCATGATCAGAGTGCCGGGATAATAATTCGTAATATGATATCCACTTCGAAATTCATGCCATCCTTATACGGTAGTGGTATACCAGGGTCTAGTAGAAGAATAGAGTTTTATTTTCGAACCTATTTTAACTTGAAGTTATATAGTCGATAATTTTTTTTCTTACCGAGGACTGACCTTCGATTTTAGCTTCGGCTATAATCTTTCGAACTTCATCTAAATCACTTTTGAGCAAAATATTTTTGACTGGGCCTATTGATGCGGGTCTCATAGATAGTGTTTTTATTCCTATTGCGGCAAGACAAAGGGCCTCAATTGGTCGTCCTGCGTCCTCTCCGCAAAAAGATAATTTTGTTTTATTTTTTTCGCATTTATCTACGATCGATTTTAAAAAATCTAAAAAGGATAGATTTAGAGTATCGTAACGTTTCCGTACCAATTCATTTTCTCGATCAGCTGCGAAAAAAAATTGTTTTAAATCATTTCCACCAATAGATACGAAATCAACTTCCTGAAAAAAATCATCTGTCTCAAAAGCTAATGAAGGAGTTTCGAGCATTGCACCAATATTAACCGTTTTTGGCACTGTGTGACCAAGCTTCAACTCCCTCTCTTTTGCTTTTTCCATTTCAATTTTTGCAAAATTGAATTCACTGGCTTGGGCTATGAATGGGAACATAACTGATAAAGGCCGGCCTTCGGCGGCGCGCAAAAGTGCTTGGAGTTGCATCCTTAAGACACCAGGTTTATCAAAGCCCACCCTGATTGCCCGCCAACCTAAAGCAGGGTTTGGTTCTTCTACGTTTGGCATGAATGACAAAACTTTGTCTGACCCAATATCTAGGGATCTGAAAACTACTGTTTTTCCACCAGCAGCGTCCATTACTCTCTTATACATTGCGCTTAGTTCAGACCTTTTGGGCATTTGGTTTCTAATAAGAAGCTGTAATTCTGTTCGAAAAAGTCCGACACCTTCCGCACCCGAACTATCCAGACTAGGCAAGTCTGCCATTAATCCAGCATTCATAAGTAAACTTATTTTACTGTTATCGAGGGTATTGGCTGGTAAGTGTCTGATTGCTGAGTATCTCTCTTGTGCCTTTGCCTCCATGGCTATTTTGTCTTTAAAGGCTGCACTTACACTTTCATCTGGTCGAAGATGCACAAGACCCTGCTCTCCATCAACTAAGACTTCATCGCCATTTAAGGCTTCAGCTGTAATATTTTGGGCATGAATAACAAGTGGGATTGCCAGTGCTCTTGCTACTATCGTTGCATGACTGCCCACTGAACCTTCTTCAAGCACAATGCCTTTTAGAGACCGGCCATAATCTAGCAGTTCTGCAGGCCCAATGTTGCTTGCCACCAATATAGGATTTTGTGGCATCGACGCGCCAGTCTCTTTACCTTGTCCTGTTAAAATACGCAGAAGGCGATTTGATAAGTCATCCAAATCATGAAGTCTATCTCTCATATATGGGTCAGTTACCTGACCTAGCCTTGCCCGGGCAGAAGATTGCTCTTTGTCAACCGCTGCTTCTGCACTCAAGCCAGAATTAATATCAGTTACCATACGTTTCATCCAGCCGCGTGAATTTGCAAACATTTTATATGCTTCAAGGATTTCTGCTTGCTCCTTGTCCATTTGCCTATTCTTAGCAAGCATTTCATCAACATGATTTCTAAGCTCTTGTACGGCTCCTTCGAGACGAGTAATTTCAGCCTCGGGGTCATCTGATACAAGATTGGTTACAACAACCCGCGGCTCGTGGAGCCAGACATTACCTTTTGTTGCCCCTTCCTGCGCGACTGATCCTCGAATAAGTACAGGTTGTTGGTGTAAAGCCTTTAATCCGCTCTCCTCACTAACAAATGCTCCGAGTTCTGCCATTTCTGCCAAAACCATTGCAACGACTTCCAAAGCGTAAATTTCGTCAGGGTTAAATTCTCGTGCAGTTTTTGATTGGACTACCAATACGCCTAAAAGCTCACCCAATCTTTGAATTGGGAGACCCAAGAATGATGAAAATCTTTCTTCGCCTGTTTCTGGCATATAGCGAAAACCAGGATATGATGGGGCATCAGCAGTATTTATTGCTTTATTTTTTTTTGCTACTCTTCCGACCAATCCTTCGCCAATTCTCATCCTTGTTTGGTGAACCGCATCAACTTCAAGGCCCTGTGTTGCACATAGCTCCAGTGTTTCTGGGTCTCGTAGGAGATAAATAGAGCAAACTTCGGTTCCAATGGTTGATGCAATAAGCAGAGTAATTTTGTCTAGACGATCTTGTCCTTTTGCTTCTTCCGCCATTGTGTCACGCAGGCGTCCCAGAAGCTTTCGGCTATCACTTTCAATTTTATTCGGCATAGACATTAAATAGCAGTATAAACGTGTTACGTGTGCTAGTGAAACTAATTAAGTAATTTTCTCTAAGCCAAACGCATCATGAAGCGACTGAACAGCTAGTTCCATATACTTTCTATCAATCAAAACTGAAATTTTGATTTCAGATGTTGCAATAACTTTAATATTAATTCCTTCATCGGATAACGTACGAAACATTTTTGCAGCTACACCAGATTGACTTCGCATACCGATCCCAACGGCAGAAATTTTGGCTACATTGGTATCGGCGATAAGTTGTGAGAAATTTATGTGGCCCTCTTTTTTTGCACCGTTGAGTGCTTCCTGTGCTATTAATACTTGGTCGGTTGGACATGAAAACGTCATATCAGTCCGACCTTCCTCAGCGATATTTTGAATAATCATGTCAACGTTAACGCTTGCTTCCGAAAGTGGCCCAAATATAGCGGCGGCAATTCCAGGTCGGTCAGCTACTGATATTAAAGTCATTTTTGCTTCGTCTTTGGAATATGCAATACCTGATACAACATTTGACTCCATGATTTCCTCCTCACTGCATACTAATGTTCCCGAATTGGAATTCGGCTCATCAAAACTCGAAAGAACTCTGAGTTTTACACTATAACGCATTGCCAATTCAACTGATCGAGTTTGCAATACTTTTGCTCCAAGAGAAGCAAGCTCAAGCATTTCTTCGAATGAAATTTTATTTAATTTTCTCGCTTTATTAGTTATTCGAGGGTCGGTTGTATAAATTCCGTCTACATCGGTGTAAATATCACACCTAGTAGCGTCAAAGGCAGCTGCAAATGCTACAGCCGTTGTGTCTGATCCACCGCGCCCTAAAGTTGTGACTCTGCCAGATTCACTTAAGCCTTGAAAACCGGCCACTACCGCAACACGCATCCCCTCGCTAAATTTGGTCATTATATTTTCGGTCGGTATCTCCTCAATTCTAGCTGAGGAGTGTGCTGATGATGTTTTAACTGGGACTTGCCAGCCTTGCCAACTCCTGGCTGGAATATCCATTGTTTGTAGCGTCAGGGCCATAAGCCCAGCTGTTTCATTTTCTCCAGACGAAACAACCGCGTCATATTCGCGGGCATCGTATAGCGGCGATGTCGCATTTACCAATTCAACGAGTTCGTTTGTTTTGCCTGCCATAGCCGATACAATCACAATAACAGAGTGACCTGCTGAAACCTCAAAAGCAACACGTTCTGCTGCGCTTTTTATTTTATCGAGAGACGCCACTGAGGTGCCTCCAAATTTCATAACCAATACAGGCATGATAATTTCCTAGATGTAGTACATTTTTTTGGTTTATTTCACCAACAAAGATAGCACAAGTCTCAATGACTATGACAAAAGAGTTTATGGATAATTATAAAAAATATAAATTTGTTTAAACTAATTAGTTTTTCTATTTGGAGTAAAAGGCAGAGGGGTGACGGGAATACCGTCGTCTATAAGTGATTTAGCCTCATCTGCCTTTGCTTCACCGTATATCGGCCTTTCCGGTAAGTCTCCTAAATGCATGGCTCTTGCCTCTTTTGCGAAATTTTTTCCGACGTAGTGTGAATTTTCCTCAACGTGCTTCTTAATTTCTGCTATGGCCTGCTCGGCAGGATGCTTCTTTTTTCTCACGGTTATTTTCGTGTTTTTATTTACTCTGGGCGCCATTACAGCTTTTTCGATTTTTGAGCACCCGCAAATTGAACAGACGACCATGTTATTCGCATTTAGCTTTTCAAAAGCAGAGCTTGATTGAAACCAGCTGTCAAAGGTATGCCCCTCATCACATTTCAATGTATATTGGATCATTCTCTATAAAAATCCTGGTGCTTTCGACAATGTTTATCTGCCTATATGAGTTTGTTTTGAGACTTTCTTACTTTAAATTTCAAAATGCTCTTTTCGAATAAATAGGTAATTTATAAAGAAATTCAATCTGTATGAGAGACATAAAACTGCTTTTTAAACAAAATAAACGCAGTTTTATTACTTTTTCACTTGCCGCTGTCGTTTTTTAGTCTAAATACAGCGCACCTGTATCCGATAGGAATCGGATTAATTTTTTAACGACTGGGAGACATTTAATGGAACGTCGTAATTTTTTAAGGGGTGCTGCGTTAGCGGGAACCGGCGCTGCCCTCGCAACACCCGCTGTGTCAGGTGGACACGGCACTGTACTAACAATGGTTCAATCATGGCCTCGCGGATTTGCTGTGCTTGACGATGCAGCACGCTATTTTGCTGACATGGTTGCACAAATGTCAGAAGGTTCACTGACAATAGATCGAAAAGCACCTGGTGAATTGGTTGGTGCGTTGGAAGTTTTTGACGCTGTGACTTCTGGTCAGGCAGATATGTATCACTCAGCTGACTATTATTTTATTGGCCAGCATCCTGCTTTGGCTTACTATACAGCAGTTCCATTCGGTGGAACAGCACAAGAAGTTACCAACTGGTATTATCATGGTGGCGGAGAGCAAATCCATGACGAGATCGGGCAAATTTTCAATTTTAAAGGTTTGCTTGCTGGTAACTCAGGTGGTCAATCTGGTGGTTGGTTTCGTAAAGAGATGACTTCTCCAGATGATTTCAATGGGTTGAAATATCGTATGCCTGGTCTAGGTGGTAAAGTATTAGGTAAACTTGGTGCATCTGTTCAAAACATTCCAGGTGGTGAACTATACCAAGCTCTTTCATCTGGTGCTCTCGATGGACTTGAGTGGGTTGGGCCGGCAGCTGATGAGCGAGCTGGTTTTTGGGAAGTTGCAAAAGTATACTACACAGCTGGCTTTCATGAGCCAGGATCAGCTCTTTCTGCAAATATGAATTTGGACAAGTGGAACTCGTTAACCGAGACACATCAAGCGATCTTGCGATATGCGTCCATGGCAACTACTCTTTATCAGTTGGCTGAAACTTTTTCTGCAAATGGTGCTGCGCTTCAAAGAATGCAGTCGCAAGGTGTGAAAGCGTTGCAATTCTCTGATGAGATCTGGGATGCCTTTGGAGCTGCGTCTAAAGAAATCATGGATGAAAACATGGACGATGAGTTGTTCAGAACAACGCGTGCTAGCTTCGAAGCTTCGTTGGCAGACTCTGCCGCATGGATCAGTAAGTCAGACGGTTATTATGTACAACAGCGTGTTCGCGTTCTAGGCGGATCATAAAAAAAGTATTTTCCTGGGGTCATTCAGACCCCAGGATTTTCAACCCAGAGTTTTTCTATGGAAAATCAGCAAACAGTAAGTTTGGCTACCACTGCCTCAGCATTTTATGATGGTGCCGTTTGGTTTTTTCAAAACCTGATCTTGGCGGCTTATAATATTGGCTACGCAGTTTCAAATCCAGAATTGTGGTTGGATTGGAGTGAAAAAAAGTCAATTATGAGATTTGTCTATTACGGCGGGTCTGTTGAGTTTTTTTTCGCAATATTATTAATAGTATTGGTTTTATTTTTTATCGGTGTTTTAAGGCCTTCTTTTATGTGGGGACAGATTAGGGTCCTGGAGGGGTTTGCGAATACCGTAGGTCGATTTTTTGCCTGGGCCGGACTCTTAATGGTTTTGCAGCAGGTACTAATAGTAGTGATGCAGCGGATTTTTACGAGGCCCGACATTGTTCTAAGTTTTGGCGTTCCATTGAGTTTTGATATAAGTTGGTATGCAGAAGAACTGAAGCTATACAATGCGTTAGTGGTTAGTCTATGTGCCACTTACACGTTTGTGCAAGGTGGTCATGTTCGCGTGGACTTGTTTTATGCAGGCGCAAAGTTTCGAACAAAAAAAATCGTCGATATGTTCGGTTCGGTAGTATTTATGCTCCCAATGGCAGTGATAATTTGGATGTACGGTTGGTACTTTTTATGGCGGCATCTGATTGTGCCAAAACCGTCTGCTTCAGACGCTTTGGATCGACTGCTTGCCAAGTCGAGGGTTTTGAAATGGAATGTTGAAACGATCGGATTTTCGCCCAACGGTTTCACAGGATATTTTATTTTTAAGATTTTGTTAGTCGCGTTTGCGGGAATGATTTTCATTCACGCGGTTGCTTTTTTCATGCGCTCGTTTCAGGAACTTCGTGAGGGGCAATCGAGTGAAAACAAGTACAAAGACCTGGATCAACTTCCAGATTTAACTGATGTCGCAAAAACTGAGAATTAGGAACGGTAGTTATGTTGTTTGGTCTTGATGGCGTAGAAATTGGTCTAATAATCGTATTTGTTTGCCTTTTTGGGGGCATACTGTCAGGTTTTCCAGTTGCATTTGCTATTGGGGGCGCTGGTGTCGTTTCTTTTGGCATAATAGCTATTTTGGACAGTGCTGGTATATTGGTGCATCAAGCCATCGATACAACATCGCAGATGTACCGGGAATTGTTAGCGTCAGGGGTGAAAGCTGACCAAATTTCAACTTTTCGTTATCCAGATTTGCCCAAAATAATTGAGCCACTCTTCAAAGGTGGTTGGGAAACTGCCCTAGAAAGGAATATTTCGTTCATCGTAAATCGGATCAATGAACGTGTTTTGGCTGGTCAATCTATTGAAGTTCTGCTTGCAGTTTTAATGTTTGTTTTGATGGGCATCACTTTAGAGCGATCAAAGATAGCAAATGACTTATTAACCACGATGGCGCGAGTTTTTGGGCCTTTGCCTGGTGGCTTAGCTGTTTCTGTTGTCGTTGTTGGGGCTTTTCTAGCGGCATCAACGGGTATTGTTGGAGCTACTGTGGTTACCATGGGCTTACTGTCATTGCCAACGATGCTTAGAAACGGATATTCACCCGAGCTGTCCACTGGAGTAATTGCTGCCTCTGGCACCTTGGGCCAAATTATACCTCCCTCAATTGTAATCGTTTTATTGGGGACTTTGACTGGCGATTTATATTCTGCTGCTCAGGAGGCGAGAGCGCAAAGCATGGGCTGCACAGACGCGCTCACGTATTTGGGTAAACCAGCAGTAGTTTCTGTTGGTTCGTTATTCCAAGCCGCGCTCCTTCCTGGCATCATGCTTGCCCTATTGTACGCAATTTATGCATTTGGATATGCCTTGCTGAATCCGTCAAAAGCTCCGGCCGTCGCGGGTGAGGCTATGGACACTAAAACAGGCACAGCCCAACAGTCTCTCACTTGGTTTGTTTACATACCCGTAGGGATTATCGGTGCGGCAGTCTTGCTGAATATTGGTGGTTTATCAGGGAGCCAATCTATTTATGTTGAGTCGTATTCAGATATTGGACAAGAGGCAAGTTTAAGGACAAATGTATCCGAGGAGTGTCAGCAATCCATGATAGAGCTTCATGGGCAGGAAGCTTGGGATAAAGCGGTTGCACAGCAAGTGGCAATTGATGCATCAGGTGGCGTTGCAGAAAGCGAGAAGCGTTCTGACGAAGAAATAGCTGCATTAGTAGCCGAAAAAATCGCATCCGCTCCGCCTATAGGAACCGGCATACTTGTGTTATTTGTGCTATCAGCAATTTTCTTTTCCTATGCTAAAGGTGTGGCGCCTAATTTGGACCAGAAACTTCTACTTGTGGGCGGCTTAGGAACAGCACTCTTATTGGTTGTCGATATAATTCTCATTAAACCCGATGCTTCTGCTTCAACGACTTGGGCAATGTTAGCTGTACCTGTCATTTTAATTCTCTACTCCTCCAAAACTGCGGTATTGCGGCTTGTAGATAATGAACTTTTAAGAGTGGTTTTCCCTCCTCTTATCCTCATCGTTGCTGTCTTAGGTTCTATACTTGGCGGTATTACTAACCCCACCCCAGCCGCTGCTCTTGGTGCAGCTGGTGCCATCATGTTAGCAGCGTATCGAAAGTTAAAAGAAACGGACCGCTCTGGAAAGTTCATTATCACAGCAACATTCGCTTTGATTATAATGCTTCTCATTGGAATTAACTTCGACTTGCGTATCAATACGGAACAAGTTTCTCTTGAAAGCTGGGTTGCATTTTTTGTAGCTTATGGTGCTTATCTTACAGCAATAATTGGGTTGGTTTACGCTTGTTGGGTTTTGTATGCCGCTGGAGTTATGACTTCAGTTGTCCAAGAGACCAGTAAAGTTACGACAATGGTCTTCGCTATCCTGATCGGATCCCAACTTTTGAATTTAGTTGTGATCTCATTTGGTGGCGAACATTATATTCAGCAATTTCTTCGATCTTTTGATAGCGAAGTTACGGTATTTTTAATCGTTATGCTGGTCCTATTTATTTTGGGGTTTGTTCTAGATTTTCTTGAGATTATTTACATTGTTATCCCAATTGTTGGGCCAGTGATTTATGGTGGAACTTTCGATCCACTATGGGTAACCATTATGGTTGCTATTAATCTTCAAACTTCTTTTCTAACCCCTCCTTTTGGCTTTGCTTTATTTTATTTGAGAGGTGTGGCTCCAAAATCTGTTACAACTGGCCATATATACCGAGGCGTAGTTCCATTTGTGTTGATCCAAATAATTGGACTAACAATGCTTTATTTTGCTCCATCTATCGTTACGATTGTTCCTCAACTTCTAGGCGGAAATTAAACCGTATAAATGGCTGATTGTTGGTTTACGTTTTACATAACCACAACTTTGTAGATTTGTATTTAAAGTCGTAATAAGACGCAGATAATATAATTTACAGAGAAGAGAGAATATATTGCTTCTAGGTACTAAAATCATTGAATTTGAAGGTTTAGGACCAGCCCCTTTTGCAGGGCGCATGTTAGCAGAGCTTGGCGCAGATGTTCTGGTTATAAAAAACCTCAATCAAAAGGAAAAATCACTTAAAAACAGTATATTAAATGCTGGAAAAAAATCAGTGTATCTCGACTTAAAAGATGTAAGTGACTATTCGATAGCTTTAGAATTAATTAGAAACAGTGATGCTCTTATAGAAGGCTTTAGGCCGGGTGTTATGGAGCGTTTAAATCTCGGTCCCAGCGATCTTAGAAAGGAAAACGGAAAATTGATCTATGGGCGGATGACGGGCTGGGGTCAGAAAGGTCCACGATCTAAACAGGCAGGTCACGATCTTAATTATATTGGGTTAAATGGCGCTCTGCATTATGCTTCGCAAGCTGGTGACATACCACAAACAATCCCGACAGTAGTGGGCGATATCGGAGGTGGATCACTTTACTTAATTATTGGAATATTGTCAGGTTTATTTAAGGCTCAAAAAACAGGAGAAGGTACCATAGTAGACGCAGCTATTGTCGATGGTTCAGCCCATATGATGAACCTATTGATGTCAATGCAAGACACAGGCTCAATTGAAATGAAACGAGGGCTAAGTCTATTGGACGGATCACACTTGTCGCGATGTTACAAGTGTTCCGATGGAAAATATATTTCGGTACAATGCTTGGAACCCAAATTTTATAATCAATTTTTAGAGGTTTTATTGGTTGATAAAAACCCATTGATGCAAACACAGTACGATAAAAGTAAGTGGAAAGCGCAAACTGAATTTTTGAATGATATATTCATAGAAAAGCCACAATCTTATTGGACTGAATTATTTTCTGATTTGGATGCATGTGTTGCGCCAATTTTAAGTCCAGAAGAGGCTGCAATTGATCCTCATATTCAATCGAGAGATATTTGGGTTAGAGAAAATGGATATTTAATGGCCGCCGCTGCACCGCGATTTGATGAGAACAGACCAAAAACCCTTAAATCTGAAAAAATAGTTGATAAAAAAGATATTATTTCTGATTGGACTTGAGTGAAAATGATTATGTTACCAGAACTAAAAGACCTTGATCAACTCATGGACCGTCGCTTTTCCTGTCGTGGATTTTTGAAGAAAGAAGTTGACCAAAAATTTATATATCAAATTATTGAGACGGCTCAAAAAGTGCCATCTTGGTGTAATTCTCAACCTTGGCAGGTTATTTTACTCCGGCATGACACAAGGGAATTACTCTCTGAAAAGTTAGTTGGTTCTGCAAATCAAACTTATGAAACGCCCGATATAGATTTTCCAGAGCGTTATTCTGGTGTTTACAAAACCCGCCGATCTGTTTGCGGATGGCAACTATATAATGCTGTTGGAGTCCAAAAAGGTGACAGAGAGGGCGCAAGTCGGCAAATGGCAAAAAATTATGAATTTTTTGGCGCTCCGCATGTTGCTATAATAACTACGCCAAAAGAACTTGGAGCCTATGGAGTTTTAGATTGTGGAGCTTTCATTACCGCATTTACTTTAGCGGCTGCGGCACTTGGAGTTTCATCAATACCTCAAGCCGCAATCGCTGGTCGTGCAACGATTGTTCGTGAAGTTTTGAATATTCATGAAGATCGCGATGTGCTATGCGCTATATCTTTTGGTTTTGCAGATACAGATCATCCAGCAAATAATTTTAGAACTCAAAGAGCCAATTTAGATGAGTTCGTAGAATGGGTGTAAATTACCTATTTATTTAATTAAGACTTTTAAGAGTTTATATGGATTTATTCAAACCAATTGATATTTACTGTGAGCGGTTGGACATCAGTATATGGGCTGAACCAATAAACGCGGTTACAAACGTGGCGTTCATTATAGCTGCCATTATTATGTGGCTAAGATGTAAAAATCTGGTTGAAGGCAGAATATTAGCCTTTCTTTTATTTTCAATTGGGTGCGGCTCTTTTCTTTTTCATACCTTTGGGCAAACTTGGTCAGCCATTTTAGATGTCACAGCAATTCTTATTTTCATAGTGACTTATATTTTTATTGCAAATCTCAGATTCCTGGCTTGGTCAAAAATGTTAAGTATTTTGGGATTAATATTATTTTTTCCGTATCAATTTTTAGTCGTGAGTGTTCTGTCAAATATAACTTTTTTAGGTTCATCTGTGCATTATTATCCCGTAGTAATTTTGATATTTATTTACTCAGGTTTATTACGTAAGTCAGAACCAACTTTATCTCGCGGTTTATTTATTGGGGCAGCTGTTTTATGCATATCTATTGTTTTCAGGACTATTGATGAACCAATTTGTTCAATATTATCAGTAGGAACTCATTTTATTTGGCATATTTTGAATGCTCTTATGCTATCGTGGATGATAGAAATTTTAAGAAGACATATGCTTGCAGGTTACTCTCTAGGGCGTTAAACCAATCAATAAAAATGGAGTTTCCGTATGTCGATTGATGAGAATACAGCAGCTAAGGTCGCGAAACTCGCCCGCATTAAAGTTGAAAGCCAAGATCTAAAAGCTTTGGTTAAAGAGTTTAATGATATCTTAGGCTTCATTGGGCAGCTGAATGAAGTTGATGTTGAAGGCATTGAACCAATGACATCAGTTACTCCACAGCAGTTAATACGTCGTCGCGATAATATTACTGATGGCGATAAACAAACTTCTGTACTAAAAAATGCTCCTCTCTCCAGAGAGGGTTTTTACGCTGTGCCAAAGGTTGTGGAGTAATGGCAAACTTAAACAGTCTTACGATTTCTGAAGCACGAGATAAGTTGAAATCAAAGGAAATATCTTCTCTTGAATTAACAAATAGTTGTCTATCTGCTATAGATGCAGCAAACGCCCTAGGTGCCTTTGTCCATAAAACCCCAGAACTCGCCATAGAGCAGGCAAAGTGTGCTGATGAGCGGCTCAAAAGAGAAAACGCTCCTGACCTCTGCGGGATCCCTTTGGGGATAAAAGATCTTTTTTGCACAAAAGGTGTTGAAAGCCAGGCAGGTAGTCGCATTTTGGAAAATTTCAAACCCGAATACGAAAGTACTGTGAGCCAGAACCTTATCGATAATGGAACAGTTATGTTGGGCAAACTTAACATGGATGAGTTTGCAATGGGTAGCTCCAATGAAACCTCCGTTTATGGGAATGCTATTAACCCGTGGAAAATTGATGAGCGTGAATTAACGCCTGGAGGTTCATCAGGAGGGTCAGCTGCTGCAGTTGCTGCTGATTTATGTTTAGGGGCTACTGGCACCGATACTGGTGGATCAATTAGACAGCCAGCAGCCTTTACCGGCATAGTTGGAATAAAACCCACGTATGGCCGTTGTTCACGCTGGGGGGTAATTGCGTTTGCTAGCTCGCTGGATCAGGCCGGTCCGATGACAAAGACAGTGCGTGATGGTGCAATTATGTTGGGGGCTATGGCAGGAAATGATCCAAAAGACAGTACTTCTGCTAATATAGAAGTTCCGAACTTTGAAGCTATGTTAACTGGTGACATCAAAGGTAAAAGAATAGGTATCCCTGAGGAGTATCGATTAGATGGTATGCCCAGTGAAATAGAAAAGCTATGGTCAGATGGCACTGAAATGCTGCGTCAGGCAGGTGCTAAAATTGTAAATATATCATTACCGCATACAAAATATGCCTTGCCTGCATATTACGTCATTGCTCCAGCTGAGGCTTCCTCAAATTTAGCCCGCTATGATGGTGTTCGATATGGCCGAAGAGCGGCCTTGTCATCAGGAGATGGCATAAACGAAATGTATGAAAAGACGCGTTCTGAGGGCTTTGGCTCTGAGGTAAAAAGGCGCGTGATGATTGGAACTTACGTTCTGTCGGCTGGTTTCTATGATGCATACTACAATAGAGCTCGTAGAGTTAGAACACTGATTAAAAAGGATTTTGATGAAGTATTTGCAGATGGTGTTGATGCTATTTTGACACCAACTACGCCATCTGCTGCTTTTGGATTAGGGGAGATGTCAGATGCAGATCCTGTGCAAATGTACTTAAATGATGTATTCACAGTAACAGTAAATTTAGCAGGCCTTCCTGGGGTCTCGGTACCTGCAGGCGTTGATAAATCTGGGTTACCATTAGGCCTTCAAGTAATAGGTAGGCCTTGGGAAGAGGGTGAAATGCTTAATATTGCATACTCTTTGGAGCAGTCTGCGGGTTTTTCCTCCAAGCCATCAAAATGGTGGTAGTCCGATGTTGAAATCACATAACTTTCCCCTCTATTTGATGATCTTAATTATTTCAGGTGGCTGTGAACCCACAATAAATACCCAACAAATCACTCAAGGTGCGCAAAATTTGAGAGAAAATGTTAGAAATATAGACACGCAACAAATCACTCAAGGTGCGCAAAATTTGAGAGAAAATATTCGAAATATAGATACGCAACGAATTACTCAAGGCGCACAAAATTTGAAAGAAAATATACAAAATTTTAGAAAATCATCATCTACACAAAATCAAAGAATAGGTTCTGCACAAGAGAGTATAAATAATACAGATCCTGTTATAGCTGAAATTTTGGGCGATATTCTTGAAGAGGAACCAGTAATCACTGCTGATGAAAATCAGGAAGTTGCAGAGCTAGATACGACAAGATTGTCGGATGAAAATGATTTCGAAGCTGTTTCTGAACGCCAATCGATTGAGAGTGATGCTGCTCGTATAGAAAATAATCGGGCAATGTATGTGCTGATTGAACCTACCTCTCTTCCTAGGCGGCCTGGCTCAAATATTCCGAGCATAGTAGAATTTGCTATAAAGACTACAAATCCCGTTGGTACTCAGCTATATTCACGACCATTTGCAAGTAAAACTCGATTTGACTGGAATTGTGCTAAGTATTCTTCACAAAGTGCAGCTCAAGAGGCATTTCTTGTTTGGGGTGGTCCAAAATCTGATCCAAAGGGCATTGACCCAGATGGGGACGGCTTTGCTTGCTATTGGGACCCCGAGCCTTTCAGAAGCGTTTTAAAAGAAAATAACTAATTTTTTATGGAATTCGTAAAACATCCCTCTCCGAATTATGGTTTCCGTAGGGCTGGTACTGAAATTGATTTCATTATTTTGCATTATACTGCAATGAGCACCAAAAAGTCTCTGGAAAGACTGTGCGATCCAGTTCATGAAGTTTCTTGTCACTTTCTTATCGATATGTTCGGTACTTGCTATCAGCTTGTTGATGAAAATAAACGTGCTTGGCATGCGGGAAAATCATATTGGCGAGGTTACAAAGATCTTAATTCTCGATCAATTGGAATAGAGCTTGTTAATTCAGGTAATGAGCAATTTCCAGAGGTGCAAATAAAGAGTTTAATAATGCTGTTGCAGCATCTTCTTGAAGTACATAAAATTAACCCCAAAAATGTCTTAGGCCATTCTGATATTGCTCCCTCTCGCAAATCTGATCCTGGCAGATGGTTTAACTGGAAAAAACTTGCGAATTACGGGGTTGCCTTGTTTCCTGAAGTAAGTGCCCCAATGGGGTGTGATAAACAATTATTTCTAAATCAAGCAAAACGTACCGGTTTTGACCCAGATGCTAATTTTGAAGATATACTAAGAACTTTTAGGAATCGTTGCCGGCCGAACTTTACCGGAGAATTCGACGGATATGACTGTGCGTTAATGCAAAAATTTGCTAATTCTTTTAATATTGACGATTCATCAAATTCACAATAGTTCCAATTCATGCGGATGGCTGGATGGTCGCGAGTATACTCGAGGAAAGTCCGGACTCCTCAAAGCAGCGGTGCCGGGTAATGCCCGGGCGGGGTAACCCGACGGAAAGCGCAACAGAAAGTAAACCGCCCGTTTTTCGGGTAAGGGTGAAAGGGTGGGGTAAGAGCCCACCGAGGTTTTGGTAACAAGATCTGCATGGCAAGCCCCACCGGGAGCAATGCCGAATAGGAACCTGTTTGAAAGCTTGAAAAGGCCTTCTACTTTGCTTTGGAGTTAGGTTCGGGTAGGCAGCTATAGGGTTTGTAGTAATACAGACTTTAGATGAATGATCATCCACGAGGTTTGATGCCTTGGGACAGAATCCGGCTTATAGGCCATCCGCACTTTATTTTATTGGTAGCAGTTTAAATTTTCAATTTCTAACTGTTGACTTGGCACGTGGCTTGTTTAAAAGGCAAGCCTTAATTATATTAGTTGGTCGATTAAACGGCCTATCGCAGGAGTTAAATTATGGCTAAGCCTACAACGATTAAGATCCGCCTCAATTCAAGCGCTGGAACCGGCCACTTTTATGTGACGAAAAAAAATGCTCGTACGATGACTGATAAGATGGTTGTTCGTAAATATGATCCCGTTGCTCGAAAACATGTTGAGTATAAAGAGGGAAAAATTAAGTAACTAATTTATTAAAAAAAGCCGCTCTACAGCGGCCTTTTTTATTTCATATAAAGTCATTAAAATGATTAATGACTTGTTTGATTTACTCCGAGTTTCCCATAAACATCAACAGAAACTGGAACATGTTTAAGAAGTCCAGGTACAAACTTAATGCACCGTGAATTGCTGATTTATCCAACCACTCTGTGTCTCCATGATGGGCATGAGCTACATACATGTTCTTTATGTTTTGCGTATCGTAAGCAGTCAGACCAGCAAAGATCAGAACTCCCAACATTGATATGATCATCATCATCATGCCTGAACCGATGAATATGTTTATAATCATTGCCACGATCAGACCGATAACTCCCATAATGAGGAATGACCCCCAGCCGGAAATATCTTTTTTTGTTGTATAACCCCACAATGATAACCCAGCAAAGGCAATTGCTGTGACCAAGAATGTCTGAGTTATTGAAAAAGTGGTATAAAAAATAAAAATTGAACTCAAGGACACCCCGATTAAAGTAGCAAACACATAGAAAAACAGTTGTGCTGCTTGCGCCGTGGATCTTCTCATGACGGCACCAAAACCAAAAATCATAAGAAGAGGTGCAAACATAATCACCCAACGTAATGGTGAAGTATAAATTGTAGCACCCAAACCTGTGAGCATCGTTCCATTTTGCATCTGACCCACCGCAAGAGCTGGATCTGTTGTTGTTGCTAAGCCGGAAATAGCCCAAGCCGCTAAAGCTGTAATAATCATTCCTACGGACATAGTACCGTAGACTTTATTCATATGAGCCCGTAGGCCCTCGTCAATCTGACTAGCTCGAGCGCCTGACACCGAGCGTGTTGTTTCAAATTCTGCCATTAATACCTCCAGAAACAAGGATTAGTTGATTGATTATAATATTGGTAAACTCTTTGAAATTTTCAACCCATTATTGAGTAAAACTTGACGAAATCGACTAAATTTTTAACTTTCTTGAATTTTAACTACAACTTTTCCTGTTGATTTTCGATTTTTTAATAAATTAAGTGCGTCCTCTGCTTGATCTAACGTAAATTTATGGCTGATGTACGGTTTTATCCGATCAGCTTCATACCATTCAAAAAGTTGTTTTAAACTTTCTGTAACTACGTTCGGCTTAAATTGTAAAAAGCCTCCCCAATAAAATCCGTGAACAGTAATATTTTTTACCAATAAATGATTAGCTTTTAACTGTGGTAAATTACCACTTGCAAAACCAATTAAAATTATTCTGGCTTCTGGATTGCATGATTTGAAAGCCGATTTAAATTGGTCCCCGCCGACAGCATCGTAAACAACGTCGATACCACCAAGTTCTTTCAAGTGGGAAATTAAATTAGGATCGTCTGCATCGAAAACGTAATCTGCGCCCTCTTTTTTAACAATTTCCATTTTTTCGGTACCACGCGCCACACCGACAACACGCGCGCCCATCAGCTTTCCTAATTGAACCGCCGTCAGTCCGACGCCCCCAGAGGCTCCGAGTACAAGTAATGTATCACCTGGTTTGGTCTGAGCCTTGTATCCAAGGGCTAAATGACTTGTACCATAAGCTATCTGAAAAGCAGCAGCATCGTCGAAATTCATTTCGCTAATAAGTTTAACACATCTTGAAACATCGAAGCAGCCATACTCAGCCAAGCCCCCGTGTCCGCCAAAAACAGCAACTCTATCACCAATTGCAAATTTATTAACATTTGAACCTAAAGCGTCTACTACTCCAGATACTTCCATACCAAGAACAAAAGGAAGTGGTGGAGTCTCTTGATATGTCCCATTTATCAAAAGTATGTCTGCAAAGTTTAATCCACACGACATTATTTTTAATCTAACCTGGTTTGGTTTTGGATTTGGCTCTGGAATGTTTTCAATGGTGGGATTTTTGTCAAAATTGGTAACTTGAAATGCCTTCAATATTTCATCCTAACTCACATTGGAAATTTAGATTGGTGGAAAAGATATAACTTTTTAATCATGAAAAAAAAAGCTTATTGATTTAGGCTTTAAAAAAGATTTCTTTAATAAAGAAAAAAACAACTGTTTGTTACAGCCCACTTTTTTTGCTAATTATCGTCCAAGAAAAGGTGCCTTATGTCCAACATTCCGAGTGTAACGATTGCAGAAACCAAGAGTATAATCGATACTGCAAATGCTTTAGCGGATGCTGCAAGGCGAGTTATACTCCCTCGCTTTAGATCGGATTTGTTAATCACAGAAAACAAAAGTTTTCAAAGTTTTGATCCTGTGACTGATGCGGATAAAATTGCTGAAAAAGCTATGATAAATGAACTAAAGAGACTGCGGCCAACTGATAGTGTTTTTGGTGAAGAGTATGGCGAATTAAAGGGTGAAAGTTTGTATCGATGGGTGTTGGATCCAATAGATGGCACTCGTGCCTTCATTGCAGGTGCTCCTACTTGGGGTGTGCTTATTTCGGTGGAAAAGGTAGGCACAGGAGCAATCTTTGGAATTATAGATCAACCATATATCGGAGAAAGATTTTTTGGAGGGCTTGGACTGTCTGAGTACAGAAAAAGTGGAAAAAGAATAAAACTGAATACTAGCAATGTTGAGAAAATAGAGAGTGCAATTTTACTTTCTACTTTCCCAGAAATTGGAACTGAAAAAGATAAGAAAGCCTTCGAAAGGGTTTCCCAAAATGCTAAACTCACGCGGTATGGTCTTGATTGCTACGGGTATGCTCTTGTGGCAATGGGCACTGCTGACCTCGTCATTGAAGCAGGATTGAGTATCTATGATATTCAAGCGCCGGCTTGCGTCATCGAGGCAGCCGGCGGCATTGTTACAAATTGGGATGGAAAACCTGCCAGCAATGGAGGGCGCATAGTTGCAGCATCAAACGAAAAAGTACACAAAAATGCTCTGGAGCTATTAAATTCATGATCTTATGCGAGCTTGAGACAGAAAATAGCCCGCCTTTTAACTGGTAATAAGGTATGTCAGTGTTCGCAGTATTTTTTGTATTGGCTAGATTGGATTAAATTTGATGATACAAGAATTGAAAAAAAAAATTCGCCAAGAAGCTTTTTACAAGAGACGGAGGGCGTTTAACGCTGACGTTGGGAACTCTGCATCTCTACTTTCTTCCTTTTTGGCCGGTTATCGAGGTGTGCCAATTGCTGGTTATCTTCCCATTAAAACGGAAATTAATCCCTTATCCGCGATGGAGGAAGCATCTGCACATGGCCTAGTGGGCGTACCCGTGATTTATGGAAATTCAAAACCGCTTCAATTTTCAAGATGGGAACCGGGTTGCGATCTTAAAAAAGGTCCTTTTGATGTCCAAATACCAGTAAATTCTGATCATCTTGTTCCTGAAGTTTTAATAATTCCAATGGTCGGTTTCGATCGTTTAGGCGGAAGATTGGGATATGGTGGAGGTTTTTATGATCGGACCCTAGCATTTTTGCGTTCTAGACAAGCAACCTTAGCCATTGGATTTGCTTATTCGGATCAGGAATTTGAAAATTTGCCCTTGGAAAAAACTGATCAAGGGTTAGATGTTGTAATCACTGAAAGGGAGATTATTGAAGTCAATCGTCACAAATAAACCCTTGAACTTTCTTATTTCTTCTATAGATGAAAGCGATGAAAATTTTGTTTCTCGGAGACGTAGTCGGTCGATCAGGTCGATTAGCTATCATCAACAATCTTCCTGCAGTTATAAAATCAAATAAGATCGATTTTTCAATTGTTAACGCTGAGAATGCAACTAGCGGTATGGGCTTAAGTGTTAAACATGCCAAAGAAATTCTGGAAATAGGAGCAGATTGCATTACGCTCGGTGATCATGCTTTTGATCAAAAAGATATGCTCCAATTTATCGACCAAGAGGATAGAATTTTAAGGCCCTTAAATTTCTCAAAATCAGCGCCTGGCAGGGGTTCAAAAATATATTCTGATAAAAGGGGAAGAAAAATATTGGTTGCTCAAGTGTTAGGCCAGGTTTTTATGAAACGACCGTTTGATGATCCATTTTCAGAAATTGATAATATTTTACGTAAAAATATTTTAGGAGGTGCGGTACAAGCATCAATTATTGATATCCATTGTGAGGCAACCTCGGAAAAAATGGCTTTGGGACATTTTTGCGACGGGCGTGTTTCAGCAGTTATAGGAACGCATACTCACATTCCAACAGCTGATACAATGATCCTACCGGCTGGGACTGCCTACCAATCTGATGCTGGTATGTGCGGGAGTTTTGACAGTGTAATAGGCATGGACAAGTCGGAACCATTACGCCGTTTTGTTACTGGAATGTCAAAAGAGCGTTTTAAACCTGCTGATGGCGAAGGAACAATCTGCGGTTCAATTATTGAAACAGATGATCAATCAGGACTCGCTAGATCAATTGAGATGCTGCGTTTTGGTGGCTACCTTACTTCAACTTAGTTTATATGAATTTATTATGGCCTTACATAGTTCTGATTTTGCTTGGCTGTGGTTGGGGTTTGACTATTCCCTTGACTGTAATTTCTGTTAGCACGGATTTGGGTCATTTAGGACTTATTTTTTGGCAATTTTTTATTATTACGGTGTTATTTGGTTTAAGGCAAATTTACTTTAAAAGACCTCTTTCACTTACAAAGAATTCTTTAAAAATTTTTTGTGTGATTGCTTTTATTGGAACACTATTTCCCAATTCGGCCTCTCTATTTGCAGCCTCTTATTTACCTGGTGGAGTTCTGTCTATTTTGATTGCAACAGTACCAATGTTTGCATTTCCAATAGCGCTGTTTTTAGGGATAGATAGATTTAGATTTTCAAGATTACTTGGAATCGTGTTCGGATTTCTAGGTGTTTATTTACTGATAGCACCTAAAACAGCCTTGCCAGATCCTAGTGTGGCTTGGGTTATCCCCATAGCACTTATAGCGCCCTTATTTTACGGCTTAGAGGGAAATTTTGTATCAAAGATTGGCACGGGTCAAAATTCACCCATTGAGGTTTTACTGGGAGCTTCTATCATTGGTTGCTTCATCACTTTTCCTTTAGCATTATTACTTAATCAGTTTGTGGATCCTTTTGTAACTTGGGATACAGCCCATTACGCTTTGGTTCTTTCTTCTGTAATACACGGTCTTGTTTACGCAACTTACGTCTGGCTTGTTACAAAGACGGGTTCGGTATTTTCGGCACAAGTCAGCTATTTTGTTACATTTGCTGGGGTGATTTGGTCCATGGTCATATTAAACGAAGTTCATTCTTATTTTATCTGGATATCTTTAATTTGCATGGTTTTGGGTATGGCTTTAGTCAAACCTAGAACTGAAACAGAAAAACTTTAACAACCAAATTTAGTTAATTTGACTTTATCCATCTTGCCGACAAACGAACGAACTACTAATAAAGATGCGTACTAGATTTGTGAGGTTCTATGGCAGGTCATTCAAAATGGGCAAATATACAGCATAGAAAAGGGAGGCAAGATGCCGCCAGATCGAAGCTTTTTTCTAAATTGTCTAAGGAGATAACCGTTGCAGCCAAAATGGGCGAACCTGACCCCGAAAAAAACCCACGTTTGAGGCTAGCTGTTAAAGAGGCTAAGCAAAATTCTGTTCCAAAAGATGTAATTGAGAGAGCAATAAAGAAATCAACTGCGGGAGATGGCGATGATTATGAAGAAATACGATATGAGGGTTATGGCCCGAATGGTATAGCTGTCATAGTAGAAGCAATGACAGATAATAAAAATCGTACTGCTTCTAATGTGAGATCTATATTTTCAAAAAATGGAGGAAATCTTGGGGAGACGGGCTCTGTTGGTTTTATGTTCGAACGTAAAGGTGAAATAATATATTTACCGGAAGTTGGTGACGACGATACCGTAATGATGGCTGCTATAGACTCTGGTGCAGAGGACGTCGAAAGTTCTGAAGATGGACACATCATTTGGTGCTTAGATACAGACTTAAGCGAAGTTGCAGCTGCGCTAGAAATTGATCTTGGCGAAAGCCAATCAACCAAATTAGTATGGAAACCGAATACTACAGTAGAGCTAGACTTAGAAGGTATTCAAAAACTTATGAAGCTTGTTGATGCACTTGAAGACGATGACGATGTGCAAAGAGTGACAACAAATTTTGAAATCAATGATGAGGTAATGTCTCAGATATCGCAATGAGTACTTTTCTAGCGGGGTTTGGTTTAGGCCTTTCCTTAATTTTAGCAATAGGTGCTCAAAATGCCTTTATTCTGAGGGCAGGGTTGCTACGGCAGCATGTTTTTGTTTTATGTTCTGTCTGTGCTGTTTCGGATGCTTTATTGATAGCGGCTGGTGTTTCCGGTCTTGGAGCTCTGGTTGGAAAGTTCCCTTTGTTTTTAGTTTTTATGAAATATGCAGGTGCAGCATTTCTGTTTGCCTATGGTTTTCGATCTCTTTTGAAGTCGTTTAGAGGTGGACGTTCTCTGTTGGCTAAAGGTGAGGTAGGTTCTTTGAGGCAATCGGTTATAATATGTTTGCTATTCACTTGGCTTAATCCTCATGTTTATTTAGACACTGTTATTCTTTTGGGTATCGCTTCCACACAATATTCTGAAAATATGCACTTTGCTGCTGGTGCAATAATCGCAAGTTTCATTTTTTTTTATTCGCTTGGCTTTGGAGCCAGATTACTGTCAAATTTTTTTGAACATTCATTATCCTGGAAAATATTAGACGGAATTATTGGCATAATTATGTGGGGCATTGCTTTTTCTCTCGTTTATGGCAGTTAAAATTAATGGATAAAAAACTAGAAAAACAAAAATTGCAGAACTTTACCGGTGTTTTCTGGATGATCATTACTGGTTTATGCTTCCTTGGGGTAACAGCTTTAGTAAAATTTATGGGGACGCGAATTCCAGCTGCCGAGGCGGCCTTTTTGAGATATGCGCTTGGTTTAGTTTTGCTTTTGCCGATGCTGAAAGACTTTACTCAGAACTTACCGAACCGAAAATTATCTCTTTTATTTGCTGCTCGGGGCGCTGTTCACACAATTGGAGTGGTACTTTGGTTTTTTGCTATGTCAAGAATCCCATTAGCCGACGTGACCGCTATGAATTATATGTCACCCATTTACGTTACGCTCGGAGCTGCAATTTTTTTGGGCGAGGCATTAGCTTTACGCAGAATTTTAGCTATTTTACTCGCTATTGTCGGAGCTTTTCTAATACTTAGACCTGGTTTTAGAGAAGTAAGCATAGGCCATGTAGCAATGATTTTTACAGCAATATTTTTTGCTTCATCATACTTAATTGCAAAACATACCAGTGGCAGGACGACTGCATCAGTCGTTGTAGTTATGCTGTCAATTTATGTAACTATTGGATTAGCGCCGTTAGCGTTTTTAAATTGGGTGACACCTACTTTGATGGAATTAATAATACTCTTTGCCGTTGCATGTTTCGCAACAGCTGGCCACTACACGATGACACTTGCATTCGCTGCAGCACCCATTTCGGTAACCCAACCCGCCACTTTTCTACAACTAGTTTGGGCTGTTCTTGTTGGCTCTTTTATTTTTGGTGAAGAAATTGATCTTTATGTGATCGGGGGCGGAGGTTTAATTCTCTGCTCAATTACGTTTATGTCTTGGCGAGAAGCTGTTATTAAAAGAAAAGCAATGACGCCCACAGTCCCGCAAACTAAGGTTTAATGAAAATACAGGCAGAAATTAAGTTTGATCATTTTGCGATAGCAACGGCAAATTTGGAGCAGACCGTAGAAAATCTGGAAAAGACTCTAGAGTATCCTTTCTCGCCTGGTGGTCAGCATAATTTATTTGGCACGCACAATCGTTTATTTCGGCTTGGTGACATTTACTTAGAGGTAATTGCTATCAATCCTCTTGCGACATCTTTTCAGCAGCCACGTTGGTTTGATCTTGATAACTTTAGTGGCAACCCCCGGATAATTACCTGGATAGCTAATACCAAAGATATCTTAGATCTGTTGCCAAAAGTTTGGAACAATCCTGGTGAAATCACAAAACTTTCTCGAGATGATCTCGAATGGGATTTTACAGTACCAAAAAAGGGTAAAATGCCAATGGATGGAGCGGCTCCAGCTTTAATAAAATGGGGCTCTACTCGTCATCCTACTTTCAAAATGATTGATCATAATTGCCGATTAGAGCGTTTTGTAGTCAATACGCCCTTTGCTGAAGAATTAGCGCCAATATTGAACAAAATACTTTTCGATCCAAGAGTAGAAGTAAATTTTTCACGGTGCTTATCGTTTGAAGCGCATATTTTGACGCCGAAAGGAAAAGTGGTTTTGGAATGAAAGTTAGACCTGCAAAATTTTCGGACATCAATGAAATTGTAAAAATCTGGAATCCTTACATAAAAAATACATTTGTTACATTTAATTGTTCTGAAAAGACACGGGAAGAAGTCGCTGCCTTAATCAAAGATCGACGTGATAGCGGCCATGAATTCTGGGTGGCGCATCAAGATGAAAAAATAATTGGATTTGCCAGTTACGACCAATTACGTCGAGGAGTTGGGTACAAATATTCTATGGAACATACAATTATTGTTGCGGAAAAATATCAATCTTTGGGTGTTGGTAAAAATTTAATGGGCATTTTATGTGCCCATGCTAAGGGCCGGGATGTTATTTCCATGTGGGCTGGAGTGAGCGCTCTAAATATTTCTGCGATCAAGTTCCATGAAGAGTTGGAATTTAAAATTGTCGCAAGGTTACCAGAAGTAGGTTATAAATTCGGCACTCTGGTAGATTTGGTCTTAATGCGAAAACTTTTGTAACTGGTATATTGGACCCTATAATATAAGCATGTCGATTTGGACCCGTATAATTAAAGCGATTGAAGCTTTGGCAAAAGGTGAAAGTTTATCCGATGTGTTTGATAAGCTTAAAGCTCCACCAGAGCGTTCAATAGCATTCACAATCGCAGTAATTGCGCTGGGCGCAAAGATGGCGAAGGCTGATGGTTATGTGACACCGGATGAAGTAAAGGCTTTTAGACAAGTATTCCGCATCCCTACTGGTGAGGAAAGCAATGCTGCTCGGGTTTTCAACTTAGCGAGGCAGGATATAACCGGGTATGAGCTTTATGCAAAGAGAATTTCTTCTATGTTTGGTCAAGGACATCAAACATTAATTGATCTGTTGGAAGGTCTGTTTCATATTGCAACTGCTGATAATGATTACCATCAAAATGAAGATAAATTTTTATCAACTGTGGGTTCGATTTTCGGTCTTAAGGATGCTCAATTCAAAGCTATTCGTGCCCGATGTGTTCCAAATATGGAGCCGGATCCCTACACAGTTTTAGGGGTGCAATTAAACGATGATTTTGATACGATCAGAGGTGCTTGGAGGGATTTAGTGCGTACTTATCACCCTGATCGGATGATAGCACGCGGATTACCAGAGGAAGCTATACATCTGGCAGAAAAAAGAATAATCCAAATCAACAAAGCTTATGAACTTGTTAAAAAAGATTTTGTTTGAGCAAACTTTTCGGCTTCAATTGATTTCGGTTTTTTATCAACTTTAATTGTGAAATCTTTGGCTTGAAGCGAATTAGCTAATGAGTTGTAACGCGCTTCTGCGACTTCTCCAAATAAACTCACCCCTTTTGAATTGAGTTTTAATGTTAAATGTCGGGATCTAGGTTTCCAATTCAAATGTGCAGGTTGTCGGCTATCATTAACCCATAGCATGGCGCCTAATCGCATAGCTTTTCCGAGAACCTCCGCTTTTTGAACAAATTTTGGCTCAAGTAGGTAAACGAGATTTTCAAATTGAGATCCAATAGGTTTATTTCGATAACGGTACATAAGAGCAATACCGAGAAAAATCCTCTCTGAGTGCTTTAGGCCTCCCAAATTTGATCTTGTTGCATTATCAAAGCAAATCTCGGCTCTATAATCTGGATTTGCCCTCCAGCTCACATCATGCAAAAGACAAGCGGCGTGGATTAGGCGCTTTAATTCTTTGCTTGGTCTTGAAAATAGCGGAAGTACAAATTTATAAAGATGGTTTCCAGAACCTGGAACACGGGCGTCCTTTGCCTCTGAAAAATAGCAAGCTTCAATCAAAGGATCTCTGTCCCGTAATTCTTGGGGCATATTTTCGTATAATAACCCTTCGCGGATGCCGTAGCTAGAAATAGCGATATCTTTAGGCTTAAAAGTACTAACAAGACGTGAAAGGATTTCGCAAGCAATTGGAACCAATTCAATTCTAGCTGCTGTAATCCCGCATTTTTTTCGAATATTTTCAAGTTCACTAGCCTCAATAAACTTTATTGTTTTCTTAACTGAACTTAGTGAAATTCGGTATTCATGCATTACATGCAACGGATATCCTCTGCGTAACATGTCGATTTTTGCGAAAGCTCTCCAAGAACCGCCAACTAAAAATAGCCGATTATGTTGTGGCCCCATTTCTTCTGCAAGTTTAGTCATGATTACTTTAATGTGTTGTTTACGTTTTTTTCGTCCGCCCTTAAGCTCTTTTAAAATTAATGGCCCTAACTCTGAAGTTGAGCATTTTCCTACATTTCCTTTACTGATCTCTGCCAATTCCATAGATGACCCACCGAGATCACAAACTAGTCCGTAAGCTCCGGGCCAACCTAGCATCACTCCCTGTGCCGAAAGTCGCGCCTCGTCACGACCGTCAATAATCTTTATTTCTTTCCCAGTTTTCCTTTTAATTTCATCGCAGAACAATGAACCATCTGAGGACGATCTTACTGCTCCGGTTGCAATTAAAGTTAATTGGGGAACCCCCATTACTTTTGCCATATTGACGAACCGTTCGATTGCTGAAATTGCTCTTAATCTTCCTTCTATGTGAAGTTTTCCGGAGTTAGCTAATCCAGAGCCTAAACCGCAAAAAACCTTTTCATTAAAAAAATACGCTGGTGATCTGGCTGCTCCATCGAATATTACCATGCGGACTGAGTTGGAGCCAATGTCAACTACGCCAAGTTTTCTGAGGTATTGAAAGGCCCCAGTATCAGGAATATTTCTTCCACTATAACCAAAAAAAGGTTCAAAATCTTGAACGATTTCTACCATAAAGCTAATCCTGAAAATCTAAAAACATAAGACACACTAAAAGGCATATTTAGGCCCAATTGAAAGGCTTTATTTTAACTTCTTTAAAATTTTTGCAACCAGCGATCTTGTTATCGGGCGTTTTTCTTCAATCGATATACGGTCAATTTCAGTAACAATAGAGTTAATTGTTAAAAAAGATCTATCTATTCTCCTGCTGAGATATTCAAAAACGTCTGGGCTTGGGTACATTTGTCTATCGGCGAAAAGCTTTGCCATAATTAATGGAAATAGCGTGTCATCTAATTCATCAATCTTAGCATTTCTGGTGCCCTCTATTCTCGATCTTAAGTCAGAGAGAGAAATTTTCCAGAATTGAGGAGAACCTGTTCCTATTAAAAGAAAGGGCAATTCTCTCTCCTGCAAAAGATTATGTAAATGGAAAAGTGATCCCTCAAGATTTTCGTTAGTACTCATTTCTGATACGTTGTCGATGACTAATGCAGTGGTTGCAATTTTATCAATGTTATTTAGTCCGAGGCTTTTGACGTCAATGTAACATGCATTTACTTGCTGTGCCCAAATTCGACCTAAGTGAGTTTTCCCCGATGCCGGCGGTCCTGAAAGAGTATGTTTAAAATTTGGCCAATTTCTCCAATCCTCCAAAAGATTGACTGCCATTTTATTGCAGTCGGATAAATAAAATTCGTCAATTCCTTCGGACGATTGAACTGGTAGACTAAGGCCAATTTGTTCCGCCATCAATTACTACCTTATTTGTTGCTTTTACCGTTATAAATTTGACTATTTAAGTATTGTTTTATCAAAAACCTGATTAATACACCTATTGAAGCTGCTACGGGGACAGCTACCATCATGCCGACTAATCCAAATATCGATCCAAAAATAGATAAAGCAAGCAAAAGTGAAACAGGATGTAAGCCAACTGAATTTCCAACAAGTTTTGGAGTTAAAAAATTCCCCTCAATTAGCTGGCCTAAGACAAAAATTCCAATAACTAATAGGATAGTATTCCAATCTCCCCAGAACTGAACGGTCGATAATCCTATTGCCAGTATACCTCCCAAGATAGCTCCCAAATATGGTATAAAAGTTAGCAATCCAGCAAATACCCCTATTATTAGTCCAAATTCCAAGCCTAAAAACATTAATGTAACTGCATAATAGATACCTAATAGGCAGCAAACTGAGCCCATACCTCGAATAAACCCGGCAATAACATCGTGTATTTCTCTAGCTAGGTACCGGATGGTTTTGGCATGGGCTAGGGGAAGTAGACTATCTATTTTAGCTACCAATCGATCCCAATCAAGCAACAAGTAAATTGTCACAATGGGAGTTATCAGCATTAATCCAGCAATGCTTAAAAGGGACGAAAAAGAATTAACTAAACTCGACATAATAATAACAATTGTGGATTTTAAAAATTCGCCCACTGGCAAATTAGATTGATCCAAATTGAAAGTCTCGATCAGTTTTGAAGGTAATGTTCCATTTAGGGCTTTGTTTAGTTTTTCTGAGATTGTGGGTGCCGCGGATATCAGTTTTGTTAGTTGGTCAACCAGGTTTGCAAATATAAATACAGCTAATGGAGCAAAAATTATAACGAAAATAAATGATATGAAGATGACCGCCCATAATCTATTAAATCCTAACTTTTGAAGGCGGTCTGCTAATGGATCAAGCAAATAAGCTAAGGCTGTTCCTGCTACAAAAGGAAGTAAAATATTTCCAAAAAAAGAGAGCAGAACAATGCTCACTACCAATAACATTCCCCAAAAAAATAGTTGCTGGCGAACTGAAAAACTCATATCCTCTCCGACTTTGTTCTATAAGGCTAATGTGAGCTACTAACGCAACGCATGCAAGTACGAAAACGTGATCTGAGGCTTGTGTAGTTTTCACCATGACGCTACATGTTCATTAATTTGTGAATAGTTTGGAAAACTCATGCGCCTATCTCGATACTTTGTTCCAGTCTTGAAAGAAAACCCAGCGGAGGCTCAAATTGTAAGCCATAGGCTAATGCTAAGGGCTGGATTAATTAAACAAGCCACGGCTGGAATTTATTCTTGGCTTCCTCTAGGTTTTAAAGTCCTTCGGCAGCTAGAAAATATCGTTCATGATGAGCAACAACGCGCTGGTCATCAGGCAATCCAAATGCCTATTCTTCAATCTGCCGACTTGTGGAAAGAGAGTGGTCGGTATGATGATTATGGTCAAGAAATGCTCAGAATGAAAGATCGTCACCAGCGCGACTTACTGTTTACTCCTACAGCTGAAGAATTAGTTACTGATATTTTTAGAAGTCATATTACAAGTTATAAAGATTTACCCTTAACGCTTTACCAAATTCAGTGGAAGTTTAGGGATGAAATTCGTCCCAGGTTTGGAGTTATGCGGGGTAGAGAGTTCTACATGAAAGATGGTTATAATTTTGATTTGACAAAACAGGATGCACTTCATTCGTATAACCGCCATCTAGTCAGTTATTTGAAAACCTATGAACGAATGGGATTAAAAGCCATACCTATGCGAGCTGATAGTGGACCAATAGGCGGAGAGGACACTCATGAGTTTTTAGTACTGGCTGAAACTGGAGAATCTGAGGTTTTTTACGATAGCAAGGTAACTGATTTAAACTTTGGAGATCGTACAATAGATTATTATGATCATGCAGCGTGCCAGTCAATATTAGACGAATTTACCTCACTATACGCTAGAACAGACGAAACCCATGAACCGGCTGTATTCGAAAAAATTCCTCAGGAAAGGCGATGTAAAGCTCGTGGTATAGAAGTTGGTCAAATTTTTTATTTTGGTACAAAATATTCTGAAGCCATGGGCGCCACCGTAACTGATGCTGATGGTAAAGATACCCCTGTTCACATGGGCAGCCATGGTATTGGTGTGAGTAGGTTAGTTGGAGCCATTATTGAGGCTAATCACGATGAAAAAGGTATTATTTGGCCTGAGGGAGTGACGCCATTTCATTGCGGTTTAGTGAATCTAAAACAAGGCGATCGAGAGGCAGATACGGCTTGTGAAAATATATATCAAAGTTTAATGAAAGCTGGCTTAGAACCTCTTTACGATGATCGGAACGAAAGGGCTGGAGGAAAGTTTGCCACCATGGATTTAATTGGTCTTCCTTGGCGAATTACCGTTGGGCCACGTGGATTGAAGAATGGTGTTGTTGAACTAACTTCGAGGATTTCGGGAATTAGTGAAGAGTATACTCCCGAAAGTGCCATAAATAAATTGATATCAATATATAAATAATACTTAGGGACTATTTGATAGAGATTTATTAGCTTTGCATTATCATAGTTAAATGTTTTCGGAATATAACTCTAAAATTTCTAGAGGAACGACTTCAGTAGCTTTTTGATGAGTGCTGTGCAGATTAACTTTTGGTGCACATCCTTCATAGTGAGCCTGGAGGAACCTACTAGCGCAAAGACACCAAGAGTCTCCCGCTTTTAAACCCGGAAACTCGAATTCAGGCCGAGGCGTTGACAGATCATTTCCCACATATTTTGAAAAAGCTAAAAATTCAGAGGTCATAATCGCACAGACCGTATGGCTTCCTTGATCAGCGTCGCAGGTATTACAACAGCCATCTCTGAAGAAACCTGTTTTAGGGTTATCTGAGCAAGTTTTTAGCTCTTCCCCGATCACATTGATCGAATTATCCTTTACAAACATTTTGTTTACTTTCTACTAAATTTATCCATCAATTTTTGTAGAGTAGATTTCTGCATTTCTCCTCCATCCGCCTGGAAACTAGTTTTTTCGGATAGAGTTGCAACTTTTAAATCCTTACTTTGTTTGTCTTTTTTATTTTTATCTTTGTTTTGGGAACCAAGAGAAATTTGATTAATAAAATCTTCAGGGTCGTCGTTGGCCAAGCGATTAGCTTCTACAGCAATTTTTTTCAAAAGCTTTCCAAGCCACTGTTGCTCTTTTTTTGAGAAATTTTCTAAAACATATTTTGAGACCAGATCTTTTTGACCGGGATGTCCAATTCCCAGTCTTATGCGTTTGTAGTTTTCACCAATGTGACTGTGGATTGATTTTAAACCATTATGGCCAGCGTGCCCTCCGCTCAACTTAAAACGGCATTTTCCAGGAGTTAAATCTAGTTCATCGTGAAAAACAATTATATCCTGCGAATTGATCTTATAAAATCGGGCTAGTTCGCCTACTGATTGTCCTGAAAGGTTCATAAAAGTTGATGGTTTTAGAATTATAACCTTCTGGTTTCCAAGACGCCCTTCACAAAATTGGCCTTGGAATTTGGAACGCCAAGGGCCGAACAAATTGGCATTAGCTATTTCGTCTACAGCCATAAACCCAATGTTATGACGGTTCATATCGTACTCTTGTCCAGGGTTTCCAAGGCCAACAAAAAGTTGCATTTTTTCTTTCAAATTCTTTAAGTTCTTATTTAAGAATTATTATAGAGCAACCTGGCTGCAAGATTAATATAATTCTGTAATTAAAGTTTCACTTACATAAAAGGCCCCAAAAAAGCGAGGCCCTTTAGAATTTAATTAGTGCCAAGCTACTCGTCAGGAGTTTCTTCATCAGGTGTTTCAACAGTCTCTTCTTCCGGCGCTTCAGTGTCCCCTTCTGCCTCTTCTGAAGATTTAAGGCTTGAAGGCGCGGAGACGTTTGCGATCACAAAGTCCCTATCGATGGTGGGTTTTGCTCCTTCTGGTAGATTAACGCTTGAAATCGTTATGACATCGCCAACTTCTAATCCAGTTAAATCTACTGTAATATTCTCAGGGATTTCGCTTGCTGTAACGATTAGTTCAATCTCTGGTCTCACAACCGTTAAAACGCCACCTTTCTTAAGACCGGGAGCCTCATTTTCATTTATAAAATCAACTGCGATAAACAGATTGACTTTTGATGCTCTTCTCAATCTCATTAGATCTAGATGGGTCGGTAAATCCTTGACTACGTCGCGCTGGACATCTCTGCAAATAACGCGAACGTCATCGTGGCCTTCTACTTTCAGATTAAAGAGTGTGGACAGGAACCGTCCAGCCTTTAACCGTTTCAACAAGTCATTGAAAGGGATTTGTATGGGTAAGGGGTCTATCCCACCGCCATATACGACGCCTGGTACCATCCCATGGCGTCTTGCTTGACGAGCGGCGCCCTTGCCTGTCCCCGTGCGTTCTTCAGCTATAAGATTAGGTATCTCTTCAGCCATCATGTTCTCCAATTCTATAAAGGCAGGGCTCCTCCAAGGCTGTAACCCTGCGTGAATGAGGCTCTATAAACTTTAAAATTCAGATTGAAAAGGCTCTAGTTATCTTTTGATAATACTTTTAGGAATTTATAGCCACTCGGGTATAAAGTCTTTGGGGATAAGTAAATTTTTCTTGGTTACATTCAGAATATTCTTTTCTCCGCACAATGCCATGGTAATATCCATCTCTTTTTGAAGGATTTCTAAAGTTTTCGTGACGCCTTTCTCTCCCAAAGCACCTAAACCATAGGTATAAGCCCGCCCTATGTACGTTCCCTTGGCTCCCATTGCCATACATTTTAATACATCTTGGCCTGTTCTTATTCCGCCATCTATGTGGACTTCAATTTTATCTCCGACAGCATCTAGGATTGAAGGGAGTGCCTTGATTGAGCTAATGGCTCCATCTAGTTGGCGGCCTCCATGATTAGATACAATTATTGCGTCTGCACCAACATTCAAAGCCATTTTAGCATCTTCAGAATCTAAGATCCCTTTTAAAATAACTTTACCGCCCCATTCTTCTTTAATTTTCTTCACTTTGTCCCAGTCTAAACTTGGATCAAACTGTTCTGCAGTCCAAGAAGATAAACTAGTGGTGTCTGTGACATTCGTCGCATGGCCGACAATATTACCAAAAAATCGCCTTTTTGTACCAAGCATGCCCAATCCCCAACTCCATTTTGTTGCAAGATTGGCCATGGTTTTGAATGTCATTTTTGGAGGTGTTGATAAGCCATTCTTCAGATCTTTATGTCGTTGCCCGAGAATTTGCAGATCTAAAGTTATAACAAGCGCAGATACTTGGGCATTTTTGGCTCTTTGTATTAGCCTTGAGATATAGTCTGTATCCTTCATCATATATAATTGAAGCCAAAAGGGCTTAGTGGTATTTTCAGCTACGTCCTCAATTGAACAAACGGACATCGTAGAAAGAGTAAAGGGAACTCCAAACTTCTCAGCAGCTTTTGCAGCCAGGATCTCTCCGTCCGCATATTGCATTCCAGTTAATCCAACAGGGGCCAATGCGACAGGAATTGAAACGTTTTCACCGATCATTTTTGATGCGGTACTCCTTCCGGTCATGTCGACGGCAACGCGCTGCCGAAATCTCAACTTTTCAAAATCATTGACGTTGTCTCGAAAAGTTTGCTCTGTCCAACTTCCACTTTCTGCATAATCATAAAACATTTTAGGAACACGACGTTTATAAATTTTTTTTAAGTCTTCTAAATTTGTAATCGTGGCCATTATTTCTACTCTTCCTAAAAGTTAAGCCGAATGCGCACCATCTGCTAATGTTTTGACGAAGGCCAAAACGTCAACTACCGGTTTGCCTTTAGCTAATTCTGATACAATTGCAGATCCAACGACAGCGCCGTCAGCAACTTCGGCAATTGCTTTTGCTTTATCCGGTGTGTTTATTCCAAACCCAACAACGACTGGCAAGCCACTATTTTGTTGTATTCTCGCGACTTCAGGACCAACATCCAAAGCCTGAGCTTCAGCAGCCCCAGTTATGCCGGTTATTGATACGTAATAGACGAACCCAGAAGTATTTTGCAGAACTTTCGGTAAGCGATTGTTATCTGTAGTTGGTGTTGCTAACCTAATAAAATTTATGCCAGCTTCTTGCGCTGGTATACAGAGCTCTTCATCTTCTTCTGGAGGGAGATCTACAACTATAAGCCCATCTATCCCGACAGATTTTGCATCAGTTAAAAATTGCCCCACGCCATAACTGTAGATAGGATTATAGTAGCCCATTATAACTATAGGCGTATTATTGTCCTTTTTTCGAAACTGTTTGGCCATTTCTAATGTTTTAACAAGGGTCATTCCATTATCTAACGACCGGCCACCTGCTAATTGGATTGTTGGACCATCCGCCATTGGGTCGGTGAAAGGCAAACCTAACTCTATTATATCGACGCCAGCAGCTGGAAGACCCATTACCAATTCCAAAGATGTTTCGAAATCAGGATCTCCGGCCATAATATATGAAACAAATGCTTTTTTGCCCTCAGATTTTAGCTTTTTAAACGTCTGATCTATTCTTGTCATCTTGGTGCTCCAATTCAATATTATTCACTTGCCTAAAATTCTCAAAGAAATCAATCCTTACACTCCAACGGCAATTAAATCTTATGTTTGCTCAATTTTGTTTTGAATGGGTATATTTCTATTTTGCTTGCTTTGACAAAAAACAAGTCTTAGAAGCAGGCCGAATTATTAAACTAAGGCTTTGTTATGGGTTTCAAGATGGGAATAGTTGGACTTCCAAATGTTGGTAAGTCTACTCTATTTAATGCATTGACAAAAACCGCTACTGCTCAGGCAGCTAATTTCCCATTTTGTACAATTGAGCCAAACGTGGGCGAGGTCGCGGTGCCCGATGGTCGGTTGGATACATTAGCAAAAATTGCTCAATCGAGCCAGATTATTCCAACAAGAATGACATTTGTCGATATCGCCGGTCTTGTAAAAGGCGCGTCGAAAGGGGAGGGACTGGGCAATCAATTTTTGGCAAATATTCGAGAAGTTGATGCTATTGCACACGTTTTGAGATGCTTTGATGATAAAGATGTTACACATGTAGACGATAGAATTAATCCAGTTGCAGACGCAGAAACAATAGAAACAGAGCTGATGCTGGCTGATATTGAAAGTATTGAAAAGAGAGCATCAGGCCTCATCCGCAAAATTAGGGGTGGAGATAAAGAAGCTATTGAGCAGGATCGTCTCTTGAAATTGGCAATGGATGCTCTTGAGCAGGGACAACCTGCACGATCAGTCGAAATTTCTGCGGACGATAAGGTAGCTTGGAAAAACCTTCAGTTACTAACGTCAAAGCCTACTCTTTTTGTTTGCAATGTGGATGAAGAGAGTGCCGCTCAAGGGAATAAGTATTCTCAACAAGTGGGAAAAATGGCAGTGGAACAAGGCGCTGGAACAGTTATTATCAGTGCTCAAATTGAGGAAGAAATAAGTCAGCTTGAAGACGATGAAGCGAAACTTTTTCTCAATGAAATGGAACTGTCCGAGGCGGGTTTGGATCGTTTGATACGAGCAGGCTATAGTTTGTTGCAATTGGAAACTTACTTTACTTGTGGGCCTAAAGAGGCGAGAGCATGGACAGTCAAAAAAGGTACACTTGCGCCACAGGCTGCTGGCGTTATCCATGGAGATTTTGAACGCGGTTTTATTAGAGCCGAGACAATTTCTTTTCATGATTTTGTGGACTGTCAAGGTGAGGTCGGAGCCAAAGAGGCAGGTAAGATGCGTGTCGAAGGCAAGTCTTATATGGTCCAAGATGGGGACGTGATGCATTTTTTATTCAATACATAATAAAGATCACAATTAAAAACTGTGGTATTTTTCAATTTGAGACCTTGTCCTTAACCAAACAGATAGTTAAACCAGTCGACGGAGACGTGGCCGAGTGGTCGAAGGCGCTCCCCTGCTAAGGGAGTAGGCGAGGAATCGTCTCGAGGGTTCGAATCCCTTCGTCTCCGCCATCGCTTTTTTTAATATTTTAAAAACAAAAGGTTAATAAATAAAAGAAAATATGACCCCTCAATAAGACCTTAAAATAAAATATTTTGGCTGTTTTATTTTGTAGGATGCAAGCTTCGTGGTAACGCTATAGTGCCTTGTTGAAAATTGCTTAGGAAAACCAGTAAGATGTCTCAGATCGCTCCTATCTCACAAACATCAATGGTCGAAGTAAAAGCTGGTCTCTCGCTTTATACCGTCGAACTCGGTAACCCAGTTGGCGCACCGATGCTGATCTTGCACGGCGGCTGGGGACCAGCGGACAATGAGGAGCACAGATTGGATATTTTGAACGAGGAGATACGTTCTAAGTTTCGAATAATCTATTTT